>CATQHX010000014.1 GCA_958296065.1 Vicinamibacterales bacterium | reverse complement strand
GAAGCATCTACGTCGTTGACCTCGACATGACCAAGGTCGGTGAGCGCTGGATTGGTCGAAGATCCCGTCAGACCACGAACCACGCAAGGCGAAACCCAAGAAGCCCCTTTCGGTTGCCCTGATAGACGGGCGGCCGGCCGTCCTCGGAGGTTCGCGCCGGGACGCCGCCGACTCCAATCTCCGGGTTGAGACCGTCCATGGACCGGTCTACGTGGGAATCGTACCGAACGAACGGATTCTGGACGCGGACGCGTGCTTTCGAGTGCTCGATCGCGCCAGGCAGATGAACTGTACCCCCATCATCTGGAATCACTGGGAACGGCTTCCAACCGATTCGGCGCGCCTGGCGACCCTTGCGATGGGGGAGGGTGATCGAGTGTTGCACGCCCGTTGTGATTTCGGACCCAGACGGGATCCGCGAACTCGTGGAGCTGGCAAACGGGTTCAAGATCCCCGTTCGGCGGGTCATCGAAGCGACTGGAGAGGTGATCGTCGATCTGAAACGTGCCTGGGGGCTGAACAACGCGTTCAACATGGTCACCAGACATCTGCCGGCGGGCATGGCAAGGCCCGCATTGGAGCGCTATCGGAGTCTCGGCTAATGGTGTGTCACAGTCGACCACAAGATATTGTGGTCGGTCGGCGCCGTCGAGGCCGACAGTGTTCGTGTGTGCTCACCGCCGTCAAGGCGCGTCGCTGCGCTCCGCCCCCGCTTCGCGGGGCTGACGGTCTTGACGGCGGCTCCGCGCATGCTTGTCCAGACTGGCCCTCGTCCGACGGCGCCACAACTTTCAGCCGTCGGCGCCGATCACGCACCGTCACATCGCTCGATCAACTGTAATCCGTCCACGTGCGGCTGCGTTCGTCCGATCCAAACCCCACGGCCTCGCGAGTCACCCGGCCGGATGTCCCATCTACCTCGCATCGCGCTGCAGAAGCGAAGGCAAGGCTGGCGCGGACGCTTGGCGTCGATCCGTCGAACATCAAGATCACGGTTGAGGCGTAGATGTTCACCGCGTGGAATGCGTTCAACCCACCCCTGACGCCGGCAATCGGCGACGGTGGAAGCGTTGGCTGACACGCGCGTCGTGTTCTCCGCTCGGGCACGCCGTGACCTGCGACGGATCGATACGCCCGCACGAACACGCATCGTGGCGGGCATCGATCAGTACGCCGGAATGGGTGTCGGTGACGTCAAGCGCGTACAGACTCGAACGGCGCTTCGTCTCCGGGTCGGCGACTGGCGGGTGTTCTTCAGGCGGGCAGGCGGAGGCACGATCGAGATTGACGCCATCCTCCATCGGCGCGAGGCGTACAGGTGACCGTGACTGCCGCAGCAGGCTGACGGGATCCGTGTAGCGCCAAGCGGCTCAGGATTCGATCCCCAACTCGCGCTTGATCTCGGCCATCGTGAAGGTGCGGCCAGCGGCGTGGTCCGCGCGCCCCTCTTCGAGCGCGCGGATTGCCTCTTCGCTCAACTCTTCCTGGGCCTGGCCAGCCTGCGGTCGCGCGGACGGAACCCCGCGCGGGCGGGTCCGTGACGGCCGTACCCGTTCAATAGGCATCTTGCGCTCTCCTCAGCGATCACTCCTGCACGATCATACCAGCCTATCCCGGAGTCGCACGTGTTGAGCAGACAGGCCGCCGCCGCGTTCGGTGCGGAATCCGTCATTCGGTTTTCGGGCCGTTGATCTTGAGCCGGCGCCGTTGAAGCGGTGAAGGCCTCGGCGGCGTAGGTCGGCGCGAAGCTGTGCTTAGAGTTCACGGTGTTGACCGCCGAGGCCGTCCCCTACTGGCTGAACACGGAGCGCCCGATAGTCCGACCGTGTTCGGATCCGACGACCGAAGCATCGTGCGAGAAACCGGTCCTTGGCGCGCGACGGCTGCCGGGCCGCTCGCACCGCCCAACACCGCCACCAGCTTTCTACATGTGACGCTGCCGGCCGGCCACGTCCGCGACATCGAGCCCTGCACCCTGGGGCCGGATGCCATCGCGAGACTTCGCCAGGAGGTGCTGTCGAAGCTCGCGCGCGGAAGCGTGGTCCTGCCCGCTCGGCCGCGCTACCGTCTGACGGGCAGCATGACGGCCGCCGGTGGACACTTGTTCGAGTTGTGGGCTCGCCACAGTAACGAGTTTCGTGTCGCCCGCATAGGGATCGGCTGGCGCGACCACGGCGCGGAACTGGTCTGGCGGGCCTGCGCCGGCGAAGAGGAAGAACCGTCGCGGCCGTGGGTCGTCGAAGCGCTGGATTCCGACGGCGTCACCCGACTCAACGGCCATGAAGTCGAGCGGACCCTCCAATGGGTCTCGGAGCTGGCGCGCGACCTCGCCTGGGTCGTTGTCGAGGGACGCGTATCGCGACTCGGATAACTCCGGGAGGCGGCGCCGATGGCTTCCGCCTGCGACCTGGTGGTCCAAGGATGGCCCGAAACGCCGAGCCTGCGAGGCGTTTCGGGGCGCTACACCACCCGGTGCACCAGATCCTCGCCGGCCGCCAACCGCCGGCAGTTCTCGACCGCCACCGCGAGGCTCCGCTCCAGGGTCTCGCGTGTCAGCCAGGCGAGATGCGGCGTGCAGACGACGTTGTCCAGCGCGAGGAGCATGCTGCCGGCGGGCGTCGGCTCGGTCTCGAACACGTCGAGCCCGGCCGCGCCGATGCGCCCCGTCCGCAGGGCATGGACAAGCGCCGACTCGTCGATCAGCGCGCCGCGGGCCGTGTTGACGATGACGGCGCCCGGCTTCATGCGGGCGATGGCGTCCGCATCGATCAAGCGCTCGGTCTCGGGCGTCAGCGGCACGTGGAGCGAGACGATGTCGCTCTCGGCGAGAAGCGCCTGCAGTGGCCGTCGCTCCCCCACCGCGTTCGGCTTCTCGCCGCGGCTGGCGAACAGGACGCGCGCATCCATTGCCTGCAGCACGGGAGCGAGCCGGCTCGGCACCGCCCCGTACCCGACCAGGCCGACGGTCCGGCCGCACACCTCCCCGTAGCTGTCCTGGAGCTCCGCTGGCAGCGCCCAGCCCTGCCCGGCCCGGGTTGCCGTGTCGAGCTGGCTCACGCGCCGCAACGCGCCCAGCATCAGCAACAGGGTCATCTCGACGACGGCCTGCGTGTTGGTGCCCGGCATGTTGCAGACGGCGATGTCCCGGTCCCGGGCCGCCTCCAGATCGATGGTGTTGACGCCGACACCGATCTTCTGGACGAGTCGCAGGCGCGGCGCGGCGGCCATGACTTCCGCCGTGACCGGCTCGAGCAGATGCCACAGCGCCTCTGTTGCCGGCAGCAGCTCAACGAAGCGCGCGTGGTCCGACATCGCGCAGACGGAGACGGACAGTCCCTGACGCTCGAGCTCCACGAGCCGGCGCATCAGGCCCGGACCGGCGGAATAGTGGCAGACGACGTTCATGGCTGGCTCCGAAACAGGGCCGGCGCGCACGGTGCGGCCGCCGCTCACGGGCAGTCTTCCGGCGACCGCTCGCTATCATACGCGGGACGGTGCCCGAACCCGACGCCATCATCGTGGAGGCGCTCACGCGAATGGGCCTTGTACAAGCACAGGCGCCGCCGCCGATGACGCCCCTCCCGGGCGGCGTCTCCTCGGATATCTGGCGGATCGATCTGCCCGCCGGCCCGGTCTGCGTCAAGCGGGCGCTCCCCAGGCTGAAGGTCGCGGCGCACTGGGAGGCGCCGGTAGAGCGGAACCGCTACGAGTGGGAGTGGATGTGCGAAGCAGGCCGTATCGTGCCGTCGAGCGTGCCGCCGCTCGTGGCGCACGACATCGAGGCGGGCTGCTTCGCGATGGGATTCCTGGCTCCGGAAGACCATCCCCTCTGGAAGACGCAGCTCCGGGACGGCATTGCCCGCGAGACGACCGCCCGTGCGGTCGGGGAGCGTCTGGCCGCGATCCACAGCGCCACCGCCGGCCGCGCGGATGTGCAGGCGCGCTTCGCCACCGACGACATCTTCCACGCGATTCGGCTGGAGCCATACCTGGTCGCGACCGCGGCCCGGCATCCGGACCTCGCAGATCGGCTGCAGGCCATCGTCTCGCGCACGGCGGGCACGAAGCACGTGCTGGTGCACGGGGACATCAGCCCGAAGAACATCCTGATCGGGCCGGACGGCCCGATCTTCCTGGACGCCGAGTGCGCGTGGTTCGGCGATCCCGCCTTCGATCTGGCCTTCTGCCTGAACCACCTGCTGCTCAAGTGCCTCTGGTCGCCGGCGGCGACGGCCGCGTTCCTGCGATCGTTCGACGCGCTCGCCGAATCGTACCTGGCGGGGGTCGACTGGGAGGCGCGCGCCGCGGTCGAGGAGCGGGCGGCGCATCTGCTGCCGGGGCTGTTCCTCGCCCGCGTCGACGGCAAGTCACCCGTCGAGTACGTGACCGCGGAGGCCGACCGCGAACGTGTGCGACTCACGGCCCGGCCCTTGATACGGAAGCCCCCTGCGGCCCTGGCAGCGGTGCGCGAGGCCTGGGCCGAGCGACTGCGACGAACTGCGTGATGGAACCGACCGACCTGGAGCGGAGCCGCCGCTCACGCATCGCCGCGCGCCCCGCCCGAAGGATGGCCCGCACATGACGCTGTCATCACCCGTGATTCAAGAGGTCTTCGGGCGCCGGGTATGGGACTCGCGAGGCCGGCCGACCGTGGAGGCCGAGGTCCATCTGGCGGGTGGAGTCGTCGGGCGGGCCATCGCGCCGGCCGGGGCATCGACCGGCAGCGGCGAGGCTGTCGATCTGCGCGATGGCGGGACCCGCCTTGGCGGCCATGACGTCACGGCCGCCGTGCGCAACGTCAACACGCCCATCGCGGCGGCGTTGCGAGGGCTGGACGCAGCGGATCAGGGCGCCGTCGATCGGGCGTTGATCGATCTCGACGGCACCGGCAACAAGAGCCGGCTCGGCGGGAACGCGCTCGTCGCGGTCTCGATGGCAACTCTCCACGCCGCCGCCGGGGCCGCGGGTCTGCCGCTGTGGCGCTACCTCCTCGGCGACGGCCCTGCCCTGTTGCCGCTGCCCGAGATCCAGATATTCGGGGGCGGCGCCCACGCCGGACGCCGGGTTGACATCCAGGACTTCATGGTGATGCCGGTCGGGGCCTCGACCTTCGCGGAGGCTCTCGAGTGGACGGCCGAGGTGTATCGCGCCGCCGGCAAGCGTATGGCGCAGGCCGGCCGCTTGCAGGGCGTCGCCGACGAGGGCGGCTACTGGCCGGCGTTCGACACGAACGAGGAGGCGCTGGAGTTCGTGGTCCGGGCCGTCGAGGACGCCGGCCGCACGCCGGGCGACGATCTTGCCATCTCGCTCGACGTCGCCGCCACGGAGTTCCACGACGCGGGTCTGTACCGGCTCGGCCTCGACCGGCGCGCCGTCGACGCCGATGCGCTCAGCGAGCTGCTGATCGGCTGGCTCGACCGCTATCCGATCGTCTCGATCGAGGATCCGCTGGCCGAGGACGACGTCGCCGGCATGCGGCGCTTCACGGCGGCGGTCGGCGACCGCGTGCAGATCGTCGGCGACGACTATCTCGTCACCAGCGCCGCCCGTGTCGAGGGGGCGGCGCGGGACCGGGCCTGCAACGCGCTGCTGGTCAAGCCGAACCAGGCCGGTACCGTGACCGAGACGCGGGCCGCCTTCGACGCGGCGCGGGCCGCCGGCTTCGCCACCATCGTTTCGGCGCGCTCCGGCGAGACGGAGGATGCGACCATCGCCCACCTGGCCGTCGGCTGGGGCGTCGGGCAGCTCAAGGTCGGCTCGTTCGCGCGGTCCGAGCGCATGGCGAAGTGGAACGAGGTGCTGCGAATCGAGGAGGCGCTGGGCGACGGGGCCAGATTCGCCGGAGCCGGCGCGCTCGCGCCTCGTTGCTCCGGCCGGGAGCTTGCGCCGTAGAAGCAACGGAGCGAGTCTTGCGGCGCAAGCTCCGTGCGCGCACCGACTACCGGAGGATTGGTTTTCGCCGCGGTCCCGCTCGACTGGCTGCTGGAGGAATGACAGAATCAGCGGGTTCCGAACTCCGTTCGAGAACGCGCATCCACGCACATCGAAACGTGCATCCAGCAAGGACAGAAAGCGAGGCGACAGCGATGAGAGCTTCCAGATTGGCGGCAATCGGCCTGGCCGCGGCGGTCGGGCTCGGCGCACCCGTGGCGGCGAGCGCGCAGACCGACGACGCGGCGGCGGCGTTCGTGCGGGTAGCCACGAGCTACAGCCTGACCCCGAACATCACCTACCAGCGGGCCGGCGGGCAGGACCTGACGCTGGACGTCTACCGGTCCCGCGCCGCGTCGGAACCGGCCCCGACGCTCATCTACATCCACGGCGGCGGCTGGACCAACGGCAGCAGGCAGTCCTCCGCTCTGACCTTCCTCCCCTACCTGGAGATGGGCTGGAACGTGGTCAACGTCTCCTACCGGTTGGCGGGCACGGCGCACGCGCCGGCCGCGGTCGAGGATTGCCGCTGCGCGCTGCGCTGGGTCTATCGCAACGCCGAGCAGTTCAACTTCGACCTCGACCGGATCGTGGTGACCGGCAACTCCGCCGGCGGCCACCTGTCGCTCACGACTGGCATGCTCGCGGCATCGGCCGGCCTCGACCGCCAGTGCCCCGGCGACCGGAACCGCATGTGGCCGATCGGTCCCCCGTCGACGGCACCGCTCGAGGTTGCCGCCATCATCAACTGGTACGGCATCACCGACGTCTACGACCTGGCCCATCGGGAGCCGGGAACCTCCGGGAATTTCACCGAGGCGTGGCTGGGCAGCCGCAGTGATCGCGACGACGTCGCGCGGCGCGTCTCGCCGACCAACTACGTGAACGGCGACACGCCGCCGATCCTGACCATCCACGGGGACGCCGACTCGATCGTGCCCTACGACCACGCGACGCGCCTGCACGAGTTGCTGGACGAGTGGGGCGTGCCGAACCAGCTCATCACCGTCGAGGGCGGCGGGCACGGCGGGTTCAGCCCCGAGGAGAACCAGTACATCTACGCGGCGATCCGCGCGTTCCTGGGCGAGCACGGCCTCGGTCCCGAGCCGTCGAACGACTGAGGAACGCACGCCGAGGACGGGTAGCGGTCAGCTATCGACCGCTACCCGCAGTGGTTTCGCCGGGCACGCCTGTCCGCGCCGCAACGCCGGGTCCAAGGTCTCCGGGCCCGCGCGTTGCGTTTCTTTCCGAGGCGCCCACCGTTCGGCTGTCGGATCCGCACTCGATGAGCATCAGGCGTCAGGTGCGGTCATCGTCAAGGGCGACCAGACGGGTTGTTCCGCGTCAGCCGAGCGGCGGATGCTGCAGGTGGTGGTCGGTGACCCCCTGCCAGGCGTGCGCCAGCCGCAGCATCTCCGCCTCGCCGAAGAGCTTGCCGGTGAAGCGCAGGCTCGTCGGCGATCCCTCGAAGAACCCGCTCGGCATGCTGATCTCCGGGTGTCCCGTGAAGTTGGTCAGCCCCAGGTTGCTGCCGACAAACAGGTCGAGGTCGCCGAACGCCTCGTGGACCTGCTCGATGATCTGCATCCGCAGCCGGTTGGCTTGCAGATAGTCGATCGCCGGGACGAAGCGGGCGGCGCTGAAGCGGTCGGGCCAGCGGCTCTCCTCCGGCGCCTCGCGCATGCTGTCCAGCTCGCCGTTGAGCGTGGCCACGTCGAACCCGGCCGCCGCCTCGGTACCCACGATGAAGCCGAGTGCGGCGCCCGGCACCTCGGGCAGGTCGAACGGGGCCAGGGTCACCCCCATGCCTCTCAGCGTGTCGAGGGCGGCCCGGTTGTTTGCCATCGTCTGCCGCTCCTGCGCCGCGCGCTGCGGGTTCTGCGGATCTTCCTCGACGGCGTCCTCGTCGAAGCTCGACCGCAGGTAGCCCACCCGCAGGCCGGCGACGTCGGCCTCGGCGTCCCAGTTGAAGGGCACGTCGAGCAGGGTGTTGTCACGACCGTCCGGACCGCGGATGACGTCGAACACGAGCGCACAGTCCTCGGAGGAGCGGCACATCGGGCCGATCTTGTCCAGGGTCCAGGCCAGCGCCATCGCGCCGTAACGGCTCACCCGCCCGAACGTCGGGCGCAGGCCGGTAACGCCGTTGCGCGTCGATGGCGAGATGATCGAGCCGCGCGTCTCGGTCCCGATGGCAAAACCGACCAGCCCCGCCGCGGTCGCCGCCCCCGAGCCGGCCGACGATCCGCTCGCTCCCTGCTCCGTGTTCCACGGGTTGCGCGTCCGGCCGCCGAACCAGCGATCGCCGGATGCCAGGGCGCCCATCGACAGCTTGGCGACGAGAACGGCGCCCGCTTCAGCGAGTCGCGTGTACACCGTGGCGTCCGTGTCGATGGTCTGGTGACGGTAAGGCGAGGCGCCCCATGTGGTCCGCGTACCGCGAACCGCGAGCAGGTCCTTCGCGCCCCAGGGGATCCCGTGCAGGGGCCCGCGATATATGCCCGCGGCGATCTCCCCATCGGCCTGCCGCGCCTGCCGCCGCGCGATCTCCTCCGTGTAACTGACCACGCAGTGCAGCGCCGGGTCGTACCGCCGCAGCCGCGCAAGATACAGCTCGGTCAGCTCGGACGGCTTCACCTGGCGGGTCTCGACGAGCTTCGCCAGGTGCGTGACCGGCAGGAACGCCAGCTCCTCGTCGGTGGACGGCATCGCCACCGCGATGTCGGCGCGCCGCATCGGACGCCGCTCGCTCGGCAGCGTCATCCCCGGCGGAACCGGGTTGAACACGATGGCCGGCTGCACGGCGTTCCCCAGATTGGCCGCGCGCAGGGTCCCGACGTCGGGCCGTCCGCCGGGCCTGTTGAGCCCCGCTGCGATGCGCTCGAGCTCCTCGTCCGTGAACCTCAGCCCGGCGATGCGCTGCGCGGCCGCCAGCATCTCGACCGTCACTTCGTCCGCATCCTGCGCGACCGCCACAAGCGCGCCGGGCAGCAGCGTGGAGGTGATCCCCGCCGCCGACAGTCCGGTGATGAAACGCCGCCGGTTCACCGCGAGCTTGAGTTCGTTCATGATGGTGCTCAATCCTCTGTGGTGATCAATCCTATATGAGGGAACATGACGATACTCCGCTGCATCAGCCGCTTCATCGCCGGAACCGTCCGCATTCACCGCCAGCCGGACCGAGCCACCCTTGAAGCCGGCTACAAGGCGGCAACCCGTGAGTCGTGGCGTGCCGAACTCGCGGATGCGTGGGATGCAATCGAAACGGAGGACTGGCCCGCGTGAGGAAGGCGGAAGCTGCTACCGTAGACACCTGTACCGGTCGGACGCCGGGAATCGCGCGTTCTGGAGGTGTCGAGATGGCGTATCAGCTCCGTACCGCACGCTCCTTCCTCTTCTGCGCAGCCGTCCTGCTCGTTCTGGGGATCGCCGCACCGGCTGTCCAGGCACAGTCCTCCGCCGACTTCGTCCCGGTCACCGACGCGATGATCGAGGATCCGGCGCCGGCCGACTGGCTGATGTGGCGGCGGACGCTCGACGGCTGGGGCTACAGCCCGCTGGACGGGATCACCCGCGAGAACGTCGCCGATCTGCGCATGGTCTGGTCGCGCGGTATGGGGCCGGGCAGCCAGCAGGCGACGCCGCTGGCCTACCGCGGCGTGCTGTACGTGCCGAACCCGAGGGACGTCATCCAGGCGATCGACGCCGCCACCGGCGATCTTCTTTGGGAGTACCGCCGCGATCTGCCGGAGGACACCGCCACGCGCGGCTTGGCCACCACCAACCGCAATCTCGCCATCTACGAAGACCGCATCATCGACACCAGCGCCGACGGCTACGTGTTCGCGCTCGATGCGGCGACCGGACGGCAGGTGTGGGAGACGCGGATCCTCGACTACGAGACGCATCCCGCGCTGCAGAGCTCGGGGCCGATCATCGCCGATGGAAAGGTGATCTCCGGCCGGAGCTGCTCCACGCGCGGCGGACCCGACGCCTGCGTCATCGTCGCCCACGACGCGACGACCGGCGAAGAGCTGTGGCGGCGGCGGACGATTCCGGCGCCCGGCGAGCCGGGCGACGAGACATGGGGCGACGTGCCGTTCGAGGAGCGCAAGCACGTCGGCGCCTGGATGGTCCCCAGCTACGACCCGGAGCTGAACCTGGTCTACATCGGCACGTCGGTCACCTCGCCGGCGCCGAAGTTCATGCTCGGCGGCGCCGACCTGGCGCACCTCTACCACAACTCGACCCTGGCGCTCGACGCCGACACGGGCAACATCGTCTGGTATTACCAGCATCTGAACGACCACTGGGACCTCGACCACCCGTTCGAGCGGCTGCTCGTCGACACCGCCGTCGCTCCGGATCCCGAGGCGGTGGCCTGGATCAACCCGCGGCTCGAGCGCGGCGCAGTGCGCAAGGTGCTGACCGGCATTCCCGGCAAGACCGGCCTGGTCTACACCCTCGATCGCGAGACCGGCGAGTTCCTCTGGGCGACGCCCACGGTGACGCAGAACGTCATCAGCGACATCGACGGCGCCACCGGGGCGGTGACCGAGAACGGCGAGGTGGTGTTCAGCGCCCTGGGTCAGGAGGTGCTGGCCTGCCCCACCCTGATCGGCGGCAAGGACTGGGAGGCCGGCGCCTACAGCCCGCTGACCAACGCGATGTACATGCCGTTGCGCAACAGTTGCGCGCGCATGCTGGCGACCTTGGAGGGGAACCTGCGGGGCTACGCCCTCGGGGTGCGCCACCAGCTCGCGCCCGGCACCGACCAGTTGGGCGCGGTGCACGCGATCTCGGCCGAGACCGGGCGGACGCTCTGGATTCACGAGCAGCGGGCCGCCACCATGTCGCTCGTCGCGACCGGCGGCGGGCTCGTCTTCGGCGGTGACGTCAACGGCCGCTTCCGGGCCCTCGACCAGGAGACCGGCGACGTGCTGTGGGAGATAAATCTGGGCTCGCCGGTGACCGGCTTCCCCATCAGCTACGCGGTCGACGGCCGGCAGTACGTGGCGGTGAGCACCGGCTCGGCGGCGACCGCCTCCGGCTTCATCGGCCTGACGCGGGAGCTGCGCCCGAGCGCCGGGAACACGTTCTTCGTGTTCGCGCTGCCCTGACACGCGGCCATGGTCTGCGACGGTTCAGCATAGTGCCCGCGCATCGGCCGCCGGCCGGTCCCTGCCGGTGCTCGGCCCGCAGAACGACATCGTGATCTCGATGTCGACGCTGCCCAAGATGCGTTAGAGGCGTCGGTTGCACGGCTCCCCCCCCCCCCGCGCGAGTACTCCATGGGCCGAGCTTCGAGCGCGACCACTGCGGCATCGTCGTGCCCGGACGCGTCCAACGGCGCGAGGCGGGCGGTCCGGCGCAACCTCGAGCGCCGCTGCCGCAACAGCGGCATGCCGCGCGTGAGCGGGCCCGCTCGGAACGGTCAGAGTCGGAGCGGCGCGAGGTAGAATCGGGACTGGAAATGGACCGGGACACGACTGGCCCGAAGATGACCACGACGCTTCCACCGGCGCCCATCGCAGACGCAACGCGCAGAACCCACGCCGGAGCGCCCAGCGCCGAACGACTCCACGCCGCCATCACACTGGTGGTCGAGAAGCTCCAACCCGACCAGATAATCCTGTTCGGATCCGCCGCCCGGAACCAGATGTCGGAGCGCAGCGACCTCGACCTGCTCGTGATCAAGGAACGTGGCAAAGGAGTCCCGCCCCGTCACGACCGCTGGCAATGCGGCCGCAGCGGCGACGAGCTGGACGTGATCGTCATGGACCGGGCGACCGCCGAGCGCCATCGCCTGAGCGCGTCCCATATCCAGGGCGTGGCGCTCGAAGAAGGACGGACGGTCTACCTCCGCGACGGAATCACGCCGGCGGCCACGGGTCCGGCCTACACATGGAACGGCGCCGAGATGGTGAAAACCACAACGTTCGAGCCCGACCACAGCAACGAGCTTCTCGAACAAGCCGAACGACGATGGAGATCGGCTAACCGGGAGGAACATCCGGCCGACAAGTGCGAATTCCTCCAACAGTCGATGGAACGCGCCCTCAAGGCGCTGATCACCGCAGACGGACGGCGAGTAGAGCACACCCATGAGCTCGACAAGCTCTGGACACAGGCCGAAGCAAACGGAGAACGGATCGGGGCTGGCCGGAATCCCAAACAACTGGAGAAGCTGAGCCGGTACGCAGGCGCATGGCGATACGCGGTGCCGCCGGATGAGGAACCGACCACCACGTGGTCCGAGAACAGGATTGCAGGTGAAGACCTTCTGAACCACGCGCGCAGACGAGTGCCCCAACTGATCCAGGAAACCCGGAACCACCTGCAGAGCGGGCGGAGGCAGCCGGGGGACCACGTACCAGATCAAGCCACACCGAAGACGCGGCCCGGCGCTCCTGAAGGAGGGACCAGGCCGACACCGCGTTCGTGGAGCTCGTGCAGGAGTTGAGCGCAAGCGCTGGAACGCATCGCTGACGGCAGGGCGCCGCGGCTACCGCAACGGGTCCTGCCACTCCAGGCCGTCGAAGCGGGCGAAGTCGCCGTCCGTCGAGCACAGCACGAGGCCGTGCTCGATGGCCAGCGCGGCCAGGTGCGCATCCGGCACGAGGTTGGCGCGGCCCTCGGCGCTCGCCATGAGCGGGGCGAGGACATCCTGGTGACGCTCCGTCGGTAGCGGGACCCAGACCGACTTCGCGGCGAGCCAGGACTCCGCCTGCCGCCAGGCGGCGGACACAGGAACGGGCCGGTCGAAGATGCGCGGATTGCTGACGATCCGCACGAAGGCCAGCAGACTCGGCCACGGAAGCCCGACGGGCGCGGCAGCATTGATGCGTCCATCCAGCCACGTGCGCGCCCGCTCGTGCTGGGGGAACGAAGCCACGTGCGCGTAGACCAGCAGGTTGGCGTCGACGAGGATCAACGGAACTCCTCGCCCTCCGCGACGGCCAGCACTTCGGCGACGTCGTCCAGGCTGCCGATCCGGCAGCGGCCGAGGTCCACTGCAGGGGTCCGGTAGATCGACGGCGGGCCGGACGGAGCCGCCATGCCGCGCAGACCACTCCGCAGAGCCTCGTTGACAATCGCCTTGAAGCTCTGACCGCGCACCCGCTGGATGCGTTCGGCCAGGGCCGCCACGTCGGGATCCAGAGTCAGGGTGGTACGCATCATCAGAACATACGTAGTGTGATGTATTGATGTCAATCGACTGTGATACGGTTGCGCACACGATTGTCGTCTGTCGAACTCCAACTGGCCGGGCCACTCGCTTCAGTGGGTGTGGAGGAACAGCTATGTCGTACCTGCCTCGTACTGCTCGACTCCTTGCGGCCGGCTTCTTGGCGCTGCCCTTCCTGGCGGCGGCCCCGCCGGTCGTCAACGCGCAGCCCATCGCCGACTTCGTTCCGGTCACCGACGCCATGCTGGAGGATCCCGCACCCGGCGACTGGTTGACGTGGCGCCGCACGCCCAACGGCTGGGGCTACAGCCCGCTCGACCAGATCGACCGCGGAAACTCGGGACCCTGCGCATGGTCTGGTCTCGCGCCCTGACCGAGGGCAGCCAGGAAGGAACGCCGCTGGCCTACGGCGGCGTGCTCTACATGCCCAACCCGGGCGACGTGATCCAGGCCATCGACGCGGCGACCGGCGATCTCGTCTGGGAGTACCGCAGGGACAATCCCGAAGACGTCACGGAGTACGTCGGCAACCTCACCACCAACCGCAACATCGCGATCTACGGCCGCCACATCATCGACACCAGCGTCGACAACCACGTCTTCGCCCTCGACGCCGAGACCGGCCGGCTCGCCTGGCAGACGCCGATCCTCGATTACACGAGGAACCCCGCGCGGCATTCGTCCGGACCGATCATCGCCGGCGGGAAGGTCGTCTCCGGAAGGAGCTGCATGCCGCGCGGCGGACCCGACGCGTGCGTCATCACGGCCCACGACGCGACGACCGGGTAGGAGGTCTGGCGGCGGCGCACCGTCCCCGCGCCGGGCGAGCCGGGCGACGAGACCTGGGGCGGCATCCCCTTCGAGCAGCGCGTGCACGTCGGATCGTGGATGGCCCCGAGCTACGACCCGGCGCTGAACCTGGTCTACGTCGGTACGTCGGTTACCTCACCGGCGCCGAAGTTCATGCTCGGCGGCGTCGAGAACCAGCACCTGTACCACAACTCCACGCTCGCCCTCCACGGCGACACCGGCGAAATAGTCTGGTATTACCAGCACCTGAACGACCATTGGGATCTCGACCATCCGTTCGAGCGCATCCTCGTCGACACGGCGGTGGCGCCGGATCCGGCGGCCGTGAGCTGGATCAACCCGCGGCTCACGCCCGGCGAGACGCGCCGGGTTCTGACCGGCATTCCCGGCAAGACCGGTGTGGTTTACACCCTCGACCGCGCCACCGGCGAGTTCCTCTGGGCGCGGCCGACGGTGACCCAGAACGTGATCAGCGCCATCGACGGCGCCACCGGCGACGTCATCGAGAACACCGAGGTCGTATTCAGCGCCGAAGGCCAGGACGTGCTGGCCTGCCCCACCTGGATCGGCGGCAAGGACTGGGAGGCCGGCGCCTACAGCCCCCGCACCAACCGGATGTACATGCCGCTGCGCAACGCCTGCGCGCGGATGATGGCCACCCGCGACGGAGGCATGGACCTCTACGCGCTCGCCGTGCGCACGCAGTTCGCGCCGGGCTACGATCAGCTCGGCACGGTGCAGGCGATCTCGGCGGAGACCGGAGCCACCGAGTGGCTGTACGAGCAGCGCACCGCCACGATGTCGCTCGTCGCGACCGGCGGCGGGCTCGTCTTCGGCGGCGACGTCAACGGGCGCTTCCGGGCCTTCGACGACGAGACCGGCGAGGTGCTCTGGGAGATCAACCTCGGCTCGGCGGTCACCGGCTTCCCCATCACCTACGCGGTCGACGGCCGGCAGTACGTGGCGGTGAGCACGGGCACCGCGGGGACCGCGTCGGGATTCATCCGGCTGACGCCGGAGATCACCCCGAGCGCAGGGAACAACCTGTTCGTGTTCGCGCTACAGCACTGAAATCAACGGAACATGTTGTTGTGTAATAGGTCAGAAAATATAAAAAAGGCGCTTACCACTCACGTTACCACGATGCCTGGATCGCCGAGCTAAGCTAAGGCCCGGATTTCCGGAACTCCGGAATTGGTCCCAATTGGTCGGAATTCGGAGACCACCCGGCACCCGGAACCGGGATTTCGCGGATTTCGGGATTTGGTCCGGGATTTCGGGATTTCCGGATCCCGGATCCGCTCACGGGGCGGCTTGGTAGCCGTTCGGTCTAGCTGGTATGGACATGCGGCTGGCCCATCCAGACGCGCCGTCGGCGTCCAGAGAATCCGTGCCGACTGACCAGCTCGGCCTGCGGGACCAGTGCGTTCTTCGCCGTGCGGTTATACCGGGGGGCGCCGGCCGATAGCGTGTCCCGCTTCGTGCTGCTGTTCGAGCCGCTCGCCGGGGCGATCGCGCGCACCAGCACGCGGCGGGGCTGCGGCACGCCGGCGAGACTCCGTGGCGCGTGCAGGTCCCGCGCGCGCTCGTCAACCCGCGAGGGGCTCAGTATCGATCTCCTCCGCTGGCTCGAAGCGTGCTTGGCGGCGAGCGCTCACAACGGCGGCTGGCCGCTGGACGAGACCGCTGCGTGGCCGCCTTGGTCGATGGACGCGCGGGGCGGCACGAACTGGCGGCGCCGACATGACCACGCCGGTCGACTGCCGTTACTATGGCCGCGACTTCACGACAGCGGAGATGGCGTTGCTGCGCTCGCTGATCGCCGGTCCGTCGGCGCTCAACCGTCGCCACGCACCGGCACGACCGAACGGTTAACCCCGGATCTCGGCTTGGGCTTGACGGCATTGGCCCCGACGGTGGTGACCGGCGGGCACTCCCGCTCCCAGGTCGGTCCAGGATCTCTTACATCTGGCCGATGGCAGAGCGCACGGGGCGGGGTCGATTGACCTTTGTTCTCCGGCAGTCGCTTGGATTGTCGAGGAGGCGTCGAGGGGGCGGGGGGCCGCGAGAATGGCCGGGCTGTGGTGGCGGTCGTTGGGCAGCGGAGCCGGTAGGATGGTGCTGGCCCGCGCCGTGCCCGGGACCGGCAGTTGACGCTGGGTCATCGCGGCGCGAGGATGTTCAGATGCTCTGTCTACACTCCGGTCTCGACGCTTCAGACATGCGGGCAGCGGTGGAGGCCGGGTTTCGCGCGTCAGCGTCGGGACCGTGCGATGAAGGCGGACTTGGGGCGGGCGAGTTCAGTGGAGAACCGAATCCGATGCTGCCTAAATGGCTGAGGAGACTGCGACGCTCGGAGGTGACGGATCGGGTGATGAACGATCCGCGAACCACGATGGGAACCGTCCTGGGAGTCAGTCCTGACGAGGCGAAGCGCGGAGCCGCCGGTTGGGGCCAGGCGGATTTCGACGAACCATGGAGGGACCTGTCTCCCGACGATCGGGTTCTTCTCTACGCACACTTCTTCCAACTCGGGCATCTCGAAGAACTGGTCACGGCATTCGGCCGGTTGTTCGGCGGCACCGACCGGCCCCGAGACCTCATCGTCGTCGATCTCGGCTGCGGACCGTTCACGGGTGGGCTGGCCATCGCAGGCCGGTTCGATGAAGACGCGCGGTTGGACTACGTCGGAGTGGACCGGTCACAAGCGATGCACCGGCTTGGCGCGCGGCTTGCACTCGCTGCGGAGCAGGTTCATGAGTTGCCGCGAATCCGTTGCCGTTGGGCGACAAATATCCAGACCGTGCCCTGGGACGATCGGCCCGGCTGGCGTCCGGTTCTCGTCATCGTGTCCTATCTCTTTGCGAGCCCGACGTTGGACGTCGAAACGCTCGTTGCTGATCTGGACGAACTGCTTCCGAGGTTGGGGCGTGGTCTCGTCTCGGTCCTGTACACGAATTCGGCCAGAGACGATGCGAACCGCCAGTTTCTGATCTTCTGTTCGATGCTACACGACCGCGGCTTCGAACTGCAGGTCGACGAAGTGGGTGACATCGACGTCGAAAGGGGGCCCGCGGTGAAGAACCGCCGGCTCCGGTACGCGTTATTTCACCGCCCGTCGCGAAAGACTCTGAGACTCGGATGAATGGAATGCGGCTTCCAACCTGGGACGAACTTGCGGCGGAATCGGAACAGCTTGAGGTCCTGGAGTACCCACTCGACCAGTCGCTGTTCGTAGTGGGACCTCCGGGTTCAGGCAAGACGGTCCTTGCCGTGCAGCGGGCGAGGACAGCAATGCAGGACGGCGACGTGTCGTCGGTGGCGATCGTCACTTTCAACCGCATGCTCCGACGCCTGCTGAACCTCATCCGCGAGGACGGGGCAGAGGAATCTCTCGTCGACGGTGGCGGTGACCCGGACGCGTTCACGATGCACAGCTTCGTCAGCAAAGACTACAGGCGCCGCACGGGCTCTCCGCCGCCGAATGTTCCTCATGACCAGTACGCGTACGATTGGGATGCCATGTCGGAGGTGCTCCGTGAACATGGTCACGCTTCGCCTGACAGGGAGCACTTGGTAGTGGACGAAGGACAGGACCTTCCGGCGGGGTTCTTCGAATACGCTGCCCGGCATGTCTCCAGGATGATGACCGTGTTCGCGGATGATGATCAGGCGGTCGGCGATCGACGTACGACGCTTGAGCAGATCAAGAAGGCCGCAGGTCTGCCCGACCCGATCATCCTGACGCGGAATCACCGGAATACGCCCGAGATCGCCAGATTGGCGGAGCATTTCCACGACGGTCGCCTGCCCGTTGCTACCGTGCTCCGGCCTCCGTCCGGTCAGCCTCCGCGTCTTGTTCTATCGCGGGATCTCGAATCCACTGCGGCTTTCGTGTCCAACTGGTGCAAGACACGCGGCGGCAGTGTGGGCGTCATCGTTAACCGCAATCCGACCGGTAGTGACTTGTGCTCCAGATTGTCCAGGATTCTACCGAGCAACAGCCGCGTCGATATGTACGAATCGTCGCGGGGAAACGACGACGAAATCAGCCTGCTCACACCCGGCGTGACGATATTGAACAAGGAATCGGCAAAGGGGCAGGAATTCGACACCGTATTCGTCCTGGAGCTGGACAACTTCATCCCATGCACGACGGACGCGGAGCGGCGTGCCATGTACATGATGTGCACCCGAGCGCGAGACAACCTGTTTCTCGTGTACGGTCCGCACGATCTGGTGCCTGCGGCCGCCAGCGAGTTGCCGGGTCCGGACATCCTGGAGAGATCATGACTCTTCCCGACGGCCAGATCGCCATGCCGTTTCCAGACGCCGGAGCGTGGGAAGGCGGGTCGCGCTGGTTAGGACTCGCCACCGACCACCGGCGGTTATTCGGGGCGCTGGCCGATGGCTGGCTGCGTCCTCTGCAGTCAACCGCCGGCGTACTGATTGGTGTCGGCACGTACGCCGTGGAGCAAACCGACGCACCGGGTGGTCATCCCATCGTTGTACGCATCAGGCTGGATGCCGCGAAGCTGCCGGCTCTTGCGGTTTCGGTCCGTCGGGGCCAGAGATGGGTGTCTTGCTGCCTCAGAGAGATCGAGGCGACGGATGAAGCGTTGTACTGGCCGGGGGCGCTTCCTGCCTTCGCCTTTTGCGGGATTTCGATATCGACCGAGGAGGAGCGCCAGCGTCTCGAAGGGTTGGCTCGGAGCGTTTCGAACGTCGATCTTGCCGTAACCGCACTCCGGGTTGGTGCTGATTCAGAGGAAGCCGTCGAGTTTGCCGATGTACTGCCCGAGGTGTCGTCCACGTTCGTCGTTCCGGGGGACGAAGACGCGATACACGGCGCCATGAGCATGGCCGTATGGGCCGTGCCCCGGATCGATCCGTGGCTGGACTTGCTCAAGGCGAGCCTGGCGTCCGATCGGGCACGACTGCCGGAAGCTGCAGCAGAAGTCGAAGCCGGATGGTGGAGAGGCCCGCCCTGGATGCGGCCGTCGGACGATCCGCCGCCGGCCGGCGTCGACGAGTGCCTCTGGCGGGCGGCCGTGGACGTTTTTCGGGATCGGTCGGCCGAACGTCCCATCGGACCGCGCGAGCGCGCGGAGCGAATCAAGACGGGAGCACTACGATTCGGAGGACTCCCGGCCGCGTCGGAAGCGATGTCCACTTGGCTTCATGACACGCACCGTGTCCTGCGTGCGGAGTCGACGATTCACTTCGACGACTGGCGGGCAGGTCCGGTGGGACTTGCACTGCAACTGGTGCTGACCCGTTCGGAGCCGGGCGCCTTCAAGACCTGGTTCCGGGACCGACCGGACCTGCCGCCCGCCGTGGCATGGTCGGCCGCTGCGTTATGCGGGCTTCTCCACGGGTACCGGGGGCTGGACACGCAGTTCCGCGGCGGCGCTCTTCAGCGCGAGCTGCTCTCGATACTCGCCCTGCGCGCTTGCGCTGGCGACGGACAGGACATCGACTGGCCGTCCATGACCGCGGAAGCGCCGGAGTGGCGCAGGGACAGCGGCGAGTTCGTCCTGTCCTGGGACGGCCGGGAATTCGCTCGAAAGCCGGAGAAGGCGCGGGGGAAGTGGTTCACGGCCGATTTCGACGACGCAGCGGTGAAACGAAAAGCGCAGGCGGTCGCCGGGAAGAAGGCGTGGTCCTGTGTGCACCGGGAGATTGTTCTGGCGGATGCACGGATTCCGTTATCGGGTTCCGGCGTCCTGACCGTTCTGGGCGATTCCGAACGGCGACTGGATGTTCGGGGACCGGTGCGGATGCGCGTGCCGACCGCAGCCCTCTGCGAAGAAGTTCTCGACGTGGAATCGTTTCGACGCGCCGTGGCGGTGGAGGCCGGAAGGCTGCCGGACCCGCCAGTCGCCAGGGGGCATGGCCAGACCGTCGATGTGCCCGGCCTCCGGTACGTGACCGACTTCTTGAGTGAAGGCGAAGAAGGCGACGTCGTCCGGGTTATCGATCAGTCCGATTGGAGCTCGGAGCTGCAGCGTCGCGTTCAGCATTACGGCTGGCGGTACGATTACAAGGCGCGGCAGATCGATTCTTCGATGCGCCTCGGTCCGCTGCCGCCATGGGCCGCCCGTCTGGCCCAACGTCTAGTCTCGAAAGGCATGCTGTCCGACGTTCCGGATCAGGTCATCGTCAACGAATACGTCGGTAACCAGGGCATCAGCCGACATGTCGACAGTGAACAGAGTTTCGCCGACGGCATCGCCATGATCAGTCTGCTGGAATCCTGGGAAATAGTGTTTCGCGAGAAGAAGAAGCGGGGACGCAAGGTGCTCCAGCGGCTTGAACGGCGCAGTGCGGCGATAATGACGGGCGACGCACGATACGACTGGACGCATGAAATACCAAAACGAAGGCATGAGCCAGGCCGCGTGAAGCGCGGACGCCGCATTTCGCTGACGTTCCGCAATGTGCTCGTTCGTACATGAGCAGTTGACCCTGGAAGGCCGCGGGCCGCCGTGCTTCCCGCCGATCACGTGGAAATGGCAACTTGAAAAGGGACCCCGGTTTCGTCAGTCTGTTCGGCCTCCGCCTGCTTGCGTCATTTCTTCGAGATTCTTCTCGGGCGTTTGTCATCGCGCGTTTGATGCCCCGCCTTCTGACCGAGGACGGGAGGACGGCCCGGCGGTTCCGCCGCCGCATAGAGGCTTGGGGCTGAACGGAGCCCAGCGGACGTTTGAGGTGTGGGGCGTGCTGGGCAGTCCCCGATTTACGTTTGATTTACGTTGGGGGGGTACAGCAGGGTACAGCATAGAACTCTTCGCAGGGGCTGAATGAGCCTCGGTGGACACCCAAAACCGGCCAGTATGACCAGCTGGTCATACCGGACGGTTTTGACCCGTCCATTGAGGGGATGAGCGGGGCGTGGATATGCGTAGTAGCGCCGTTCTCGGTTCAGGCAGGTTTTGGGGGCGCTGTCAGGGCGCTGTCAGGTAAATTGCGGGATGCCTGTTCGGAAGGCCCCTGCCGTCGAGAGTCGTCGAGAGCGTTATCTGCAGCCGTCGGTGCGCCACACGATGTGGCGATCCGTGGGAGTTCGGTGCGAAAGCCGCTGGTCGTGTACAGGCAGTGGAAGACCTCAGGCGTTCTGTCGCACGTGGGGTCCGGTTCGACCAGCCCGATCAATCTGGGAATTGCGCAGTCTGCAACGCTGGAACGCCGAGCAGTTCGTACCCGCTGTGGCACGCGGCGCACCGGGCGCGGCACGGAGAACGCCCCCACGTCCGCTGCCGGCGGCGAGATCCACACGGCGATCGTCGCGTTGCGTGAGTTCGGCGGCGCCCCCAGCCGAATGCGCGCATGCGTACGCCAAGCAGCCCGGCCGGCGTCGAGGAATTAGGTCGCAGCGACGTCCAACCTCAACCGGACGGCGCATCCCTCAACTCGTCCGTAATCGTGCGCATCTGCCGCACGGCATCGCCGACGACGCGGTCCCGCTCGACGCCGGTGGCGAGGCGGATCGGAATGCACAGGTTGAGCCAACCGCCCGTACCCTCCTCTACCCGCGCGCCATCGAACCGCGCTTGAAGCCGGCGCGCCACGCCCTCGGGCGTATGGCAGTTGCACCACAACGGCGTGACTCCGTGGTTGCGCCACAGGGTGAGGCTAACGACGAGGTGAACGTCGAACTTGTCGTGGACCCTCAACCAGCGACCGAACTGACGGACATTCGCCGCTGTCGTGCCGGCGGCCGGATCCGCGACCAGCCTGTCCGCGATCGGATCGATCAACCCGCCGTAGTTGAGCAGACGACGTGGCACGCGCGCGTCCGTCAGCTCGACCGCGCTCAGTGGCGAGAACACGTCGGTCGTCATCCGATTTCACCGTCCCGTAAGGCTGCGGAGTTGGACGATTTCCTGTTCGGTGGCCGAGAGGCCGCGCTTCGCCGCGGCCTCCTGCAGCGCGTCGAGCACCCGCTTCCAGCTCGTGATGAGCATGGTGCGCTTGTCGACCCGTATCCGGCGACGGTCGACCGTCCGAGAATCCTCCGCGAGTTCGAGTTTCGCGGCGGTACACTTCCCCTTCAACTCCTTCCACAGGTCGTCGATCCGGTGCTCCGGTGCGATGAAGGCAAGGACCGACGCGGGGTGGGGATCAAGCGCTTTCAGATAGCCGACTGGCTGTCCCGGGGTCAGCGGCGCGTCGAACTTGTTCTCCACGAACATCCGGCATGTCTCCCCCGTGTCGTGGATCGACAGATCCGGCTTGACCCCCTTCGCGTAGAACCACTCGCTTCCGATCCGCCCGATTTCGAACCGCCCGCCCTCCAGCAACTCGACGAACGTCCGGGCGAGGTCGGATGACGCCTCGAGAATGTAGTGCAACGCTTGCGTGACCGCCGGTTCGCGTTGCATGACCTCAGGAATGACCTCCGCCAGGACGCTCCGGCGCGCGATCGGCGCGGGGTGGGCCGGAGGCCGGTTCTTGAACACGTCCAGCAGCACGTCTGCGATGCCGCGCATCCTGTCGACCGCATCGTCGACCACAGCCGCTTCGTCGACACCGGTCTTCAGCCGAACGGGTATGTACAACCAGTCGCCGTACGATCGCACGCCATCGAAACGCTGCTTGATCCGCAGCCAGTGCCCGAGCGTGCTGAAGGACTCCGACCCAGTCAGGACACACCAGAGCGGCGTGATTCCGGAATCGCGCCAGGCGCCGAGCTCGATGCCGAACCGCAGATCGAACCTGCCGTGCACGCGCATGGCGCAGCCCTCGTCGCGCCGCATCCGGAAGGAAGGCTGGCTGTACTTCACGTCCGTCGCCAGCCCGTCCTCCTTGAGTCGCCCCGCGATCGTGTGGACCAGGTCGCGGTAACAGAGCAGGCGGCGTGCGAGCGCCGCGTCGGCGACCTCGTCCTTCCCCAGCGGCAGGAACGCCGCCGTCTCCATCCGTTTCGCGAGGCCTCGAAGCTGGACGATGTCCTGTTCGACGGCCGGATGCTCGGCGACGCGCTGCAGGGTCTCGAGCACGTATGCCCAGCTCGCAACCAGGAGCACACGAGGGCCGACTCGCGCCCGGACCGCTTCGTTCGTCAGCGGTTCGTCCTCGACTTCGATCTCCAGATTGCCCGCGCACCTCTGGTGCAGGACATCCCACAGGGACTGAACCCGCTTTCGCGGTGTGATGTACACGAGGCCCGAAGGCAGGTCGCCGGAAAGCTTGCGGAGATACTCAACGGGCTGCGCCGCGGGCACGCCCTCCCAGAACGTAGCCTCCAGGAACACGCGCCGTTTCCCCGTTGCGTCGTAGATCGTCACGTCCGGCCGGCTGTCGTCCTTCTGGTCGGGGTCGCTGGCGATGCGATCCGGCTCGAAATTGAGGGAGCCCGTCTCCCCGACGAGATCGACGAACGCCGACGCCATGCCCGGAGAGGCATCAAGGTCGAGAATGTGAGCGAGCGCGATTGTCGCCGCGCGCTCCGGGTGCCACCCGGGTACGAGATGTCCCAGCAGACTCAATGACAGCGTTCCCCTTCCAGTCCGCACGGACCCGTCGCGGGAGCATACCATCGACCTCGGAGGGGTCTCCTCGCCCGGCCACCGTCGCGTACCAGATCCCCACCCCTCGACCCCAACGGGGCGTCCGAAATCGACGTCCGTCGCGGCATCGTCGAGCAGCCTCGGCGCGCCGCTGTGTTGCTCGATCCACGCCTGCACGTCGGGCGAGATCCGGCCAGCCGGGACGCCAGTCTGGCCGCGCTCGACGACGTCGCCCGCAGCCGTGTCGCCTCGGCGACCGCCGCGCTGGTGGGCATGTAGATCATTGCCGTCATCCCCGATGCCGCCCGATCGCGGACTACGTCCCGGATCCGGCGCCCGGCTGCGACTTCGAGACGGACGGCCCGCCGCACAGCTCGTAAGCCTCGGCCAGCCAGTCGGTGATGGGTGGCTCCACCTCGTCCCGATGGCGGACGGGAATCGTGTGCCGCAGCTTGGACTTCGACACGCGGTCCACACGGCGCACCTGCGGGGACTCGATGGCGCGGCCGAGGAAGACGCACAGCTCAAGGAAGGTCCGCTTCGGTCGGACGAAGAAGTAGCAGGACTCCCTCGCGAACATGATCGACTTGTGCGACGCGTAGATTCGTTGGTCACCCAACTCGGCCGCGGTCTCGCGCAACCGCTCCCAGGCCTCCTGTAGGTCCTCCGAGAGGTCGGCCGTCAGCGCCGCCTCGGTCGTCGTCCAGCAGTCGTGCGCCTCGCCTTCCTCGACCCACTGGTTGCAGTGGTAGCAGGCCTGACCGCTCATGCCGGGATTCTACGCTCCGTGCCGATAGCGCCCACGGCTGCGAACAACTACGAGCAGCGCCGTCCGATGTTCATGAGTCGAACCCCAACTGCCCCGCGGCCCCAGGCGACGACCGTGCCGAGGTGGTCCGGTGAGGTGGTCCCGCCTATGCAGAACTCCGCATAGGCGGGACCACTTCACTATACCGGCACGACCGAACGGTTACCCCAGGTGATAACGTCGGCTCCCGGCCGGAGGCGGCGGTCCCGCGTGGGTGGAATCGTGGGCGGACCTGGCGTGTTCTGACAGAGACTTCAATAAATTCTGGGCTTCTTGACTGTATTCGTTGCTATCGCTGCCTTGATACGTGACGGCAACCTGTGGCTGTGCAGCACGGTGCAGCATGGTTCAGTAACTCACGGAGGGGTACGACCATGGAGACGAGGGAGAGGGACCCGATCATCGCTGAACTCCGGGCCATCCGGCAGGAGTACGCCGCCCGATTCAACTACGACGTTGACGCGATGTTCAGGGACATTCGAGCCAGACAGGAGGCCTCCGGGCGAGAGTACGTGGTTGCCGCCGCGCCGGCCGGTTTCGGCCGGTGAGGATTCGGGCAACGACCTGACGTAGTCCGGAGCCGTCCGCCGCGCGTCAGCGAGATGCGTCGGCTTCGATTTCGGAACGGGGGGCACACTGAGGGGAACGCATTCCAACGCCAGAGGTGAAAGCCTTTATTGTCAATAGGTTGTGGCGCATCCGCATCGGAAGCCCTGGAAGCTCAAACGACTGGTTGAGCTACGCGACAGGTGGCTAGATCTGCCGGAAGGAGTGCGTCATCCCTTCCGTTCGTGGACCTCCCCGGGCTATCAGCCGGTCGGCTGCACGTGCACAGCCGGTGATTCGTCGTCGCGACTCGTCACGACCGAGGACGGCATCCCGGCCGGCGGGACGCTGCACGTGCACAGCCGGTGATTCGTCGTCGCGACAGAGCGCTCGCCGACCTGCCGGAGCATGGCATCTTGGCGTCGGAAAACGGCAACACGATGGACAACTGGCGATGGCATCCGCATTGACCTGCGGGCGTCAGGAACCGCCGTCGAGACGTCCGATCAGCTCCCGCGCGAAGCTTTGGAAGTCCGTGTAGCAGTCACGGACGGCCTGTTGATGCGCACCGATGGCGCCGTGGGCCGGCTTCAGCAGGAACATGGGAAGGTTGGCCTCCTGCGCCATGGGCATGAGCGAGCGGTAGTCCTTCAGGTGCGCCATACAGTTCGGGTCCTGCACCGCCGGCACCGGCGGTGGATCGCCTCTCGCCACAGCATTCGCGTACTCCGACGGGATCTTGTCGATCCATCGGCCATACGCCTGAACGGGTCTGGATAGCCGTATGGAATGCCGCATGATGACGTAGCCGAGCGGCTCCATGTCGCCCGCTGGCAGTTCGATATCCAACGCTTCCGGTTTACCGCTCATGCGCCTCTGCCAGGCCTTCCGCCAATCCCGGAGTGTCGGCCCCACGTTTCTCAGCCCCTGCAACGAAAACAGGTCGGGAGCCAGCGGTATGACGACATGATCGCTGGCGACCAGGGCGGCGCGGTTGATCGCGCCGAGATTCGGGCCGACGTCCAGCAGCGCCAGATCGGCTCCGAACTGCTTTCCGGCGCGTGCGATCAGCCGCGCGAACGCGGTCGTGACGCGAAAGGCCCGCCTGTCCCCGTCCAGGCACTTCGGCCATTGCGTGGAGAGCTCGTCCTCCCGTCTGGAGAGGCCGAGGTCACCCATCAGCAACCCGATCTTCTCGCCGACCTCCTCGATGTGCGGAGACTCGACGATATCCCCGGTGCCCTCGAACAGAGGGGCGACGCCCTCGTCTACCGTGCCCTCGTTGCCATTTCGCCACAGCCGCTCCCGCCGCGCCTCGTCGAGAAACATTCCGGTCAGGTCGGCCTGGGGATCCAGGTCCGCGGCGATGACGCGCCGGCCGCGCTCCCCCAGCATCCAGGCCAGGTGATAGACGAGCGACGTCTGGCCCACGCCCCCCTTGTTGTTGAAGAAGGCGACGGTCGTCATGGCCGTCATGGCCGTCTCCGAACGGTGACCAGCACGAAGGCGTCCTGCACGTCGAACTCCGGCGGTGGATTGCCGTTTGCCGCCAATGTCCTGCGCGCCGTCTCGATGCCGATTCCGAAGCGCTGCATGAAGCCCATGTTCTTCATCGCTTCGGCGATGGTGGGATTGCGGTAGGAGGTCGCTCCCGTCCGAAGTTGTCGCGACCGACTTCCCCGAACGTGGAACCGGGGCTCAGGATTTCCACACGGTCGGCGAGCCAGGAGACTCGTACGGGGGTGTGAGAATTCTCGTAGTTCCTGTGAATCGCCGCGTTGCGAAGGAGTTCACGGAGCGCCTCGTAGGGATAGCTCCGCTCCTCCACGTGCCGTTCTCCGCGCGTATCGAGCGCGTGGGAGATATTCAATCTCAGCAAGCGGTCCGCTTCGCGCAACTGCTCCGGAAGCGGTCCCGAGAGCTCGGCGTGGTCCAGGATTTCATCCGTCACGGCGGTGCCGCCGTAGCGGACGAACTGCAGGTACGCGCCGGGGAACCAGTAGCGCGGATCCCTGCCCAGTACGAGGATTGCCGTGACCGTCGGCGCGCCGTTGGGCGCCATGAGACGCAACGCTCTCAGTTGCTCCCCTCGATCCCGCCGGTTCTCCGCGAGCACTTCCGGGGAAACCGCGCAGGGCAGGTAGTCGTTCTCGAACACCCGCATGTCCAGGTCGGCCTCCACCGTGGCCCCGGGAACTCCCTGCATGTCGTAGGGAATGGTGCCCCAGCGGCGCTTCTCGGTGAGACGGCGTTCCTCCTCGGCCGTGGCCTGCGCTCGCCGGAGCCCGGTGCGAATCCAGCAACGGCCGTCCACCTTCATCGGCGGGTTGTCCGAGGGCTCCACCTGGACCACGGCAACGTCGCAGTCGCCCAGACGTGTCCGGGCGACCTCCATGACCGGGAATGGCAGTACCTTCCCGTCGATCCGCAACCCGCCGAGCGTCTTCAGCAGGGCATCGTCGATGGTCGAGCCGGCACAACCCCCGTCGTCCCTCAGCCCGACAAGGAGAAGCCCGGCCTCTCCGCTCCCGGGCAGGTCGTTGGCGAACGCGCAGATCGCCTGCCGGAACTTGTCGAGGTCGGTTGTGGAGGCTGTGAACTCCACGCGGTCGCTCTCGCCGCCCTCGATCCGGCCGATCAGCTCTGTGTCGCCCAGCATGCCTCCGTTGCCTCCGGTTCCGATGCCGCGTCCGTCCTCTTCGATTATTGCGTGGGCCGCGTGCGGCAGGAAACTGTGCACGCGCCGTGCAGGAATCCCTGGCCCGACAATCGTCGCTCCGATTGCCGCCCGCCCGGGCCTGATCAGGAGTCCGCTCCGTTCTACGGCGCCGACTCCCGGCTGCGCGTTACCAGCCGTACTGGCCCTTCGACACCCGCTCGAACGACTCCCGGACGAGCTCCCGCAGCACGTCGATGTCGATGTCCTCGAGCTTCTTGATGTAGAGGCAGGACTTCCCCGTCGTGTAGCGCCCGAGCTTCCCCATCAACGCCTCGTGCCGCTGGAAACCGGTCATGATGTAGACGGTCAGGCTCCGCTTGCGCGGAGAGACGCCGGTCGCCATCCAGTCGCCCTCGCGGCCGGTGGCGTACTTGTAGTGGTAGCTGCCGAAACCGATGATGCTGTCGCCCCACATCGCGGGCGGCTCGCCCGTGACGGCGGCCATCAGGTCGACGACGGCGCGGCAGTCCTTCCGGCGTTTCTCGTTCTCGATGCCGTCGAGGAAGGCTTCGACGGTCGCGTCGTTCTGCTTGGTCTTCAGCTCGGCCATTCTTCCCCTGTCTCCTGTATCGAGATCGGCCAGTGGCGTGAGGAAGGGGGACCCGCCTCGCTGCTCTCGTCACGCTCGTCGAAATCCGAGACGGCCTCAATCCACGCCAGCGCCTCGGCTTCGCAGAGCGGAAAGAGGCGGGCTGTTGCGTCCGCCACTCGCGCCCGCACCTCGTCCCTGCGGGGGTCCGGTACCGTCATGCGGATATCGCGCTCGGCCGGTTCCTGCCGAAGCGCCCGCAGTGCCCGCATCCGCTCGGCGGGAGGGGCCGGCGTGAGTCGCGGTGCTTCGTCCACGAGAGTCACTGTAACGCGTTGCGCGGAATCGGGACAACGAGCCGGAACAGGGCCCGGATGGGGAACGACAGCGATACGTGTTGTTCGGCCGGGCAGGCAGCCCGTGGGTGCGAGCGACGGACGGGAATCGAGAAGGAAGGGCCGCGGTCCCGCCGGCGAGCGGAGACCGCGGCCCCGAGACGGGAGGATCTACCAGCTCAACTGCGTCGACAGCCGCAGCATCCGGCCGAGCACGTAGCGGCTCGGCTGCGCCCAGACGCCCGACGTGTAGTTGGTCGACGCTTCCGCGTACCAGACGTCGCTATTGGTCACGTTGTAGATTTCGAGCTGCGGGCGGAACTCGACGCCGCCCGCGTTGAAGATCCGCTGGAAGCTGAAGTTCAGCATGTTCGTGCGGGGCAACTGGTGGATGGTGCCGGCCGGAGCGACGGGCACGGTAATCGACGACTGCACCATGTCCGGGATGACCGGCATCCCCGGCATGCAGGGCGCGCCGTTGATCGTGGCGCCCTGGCACGTCGGGGAACGGCCGTGGGCTCCACCGTCGGCGGTATACACCGTGTTCCGGTTGATGACCCAGTTGACAGGCAGCAGCTCGTCGACGCGCTGGATGTCCCCCGTCAGCCGGCCCGTCACGCTGTTCAGCACCAGGCTGAACTGCGCCCCGCCGGGCAGCGGGAAGTAGCCGCCAAGCTTGAAGTCGCTCTTGAAGTCGACGCCGTCGTAGGCGACGCTAGCGCCGCCCGGGAGGCTGACGTTGTACCGGTTCATGTCGGTGCGGTCGCAGAAGCGGTCCCCGTTCGGGTCGCCCCGGTTGTCGCACTCGCTCGTGATCTTGCGCTGCGTCGTCAGGCTGGAGATGAGCTGTCCTCCGCCCGGCAGGCGCGCGTTCAACGCGACCTCGATTCCGTTGTAGACGCCGGTGTGGCCGATGGGGTTGGTGACGAGGTTGTCCACCTGCCCCGCGAGGTCCGCGCTGGCGAGGTCGTACACGTTGAAAACCTCGCCGTTGAGCGGATTGACCACCTCGACCGCCCGGAACGAGCCCGGCGCCTCCCAGTTCTGGTTGTAGATGAACATCCCCTCGTAGCCGGTGTCGGTGAAGAGGATGTCGTGGAACGACCGGCGGTACCAGCCGACGCTGAGTGAGACGTTGCGCGTGAGCTCCCGCTCCACGCTGACCGAGGTCTCGATGTTCCACTCCCGCACCAGGTCGGGGTCGATGTCGTCGAGCCGGCGCGAGCCGAAGTTGGCCGGCAGCCGGTTGAAGTCGAGCTCGTGGTCCTGCACGATGCTGTCGCCGTTCGGGTCGCTCCAGGGCAGCGCGAAAGTCGTCAGCGCCATTGGATTCACCCGGTTCGGCAAGGCCGTCGTGGTCGGGGTCAGGTACTTGCCGGTGCTGAACTTCAGCGCGGTCCGCGCGTCGCCGAAGACATCCCAGGCGACGCCGATGCGCGGCGACCACTCGGGCCCCCAGCAGGGCACGCAGGTCACCTCCGCGAAGTCGCGCCCTCTGGCGAAGCGGCCGTCAGGCACACGCTGGGGCGGCACCGACCCGTCGAGCCAGTCGGCGCGCAGGCCTCCGGTGATCGTGACGCGGTCGACGGTCCAGGCATCCTGGACGAACCAGCCGGTCTCGTTGACCGAGTTCAACCTCATGAACGGATAGTTGCCCGCCAGGACCTCGTAGGCGCGCCCGTCGCGGATGTTGATCCGGCTGATGTCGCCGTTGTTGAAACGATGCTGCTCGGCCGTCCCCCAGGCGTAGGAGATACCGGTCTTGAAGTTGTGCGACCCGGTGACGTAGGACAAATTGGTCATCACCCGCTCGCCCGGCAGGTTCCAGGAGAAGTCCTCCACCGAATCGAACTGGATGTTCCGGTCGAGATCGCGCTTGTGCACGAACTGCAGCCAGTTCTGCGACCAGCGCGGGAAGACGGTGTTCGGCTGCGGGTCGCTGCAGCAGTCGGCGACGCCGGAGCTGCCGTAGCCCGCCTCGAACAGCAGCCGGCTGCTGATGGTCGAGGTCCACTTCGCCTGCCCCTGCCAGTACGGGGCGTGGTGCCAGCCCTGCCCCTTGTTCTGGTAGTTGCGGGCGGTCTCCGGGTCGGGGCCGCGCTGGTCGTCGAGCAGGAAGGCCGACTGAATCAGCGCCGACTCGGGCGAGGCCTGCCACTGTCCGCGGTAGCGCGCCTCGTGCGGCAGGTCGATGTACGGCCCGCGCCGCTTGTTCAGCCGGTCGAGGGTGGCGCTGAACTTGTTGTTCGGGTTCGCCTGGAAGGTGAACCGGGTGACCGTCGAGATGATGTCCTCTTCGTTGAAGAACTGGCTCCGGTCGTCGAACAGCCAGCCCGGCTCCGGCGTCCAGGCGCCCCAGTAGCGGAGCGACTCGTGGAACCAGAGCTTGTCCTGGATGATCGGCCCGCCGATGGAACCGGAATAGTCGAACAGCTTGTTGAAGTCTTCCGCCTCGGTGGTGCCCGCCTGCCGCAGCCGGTCCGAGTAGTTGTTGGAGATCCAGCCCCCGGCGGTGTGACCGACGTAGCCCTGGCCGCTGAAGGTGTTGCCGCCTTCCTTCGGGATGATGTTCATCACGACGCCGCCGGCCTGCATCTCGGCGTTGCCGCCGCCGCCGCCCGCCTGCACCGCCATCTCCTGCGTCGCCAGGTCCTGGTTGTACATGACCGGGACCCCTTCGAGCGCGATCAGGTCGAGGGCCATGCCCTCCTGCATGACGGTGGTGTGCTTGGCGTTGGCGCCGCGCGCCTCGAGCTGCAGGTCGTTGACGTAGCGCGATCCGCCGACGTCGACGCCGGCCATCGAGACGCCCGGAACCATCATCGCCTGGGTCCACGGGCTGCCGGTGTTGATGACGTTGTCGAGCACCTCGCGCGAGAGCACCTGCACCCGCGACGCCTGCTGCACGTCGACCGTAGGCGCCGCGCCGGAGACGGTGACCGTCTCCTCGAGCGCGCCCACCGACAACTGGATGTCGAGCTCGGCGGTGAACTCCGACGGCAGATCGTAGTTCTCCTGCACGACGGAGCCGAAGCCGGCTAGCGAGAAGGTCAGGCTGTAGATGCCGGGCCGCAGGTTGACGATGCTGTACCGCCCCTGGCCGTCGGTGACGGCGATGCGGCTGCCCTCGATGAGCTCCGGACTCGAGGCCTCCACCGTGACACCCGGAAGGATGCCGCCGGTGTTGTCGGTGACCTGACCGCCGATCGCGCTCTGGGCCGCGGCCGACGCCGGCCACAGCGCCAGCCCCGCGAGCAGGAGCCAAGTGTAGTGGGTTCTAGGGACGCACTGCACGATTCCACCTCCGTTCCGTGGGTGTTCCGAACGAACGCGGCGTTCCGCGAAGTGGGAGCCGATGGAGGAACGACCGTACGCAGCGGGAGGCTACAGGCGCGAGTGCCGGCACCGACCGGTCTGAAGAGGTTCTCCCCAGCATAGCTTCCGCTTCCCGGGTGAACGCCAACCACCGAACGACGCGAGCTCGTTGCGGACGACCTGACCGGAGCCGCGGGACGCGGCAGCGGCCGATCAATCCCTCACTATACTCCTCACGCCGCTGGACGCAAGTGTGTGCGCAGAGTCGGCCGTGGTCGCGGGACAACCACTCGACCTTGACGTCCATCGTCTCCGGGGGCATGCTCGGCACGAACGGCCGCCGCCGTCCGTCACGCTTGAAAAGCCGGCCGGATCGCAACCAGGAGGATCGCCATGAGCAAGCGTTTCGCAGCCGCTTCGTTCGTCGCCATGCTCGTCGCCGCCGCATTGGTCTCCCTCTCCGCGTCCGGCCGCGCTGTCGGAGGCGTGCAAGCGGCCGAGGTGGACATCAGCGGCGTGGTCGCCAGCGCCAACGGCCCCGAGGAGGGCGTCTGGGTCATTGCCGAGACCACTTCCCTGCCGACGAAGTTCGTCAAGAGCGTCGTGACCGGCGACGGCGGCCGGTACCTGATCCCCGACCTGCCGGACGCCACCTACGACGTGTGGGTGCGCGGCTATGGGCTGGTCGACTCCGACCCCGTCGCCGCCCTGCCGGGCGACACGGTGGACCTGGAGGCGACGGTGGCCGCGACGCCGGCCGACGCGGCGAGCGTCTACCCGGCCAACTACTGGTACTCGCTGATCGAGCCGCCGGCGTCGGCCGAGTTCCCCGGCACCGGTGAAGACGGCAACGGCATCGCCGCCACCCTGCAGCACCAGGACCAGTGGGTCGACATCCAGAAGCAGGGCTGCATGCTGTGCCACCAGCTCGGCAGCCGCATCATCCGCGAGATCGACAACCTGGACCAGTTCGACTCCAGCCTCGAGGCCTGGAACCACCGCGTGCAGATGGGCCAGCGCGGCGGGCAGATGACCAACGTCATGAACCGCTTCGGCCGCGAGCGCGGACTGCGGATGTTCGCCGACTGGAGCGACCGGATCGCCGCCGGCGCGGTGCCCGAGGCCCCGCCGCGGCCACAGGGGATCGAGCGCAACGTCGTGATCTCGATGTGGGAGTGGGGCACGGATATCGACTACATCCACGACGAGATCACGACCGACAAGCGCGATCCGACCGTCAACGCCGACGGCCCGGTCTACGGCGTCAACATCTCCAACGACGCGCTCACGATCCTGGATCCGGTGACCCACACCGCCTCCAGCCTGGACGTTCCGTTGCGCATCGACCCGGACAAGGTGCCGGGGATGATCGCGCAGTCGATGCCGGCGCCGTCGCGGTTCTACGGCGACGAGCTGATCTGGAAGGACCCGGCCAACCCGCACAACCCGATGATGGACCAGAAGGGGCGGGTCTGGATGACGTCGGCGATTCGCAACCGCGCCAACCCGGACTACTGCCGGGAGGGCTCGGACCACCCCTACGCGCGGTACTTCCCGCTGGCCACCGGCTTCCGGTCGGCGGTGTTCTACGAGCCGGATCAGGAGCAGTTCGTGCTGGTGGACACGTGCTTCGGGACCCACCACCTGCAGTTCGCCGAGGACGACAACCACACGCTGTACTTCAGCGGCGGCGGGCAGGTCATCGGCTGGATCGACACGCAGCTCTACGACGAGACCGGCAACGAGCAGCTTTCGCAGGGCTGGTGCCCGACCGTGCTCGACACGAACGGCGACGGCGCGATCACCAAGCCGTGGAACGAGCCGGCGCGGCGCGGACAGGCTGCCGAGCTCGACCCGGCGCTGGACACGCGCGTGGTCATCGGCAGCTACGGCGTCATCGCCGACCCGACCGACGAGAAGGCGGTCTGGATCAGCTCCAATCGCTTCCCCGGCAAGCTCGCCCGGCTCCATGTCGGCGACAACCCGCCGGAGAGCTGCGTGACGGAGATGTACGAGGTGCCGTCCGTCCTCGACCCGAACGTGCCGCCCGAGAAGCGCGGTTTCGGCTCGCGCGGGCTCGACATCGACCGCGACGGCGTCATCTGGACCGCCCTGTCCGGATCGAGCCACATGGCCAGCTTCGATCGCCGCAACTGCGCGGTGCACAACGGACCCACGACGGCCGAGGGCCGGCACTGCGTCGAGGGCTGGACCCTCTACCCCACTCCCGGACCGACGATTCCGGGCACCGAGCCTCCGGTACGGGCCGACTACCACTACTACAACTGGGTCGACCAGTGGGACACGCTCGGACTGGGCAAGGACGTCCCGATTGCGACCGGCTCGAACTCCGACTCGCTGCTGGCCCTCGATCCGGACAGCGGCGAGTGGACCGTGCTGCGAGTGCCGTATCCGCAGGGCTTCTTCACGCGCGGGCTCGACGGCCGCATCGACGATCCGGACGCCGGCTGGAAGGGCCGCGGAGTCTGGGCCACCTACGGCGCGGCGGTCACCTGGCACATCGAGGGCGGCCCCGGCGTCAAGCCCGGGATGCTGAAGTTCCAGGTGCGGCCGCACCCGCTGGCGAATTGACGCACGTCGCGTTCGCCGGCCTGCCCGGCAGTTGAACCTGATGCCCCGCGGGTAGTGGCTCGGACACTACCCGCGGGAGCTTCCCTCGGGGGAGCCGGCGCCGTGCTTCACCGGGACGGCCGCCGATGCCGCCGCATCGGGCCACCTGCCGAGGCGAGAACAGCCGATCTTGCGTTGCCGCGCATGCTGTTCCTTACATCAGCGGAAGTCCCGAAGACTGCCGGATGGAACGACGGTGAGCTACGACCTGCTGTCGTTGCGCCTTCGCACGATTCCGCTTTGCCCCTCCGGGCACGGGCGTCCGGCAGAAGAAACTCCGCGGCAGGCGGGCGACCTTGTGGCAGAATGGCGGAATGAAGCGGCCGGCCCTCGTCAGCGCCGCGCTTGCCATAATCCTGGCGCTCGCCGCCAATGCCGCGTTCGGCCAGTGGGGCTGGCGGACACGCTATCCGCCCCGCATCCGCCCTCCCGAGCAGCGCGACGCCGGGTTCTCGTTCTGCCGGCTCATGTACTCCAGCGAGTACAGGGGCCGAGGCATGGGCCGCTGGTCGACCGACTACCCCTTCGCCGACATCAACTTCATGATCCGGCTGTCGGAGTTGTCCACCACCAACGTGAACTTCGACGCCGACGACGAGCCGATCCACTGGGTCGTCCCGGTCACGAACGACACGCTCTTCGGGTGTCCCTTCATCATCGCCTCGGCCGTCGGCTCGATGGTTCTCTCGACCGAAGACGCCGGCCGCCTTCGCGAGTACCTGCTCAAGGGGGGCTTTCTCTGGGTCGACGACTTCTGGGGTAGCTGGGAGTGGGCCCAGTGGGTGAGCCAGATCGACAAGGTATTGCCCGCGTCGCAGTACCCCATCGTCGACCTGCCGCTCGATCACGCACTGTTCAGCACGCTCTACAACATCTGGGAGGTGCCCCAGATCGCCAACATCGGCTTCTGGCGGCGCTCCGGAGGACGCACCTCGGAGCGCGGCCGCGACAGCGCCGAGCCCCATTTCCGGGTGATCTTCGACGAGCACGGCCGCATCATGGTCGCGATGACGCACAACACGGACATCCAGGACGCGTGGGAGCGGGAGGGGGACGACCCGCGCTTCTTCGAGACGTTCGCACCGGACGGCTACTCGCTGGGGGTCAACGTCCTGCTCTACGCCATGAGCCACTGACGCGCGGATCGCGGCAGGTCGCGGGCTCGCTCTCGCGGCCTCGATAGCCTGAATCCCATCGCAGCCGCGTGCGGTGCGACGGGAGGTTCCACCCCCGACCGCTAGTACCCTCCCGCCTGCGTCTTTTTCGAGACGAGGTTGAAGAACGAGAACAGGTGTTCCACCACCTCGGGGTTCCTCGAGATGAAGAGCGAGTGGTCGCCGCCGGGGATCTCGATGTACAGGTGCTGCATTCCCAGCTCCCGCATCTTCGCTACCGACTCTCGCACGCCCGCGGTGGGCACTACCCGATCGTCCGAACCCTGAATCACCAGGAACGGGATGTGGCGGACTGCCTCCGCGTCCACGTAGTCGGCGTTCATGCTGCCGCCCGCCACCGCGCCCACGCCGGCCCAGATGTCCGGATGGCGGCTGGCGAGGTAGTACGTGCCGGCGCCGCCCATGGAGTGGCCCCAGAGGTAGATCCGGTTCTCGTCGATGTTGAGTTCGTCGGTGACGAGCTCGAAGACGTGCATGACGTCCTGCTCGGACCGCCGGTCCTGTTCCGAATCGCCGCGGTAGCCGTACCCGCCCCGCCGCGTGTAGCCGAGCGGCGTTACCACGACGTACCCGTGGTGCTCCGCCAGATCGAGAAAGCCCGCATAGTTCATCAGCCAGTCGTACTGGCGCCCGGCGCCGTGCAGCGAGACCATCAGGGGAGATGGACTCGCAGGGTCGTAGCTCGACGGCACGAAGAGCGCATAGGGAATGGTCTCGCCGGTCTCCTCCATCACGTACGAGCGATGCTGGACGCGCGGGTCGTTGACCGCGTACTCGTTGTCTCGCGCCTCGCGCTGCGCCAGCAGATCCACCGGGGCAGCGACCGCGATGCCGAGCGCTCCCGCGAGCGTCAGGACGAGACCGGCCGGGTGACGGATTACCTGCATCGCTTCCTCCTTCGCGTACCGGCGGTTCGCCGCGGCCCGACCCGAACGAGGTGTCGGGTCGTCCGCCATCCGCCGCGCATGATTCGGCGCTTCCCCGCCGGTTGTCCGTCCGGCAGGCGCGTGTCGTGCACATCATACGGGCGGAAGCCGACGCAATCGAACCCGTGCGCGTCCGTGCAACCGCTGTAAACGCACAGTTGCCGGGCAGAGTCGTCTGCATTGCGCGTATTGGTTAGTATTCCCGAGTGAGGTACACCATGAGAAAAGCAACATCGGCGTTGTTGGCGGCGGTCATCGCGTTCGGGGCGTTCGGCACGCTCGGCGCCGCTCCGGCAGCGGCCGAGGACATCGAGATCACCGAGTGGGTGGTGCCCTGGGAGAACACCCGACCGCGCGACCCGTACGTGGACGGCCAGGGACGGGTCTGGTTCGTCGGGCAGCGGGGCAACTACCTCGCCTACCTCGACCCGGAGACGGGCGACTTCCGGCGCTACGAGCTCGACCCGGGCACAGGACCGCACAACCTGATCGTCGACGACGACGGGTTCGTCTGGTACGCCGGCAACCGGGCGATGCACATCGGCCGGCTCGACCCGGAGACGGGGGATATCGAGAAGATCATGATGCCGACCCCCGACGCCCGGGATCCGCACACGCTCACCTTCGACCACAACGGCGACATCTGGTTCTCGGTGCAGGGCGGCAGCTTCGTCGGCAAGCTGGGCACGCGGACCCGTACCGTCGAGCTCATTCCGATCGAGGGCCGCGGCCGGCGCCCTTACGGCATCGTGGTCGACGCGAACAACCGCGCCTGGTTCTGCCAGTTCGGCACCAACAAGCTGGCCACCGTCGATCCGGAGACGATGGAGCTCGAGGAGTTCGAGCTGCCCCGCGCCGAGGCGCGGCCGCGGCGCCTGGCCCTGACGTCGAACGGGCATCTCTGGTACGTCGACTACGCGGGCGGCAACCTCGGGCGCTTCGATCCGGAAACCGGCGAGGTGCAGGAGTGGGCGGTCCCGGGCGGTGCCTCGGCGCGGCCGTACGGCATGTCGGTGGACGATGAGGACCGGCTCTACTTCGTGGAGTCGGGGACCATGCCGAACCGTTTCGTCGGCTTCGATCCGGCCACCGAGGAGTTCTTCGCGTCCACCGAGATCGCGAGCGGCGGCGGGACCGTGCGCCACATGTACTTCCATGCGCCGGCGCGGGAGATCTGGTTCGGCACCGATACGAACAACATCGGCCGCGCGCGCGTGCCGTAGCCCGCAGACCGTCGCCGGGCGGCTCCGATTGCCGCCCGGCAAACCCTCTCCGGGAGTCGGCACCGCGCTACGGTGCAGGCTCCCGGCCCGGAATCGTCGCCGGGCGGCTCCGATTGCCGCCCGGCAAACCCTCTCCGGGAGTCGGCACCGCGCTACGGTGCGACTCCCCGGCATGGAGGCGCGTGGCCCAGTACGACGCGATCGCCGAGGCGTACCAGGACTCCAAGCAGCTTCCGTTCCGAAAAGCCATCGAACGCTACACGCTGTTCGCGGCACTCGGAGACATCGCCGGAATGAGGGTCCTGGATCTCGCCTGCGGTGGGGGCTTCTACACCCGCCTGCTGAAGCGGGCCGGCGCCGCCAGCGTTACCGGAGTCGATGTCTCGGCAGAGATGATCCGGGTGGCGGAACGCGAAGAGGCACGGAATCCGCTCGGCTGCTCCTACCTCTGCCGGGACGTCGCCGATCTCGATCCGGAGTCCGGGACCGTGGACCTTGTAGTGGCGATGTACCTGCTGCACTACGCCGGCACCCGGGCGAAGCTGCTCCGCTTCCTGCGGGTGTGCCGCGATGCGCTGCGGCCGGACGGTCGGATCGTCGGTTTCAACGACAACGTCATGCGCCCGCCAAGGGGCACCGTGTCGTGGCGCAAGTACGGCCTCGAGAAGGCGGGGCCCCTGTCGGCTCCGAACGAAGGGGACCCCATCCACTACCGTTTCACCAACCCCGACGGCGGGCAGTTCGAGTTCCACAACTTCTTCCTGAAGCCGGAGACCTACGACGACGCCTTCCGGGAGGCCGGGTTCCGCAATTTCCGCTGGCTCGGCGTCTCGCTGGAACCCGGCGAGCGGCACAACCCCTTCTGGGACGACTTTCTCGACAACCCGCCGGTGATCGCCTACGAAGCGACGCGGTAGGGGATCGTCACGGGTTCCATCACGGACTGTTAGACTTGCCGGCGGTCCACGCTTCTGGCGGGGGCCGCGGTCGCCTGGAATTCCGAACGTCGGAGATCAAAACGATGCGCCGCTTTCGCGCCGGCCCCGGCTTCCTCGTCGCCGCCGCCTTCATCGGACCGGGCACCATCGTCACCGCCAGCCGCGCGGGCGCCGGCTACGGCACGACGTTGCTCTGGGCGGTCCTGTTCTCGGTGGTCACGACCGCCATCCTGCAGGACATGGCGGCGCGGGTCGGCCTGGTCGGACGGCGCGGACTCGCCGAGGCCATACGCGACAGCCTGGCGAACCCGCTGGTTCGGGCGGGCGCGCTCGGGCTCATCGCCCTCAGCATCCTCATCGGCAACGCGGCCTTTCAGACCGGAAACCTGCTCGGCGCGTCGCTCGGGCTGAGCCTGCTCACCGGACTGCCGCAGGGGCTGCTCGTGGCGATTGTCGGCGGCGTCGCCGGCGCCCTGCTGATGAGCGGCACTTACAAGACAATCCAGAACGCGCTGGTCGGCCTCGTCGGCCTCATGAGCGTGGTGTTCTTTCTGGTCGCCGTCCTCACCGCGCCCGCCCTCGGCGATCTCCTGTCGGGCCTGTTCGTTCCACGGGTGCCGCCGGGAGGGCTGCTCACCGTGCTGGCTCTCATCGGCACCACGGTGATTCCCTACAACCTGTTCCTGCATGCCAGCGCCGTCCTCGAACGCTGGCCGGATGCGGACAGGAACGAAGACAATATTCGGGAGTGCCGGCAGGACACCCTGTTCTCGGTGGCGCTCGGGGGCCTGATCACGGCAGCGGTGGTGATCGCCGCCTCGCCGCTGCTCGGACAGGGTGCGGACGCCGCGGACGCGGCGACGGTGGCGGCGCGCCTCGAGCCCCTGCTCGGCAGAGCGGCGCCGGTGTTCTTCGGGATCGGACTCTTCTCCGCCGGCGTGACCTCGGCGATCACCGCGCCGCTAGCGGCCGCCTATGCCGCCGGGGGGGCGCTGGGCTGGGGCTCCGACCTCAAGAGCCCCCGCTTCCGCCTGCTCTGGGGCTTCGTGCTGCTGACCGGCATGTTCTGCGGGATCTTCCTGGGAGCGTCGCCGTACCAGATTATCCTGCTCGCCCAGGCCGGAAACGCGGTCCTGCTGCCGCTGACCCCGGTGCTGCTGCTGATCGTCGCCAACCGCAGCGGCATCATGGGCAAGTACCGCAACTCGCGGCCCGCCAACGTAATCGGCGCGTGCGTGGTACTGGTGATCTTCGGGCTCGCGACGGTCCAGATGGCCCGTGTTCTCGGCTTGGCGGGATAGGCTTCTTTCCCATGCGGATACACTCCATATGGTGTGTATGGATCGGCGCCAGAACACACGACCGCGAATCCTGCGCGGAAAGTGATGCGCCGAACGCCGCGACGAAGCCAGGAGGCGGCATCCACGACGCCCGCGCCTGGAGTACCGCGGTCTGTGCCGGCGCTCTGACGGCGGCGCTGCTATTCGCCGCTCCCCGGCCCGAGGCGGCCTACGTCGACGGTCCGCCGGCGGCCCACACCGGCGGGTTCGGGAACGACACCTGCCACACCTGCCATTTCGAGAACGACATCGACGTGCCCGGCGGCTCGCTCACGCTCGGCGGCGTGCCGGACACGTTCGCCCCCTCGGAGACCTACCGCATCACGGTGTCCCTGAAGCGGCCGGGGATGGGGCGCGCCGGCTTCCAGTTGGCGGCGCGCGCGAGCGAAGGGGACGCCGCCGGCGAATCGGCCGGCGCGCTGCAGGTCCTGGACGGCGACGAGCGCGTGCAGGTAGTCGCCGCGCCCGACGGCGTGACCTACGCCCAGCACACCGAACGGGGAACCGCGCTCACCGGCGCGGAAACGACTTCCTGGACCTTCGAATGGCGTTCACCCGCCGTCGATGCGGCAGCGGTCGCCTTCCACGTAGCGGCCAACGCCGCGAACGACGACGCGTCGGAGTTCGGCGACTTCATCTATACGGCGTCGGCTACGACGCGCTCGGTCGGCTTCTGACTGCTGGTCCCGATGTCAGCCACGGCCGCCCGTCAGACTGCGGCTCCGACGCAACAACCGGGCCTCTACCGAACGCGGCGCCGTCCTGGCGCCCCGAAACGCCTCGCAGGTTCGGCGTTTCGGCCCATCCCCCCGCTCCATGAACCTGCGCCGCGGCATTTCGCTTCGCTGCGTTTGCGGCGCAAGCTTCTGGCCGGCATGGACCGGCCACGACGGCACTTCCTGCTGCTGACAGCACTGGCTGACCACCGGCTCGCTTGTAACGCCTCACTCGGCGCACGCTGCTATTATTACTGGTTCGTTATTGCTCTCGCGAGCGCTCTCGAGAAAGGACCATGACCATGCACGCCGCCCGGGTATCGACCGCCGACCGACCGCGAAACCGGCGGCGAACGCCGACCGCGCTCGCCGCGGCGTTGACTCTGGGGCTGCTCACCACCGCGACGGCCGGGGCGCAGGAATGGCAGAAGCTGCCCGACATGCCGGTGGAGAAATGGGAGCCGGGCACGGTCGTGCTCGACGGCAAGCTCTACCTGTTCGGCGGGTACACCGACGGAGTCCGCTCGAGCAAGCTGGCCCACGTCTTCGACCCTGCAGACGGGAGCTGGACGCGCATCCAGGAGCTTCCGAGCGCCATCACCCATATGAACCTGGTGCTCGACGGGCGGAGGGTGTGGTTCGCGGGCGGCTTCAAGGACGGCTACCGCGGGCACACCATCGCCGAGGTGTGGAGCTACGACTTCGACGCCGACCGCTATGCCGCGGCGCCGTTGCTGCCGGAGCCGCGGGGCGGCGGCGGGCTCGCTCTGGCAGGGCGCAAGCTGCACTATATGGGCGGCGTCGAGGCCGACCGCGACACGGACTCTCCGGACCACTGGGTGCTCGACCTCGACCAGTGGGCGCAGGGCCGCGCCGAGTGGACGGCAGCCGCGCCGATGCCCGAACCCCGCAACCAGTTCTCGTGCATGACGTTCGACGGAAAGATCTACGCCATCGGCGGCCAGTTCCACCACGACAGCGAGCAGCTCGATCAGGCGCGCGTGGACATCTACGATCCGGAGACCGACACCTGGACCAGCGGTCCCCCGCTGCCCAAGGGGCACTCCCACGCCGAGGGTTCCACCTTCGTGCACGACGGCCGCATCTACATGGCCGGCGGCCACACGACTGCTCCGGGCGAGTCGAAGCAGGTCGATCCCGACATCCTGGCGCTGTCCTCCGGCGGCGAGTGGGAGCTGGTCGGCAGGCTTCCGATGCCGTTGTCCTCGCCGGCGGCGGCCATCATCGACGGCCGGTTCTACGTGGCCGGCGGCTCGCCCGGCCGCAGCGCCGTGCAGGCCGACATGTGGGTGGGGCGGTTGCCATGAAGACGGTCGGCTTCGTCGGCTGGCGCGGCATGGTCGGCTCGGTCCTGCTGGACCGCATGGCGTCCGAGGGCGACTTCGGCGGCTACGACCCGGTGTTCTTCTCGACCTCCCAGGTGGGCCAGCGCGGTCCCGACGTCGGAGGCAGCAAGCCGCTGCGGGACGCGAACGACGTGCGCGGACTCGCGGAGACCGACATCGTCGTGACATGCCAGGGGGGCGACTACACCAGGTCCGTTCACGGCGCATTGCGCGACAGCGGCTGGAACGGCTACTGGATCGACGCCGCGTCGGCCCTGCGCATGAACGACACCAGCGTCGTCATCCTCGATCCGGTGAACCGCCGCGTCATCGACGAAGCGCTCGAGGACGGCACGCGCGATTTCATCGGCGGCAACTGCACCGTCAGCCTCATGCTGATGGGCCTGCAGGGTCTGTTCGACCGCGGCTGGGTCGAGTGGATGACCTGCATGACCTACCAGTCGGCCTCCGGCGCCGGCGCGCGCCACATGATCGAGCTGGTCCGCCAGATGGGCGATCTGGCGAGCGGCTACTCGCCGGGTCAGACGGCGCTGGAGATGGAGCGCCTCGTCACCGGACGCATGGCCTGCGGCGACCTCCCCACCGACCACTTCGGCGTGCCGCTGGCCGGCAGTCTCATCCCCTGGATCGACCGGCCCATGGACAACGGCCAGACGCGCGAGGAGTGGAAGGCGGCGAACGAAGCCAACAAGATCCTGGGCAGCCGCCGCTTCATTCCCATCGACGGACAGTGCGTCCGGATCGGGGCGATGCGGTGCCACAGCCAGGCACTGACCATCAAGCTGACGTCGGAAGTCCCCCTCGCGGACATCGAGGCCGCCATCGCCGGCGCCAACGACTGGGTCGAGGTGGTGCCGAACGACCTGGAGGCGACCTGCGAGCGACTGACCCCGGCCGCGGTTTCCGGCCGCCTCCACGTCCCGGTGGGCCGTATCCGCAAGACGACGTTCGGCGAGGACTACCTGACCTGTTTCACCGTCGGCGACCAACTCCTCTGGGGCGCCGCGGAGCCGCTGCGCCGGATGCTGCTGATCCTGTTGGGCAGGCTCTGATCGTCAGCGCGCGACGTACGGCTGCCGGATGCTGCCGGTCCTGCTGGGCAGGCTCCCATCGTCAGCGCGCGACGTACGGCTGCCCGATCAGTAGAGCCGGGTCGGCGTCGGTCTTCGGCACCAGCTTCTGCGTGCGGCCGTGCTGGTTGTCGCCGCCGTAGAGGTTGCCCTCCGAGTCGACCGAGAAGGCGTGCACCTCGAGGAACCCGGTCGGTCCGTCGTTCGAGACGTTCCACGTATAGAGGCGGTTGCCGTCGAAGTCGAGCTTCACCATCTTGAGCGGCGCGAAGTCCGAGACCCACAGGTGATCGTCGTTGACGATGAGGTCGAGCGGCAGGCCGAAGCCGGACCACGTGGCGAGGTGGTCGACCTCGGGGTGATACTCGCCGGAAGCCTCGCTGGAGATGCGGAACTTCTGGACGCGGCCGTTGGCCCGGTCGAGGGCGAAGATCAGCCCGTCCGGCCCCACGCCCAGGGCGTGGATGCCGTTGAACTGACCTGGATCGGTGCCGAACCCGCCGAACTCCGACTGATAGCGGCCCTCCGCGTCCAGAATGATGATGCGGTGGTTGTCGAGCCCGTCGGCCACCAGCACCCGCCCGTCCGGCAGGAACGCCACGTCCTGCGGCCGGCCGAAGTGCGTCTCGTCACTGCCCCTCACGTTCTTCTCGCCGAGCGTCATCAGCAGCTCGCTGCCGTCGTTCGAGAGGACGAAAATCTGATGGCGGCTCTCGTTGATCACCCAGACGCGGCCCTCCGGGTCGTAGGGGCTGATGCGGACGCGGTGCGGTCCGGGCCCGTCGGACTCGTCGCACAGGTGATCCCACTGGTCCCAGACCTCGATCAGGTTGCCGTCGCCGTCGACGATCATGAGACAGTTCTGCCAGGTCCGGCGCTCCGCTTCGCGCAGGGCGTTGATGCCGATCGAGCCGACCCAGCCGGCAAACTCCGGCGGCACCGGATCGGGCAGACGGGTCTCCCCCCGCTGCGAGATGAAGATGCGGTCCGGCGACTCCGCGAACACCCCCGAGTTGCCGCCGAAGGCGAAGCCCTCCCCCGCGAACGGCTCGTGCCAGCCCTCGACCACCTCGTAGGGACTGGGACCGATGGGACCCGCGTCGTCCTGTGCCGCGGCCTGGCCCGCGACGAGGCCCGCCAGCAATGCGACCGCCGAAGTCAAGTACCGCATGATTCTGAACCCCCACGGCCCGGTCGAGCCGGACCTCTCGCTTGTTCTCAAGACTCCCCCGGCCCGGTCGAGCCGGACCTCTCGCTTGTTCTCGGAACGTCGGTCCGTGCCGCGTACGCTGCGACGCCGCCGAGTATACACAGGCCGCTCCGCCCGTCACGCCGCAGCGGTCGGCCCGCACCAGCCTGCGGGGGTCTCGAAGGAGCAACCCCTCGCCTTGCACCCAGGCCTACCGTTTTTCCGCCGCGCCCGCATCCCCGGTGCGCCCGCATCCCCGGCGCGCCCGGCCCACGCTGTGGTAGTGTTCCCGCGCCGTGACCGAGACTCAGACCGCGCTGGCGGATCTCACCGCACGTATCGCCGCCGCCGATCGCGTCGGGGTGGACACCGAGGCCGACAGTCTCCATTGCTACTACGAGAAGGTCTGCCTGGTGCAGATCGGCCTGCCCGGCGCGGACGAACTGGTGGATCCGCTCGCCGGCCTCGACTTGACGCCGCTGCTCGATGCGCTGGCGGGAACCGAGATGGTGATGCACGGGGCCGACTTCGACCTGCGCATGCTGTATCGCCTCGGCTTTGGAAGCCCGTCGAGGGTCTTCGATACGATGACCGCCGCGCGGCTCGTCGGCGCCGAGCGATACGGCTACGCCGCCCTGGTCGGCGAGCACTTCGGCGTCACTCTGGCCAAGGGACAGCAGCGGGCGAACTGGGCCGTACGCCCGTTGCCTTCGGGACTCGCCGAATACGCGCGCAACGATACCCGGTATCTGCTGCCGCTCGCGGAACGACTCGAGCGGCGGCTGATGGAGCTCGGTCGTTCGGCGTGGCTGGAGCAGGCGTGCCGGCGCGCCGTCGACGCGGCACGAACCACCCGCCAGCGCGACCCCGAGACCGAGTGGCGCGTGCGCGGCAGCCACGTGCTCGGGGGCCGGGCCGGCGCCGTCCTGCGTGCGCTCTGGTACTGGCGAGAGAACGAGGCGCGCAGCATCGACCGCCCACCGTTCCATATCCTTTCGAACGCGGATCTCGTCGCCGCGGCGCAGCGTCTGGATCGGGGCGAGACAGCACAGCCGCGCGGGTTGCGCGGAGGCCGGCGGGCCCGGTTCTCGCAAGCGGCCGACGAAGCCCTGGCTCTCGATGAGGCCGAGTGGCCGAAGCGCCCGGCGGTCAAGGCGCGCCCGCGCCTCACAAAGGCGCAGGAGAAGCGCCTCGCCGCGCTGAGACAACGGCGGGACGGGGTGGCGAAGGAACTGGCCATAGAGGCAGAGTTGATCGCGCCGCGGGCCGCGCTCGAGCGCATCGCCGTGGAGGGCGACGACGGGCTGGCTGCCCTCCTGCCGTGGCAACAGTCGCTGCTCGGCCGTCTGGATTGAGGCTCCGGCGGGCCGAGAACGCCATGACCACGCCGTCCGGCTTCATCTGGGCCGGTGAACGGACCTGCGCCATGCGGCCAGGATCGCGGTGTCAGCCGCGGCAGGCCGTCGGCGAGCAGCCCTTGCGCCGCGCGCAATTCCTCGTCGGCCAGATCCAGCTCGGCTCCGGCGCTCTCGCGCCGGCCCTCACCGGTCACAGGGGCAACCCCTCGCGCTCGATGTCCATCACCAACAGCCGTTCCTGCGCGCGCCAGCGTTCGAAGGTCTCCCGGTCGAGCACCGTGGGCGAGAGGAGCACGTCATGCTCCAGCCCGATGCTGGAAGCGAGGTCGATGACGTTGCGCTTCGTTTCCCAGTCGACCCGCTCCAGCACCACGGCCACGTCGACGTCGGAATCCTCGCGCATCTGGCCGCGTGCGCAGGAGCCGAACATCCGCACGTCCACGAGCGCTTCGCCATGACGTTCGCGGAGTGCGCCTGCGAACCGCCGGGCGGCTCGTTGCGGCAGGCCGTCTGACAGCATTTCCGGCGTTTCGCTCATGATCGCGTCGGAGCCCCGCGTCGACGAGGGAGGATCGTAGTGCGTTCCCGATAGAAGCTCCAATCGTCCCCTGGAGCTTGCGCCGCAGAACGCGGCGAAGCGAAGTGCCGAGGTGCAGAGTCCTGGAGTGGGGGGGATGGGCCGAAACGCCGAGCCGGCGAAGCGTTTCGGGGCGCTATACAATGGGCACCCTGAGCCGCAAAACCAACCGATCCGCGGAGATCCCCCAATGAACCGACAGAGTGCTCTTCGTTCACTGTCCGCAGTCACCTTCGGGACCGGCTTGGTCTTCCTCTCGTTCGCGCCGGCGATCCAGGCGCAGCCGCCGATCGTGCAGCCCGGGGCGCCGGGCCAGCCGAGCCGGGTGATTTCGGCCTCCGAAGCGTCCGACCTGGCCGGCATCCGCTATTCCGAGGCGGACGTGCGGTTCATGCAGGGGATGATCTCCCACCACGCGCAGGCGCTCGAGATGACCGAGCTGCTCGACACGCGGACCGAGAGCGACGCGATGCGGCAGACGGCGCGGCGCATCGAGCTCTCGCAGGAAGACGAGATCGAGATGATGCAGGACTGGCTGCGGGACCGCGGCCAGGAGGTCACCGCGATCGATGCGCACCACGCGCCCGGCGCAATGCGCATGCCGGGCATGCTGACCGACGAGGAGATGGAGAGCCTGGCGGCTGCGGACGGCGCCGCGTTCGATCGGCTGTTTCTGGAGTTGATGATCAAGCACCATCGCGGCGCACTGACCATGGTCGACAACCTGCTCGGCCAGCGCGGCGCGGCGCAGGACTCGCAGCTCTTCGCGTTCACCTCGGACATCACGGCCGACCAGGCGGCGGAGATCAACCGCATGGACGCGATGCTCGCGGAGCTCTCCCCCGACCCGCGCGTGCAGCTTGCGTCCGGTTTCCACGACGCCGGCCAGGCGCTGTGGAACATGGCGCTCGTCGCCACGCGGCCGAAGCCCGAGGGCTTCTACGATCCCAACAACCCGGCGGGGCGGCCCATGCCGGTCGAACAGGACCCGGAGACGGAGGCCGAGCCGGAGCCGGCCGTGGCGGGCGAAGCCGGGGATGACGCGGAGCAGAACGAGGACGCCGACCACGAGGAAGGGCGGGACGCGGACGACGCGGAACACGACGATCCGGAGCACGAGGGCGACGACGCGGACGAGGGCGACGGACCGGAACGTGAAGCGGCGGAAGCGGATGAGGAAGAGGACGCCGGGGAAAATCCGCAGCGGCGCGGCCTGCTCAACTTCGGGAACACCGATCTGGCATTCGCCGGCGACCGGCTGTTCGTCGGCAGCTACCACGGCTTCAACACCTACCGCGTCGAGGTGCCGGCGTCGCCGCAACTCGTCACCTCGGTAGTCTGTCCCGGCGGGCAGGGTGACGTGTCGGTGGTGGGCAACCTGCTGATCATGTCCGTCGAGCAGACCCGCGGGCGGCTCGACTGCGGCCTCGAGGGCGTGGCGGAGCCGGTCAGCGACCAGCGCTTCCGCGGGATCCGCATCTTCGACATCGGTGACACGCGGATGCCGCAGCAGGTCGCGGCCGTGCAGACCTGCCGGGGATCGCATACCCACACGGTCGTCACCGATCCCGACGATGAGGGCAACGTCTACGTCTACGGGTCGGGCACGGGCGCGGTCCGCCCCGGAGAGGAGCTCGAGGGTTGCTCCGACGAGTCGCCGGCCGAGAATCCGGAAACGGCGCTGTTCCGCATCGACGTCATCCGGATCCCGCTGGCGAGCCCCGAGGACTCGGCCATCGTCAGCCGCCCGTTGGTGTTCCGGGACCCCGAGACGGGCGCCGCCGCGGGCCTCTGGCCCGGCGGGGACCACGGGCCGGGGACCCAGCGGACCGCCGAGAGCAGCCGCTGCCACGACATCACGACCTTCCCGGACGCCGGGCTGGCGGCCGGGGCCTGCTCGGGCAACGGCATCCTGCTGGACATCTCGGACCCGGTCAATCCGGTCCGGCTCGACGACGTGATCGATCCCGGCTTCGCCTACTGGCACTCGGCGACGTTCAACAACGATGGCACCAAGGTGATCTTCACCGACGAATGGGGCGGCGGCGGGCGTCCGCGCTGCCGCGCGTCCGATCCCCGCGAGTGGGGCGCGAACGCGATCTACGACATCGTCGACGGCGAGATGCGGTTCCGCAGCCACTACAAGCTGCCCGCCCCGCAGACCGAGCGGGAGAACTGCGTGGCGCACAACGGCTCCATCGTGCCGGTCCCGGGCCGCGACATCATGGTGCAGGCGTGGTACCAGGGCGGCATCTCGGTCTTCGACTTCACCGACTCGTCGAATCCGGTCGAGATCGCGTTCTTCGACCGCGGCCCGATTCACCCGGACCGCTTCGTCATGGGCGGCTACTGGTCCGCGTACTGGTACCGCGGCTACATCTACGGCACCGAGATCGCCCGCGGCCTCGACGTGCTGGAGCTGCTGCCGAGCGAGTACCTGACGGAGAACGAGATCGCCGCGGCCTCCTCGGTGGCCCCCGCCGCTTTCAATGCGCAGCAGCAGCCGCGGATCGAGTGGCCCGTGCGGCCGGTGGTGGCGCGCGCCTATCTGGACCAGCTCGAACGAAGCGATACGCTCACGGCGGAGCGCCGGACGGCGTTGTCGGACCTGCTGGACCGGGTCGACGCGATTGGGTCAGGAACCGACGCGGGAGTCGCCACGGACTTGACGTCAACGGCGGAAGCGCTCGCGAACGAAAGTGCCAACGCCAGCGACCGCAACCGGCAGCGGCTCGACGGGCTCGCGGAGACCCTGACCGGCCTCGCAGAGCGTCTGAGATGAAACTGAGGTAGCCAAGGCTCGTTGTACCGTGAGTCCGACCGTCTTCCGAGCGGACTCAGCCCGAACCGGGTGAAAAGCAGTGGTCGTCGGAGTTCGGTATCGGCACGGCAGAGCTGTCGTCGTTCCGCCGCTCCATGTGGCTGCTCATCGACACCCTGTTCGTTCTCGCGAACTCCACCGTCGGTATGCGCCTTCTGCGCGGACGATAGTCGCTCTGCTTCGCGCCCACGGCTCAATGGGCTCAGGGACCGTTGCGTAGCCTGTCCACTAGCCGCCAGACGTCGGTACTGGGGTTCTCCCTGGGCGGGGAGCCGTTGCCGACGTGGCGTTCGTCGAGCGTTCGGCCGCGCTGCTTCGCATCATCGAAGGCATCGACGAGCCTGTTCCGCGCGGTATCGGCGATTATCTTGCCATCGGAGAGACCCAGTTCCTCGGACAAACGCTGCACGGCGTGGCGATGGATGGGGGCGGTCTGGTTCTGGGCATGCAGCACGAGCCAGAGCTCGAAGCACGGATTGGAGACGGCTACCCTGATTCCGCTCTGTCTGGCCTCTTCCAAGGCCTGCGGCAGGTTTTCGTGCTCGTCGGTATCGAAAACGCACCAGATTTCGTCGAAGTCTTGTCTGTCGCGTTTTCTTGGCTGGCTTCGCAGGTATTCTCTGGCGCGACGGACAAGAGCGTCCGGTGTCATCCCTGTATCCGCCAAGTTGAGTCGTACAGGGGCGTTACGGCGTACCCAGACGAAGAGGTAGTCCGGCTCCGTCCTCTCGCCCTCCATCAGAACGCGAAGAACGTACCGCGGTGCGCGCTTCTGCGCGTGACTGCGCCGCGGCGACCGGCCGGAGGGTTTCCTCATCACCCGGTCACATCCGCAGCCTGTTCGAACTCCGCCGGGTTCAGCACGGGGACGCCCCCGTAGCGTCCTTGAAGGTAGCGCCTCGCGACAGCTTCATCGCGCTTCGGCTGGAACTCTGCCATCGAGTAGAGCGTTGTCTCTCCGTCCGCGTTCTTCTCGGTGAGCCAGATCTGATCTCGACCGAGGGGATGCTGGAAGCTGTCTCCAAGAATCGTGGGATCGTGAGCGTTGAAGATGAGCTGGGCGCACCAGGGGTTGGTCTTGCGGCTCTGGAAGAGTTGGACGAACCGTTGCGCAAGGTGGGGGTGCAGACTGCCGTCGAGTTCGTCCACCAGGAGCACGGATCCCCTGCGTATCGAATCGAGCATGGGTCCGAGCATGCCCACCCACGCGAGCGTTCCCTGAGACTCGTACGGACCGCGGTTGTGAGCCAGGGTGGCAGCAGAAACCCAACTGCGTGCAGAATCGTCCGGGCAAGCGGGGTAGGAGGGTTCCGCCCGCGACTAGTCCGACCGGCGCAGCGGCTCGTTCCCGATAGGCTCGCGTTGTCCGAGCGCCGCCCGATTCCCCCGACTCGGCGCCTACTGCGACCGCCGGCCCTTCTGCATGGCGGCGACGACGCCGGCCCCCGCCACCAGGCCGCCCGACAACGCCCCGACCCAGACCGGGAACTGCAGCCAGAAGATGGCGGCCAGGGCCACCGCGGCGGCGGCGGCCAGGGCCAGCAGCACGGTAACGAGGTGCTTGGGAATCCGGATTGTTGCGCGCGCCTCCCACACGTCGCCGGCGCCGTCGATTACCGGATCCGGCGACCGCTCGCGGCGCGAACGGCCACCCATCACGATCAGAACCAGCACTATCGCCCCGATGACGGCGATTTCCGACAGCCCCAGCATAAGCGCGCTCAGCCGCTCGACGAAGAGTTCGGTCGTCGAAGTCCCATACCCGTCAGTCCTGCGTCGTGCTTCCGCTCCCGCTTGCGAGCTCCACGATGGCCCTGGCGTCACCTGGAAGCAGCAACCGCTCCCCCACCAACGTGTCGGCCGCCTCGGAGACCGCCTGGACATAGGCCGCGTGGCTCGGATAGCGCGCCTCGAACGACGGGCGCGGATCGCCGGACGCCTGACGGTCGGCCTCGGTAGCCGCGAACGGAATGAACGAGCCGGCGCCGGCGCACTGTCCTCCCTCGCCGAAGCCGGCGCGGCGCAGGTTCCAGCCGGTGTACGTCCCGACCGGCGCCGCGAGGTTGGGGTGACGGACGCCGTCCATCATGTTGCCGTCGGCGTCGATGCGCCCGACGAGCACCGTGTACTCGTCGCCGTACATCGGCGGCAGCGAGCGGTGGTCGGCCAGATGCAGCGGATTGTACGAACCCGAGTACTTCACGCCCGGGAGGTCGGGAAAGCCCAGATCGTTCGCCGCTACCAACCCGCCGCCGGCAACCGTCGGGAACCGGCTCGCCGGGGGCTCCACGCCCTCGGCCACCCAATCGTACAGCGCGACGCTCAGGGCGGCCCGCGTGTCGGCCAGCGCCAGCGGATTGCCGAGGTTCTGGCACATCCCCTGGCTCGGCGGCCGCGTGTGGACGCCGGGACCGCCGCCGTGCTGCGTCCCCGACAGCAGGTAGACGCGCACGTTGTCCGGCAGCTCGATGTGTTCGCCCGCCGGGTCGGTGACCACCAGCGACGCGCGCGCCTGCCACAGCTCGGCCTCACCGTCGCTGTGCACGATCTTCGGGCAGGTGTCCGACGCGCTGCAGCGTTCGAGCAGCCCGTCGGTCCGGCCGCTGAGCGGATCGGTCAGCGTGGCGTAGGTGAACGGGAACTGGTCGCCGGGGTACACGTGGTCCTCGTGCTGCTTCTGCCAGCGGCCCGGCTGGCCGAACTGGTAGTTGGTGAAGGTCTTCCGCGAGCCGGCGATGTTGGGATGCATGCCGTCGAACACGATGCGGCCGGCGACGTCCTCGTTGAAGCCCTGGTAGAGGAAGTCGCGCAGCATCCGGCCGCTCTGGGAGATGCCGAGCGAGATGGCGCTGGCGGGCAAACCGTGCGCGGCCAGCGGACTCGGGTTGCCCTCGCGGTCCGCCGTCTCGTAGCGCAGGAACGAGATGGCGTCGCGCATCCCCGCGAAGCCGATCCCGAGCACGATGGGGTCCTTCGCCTCGTAGATGAACTCGTAGATCGCGCCGCCGTCGAAGCCGGCCGGCCGGTCGATCTCGATCTCCCTGTCGCTGACGTAGCGCCATTGCATGTCGACCGGCCGCGTGCGTTCGGCGTCCTGCGTCGCTCGGACCGACAGCATGCCGCCCCGCGGCTCGAGCGAGGCGGCCGGATACGTCAGCCGGCTGCGGGACGCCGATGCGGCGTCGTTGAAGATGAACTCCTCGAGCGCCGGACCCACGATCGGGGAGCCGTCCGGATTCGACGCTACCGGCAGGTAGGAGACGATGTTCGAGTCGGTCGGCGTCAGGTCGCCCTGCCAACCGACCCGGACGAAGACGAACCCGCGCTCGAGCAGCGCCGGCTCGGCCGCTCCCCCGCCGCCGCGGTTGGACACCGTGTGGTAGAGCGCCCGGTTCCAGCGGGACATGTCGACCGGGCGGTAGATCTCCACCGTGGCGCGGTACTCGACGTGTCCGGCGGCATTGCGCGGCGCGTTGTCCAGGTTCACGATGTGCGCGTGGCGGGGATCCGCCGGGTCGACCTCGCCGGTCACGATGCCGCGCAGGAACTCGTACTGTCCGACCTCCCCGAAGGACTCGCCGCCCAGCGCCGGCGACTCGATCTCGTTCAGATCGAACTCGGTGATCTGCGCTTCAGCGCCTACCGGTGCCAGCAGGCACCCGACGACCGCGATGACGAGTGCGCGATTCATTCTGCTCATGATGTCTCCCCGCTCCCGCTCCGATGATATCCCGCCGCGCCGGCAATCGCGTCCCGGCGCCCCGCCGCCGTGCGTCCTCCGGCGCCCCCGGCCCGTTTCGCAGCCGTCTCGGCGGGTCGGTCGTCTACCGTGCACGCTCCTGGCGGCGCTTCGTTGACCGCCCCCCGTAGGGCTCCTACAATTCGCTCGTGCGCTTCGCCGATGTTGCACGCGCCTCCGCTCTGGTGGTCGCTGCCGCGATCGCACTGGGCGCAGCCGGCCCCTCCGCGGCTCAGCCCGGGAGTTCGTCCGGGACACGCCCGCCGACGCCCGCCGACGGACATCAGCGCATGCTGGCGCTGCTGCAGAAGATAGCCGACGATACCCCCGATACGCACCCCTACATCGGAGACTGGCGCGCCAGGCAATTCCGCGAGGAGCTGCAGGCACTGCCGGCAACGGATACCGGTCCGAACCGCTGGCGTGTCATGGTCCAGTTGTCCGGAGAGGAGTTGCGTCTGGGAAACGAAGCCGAGGCGATCCGGCTCCTCACCGACGCCCTGGAGCTGATTCCCAGGACCGACGAGAACCGCCCGGGCCTCAATTTCAACAACTATCGCCTCGGGGTGGCCTACCTGCGGCTGGCCGAGACGCAGAACTGCGCGCTCCATCCGAACCCGGATGCCTGCATCCTGCCGCTTCGCGGACGTGGCATACACAGTTTGCCGACACCGTCGCGCCAGGCGATAGCCGCCTTCACGGAGGTGCTCCGCGGCACGGAGAACGCCGCCGCGGGAGATCTGTCGAGCGAGGCGAGCGCTCGAAACTGGGGCGTGGGCGCGCCGCCGCCCGTCCGGAACAACGCGGCACAGCAGCACCTCTCGGCCCGCTGGCTGCTCAACATCGCCTACATGACGCTGGGCGGCTACCCGGACGAGGTCCCCGAGCCGTACCGGCTGCCGCCCGAGACGTTCCGGTCGGCCGATCCGATGCCCCGGTTCGCCAACGTCGCCCCCGGCCTCGGTCTCGACACTTTCGACATGTGCGGTGGGGCGGTTGCCGACGACTTCGACAACGACGGCTACCTGGACATCGTCGTCTCGACGTGGGACACGCGGGGACAGCTCCGCTATTTCAGGAACAACCGGGACGGGACCTTCACGGAGCGCACCGCCGAAGCGGGGCTGATCGGATTGTACGGCGGCCTGAACCTGGTCCAGGCCGACTACGACAACGACGGCGACGTGGACCTGCTGGTCCTGCGCGGCGCGTGGCTGCGCGCTGACGGCCGGCACCCCAACTCGCTGCTGCAGAACGACGGCGCGGGCACGTTCACCGACGTGACGTTCGACGCGGGACTCGCCGAGGCGCATTATCCGAGCCCCACGGCAGCCTGGGGCGACTACGACAACGACGGCGATCTCGATCTGTACGTGGGCAACGAATCGTCGCGGGCGCTGGTCGCCCCCAGCCAGCTCTTTCGCAACAACGGCGACGGCACGTTCACCGATGTCGCGGAAGCGGCCGCCGTCATGAACTACCGCTACGCCAAGGCGGCGGTCTGGGGCGACTACGACGGCGACGGCCTGCAGGACCTGTACGTGTCCAACTACCGTGGGAACAACCGGCTCTACCGGAACACCGGCCGGGGGTTCTTCATCGACGAGGCCCCGCGGCTTGGGGTGGCGGGTCCGACGGGGAGCTTCCCCGCCTGGTTCTGGGACGTCGACAACGACGGCCTCCTCGACCTGTACGTCTCGGCCTACACCGCCGGCATCGAGCACCTCGCGGCCAGCGCACTCGGCCGGCCCGCCGCCACGGAAACGTCGCGCCTCTATCGCGGCACCGACGGTGGGCGCTTCCGGGAGGTCTCCGGCCGCTACGGCCTGGCGGAGCCGACCGCGGCAATGGGCTCCAACTTCGGGGACCTCGACAACGACGGCTATCCGGACTTCTACCTGGGCACCGGCTATCCGCCGTATCACAGCGTCATGCCGAACGTGATGTACCGCAATCAGGAGGGGCGCCGCTTCTCCGACGTGACCTACGCGGGCGGCTTCGGCCATCTCCAGAAGGGGCACGGCGTGGTGTTCGCCGATCTGGACAACGACGGCGATCAGGACGTCTTCCAGCAGATGGGCGGGGCTTTCCCGGGCGACCGGTTCGGCAACGCGCTCTACGAGAATCCGGGTTTCGGGAATCACTGGATCACGATCGACCTGGAGGGGACCCGCTCCAACCGGTCGGCGATCGGCGCCCGCATTCGGGCCGTCGTCGACGACGAGCGCGGAGGCGGCAGGCGCTCCATCTACCGCCACGTGAACAGCGGCGGCACCTTCGGGGGCAATCCGCTCCGCCAGACCCTCGGGCTGGGCGGGGCTTCGCGCATCGAGCGACTCGAGATCTTCTGGCCCGCCACCGGTCTCACACAGACGTTCACCGCTGTCCCCGCGGATCGGGCCATCCAAATCGTCGAGGGCGAATCGTCCTACTCGCTATTGCCTCTGCGACCGTTCACCTTGGGCTCGCAGAGGCGATAGCGCCCCGAAACGCCCCGCTGGCTCGGCGTTTCGGCCCAGACCCCCGCTCCATGAGCTCGCGCCTCAGGACTTCGCCTCACTGGGTCCTGCGGCGCAAGCTCACGTCGGAACGGACCGCCGCCGTCAGCACTCGTTCCCCAGGACGCCGCCTCCGCCGCAGAAGCTGACGTCCTGGAGCTGCAGCCGGACACCGTCAGGCGCGTCCACCAGCACCTCCTTCGTCACGCCTTCCCGCAGCCGCAGGTGGGCCGAGACGCCATGCTCGGCCAGCCGCTCCATGACCGCGTCGGGGTCGAATCCCTCGACGCCGAGACCGACGTGCAGGCGGAACGCCTCCGGACCGCCGCCCTCGACGAGGGCCAAGTGCTGCGGGCCCGACCCCACCCGCAGGACCGGAATCGGACGCCCCTCGTAACCCTCGGTCCGCCGCCCGCCAACAGGTTCCTGCCAGGTGACCACCGGCATGCCCGTCAGCCTCTGGTACCACGCCAGGGCGCTCGACAGGTCGGAGACGTGGTACTTGACGTGGTTCAGCGTCCGGACCGGGATCGGCGGCGGGTCGCCCGTTCGCCGCATCGCCTCCGCGCCGGTGTCGCAAACCTCGCCCAGAAAGCCCAGGCCGCCGCAGGCGATGATGGGGTTGAACTGCAGCGGGGCGCCGTCGGGCCCGTCGAAGTTGACGCCGTTGATCGTCGTTCCCTCCCGCAGCACGGACCGCGCGAGAGCGGGCATTGCGGCGAGCCCTTCGAAGATCCGGTGGACGTCGAAATCCTCGATGCCCCAGCAGAAGTGCGGGCGTCGCCTTGGAACGGGCTGCAGACTCTCGGGGCTGCTCTGCGACAGTGCCATGTACGCCGGCGGATCCTCGGCCAGACGCAGCACGGTCTGACCTCCACCGTAGTCCTGGAACGCGTGTCGAGGAATCGCCAGCACCCTCTCGTACCACGCCACGGTGGCCCGCAGGTCCGCGCAACCGAAGCTGACGTGGTTCAGGGTGCTGACACGAATCGGCAGCACCGATTCGGCGGGCGCCGCGCCCCCGGATGAATTGGCCGGCGCCCTGCCCGCGGAGGGAATGGCCGGCACGGCGCCCGCAAACGGCTTCGCCAGCGCCGCGGCGGGTCGGGCAACCGCGGCCACAAGACCCGTAGCGAGCAGCTCCCGCCGCGTAATTGTTCTGCCGCGCCGGCCGTCCATCCGATGTTCCATCGGCATCGCCATTCGGCACCTCCGGTTCCACAGAGCCCGACTCATATGAGGAGCGCGACGAAGCCCGGCCCGGCAAGTCGTCGACAGCTCATGGAGTCCCTTCCGGCGTGCGCAACACTGTATACCCTGCGCGCGCCCTGCTCCACTACTGCGTCGCGACCTCGTCGATCCAGATACGAACCTGTCGCTCTTCCTCCGTGACCCGCACGATGTCGCCGCGCAGCTCGCCCAACCGTTCGACCGCGGCGCCCACGTTGAGCGTGTCGCCGTCCCCCGACAGCAGCGCGTCCACCACCAGGATCGGCAACTGGACGTCGACGGTCTCGCTGCCGTCTTCATCGCGCTCCTGCACCTGCACGGTAATCTGATCGCCCGTCCGCGCGACACGCACCGTCTCGTTCTCGCCTTCCACGGTCACGAACTCCGTGTCGCCGACCTGAGTGAGCGCGCGCCAGAGGTCGCGCATGGCGCCGACGTTGACCGGCACGTCCCGGCCGCCGAGGCTGAGCTGCCCATCCGACAGGATGCGGTGCGGCACCAGCGCAAGTAGCGGCTCCGCCGCCGCGAGCGGCAGGTTGACGGCCACATTCTCGGCTCCGTCGTTCTCCCCGGTGACCTGCACGTGCAACCAGGGCTGCGGTCCGGCGTCCTGCGCAGCGACGCTCACGGCGAAAGCCAACAGACCGACGACGAGGAACGCGGGCCAGAGAGCACGATTCGACATGAGGTTCCCTTCCGGCCGCACGGCCGACGACGGGCGGGAGTGCACGTCGTCGCGCGAGCCTTCCTGACGATAGACGGTTGCTCGCGGCCTGAAGTTCGGCGACCGGACGTACGTCCGGCTATCAGGAAGCCTCGGTGTTCATCTGCAATCGGACGTGCGTCCGACTATCAGGGAGCCTCGATGTTCAACGGCTGGTGCTCGACCCACTCGCTCCGGATGCGGCGCCGGATCGACTTCATGCCGAACAGGACGCTCACGTCGAATTCGATCCGTGAATCCGCGAGGCTCCAGAGATTGGGTTGGATCCACTGCAGGTCGAGCTGGCCCGTGGCGTGACGGAGCGTGCCGGCGATACCCCAGAGCCAGCGGAAGGGTTGCTGCATCTCGAAGGTGACCCTGGCCACGCGGTAACCTGCCTGCGTGATCCAGAGGTGGCCTGTCGAACGGTTCAACGCCTTGTCGATTCGCTTGTCGTCCGGCAACTTGCTCGCCCGGGGTTCGAAGCGAATCACCCAGCATGGGTCGCCCCGGACCACGTCGTTGCCGACCAGCGTCGTGCGGTAGCGCTGCATCAGTTGGGAGTCGAACTCCACGTGCATCTCGTCCGGGTCGTATCGCTCGCCCCGGGCGGCGTGCCGCCTCGCCTCGACAGCGAACTTCGCCTTTTTTTTCCGCTCGTCACGCGCATCGTCGGCGTCGAGAGAGCGTCCGTCACGCTCGATGAGCTCCGAGTAGAAGTGGCCCTCGAGGAAATAATGGCGGCGCCGGCGCGTCTCGGTACGAGTCACGTTGCCCGCGGAGTCCAGCGACTCGACCGTTCCGGCTGTCACGTATTCGAAGTGGCCGGCGAGAGCCGAGTCCCTCTGCCCCGCTGCCACGTCGAGGGCGCGCTCGATGATCGTGGCAGCGTCCAGCCGGTCTCCGGCGACAAGCTCGCCGCCGGACTGCGCAGTCGCAGGGGCCGGCAGCCAGAGCAACCCGATGCAGCTCGCGAGCGCGCCTCGCGGGCACGTAGCTACCATCCGCCTCCGCTGCGTGGCATCACGAAACTCTTATCGGTTCGAGCATGCTCCATCGCCATTCGCGGCGGACAACGCCCCTTCGCCCGTTCGCCGCGATCCAGCCCCTGAACTGTGGACGGAGCTGTCCCGCACCGATCCGGGGGGAACCGAGGCGCCGCCACAAAGGCGAGGCCGGGCCTGCCCGCGACGGTGCTACCAGGGAACGCTGTGCGGCAGGCGACGGCCGCCGCCGATGGCCAGGGCTGCCAGCCCGCCGAGAACGGGCGGCCCGTACCCGTTGGTGAGATAGCCGGACGTGAACATGATGCCGCTGGCAAACTGGAAGTTGAGCACCATGGCGAGCGCCACTGTCCCCGCCAGGCCCACCCGGAACCCCGCGATAAGCGCCACGCCGGCGGCGAGCTCGCCCAGCGGGACCAGCCGGGCGAACAGCGGCGCGCCGGGAAGCGCCACCCACTCGAGGTACCAGCGGCTGATCGCGACCGGCTCGAAGGAGAGCCACTGCTCAAGCTCGTACGTAAGTTGCGCGCTGTCCGCGAACCATGCGAGCTTGCCATACCCCATGAGGACGAGAAACATTCCCATGATCAGCGACAGGGCTCGCAGGCCGCCAGCGGGCGAGTAGAGAGTCGTCATATTTCCCTCGCCGGATCCCAAGTCTCCGCGCATTGTAGCGCCGGGAGCCTTCGGCATTGACAACCGATTTCGCGAACCAGGCCGCGGACAGCCGCGCATGGTGCCTGTCCCTGCCCTTGCGCGGGATGCGGGCCGGCGGCAAGACAGTGCGGCTGATAGTCCGTCCGGCCGGTGCTCGCGCCACTCTGTCCGGATGCGACCCCGTAGCGACGTGACGCCGAAGAGCACGCGGACGTCGAACTCGATGCCAGCTACCGTCGTCCGTGCAGCGCGACGAGTCGTTCGCGTTCGGTGGGGGTCAGCGGCAGGAACCCTGTCTCATCCGGCTCGGAGGTCAGTGGCTGGCACGGCCCGCACATCAGCGTGTGCGGGGAATCGTTGTGCAGCAGTCCCAGCGCATGACCGAGCTCGTGGGCGACGACGTGGCGGCTCACCATCGCGTCTCCCCGGTCGAGCCCCCGCGCCAGGCGGATCACGACGAGGTGGCGCGGTGGATCGATGCGCGGCAGTGGCCACGTGTAGGAGAGAATGTGCTGGCCTGACAGCAGCAGGACGATATCGGTGTCGAGATCGGTAATTTCCCGCGGTGCGTCAGGCTCCGCTTCGCCACCCGGCAGGCGGACGCCTCGCTGCGCCACACTGCGGGCGTAGTTCTCCACGGTACGGGCAACCGGCGAGTCAACGATCAGCCGCGGCCCGGACAGTCGGGTGTCCACGCCGAGTTCGGCCAGCCGGTCGTTCCAGAACGCGATGGCTTCGCGCGCCGGCTCGATGCGATCGTCCTCCGCCGACGGAGCCAGCACGAGAATCGACCGGTCCGCGGCCCAGGCGGCGGCCGGGCCGCACAACAATACGGCCGCCGCGACCACGTTGGCCGCGATCAGCAACGACGCTCGCATCCGAGACATGCATGACTCTCCGACCACCTCACAGAAGCCTTGCGGCGGGCAGGGTGGCCATCCTGCGATCCAGCGTCAGCACTTCCAGACCGACGCGGGAATACTCTTCAGCGATGAGTCGGTCGAGAAGCCCGGCACCTTCGCGTGCTTCCAGCGCCGCAAGAACCGCCCGTCCGTTCAGCGGCGCGACCATGCTGACGCGACAGCCTTCCATGGGTCACGCGGCTCTGTGCATGCCCCAATATAATTCCCCTTGATCGTGGCGAGGAAACCGACATTCCAACGCGGCAATCCGAGGGCGCGCAGGATTCAACCACCGCCCGAGGACATCGATCTGGCGGCAGTGGCCGAGTCGTGCCGCTACGTCGGTAGTTCCTATCACAAGGATGTTGTGGGCTTTGCCGGGACTCCTCGTGGGCGCCGACCCAGCGCTACCATGTGCCCGCGCGAACTCGCCAACCGGCGAGATCTCGTGGAAGGATGGCTCCGCAATGCCGTGAGAGCCGGCAACGTCGGCGGGTGGGACGGGGGTTTTCCGCGGTATATCTGGCATCGCGAGGGCAACGTCGTATTCGAGGCACGGCAGGGGGCGCCGGGCTCGGGGGAGTACCATGGCTATCCCTTGGAGCCTTCGCAGCCGGTACGAGGTCTGGAATGAGCGTCCGCTTTCGATTCGGCTGGGTCGACGCGGGGCCGTCGCCCGACATCCTGGCCCAATCCACGATGGCCACGCTCTCGGTCGAGACGGGTGGTACGACCGTCACGTCGGTGTTGGACCGTGGGAACCGAATCTACAGCAACGAGGTCGTCGTCCCTCTCTTCGGGGTAGCCGAATGGCTGGTCACCAACTGGTGGCACATCTGGTACGAGATCGAGGATACCGGCGAGCAAAGACCCGAGTTCGCCTCCAGGCACAACCTCGCATTCGCCGCCGATGGATTCGTACTGCCGAGTCTGACCATGACCGCCGCATCCGGGCGAATGCAATTGCGGTGGGTGCGGTACAAGCCGCAGCACGCCCGTATCGAGTTCGTCGACGAGGGGAATGACAGAGTCGCGCGCGACGAACTCGAGACCGAACTCCGCAACCTGATCGACGCCGTCATCGAACGGCTTCATGGCCGGCGTGACACGGCACCGGCAGCAGACAACCTCGCCCGTACCTGGTATGCGGTCAATGCTCTCGACGTCGAGGAAATCGAGTTCAGCCGTGCTGCCGCGCTGCTGGGTGTCGATCCCTTCGACGTGCCGGATCAGGTTGCCACCGCCATCCTCGCGTTCTGGCAGCGTGCGGATCCGTCCATCCGTGACGATGCACTCGCGACTGCCACAGAGGACTCCCTCGCACGAGTCGCCGACTGGCTGGATGACGCTATCGACGCCCTTACCGCCACCCCCCAGGCAACTGATTGGCCGGACATACGTCAAGCGTTGCCGGCATTGGCTACCACTGAACCGTGGGAGCGAGGCTATGCCCTCGCGCGCGCCGCCCGTGACCGGATCGGGGGCAACGGCGATCGCATCGACTTTCAGCGTCACGGTCCGCTCTCGATTCCACACCGTCAGACCGAGCCGCCATCCAGCCGCATTCACGGGCTCGTGGCGGCTGATGCGCCCGCCTGCGTCACCGCGCCAAGACGACTCTCCGGGACCCGGTTTCTGATGGCCCGCGCGCTCGGCGAGTACCTCGGCCGTTCGGTGCCGGGCCCCGGCCTGCTCACTTCTCTTTCCACCGACTCTCAAGCGCAATCACGTGCCTTCGCCGCAGAGTTCCTGGCCCCTGCCGACGCACTGCGTCGGCGACTGGCCCGCAATGTAATCGAACCAGAACAAGCCGACGACTTGGCCCAGGAATTCGGCGTGTCCGCCGAGCTGATTCTTCGCCAGATCCAGAATCACAATCTAGCTACCGTTACTGCGTACTGACGGAGCAAATCAACTCTCACGCTGTACCGCGCAGGCGGCGCCCTCGGCCAGCACTCAAACCGGTCGGGCGGAACGGGTCACGAATATGCCGGCCAAAGAAGCGGTTCGCGATCTATGCCGCGCCCGCGATGATCTCCTACGATCTGCAAGATGTAGGCTGCGGAGGCAATGCGGATGTCCGAAACTGTCTACTGAGCGCCAACTCCTGCCGCTGGTACGACGAGCCAATCGACTTTCCGTAGATCTTGTCCGGCGTACCACGCACCCAACTGTAAACGAGACGGCCCACTACCTGTTCGTGCTCGATCACGAACGGTGTCTCGTGCGCCCGCACTTCCAGTACGGCGCGCGTGCCGGTGATGTTCCCGTTTCCATATCCAAAGCCAGGATCGAAAAACCCGGCATAGTGGATTCTGAACTCGCCTACAGACGGGTCGAATGGCACCATCTCGGCCGCGCAGTGGCCTGGAACCCGAACTCGTTCGCGCGAGGCGAGGATGTAGAAATCACCAGGGTTCAGGATCAGTCGACCGTCAGGGCAATTCCTGATCGGATCCCAGAATCGATCTGGATCGTACACCTTCCCCAGATCCACGAGCGGAGGGTTCTTCTTGCCTCTGTAGGCGACCACTTCGTCGCCACTACCGCGCAGATTAACCGAAAGCGCGACTCCACCGTCACGGATCCGCGCGCCAGAAGTCTTCTCGTCGATGTAGATCAGAGGTTCTTCCCGATCCAGTTCCTGAAGCTCGTCAGCAGACAGTTCGGCGCTTCCTCGAATGAAACGAATCTGCGACAAACTGAGTCCCGGGTGGACGATTACGGAGAAACTCCGAGGCATAATCTCGGCATACAGTGGCCCCGAGTACTCTCGTTCGACACGTTCGAATTCGGTACCGCACTCGGTAATGAGGCGCGTAAACACATCCAATCGGCCCGTCGTGCTCTTGGGATTTGCTCGGGCTTCAAGGTCCTTCGGAAGGCGAAGCCCCTCCATCAGCTTCACCAGGTAAACACAGCCCTTTTCGAGGATCGTAAGCTGCGACAGGTCGAACTCCGCCATCGCCAAGTCGGAGAGCTTGCTCTGGAACCGCGACCTGCTTCCAGGCAGGAAGCTCGCCTGAAGCCGATACGCCTGACACCCCAATCGCAAGTCGAGGCTGGCAGGCTGAACCTGCTTGTTGTCGATCTTCTCCGTCGCGTACACTTCGCCGTCGCGGATCAACTTCTCGATTTGCTGCGACGGCAACACCCCTTGCCGAACGGAAGGTATGCCCGGAAGTTCAAGTTGGAAATGGCCCGCCAAGCCGACGACCTCGGATCCGGAGTCGCTTGCAGCCGTGGTAGGGCTCCGACTCCGGCGGAAATGACCACACGTCGCGCTATCGTCAGACGGTCCCAACCTCAGCGCGGCGGCACGGTAGCCGGAGGCGGCTGCGGCGCCGGAGGCGGTGGCGCAGCGTAGATGTCGACGCCCTCCGCGTCGTCCTCGCTCAACGGCACAACCCCGGCCTCGCTCATCACCCGCTCGAGGGCGGCGACGGTTACCGGCGACGGCTTGAAGTTGCCGAACCGATAGCCGCGGGCGATGGTCAGAGGCGTCCAGCCGTAGCGGTTCTCCTCGTTCCAGACGTCGATGTCCGCGCCGTTGACGGCGAGGTACTCCACCACCCGCGGGAGGTTCTTGTAGGCCGCGCCGTGCATGGCCGTCTCGCCGTTGTCGTCGACGGCGTTGATGTCGTCCCCGAGCTCCAGAAGCAGCTCCACCACCTCGAGCACTTCTTCCTCGGTGCCGGCGTCCTCGCCCGGCGAGCGGGTGCCGAGCCCCGCCGCGGCCATCAGCGGCGTGCTGAACTCGTCGTTCTTCGCCAGCGGGTCGGCGCCCAACTCGGTGAGCGCGCGCATCAACTCGGCGTCGGCTACCAGCGCCGCCAGCATGAACGGCGTCGATCCGACTTCATGATGCCGCGTGACGTTCAGGTTGCGTCGCTCGGTCATCCGCGCGTTCAGGTCCGCGCCGTGCTCGGCAAGCTTGCGGACGAGATCGAGGCTCGACATGCGGCCGGAACCGTACGGCGCCGGGTCGTTGTCGCCGACCCCCGGCTTGCGCACCCGCGGAATCATGTGTAGCGCGGTATAACCGGGGCCGGCGGCGTTCGGATCGGCACCGGCGTCGAGCAGCGCCGCGGCGACATCCCAGTGAGCGTTGGTGACCGCCACCATCAGCGGCGTGGTCCCGACGCGGAGCGGCGCGCCGGTGCGGTACGCCCGCTCCTGGCGGATCACCTCGTCGACCGTGCGGTTGACGTCGACGCCCGCGGCGAGCAGGGTCTGCACGACTCCCAGGTGCCCCTCGCGGACGGCGAACAGGAACGGAGTGAACCCGGAATCGAGCGGCATGCGAAAGTCGGCCCCGACTTCGACGAGCGTTTCCACCACGTCGGCGTGGCCCTCGGCCACGGCCCACATCAGCGCTGTCTGTCCGCGTACAGGCTCCTGCGCCACAAGATCGGCGCCGGCCGCCAGGAGGGCGCGCACGGCGCCCACCCGACCGGTCCGCGCCGCCGTCATGAGCACGGTCTCGCCGCCGGGCAGCGTGGTGTTCGGATCGGCGCCGGCGGCCAGGAGCCGCTCGACCATCGCGACGTTGGCGTTCTCCGCCGCCAGCGAGAGCGGTGTGACGCCGTACCGGTTCGCCGCGTGCACGTCGGCGCCGGCCTCCACGAGCCGTGCCACGAGCTCCGTGTCGTCGTAGTACGCGGCCCAGTGGAGCGCGGTCATGCCGTCCACCTGCCGCGCGTTGACGTCGATAGACGCCTGCAGCAGGTCGCCGACGGCCACGACGTCCTGCCGCTGCACCGCGTCGGCCAGCGGCGCGTCGGCGCCCGCAGCCCCCAGCGGCGCCGCGAGCAGCGCTACGGCAAGCCAAGCCCCCGTACAGCGTATGCAGCGCATGAATGTCTCTCCCCGGCTCCTGTCGGTGTTCCTCGGTACTCCCCGCTCCTGAGTCGGCATCGGGTCTGCGCCGTTTTCTGCGGCGCAGACCCCTGGCGCCCCTCAGCCCGCCAGCGACAGCGGGTCGAGCAGCGTCTCGATTCGCCGGGTGCTGTCCGCGAACTTGTCGAGACGCACGCCGACCGCATCCAGCAGCCCCAGGTGCAGGTTCGCCATCGGTTCCGGCTCGGCGTACTTCAGGTGTCGTCCACCCTTCGACCGGCCCGCGCCGCCGCCGGCCACGACAACCGGCAGGTTGGTGTGGTCGTGGACGTTCGGGTTGCCCATGCCGCTGCCGTACAGGTACAGCGAGTGGTCCAGCAGCGATCCGTCGCCGTCCGGCACCTCGGCGAGCTTCTCCAGGAAGTGCCCGAAGAGCGAGACGTGGTACTGGTTGATCTTCGCCAGCATCGCGAGCTTGGCCGGATCGTTCCCGTGGTGCGACGTCGGGTGGTGCGGATCGGGCACGCCGATCTCGGTGTACGTCCGGTTGCTCGCCTCGCGGGAAAGCTGGAACGTGACGACGCGGGTCACGTCGCCCTGCAGCGCCAACAGTTGCAGGTCGAACATCAGCTTCGCGTGGTCCGCGTAGGCGGCCGGGACGCCGACAGGACGGTCGAGGTCCGGCAGCGGGTTGTCCATGGTCTCTGACTCGGCCCGCTGGATGCGGCGCTCCACCTCGCGCACCGTATCGAGGTACTCGCTGACCTTGGTGCGGTCCGCGGCGCCGAGCTGCCCCTGCAGGCGCGCGATGTCGTCGCGCACCCAGTCGAGCAGGCTGGCCCGGCGCCCAAGCGCCGCGCGCCGTGCCTCGGCGCTGCCCCCTTCGCCGAACAGCCGCTCGAACACGACGCGCGGATGCGCCTCGGACGGCAGCGGCGTCGTCGGCGACGACCACGACAGGTTGTTCTGGTAGACGCAGGCGTAGCCGTTGTCGCACTGCCCCACCATGTCCATCAGATCCATCGCCAGCTCCAGCGACGGGAGCCGCGTCTCCTGACCCATCTGCTGCGCCGCGATCTGGTCGACCGTCGTGCCGAGATAGTAGTCGCTGCTCTCGGTCCACTTCGCGGTGGCCGCGCTCAGGAAGGCGGCGTTCGAGGTGGCGTGCGTGCCCGGATAGGCATTCCGAAGCTCCAGGTTGCTCAGCACGGTGAGCTGATCCTGCACCGGCGCCAGCGGACTGAGGCTCGATGACAGTTTCGTCAGCGCGCCCGCCTCGCCCGGCGGTGTCCAGCTCTGGATGTGCGAGCCCATCGGGATGTAGACGAATCCGAGCCGCCGCACCGGGGCAGCCGCCGTCTTGGCCAGGGCCGTCATCGACGGCACCATCGCATCGAGGAGCGGGAGCGCGACGGTCGCGCCCATGCCCCGCAGGAACGTCCGCCGCGGCAAGGCCTTCTTCGAAATGATCATGATGCTTTCCTCATCCGGAACGGCGTGCTGTTGACAATCTCCAGAACCAGCGACGAGAACCGGAAGCCGTCCGCCTCCGCCTCGCGCACGATGCGGCGAACGGCGGGCCCGTCGTAGTACTCGACCCCCCTTCCGGTGGCGAACGTCAGCAGCTTCTCGGCAAGGGTGGTGACGAACAGCTCCGGCCGGGCCAGCAGTGCGGCCTGCAGCTCGCCCACGCCGTCGAAGCTGGAGCCGTCGAACAGCGTCCCCGACGCGTCGATCGGCGTGCCGCCGTCCGCGATCCGCCAACGTCCGACCGCGTCGTAGTTCTCGAAGGCGAACCCGACCGGGTCCATCAACCGGTGGCAACTCGCGCACGCGGGGTTGGCGCGGTGCCCGGCGAGCCGCTCGCGCATCGACTGCGCCCGCGCGCCGGTCCCGGTCTCCTCCAGCTCCGGCACGTTGGCGGGCGGCGGGGGCGGGGGCACGCCGAGCACGTTGTCCAGGATCCACTTGCCGCGGATCACCGGAGACGTGCGCGTGGCGTAGGACGTGACCAGCAGGATGCTGCCGTGCCGAAGCAGCCCGCCCCGCGGGGCGTGATCCTCGTCACCGTCGAACTCGACGCGGCGGAACCGGCTGCCGTAGACGTACGGAATTCCGTAGTGCTTCGCCAGACGCTCGTTCACGAACGTGTAGTCGGCGCGCAGCAGGTCGAGCACGCTGCGGTCCTCGCGCATCACGCTGTCGACGAGCAGCTCCGTCTCCTGCCGGAAGGCCTGCCGGAGGTTGTCGTCGAAGTCCGGAAAGATGCGCATGTCCGGCGCGATCGAGTCGAGGTTGCGCAGGTGCAGCCACTGCCCGGCGAAGTTCGTCACGAGGTTGCGCGAGCGCGGATCGGCCAGCATTCGCTGCACCTGGCGTTCCAGCACCTGCGGGTCCCTGAGCATTCGCCGCTCGGCCAGATCGAGCAGTTCCTCGTCCGGGATGCTGCTCCACAGGAAGAACGACAGCCGCGACGCCAATTCCAGGTCGTCGAGGCGATAGGCCTCGCCCGCCTCCACGCCGTTCGGATCCTGCTCGATGCGGAAGAGGAACTCGGGACTGACCAGCACGGCGGCCAGCGCCATCTCCACCCCCGCCTCGAAGCCGTCCGCGGCGCGCGCCGCGCGGTAGAGCTCGAACGGACCCTGCAGGTCCGCCTCGGTCACCGGCCGGCGGTACGCCCGGCGCATCAAGTTCTGCAGGATCCGAGTCGCACAGGCGTCGTCCGCGCCCGGGGTGGCGGGCCGGCAGACGAACACCTGCTCGCGGCTGGGGGTCTCCCCCGGACCGATTGCGTCGTACGGTCCGGTAATCGACACCTCGTAGACCGCCGGCTGGAGTCGCGGGTGCCGGTAGTAGTTGAAATGCGCCTCGTAGGGCTGCCGTACCGTCTCCTTGAGCAGCGACGGAAGCTTCGGGAACGTGACGCCCAGCGTGTGCGGGCCGGCGCTCACCGGCACCCGGACCTTCAGGTGCGCGTCCACGTTGTCGTGGGACGGCTGATAGATCAGCGCCACGTCCTCCCGGTATGCCGGCCGCTCCACCGTGAACAGCTCCACGCGCTCGCCGTCGAGCAGCAACTCCACCACGTGGGCCCCGGTCAGCCCCTCGACGTGCTCGTTGCGGTCGCGCGCCAGACGCACCGACACCTCGTAGTGGCCGTCGACCGGGAACGTGTGCTCGATGACGGCGCCCCCGCGCGTGCCGACCGGCAGGCCGGCGATGTGCTTCTCCTGCGTCAGGTCCGGACGAATGCGGACCGTGGTCCCGCCCGGCGCCCGGCCGGTCCGCCCGACCGCGAGCTGGGCGATCTTCTCGGCGGCCGAGACGTAGCGCTCAAGCAGCGTCGGGGAAAGATCTCCCACCGTGATGTTGTCGAAGCCGAAGCTCGACGAGTCTCCCGGCAGCAAGTCCGTGACGTCGACCTCCAGCGCCAGCAGG
>CATQHX010000013.1 GCA_958296065.1 Vicinamibacterales bacterium | reverse complement strand
GTCGGATCGCGGGCCGGGGGACGCCGTGCAATATCTGCAATCCGACGCGGCGGCCAGGGGATACGCCCGCGGATTCGACGACCGCATCCGCGGGGCGAGCCGGGCCGACGCCGATGGCCGGCGCCTGCAGGTGGACTACGTCAAGGAGGTGACGGCCATCGGCGAGGACCAGCAGGCGGCGCTGCGCTACGGCCCGCGCGGCGGGAGCGCCCGCGCCGCGGAACGCTCGCCGCGCGCGGCCGCCGGAGACCGTGACCGCGACTCGGCGCCAAGCCGGTGACGGAGTGAGCCGGCCGCGGGCGATCCTGATGTTGGCCCGGAGTTTGCTCTATCCCTGAGCGATGCCAGTGACCACGATTCAGGGAGGTAGCGCGATGACGAAGCGACCGGATGTGTACACGACCCTCGGGCAGGAATGCGGGTGCTGCGGGCACCGGCACGAGACGGTGCGCGAGGCGAGGCGGTGCGTGGAGGACTACCGGCGGCGGGAGTACTCCGACCGCATCGTGGTGGCCGTGGCCGCCGACGCGCCCTGGCCGCCGGCCGAGGGCCGGTTGCTGAACGACGCCGAGCTGACGGAGCTCTACGCGGACGCCGGATGATGTGGCGCGACGCCTACCAGTCGGGACGTGCGGGCGGCGGCGAACCGCGCGGCGTGGCGCGGCTCGTCGGCGAGAGCCCGCCGATGCGGGACCTGAAGGAGAAGATCCCGCGGGTCGCCGGCGCGCCGTTCCCGGTGGTGATCGAGGGCGAGTCGGGCACCGGCAAGGAGCTGATCGCCCGGGCGATCCACGAGGAGGGTCCTCGCCGCGCCGCCGCCTTCGTGGCGGTCAACTGCGCCGTGCTCGGCGACGAGCTGTTCGAGTCGGGAGCTGTTCGGGGCACGCGAAGGGCGCCTACACAGGCGCCGGGCAGGACCGCAGGGGCCTGCTGGAGATGTCCTCCGGCGGGATGGTCCTGCTCGACGAGGTGGCCGAGCTGACGCCCCGACGGCCGCCGTAAACCTATAAGCCACTTATTATCATAGGTTTACATAGACAGCTTCAGGGCTGTGAGGTATTCCGTGCACAATTCAAGACTCGATTGCACCGGACCCGTTTGGCCTTTCGCGGACCCATGTGACGGTGCGAGCGACATCATGGGCCATCTGCGGCAACCCTCGGCCTCTACGTTCCGGCCGCGTACTCTCGATAGCGCCCCCTCGTAGGGAATGGGGACGACACCGGATGTTGTGGACTGGCGATCGTCGCCCGCGGTGCGGAACCACTCGCCGACGGGACCGGCGTGGGGCTACGGCGGGTCGGGCTCGACCCAGCTCGCGCTGGGGATCCGCTGTCGGTGACCGACGAGGCGACGGCCGAGCGGTTCTACGAGCGGTTCAAGTGGAGCGTCATCGCGCGGATCGAGGCGGGCCCACTCGATGCTGGGACGCCAGCGACACTCTTCGGTTGGCTGGAGGCGGCTACGGGAACGGACGACTAGAGACACGACGAGCGACGGCTTTTCTCCGCACCTCGCCCCGCCATTTACGGCGGACCTCGGAGCGGAGTTCTCGCTGGGAGGGCGACTGGTCGCGCGGGCGCAATACCATGATGGTCGCCGTTTACGTCAAGGGTGGGTTCATGTTTCTCGATCGTCGGCGTGCTCGTCGTCAACGGCGAGCTCAACATGATCGGCGCGCTTCGATGTGCTCGTGTCGCGCCGTCCGCTCGCTCATGCCCTGCCGCCGCAGCCGCCAGAGTCTCGCTGTAGAGGACGATGTTCTTCCACTCGATTCGGACTGACGTGCTGCAGCAGGTAGGGTCGAACCGGAAGTCCGGCTCGGCGGCGATGCGTGAGACCTCCCTGGCCTGCGAGTACCGGCGCTGCGGTCGTTCGCGCCGACCGACGTGGCATCGGTCCAGGCGATCGGCGTCAACCGCCGGCTGAGTTGTTCTCACCGTCGCGCACGGGGTGACCGGCTCGACGAAGTCGTCGGGCCCGGGAGCGGTGACGGCTTGGCTTGAGCCCTCGGGTGCTCATGAAGCTGTAGAGGGCGGTACGGGACACGCCCGTGATCTTGGCGATGGCGGTCCTGGGCACGCCCAGCTCGATGAAGTGCCGGGTTTCGTCCTCCTTGCCGCCCCGGCTTGCGGGCCATCGCGTCCATCTTCTCAAGCAATTCCGGCATGATCCGTCAACGTGATCTGCCGTTTCTTGCCCTTGAATACACCCAGCGGGGCGTTCTCGCCATTGGGCGGGACCGTCTCCAGATCCACTGGTCGGATGTCGTCCGGTTGCAGCTCCGCGCCGACGTAGCGGCCGGGCGTCAGTACGTGCCCGTGCCGGCGCACCTCGTCGAGCGGGGCGCTCTTGCAAAAGCCCGGAAGGTCTTCGTAGGCCGTCGCATCGTCGCGCCAAGCGTGGTAGGCCCCCGCGATGCGGGCGATGTCGTCGTCCATCAGCTCGCGGTGCGTCCGGTCCACCATGCTTCCCAGCTTGCGGGGGTCGATGAAACAGGATCTCGCCACGGCGCGGGCGCTGCCGCGCCAGGAACCATAGCACTCCGTGGTGAAACCCCGCGTCGCACCGAGAACGGCGAGGCGCCCGCGTGGCAAGGCGCGACGAGGAAGCATATTGGGCATATTCGACCGAGGAGCAACGCAGTCCACGCGGGATGCATCGCCGTTCGAATGCAGCGGGGCTTTTTGCCACGGGCTGTTAGGCTGTCACTTAGGCAGTACCGAGCAGGGACGGGGGGCGGAGAGGGACCGTGGTTGCCCAGTTGCGTCACCATCGAACAGCAGAAGGAAAAGAATCTTCCGTCCCGTCGGGTCGTTTCGTGCACCCGTTGATCGGGGTCTTGCAGGATGGGCAAAACCAAGTTCTGGGGAGAGCGGCGCTGGAGGATCGACTTTTTTCTTTCTTCGAAGCAGCGTGCACACAGCCAGTGCGGCGGTTCCGTGACGCCCTCCGTTTCCTTGAGCTTGCGCACGAAGGCTCCGCTCCCCACATTCGCTAGGTGGTAGCGGGACGCTTCCAGCTCCCATCGTTCTCGCTGTCGTTTATCTTCTTCGAGTGTGCGTATCTTCTCGGTCAGCGTCGTTTCGCGCTCTTGACTCTGGAGAGCGAATTGTTGAGCAGCCAGGAGGCTGTCGGTGAGGTCGGCGCACAGTCTCGTGACGGCGTCAACATCTACGTCCTTTGGCGCGAGATCGCGGAAGGTATTCGTTTAGCGGGTGATTCCTCAACAAACACGGGCACAAGTGGGCCGGGGACTTTTGAAATCCCGAACGGCGACGATGCTGTGAGCGGCATCGGTGCTATTGATGCTTCAGCCTGCGCGTGAAGATACCTGCCTGGGTCGATCGCAATTGAGGCGACCGCCTCGGAGTGCCGGTTTGCTGTCTCGGCGGGGTAGCGGTGATGCCCACCCTCAGGCGGGCGGCGGAGGGAGCCCGAAGGCGTCTGGGACGACGGGACCGGTGGCGCGCAACATCGTGGCGATCAACGGAGGCAGATCGAGATGGCGTTGACGGGCGGTGCGCACGACGCTGGCGAGCACCTGCTGAGTATCGGCGCCGTGGCGGGTGCGGTTGCCGCCGCACACCTTGCGAATGACGACAGCGGGCCGGATGGCCTGTTCGGCGCGCCAGTTGGTGGCGTCGACCGTCAGGTCTCGCAAGAAGAGGAACACGGCATCGAATTCCCTGGCCAGGTGCCGGGCGAAGCGCTCGGCGTCTTCCAGCGGTGGTGGTGCGTCAACCAACCGACCGAGTCGGGCCACGAGTCGGCCGCGGACCGATGCCAGTCCGTGCTCGCTCAACTCGCCGTCGTTGCAGCGGTCACGCACGTTGAGGCCCGTCTGCAAGACCGCTTGCACCTGGCCGGCCCAGAGACTGTGAGGATGATCCTCCCGCAGTTCCTTGCAGCGTTGGAGCAGGTGCCGTTTATGCCGATGTCGGCATAAGCAGCATTGGACTAAACCGCTTCGCGGTAGACGACGGATCGACCCGCCGCCACTGAGATGTCCGGCCAGATCGTCGAGCCCCCACAGCCCGTCGTGAGCCTCGCCGTACGCTGCTCTGCGAGTGCCTGGAATCCCCCAGGCCTCTCAGAGAGGAGCGTCTCATGGCTTCCCTTCGTCAACGCATGCTCGAAGACATGCAGGTGCGGCGGCTGTCGGAGTGCACCCAACAGACGTACGTCGAAACGGTCGCACGGTTCGCTCGTTACTTCGACCGTTCCCCGGCTCACCTCGGTCCGGAGCAAATCCGCGCCTACCAGGTCTACCTGACCAACGAACGTCGTCTCGCGCCGAGCTCGCTCGTCGTCGCCGTGTCGGCGCTTCGCTTCCTCTATCGGGTCACGCTCCAGAAGCGGTGGGTCTTCGACGACATGATCCCCGCGCCGAAGAAGCCGCGGTCCCTACCGGTCGTGCTCAGCCCGGAAGAAGTGGTCCAGTTTCTCGACGGGGTGAAGGCCGCGAAGCATCACGCCATCCTGACCACGTGCTACGCCGCCGGCCTGCGCATCTCCGAGGCCGTCCGCCTCACCGTGTCCGCCATCGACAGCGAACGCATGGTGCTGCGCATCGCGAAGGGCAAGGGACAGAAGGACCGCTACGTGATGCTCTCGCCGAAGCTGCTGGCGGTCCTGCGCGCCTGGTGGAAAGTCGAACGGCCCCGGCACTGGCTCTTTCCCGGCGAGCGTCCCGAGACGCCGATCACGCGGGCAGCGGTCCAGCGTGCATGCCAGATCGCCGCCCGACGCGCGCGCCTCGCCAAGCCGGTTTCGCCACACGCGCTCCGGAACGCTTCGACATAGTGCTACACCTTCTCAAGAACCCCGGTTTCCACGGGGATTTCTGCTTGGTTGGGATCTGTCCGGCGCAGTTGGCGGCCAGCGCGGACGGCTTCGACTTCCGACTGCACGGCGGGCAAGTCGAGATCCTGGCGGTTGATGATCCACGGCGTGGAGGCGACGACCTGCGTAGCGGGCAATGTCTGCTGCCGGATCAGGCGTTTGACGACGGTGTGGCTGACACCCAGCCTTGTGGCCGCCTGCTCGATGGTGAGCCAGATGTCGTCGTTGCGATGGTTGGGGAGATGGTAGTAGTGCCGAGTGTCCTGCACGCTGTGCACGCGCCACGTCTGGCCACCTCCGGTCCGGTACCCGAGTCGGTTCAAGGTGGCGGCGATCGCGGCGTCGCGGCACACTTTGGACAACTCTCGGATCAGATCGATTGCAGTCCGATCCGTTCTCACGCGTCGGTGACCAGTCCGGTTACACGGCACGCGCAGCTGCGTATGCACGCCGCCCTGCCAGTGCAGATGGAGGACGTGTTCGCGGGGGGCCTCATCGGTATCGATGACGATCTCGTGAAGCACCGTGCGCAGGATCCGCTTCTTCAGGTCGGGCGAGGCGTGAGGATGATGCCACAGCGCCGAAAGGTCGTTGCCGAGCTCAAGGACGTGCTGCCGTTGCTCGGGGGTCAAGACCGTCTGCGTGTCGGCGAGCGCGGCGAGGTCCGCTTCGAGCTGGCCGACGCGGACGAGCGCATCGTTCCACCGGACTTCGAGCTCGCCGGCGACCTGGCGGTTGTCTGGATCGACAGTGTGGTACTGGCGCTCGGCACGCTGCGCCTGATAGCGCGCTTTCTCCAGGGCCAGCTCCAAGGCCCGGCGTTGCTCGGTGGCGTTCGATGACATGCGTGGCCAGCTCGTGTCCCATCCGATACAGCGCGGTGCGTGTGGCGCAGTTCTCGAACCGCGAGATCGTCGGTTTGCGAGGCCAGCGGAGCGCCGGTCGCCGGGTCGCGTCCGAGCAGCAGCTTGTGGATGGGGTCGTCGGCCAGATGCTCGGCGTCGTTGCCGTCGGGATGGCCGCAGGCGATGCCGAAGATCCGCTGGCCGAGCAGATCCGCCGACGTGTGCCGCACCTTGCCGGGTTCGCGCCGGTCGACCAGAGAGCAAACGAACCCGGCCACCAGCCCGTACACCTTCTCGGCGGCCTTCAGCAGCACGGCGCCCCCGTCGGAGCTGGTGTGCGGTTGATCGAAGCGGGCGGCGAGGGGTTTGCCGAACAGGTTCGGGAATAGGACAGTCTGTGATATCGTGTCGGTTGTCATGCAAGGGCCTCTGTGGTGGTGCAAGTTGTTGTCAGCACTGCACTTGTACCACATGGGGGCTCTTGCGTCTGTACCGAAATCGGGGCCCGTCGAGAATTTTCCGGGCTAAAGCGCAAAGAGGAACGCAGCGGACCTTGCTCCGGACCGGGGTTGACGACGCAGCGCAGATCGGCCACTCGTTCCCGGTGGATCCGCGGCATCGAATCGGAACTGGCGGCGTCATAGACTCCGGTTGCGTGCCGTCCATCGCCGGGAGCGGGATTCCCGCCGATGCAGGAACCCCACATGGAACCTGTGGCGGCGAGTGGACTTACCCTGGAGAGTCAGCGATGAGAAGGATATACGCGATCTGCTTACCGCTAGCCTGGGCGGCGGGAGGCCTTCTCTTACCGGCCTCTGCGGGACACGTCAGTTCCTCAGACGCTACAATTTTCGCTGCACTGACTTGCGTGCCGGTTTTGGCCCTTTATTGGATAGCTCTCTCCGTGCGTTGGGTGTCGCCACGGCACGGAAGGATCCAATTGGCCTTGTCAGGGATTACCGTCTTGTTGCTGCCAGTCGTGCCATGGGAAATAGTGGTGCGGCAGGGAGAGTCCCCGGCGCTACTGTTTTTGATCTGGAGTTTGTTCTTTTGGGCGACCACTGTCTCGGCTTTGGGTGGGGTCGTGTTGCGTGCGATACAACGTCGCTGGATCGCGGAACCGGTCCCGCGGAAGGACGGTGACGCGTGGCCCGGAGTGCAGGCCGCCGTTAGCTCGCTCCGGCAGTCCTTCGATGATTTCCATGCGCGTGTCAGTCGTGAGCGGGAGAGCTTGGAGGGGTTATGGCGCGAAGCGCAGAGTCAAATCGCTTCGCAAATGGCGACGTTGTCGAGAGTGGAGAAGGACTTAGAACGGGCCCGGGCGGAAGCAGATTTCTACAGACGACTGGCAGAACTCAGCAAGGATGATCGGAGAGCGATTCTGGCCGCGTTAGGCGTTAGCATAGGTCAGCAATTCTGGGTTGGTTTGGTTACTGGCTTGCTATCAGGTGTGTTGATTGCGACGGTCCAGTGGGCTATCTTCGGCAAGCAGTGAAAGAGTGGGTTCCTTGTGATTGCTCTTCTCATGCTAGTAGCAGCGGGTCTCCCGCAGGTCCTCGAGCGCGGTGAGGCCGCCCGCCGGCGTGCGAGTAACAGACCGACCCGGGCGTGACCTGGCCGCCGGCCGACACCAACACTGCGCCAACGGGCGCACTGATGGTATCGGGAACAGTGGATCGCGCACGATGGAACGAAACGACGCGGACATCGACGAAGGGACCGAATCGAGCTACACGCTGACCGACGCCGAGGTCGGAAAGACCATCAAGGTGAAGGTCACCTTCATTGACGACGAAGGCACGAGCGAGACGCTGACCAGCGCCCAGACGACCACGGTCGCGGCCGCACCAACGACAATGAACATCGGCGGCGGAAGCGGCACCGAGGAGGAGAACAGCTCCATCGTCTTCACCGTCACGCTCGGCAAGGCGGCGACTGCGACGGTGACCGTCGACTACGCGACGGCCGACGGTACCGGCGCGGCCGGCGACGACTACACGAGCAAGAGCGGAACGCTGAGCTCAGCGCGGGGGAGACCAGCAAGGCGATCTCGGTGGCGATCGCAGACGACAACGAGAACGAGAGCGCGGAAACACTCACGGTGACGATGCCCAACGCGTCAGGCGCGCAGACTGGGAAAGGCGACCGCAACCGGCACGATCGGGAATCGCGAGACGCCGACGCTGGCGATGGCGGGCGGGGCGGTAAGGAAGGCCATGACAGCGGCATGTACATCATGTTGGTAGGCGGACGGTAGGCCGCCGGCCTCCCAGTCTGCGTCGTGCCTGCCCAACTGCCGGCCGCCGGCTCACGTAGTTTTCCAGAGCAGCGTTCGCCCCGAACGCTCTGCGGGTTGACGGGCGGGCCAAGGGCTCGCGCTGACGGCTCGACTCCGATCGGGCGACGCGCCGGCACTTGGACGCGAGACGCACGGTAGGATGGTTCGGTGCGTCGTTCTGTACCTCCGTCGCAGAACGGGGGGTGGACGAAAGAACAGCAGGACGACCGGGACCGGCATGACGTTGCCGACGATGTCATACGGGAACGGACCACTCAACCGACCGTGTCAAGCTCGCCCGTCGCCGCCCTCCGATTGGCTCGTCTGGCCGACGGTAGGTCGCCCGGGGCGGCGATGCCTCTTGACCTCTTCGATCAGCACGTCGAAGTCTTCCGCCGTCAGGTTCATCTCCTTCGCCGTGCGCAGGAACTCCGGGACGCGTGGCACGTCGTGGATGTACGCGGCGAGATCCGGATCCGTGCTCTCCGCGAGACGGAACAGCACGTCCGGGTCGCCACCAAGCAGCGTCGCGATACGCTTCACAAGCGCCGGCTTCGGCGGGCGTTCCTTGCCCCGTTCGATGCGGCTGAGATACGCGGGCGAGATCTCCAGCCGCTCCGCCGCGACACGCAGACCCATTTTCTGCGCCTCCCGCAGTTCCCGAATCGTGCCCCCGAAACTCTTCGTCATCGCTGTGGCCTCCGCAGAGCGTTTACTGTCGCGCAACACATAACGCGGTGCGGTAGCCCAAGTCAAGCCTGCTTGTGTACGATTGGCCCCCAGACGTCTGAGCCGCCGCCCCGGCGAAGCTGGAAGCGATCTCCCATCGAAGAGCACCGCCGCACATGAGCCGAGGGCCCCTCACCAGGACGCGTCAGCGAAGAACGCCCGGCGAGCCTAGCGCCGTCAACGAGGCGATTGCAGCGCCGGACGCGGCGCCCCCGACCGACGTCGTCCGCGACGGGTTCGTCCTCGACTTCATTTCGGACACGAAGCAAGTCAAGGAGACGCCCAAGGAGCTGGTCCGGCAGCGGATCGCCCGCGCGCTCTTCCACGAGTACGGGATCTCCGTAGAGGACATGGCGGCGGACTTCCCCGTGTCGGTCGGGGGCCGGCGCCGGCGGGTGGACATCGCGATCTTCGGCACGGGCGAGGCACACGAGCCCGAGAACGTCCAGCGCGTCGTCGTGTGCCGCCCCGAACCCAAGCAGAACCGGCGCGGCGCCGTGAAGATGCGCGACTACGAGCAGGCCGCGCAGGACATCGCCGAGGTCAAGCCGTTCTTCGAGGAGATCGAGGCCTGCCGCTACGCCCTGTGGACCAACGGCCTGGAGTTCTTCTTCCTTCGCAGGAAGGCGACGAAGTTCCAGGTGGACGCCGAACCGATCGGCGACTGGCCTCCGGTCGACGAATCTATCGATGACCGCAACGTGCTGTCGCGGGCGCGGGCGCGACGGGCCGACCCGGAGATGCTTCGCACCGCGTTCCGCCGCTGCCACAACTTCATCCACGGCAACGAAGGCATGCCGAAGGACGCGGCGTTCTGGCAGTTCCTCTACCTCATCTTCTGCAAGATGTACGACGAGCGGACGCGCCGGGGCCACCGTCGCTTCTGGGCCGGTCCGACGGAGCAGTTCACGGACGGCGGCCGCCGGGCGATCAGGAAGCGCATCGAGCCGCTCTTCGGCGAAGTGAAGCGGGAATTCAAGTCCATCTTCAACGGCAACGAAGAGATCAGCCTGTCGGACCGCGCCCTGGCGTTCATGATCTCAGAGCTGTCGAAGTACGAGTTCGCCCGCATCGACGTCGACGCCAAGGGCGCCGCCTACCAGGAGATCGTCGGCACCAACCTGCGCGGCGACCGCGGCCAGTACTTCACGCCGCGCGGCGCCATTCGGCTGGTCGTCGAGATCCTCGACCCGCGGGAAGATGAACGCGTGCTGGATCCGGCGTGCGGCACCGGCGGGTTCCTGGTGGCCGCCTTGGCGCATCGGATGAAGCGGTTTCGCGAAGAGGAGCAGGTCAGTGCAGAAGTCGAGACATCCGAGGAGTTCGAGTCGCTGAACAAGCGGTTGCGGCGATATGCGTCGAAACAGGTCTTCGGCTGCGACTTCGACCCTTTCTTGATCCGGGCCAGCCAGATGAACATGGTGATGGCGGGCGACGGCAGGGGCCACCTCTACCACCCTCAATTCCCTGGAGTTCCCGGAGGGCCATCTGCCGGGTGTGAAGTCGGCGCGCAGGGATCTGCGGCTCGTGACCGCCGACGTGGTGATGACCAATCCACCGTTCGGGTCGACGATTCCGATCACCGACGCGAACATCCTGGACCACTTCGATCTCGCGCACGTGTGGGAACGGACCGAGGATGGGAGCTTTCGGAACACGGGACGACTGCACGGCAGCGTCGCGCCCGAGATCCTGTTCATCGAGCGCTGCATCGACTGGCTGAAACCGGGTGGACGCATGGGCATCGTCCTGCCCGACGGGATCCTCGGCAACCCGGCCGCGGAGTACATCCGCTACTGGATTCTGCGCCACACCTGGGTGCTGGCCAGCGTTGACCTGCCGGTGGAGACCTTCATCGTCGAAGCCAACGTTAACATCCTCACCAGCCTGCTGTTTCTGAAGAAGAAGCCGGACGAGGTGATGACGCGCGAGGCGATAAGCGGCGGCGCCGATTATTCGATCTTCATGGCGGTCGCGGAGAAGGTCGGCTTCGACCGGCGCGGCAACACGCTGTACCGGCGTTCACCCGAGGGGGAGGAGATCATCCGGACCGATGAAGAATCCGAGACCGTCATCGTGAACGGACGCCGGGTCACGCGCACGCTCCGGCGCAAGAAGCGGATTGTCGACGACGACCTGCCGGAGATCGCGGAGCGCTACCACGCTTTCAGGCGGAAGCATCCGGAGCCCCGGGCATGAGCAGTATTCGGAACGGCGAGCGTGAGCACGCCATCGGCTGGCCGGCCACCGTTGGACCTGAGGAGAATCCAACGGTGCGGAAACGTCGGAGTACCCGATGGCCGTGACCTACACGGACGAGCAGATAGACGCCCTGGTGCAGGAACGCAAGCCGCTGCCGTCGACTTGGCGCGACCGCACGCGCATGAAGGCGAAGCGGGGTCACGACGAGCAGCACTTGGACCTCACCGGCGAGGCCGGGACCGGATTCCGGTTGATGCTCCGGCAGAACCGAATCAACGGCCTCGATTTTTCCGTCATCCTGGCCATTCTGGTTCCGCAATCCACACAGGTGTTCCGGCTGCGCCGCTACAACGGCAGGAGTCACCAACACACCAACACCATTGAGAACGACAGGTTCTACGACTTTCACATCCACTTGGCGACCGAGCGCTACCAGGCGATCGGGGCGCGAGAAGACGCGTACGCCCGACCGACCGATCGTTACGGAGACTTTTATGGCGCGCTCGACTGCCTGTTCGCGGACGCGAATTTCAGCGTTCCACCGAAGGCGCAAGGCGATCTCTTCGACCAAGTCGAGGGAGGTCTGAGATGACTGTCGAATCCATCGAACGGAACTTTCGCGACAAGGTATCCGCGCAGATCCGGCTCGCGGCGGAGGGCGTGGACCGTTACCGCGTGATGACTCCTTTTCTGTTCGACGACGGCGACCATCTGGCGATCGTCCTCAAGAAGGAGGGGCCGCAGTGGGTGCTCACGGACGAAGCGCATACGTATATGCACCTCACATACGACCTCGACGAAAGGGATCTGCACACGGGGACACGCCAGAAGATCATCTCAAACGCCCTGTCCCTGTTTCATGTCGAGGATCGCGACGGCGAACTGGTGCTCGACGTACCGGATTCGCGCTACGGGGACGCGCTGTATTCGTTCGTCCAGGCGCTACTCAGGATTTCCGACGTGTCATACCTGTCTCGGGAACGCGTCAGGTCGACCTTCATGGAGGATTTCCGGGCCCTTCTGAGCGAGACGCTGCCGGAAGAACGCGTGCGTTTCTCCTGGAGCGATCCCACGCATGATCCCCATGGGATGTACGTGGTCGACTGCCGGGTCAACGGCATGCCGCGGCCGTTGTTCGTGCACGCGCTCGGCAGCGACGGCCGGACGCGAGACGCGACCATCGCGCTGCTCCAGTTCGAGAAATGGGGGCTCTCGTTCCGGTCCCTGGCTGTTTTCGAAGATCAGGAGTCGATCAACCGCAAGGTACTCGCGCGCTTCACCGACGTATGCGAGAAGCAGTTCTCCAGTCTGACCGCGAACCGCGATCGCATCACGCGCTTCCTGAACGAGGCCATCTCGGGATGAAGGAGGATCTCGACGCATGAACGGCGACCTCGACGGAGCCGACGAACAGGTCACGGGAAACGACGCGGAAGAACCCGGCGGCCCGGAGACGCTGATCGACGTACTCACGGGCGCAGACATCCGGTCGACGTCCAAGAACCGGCTCGTGCAGCAGGTGCTCCGCCAGCTCATAGAAACGTATGGCTTCGACCGCCGGGACATAGGGACCGACTTCCATCCGACGACGAAGGGGAAGCGCCAGCAGAAGGTCGACGTCATCATCTTGCGGCGCGGCCAGGAGGCGCTCGACGAACACGTGGAGCGCGTGATCGTCTGCCAGCCGCAGAAGCCGCGCGAAAAGCTGCGGAGCCCGCAGGACGCGGCGACGGACCTGCGTAAGCTCTACGGGAAACTGGACCTGTTCCCTGCTTGCCACCTCGGCATGTGGACGAACGGCCACGAGGAGTTCTTCGTTCGCGTTGTGGAGACGACCTTCGAGACCCGTTACGTCAACATCGGGGCGTGGCCCGCGCCGGGCGAGCGGACAGCGGACGTCATGCGGGACGGTGGTGCGACCCAGGTTGCCGCCGACCCCGAGGATCTGGAGACGGCGCTCGGACGCTGCCACCAGTATCTGACGCGCAACCTCCAGTTGGGCGTCGATGCATTCAAGCCGCTCGGCGCGCTGCTCTTGGCGAAGCTCCACGACGAGACGCAACCGGAGGGCCTTCGCCGTGTCTGGGTCCGCGGGGAAGAGCCGTTCGAGGCCGAGGGCCAACGTGCGATCAGGGAACGCGTCGACGCATGCTTCGAGGATGCCAGAGCAACACGACCGGATGTGCTTCTTCACGGCTGGGATCTCGGCCATCTCGACGCGAACCAGACGGCGCGCGTCGTCACCGAACTGGCCCGCTACTCGCTGGCGGAAAGCCTCCCGAGGAGCCGCATCGCTGCGTTCCGATCCGGCGCCCGGTCCACCATGGACGGCAAGGAAGGCCGCTATCCGACCCCGCTCAACGTCGCGGATATGGCCGTGGCGATGCTCGACCCTGGACCGGATGAGCGGGTGTTCGACGGGTCTTGCGGAACGGGGACCTTCCTGGCCACGGCCGCGGCGTATCGGTTCGATAGATTCCTCGAGGACGCTGGGGCGACGCCGTACACCGCAACCCGGGAACAGCTTCAAGCGGCTCAGGAGCGAACCGGGCTATGGGCCGCCGAGCGGGTGTTCGGCTGCGACATGAACCCGGGGCTCGTGGTGGCGGCGCGCTTGAACGTCCTGCTCACGTCGGGTCACCCGGGCGACATCTACCGCATCGACGCCCGGACGTTTCCCGACGGCGAGCTCGATGATCTGGAACGCGCGCGCGCATCCGCGCCGGACGGCAGCATGGACGTCGTGATCACGAATCCGTGGTTCAGTACACGGGAGACCGTCGGCGACGAAACGATCCTGCGCCGCTACGACCTCGGCCACGTCTGGACCCGCCACGACGAGGGCCACTTCGTGAATACCGGCGCGATACGGACCGGCGGCGTGCCGCCCGAGGTGCTGTTCCTCGAACGGGCATGGCGTTGGGCGCGGCCGGGCACGGGGCGCATCGCGATCCTGCTGCCGGACGGATTGCTCGGCAACCCCGGCGACGAGCACGTTCGGTGGTGGATCCTGCGCCATTGCGAGGTCCTCGCGAGCGTGGATCTTCCAGTGGACCCGTTCAAGGTGACGCTGAAGGACTACCGCCTGACGCCGGCATTGCCGAGCCTGCTGGTGCTGCGGCGCAGGAGCGACGAAGAGTTGATCCGTACCCCGCACCCCGACTACTGGGTCTTCATGGCGGCCGTGGACCGCGCTGGCGTCGATGCCCGCGGCAACCGGCTGTTCGAGCGGGCGCCGGATGGAGAAGAACTGGTCTTCGACGACGAGATTGTCGAGCGTGTACGAACTGCCGGCCGCGTCCACTCCCGAACCGTTCGGCGCCGGCGGCGCCACGTGGATGACGAGCTGCCGATAGTCGCCCGGCGCTACCGCGCGTTCGTCGAAGGGGGGCGGCGAGCACCGTGAAGGAAAAGCTCGTGCCTAGCGCGTTGCTGGAGCGGCAAGGTCGGCGTCTCGATTGCGGACCGTACCTTTCGGGGGCGATGGAGGCGAAGGCGCTCCTGGAGCGCCTGCCAGTCCGCTGTGTCGAGCTTCGGGAGCTTACGTACGGGCGCGAGGGCGGCATCTACAAAGGGCCGTTATTCGCGCGGAACTATGTCGCTGATCCAAATTGCGGGGTGCCTTTCTTGTCAAGCAGCAGCATATTGCACGCACAGTTCACGTACGCCGACCTGTTGCGCAGGAAAGATGCTACGTCGGCTCGGCTCGCGCCTCTGCGGATCGAGGAAGGCATGACACTCGTAGCGCGGTCGGGAACTATAGGCCGCATGTCGTACGCGCGTGCAGAAATGGACGGTCTGTTGTCTTCCGAACACGTGCTCAAGCTCGTGCCGAATCCGGACGCGGTTCGTCCAGGCTACCTGTACACCTTTCTGAGCGGCCTTTTCGGGGTTCCGCTGGTGGTGGGAGCAACGTACGGCGCCATCATTCAGCACATCGAGCCCGAGCACCTCACATTTTTGCCGGTGCCGCTCGCGCCGGACGCCATTCAGGAGGAAGCGCATCGTCTGGTGACCGAGGCGGCGGATCTCCGAACACAGGCGTCCACCGAGTTGCGGGCAGTGGTGCGGGAGATCGAGGCGGCGGCTGGCCTGCCGCCGCTCGACGTCCGATACGACGGCGCGCGCCCCGACACGGCGCTGATACGGGCGAGCGCGCTCGGCGGGCGGATGGACGGCCTGTTCCACAGTCGGTACCATCGTTCCGTGCTGGAGCCGCTCCGCGCACTGCCGGCGGACAGACGAACGACGGTCGGAGACCTCGCCGACCGTGTGTTCTGGCCACCGATGTTCAAGCGGATTCGCGTTGACGACCCTCGATACGGCGTGCCCTTTTTCGGCACTTCCGCGCTCATGCGTGCGGATCCCGATGCCAGCTATCTTTTGTCGAGGCGAACGACGGGGCTCGACGACCTGTTCGTCCACGAAACGACCGTGTTGGTTCCACGCTCTGGACAGCTCTCCGGCATCATTGGGCACGCGACTTTGCCACACGGTGACATTGTGGATGGCGTCTTGACGGAAGACGCCATCCGGTTGTTTTGCTCGAACGAAGCGACTGCCGGCTATCTGTGGGCAGGCCTCTCCTCCGAGTACGGGCGCCGGCAACTCAAAGCGCGAGCGTTCGGCTCATCGATCCCGCATCTCGACGAGACTCGAGTCGGCGGCGTCGTACTGCCGCGCCTTGATGATGAACGGATGGAAACCCTCGGCCGGCGAGCCTTCGCGGTCCGCACGGCCCGGCACGAGGCGGTGGCGAGGGAGCGCGAAGCCCGCTCGCTCGTGGAACGCTGGATCGAGTCACACGGAGCCGGCTGATGGCCAAGGTCATCGCCATCGGCCAGCCGGTCAACGACGCCGAGCGGAAGGCTATCGCCTACCTGCGGGACGGCCTGCCGGACACCTTCACCGTCATCCACAACTTCGAGCTACGGCAGGGACGCGAGGTGTTCGAGGTTGACGTCGCCCTGCTCGGCCCACACTGCGTCCACCTCATCGACGTGAAGGGCACGCGGGGCCTGATCGACGTCTACCGCAGCAGATGGTACCCGGAGGGACGAGCCCCCTACCATTCGCCACTCGCGATCCTGCGCGGGCACGCGAAGAGACTGAAGTCGCTGATCTGCGACCAGCATCCTGCGAATCGCGCCTTGGGCGGTGTACACGTCGAGGCGACGGTGCTGATGACGGCGCCGGACGCCCACGTACAGGATCCCGGCGGCCAGGACGCACCGGCGGTCACTTATCTGAAGAAGTGCGCGACCTTCTTCATGTCCACGCAACGGATTCCGGCCGGCAGATCCACGGATATCCGGCAGCATTTCCGCGCGATACAGCGGGCGATCACCGGACGAGCAGCGCCCAGGAGCGCGCCCCTGTGCTTCGGGCACTGGCAGGTCGAAGAGAAGCTCGGCGGCACGGACCGCTACACGGAGTATCGCGCCCGCCACACGCTGCTCGGCGCCAGGCGCGGCGGCGCCGCGCGGCTGCGGGTGTATCCGGTCGACCCGTACTTGCCGGAGGCCGAGCGTGGTCGTGAACGCCGCCGCATCGAGAACGCCTTCCGCGCGGTGGCGGCGTTGCCCGGCCACCAAAACATCCTCACAGTACGGGAGTTCTTCCCGACCGACGCAGAGGATCGTCTCGTGCTGGTGACCGAGGATGTACCCGGACACGGTCTCCGCCAGCACATGAAGAAGAGCGCGCTGGCGCTCACTTTCGACCAGAAGATCGCCGTGGTGCGAGACGTCCTGGGCGCCCTGGATCACGCGCACCGGAGTCAGCCGCAGGTCGTCCATCGCAATCTGACGCCCGACGCGGTGCTGGTCGCCGCCACCGGTCGCGCACTGCTGCGCGGCTTCGACTACGCCCGAGCCGGCGCGGATCGCGCGAGCACGATCGCCGACGACATCGTCGACGAGCTCGATCCGAGCTACCAGGCGCCGGAATGCTACAACGACCCCTCGCAGGCGAGCGTCGCCGCCGACCTCTACGCCGCCGGACTCGTCTTCTACGAGCTGCTGGTGGGCGAACCGGCATGGACCTCGGTCGACGACATGATGGACAAGGACGGCGTCTTCCCGGTGAGGCCTTCCGAGTTGAAGCCCGACCTGCCGACGGGCTTCGACGACTGGCTGCAGAGCCTGTGCGCCTTCGATGCCGAGGACCGTCCGGTATCCGCCGCCATCGCCCTGTCGCGCTTCAACGACATCGTGGGCCCGGACCCGCGCGGCGGCGACCCGGTACCCGCGAGGGACGTCCTGCCCCCGGTACCCGCGCGGCCCGGTGTGGACTACGCGACCCTGAAGCCCGGTGACCCGCTGGGCAACCGGTTCCGCGTGGAGGAGTCGTTGGGCCGGGGCGGATTCGCGGTCGTCTACCGCGTGTTCGACTCGTACTCGGACACCAGCCGCGTTCTAAAGCTCATCGTCAAGGACCGCCGCTCGACGTTCGAACGCCTAAAGCGGGAGTACAGCATCCTGGAGCACCTGCCACCGCACCCCAACGTTGTGCGCGCGGTGTGGGCGGACAAGCTCCCGGACGACACGCCCTATGTCGTGTTCGAGTACGTTCCCGGCACCGGCGTGAACGAGCTGCTCGACAACCGCTCGTTCTCAGCGGAGGACGTCAAGCGTCTCGGTCTGGAAACTCTGGCCGGCCTCGAACACCTGCACGGCCACGACGTCTATCACCGCGACGTCAAGCCGTCGAACCTGCTCTGGACCGACGAGGGAGTCCGCATCATCGACTTCAACGTGGCGGTCAAGACCCAGGACGACGAATCGCGCCCCGGCGGGACGCGCCGCTACGTCCCACCGGATCTGCAGGTCGGCGAGGAGATGTCCACCGCGGAGAAGACCGACTGGGATCTGTTCGGCCTGGGCGTCACGCTTTACGAGTGCGCCACCGGCAAGTACCCGTGGGACGGGACGCGACCGATGGCCGGCGTGGCGCCCCGGCACCCGGGGGAGTTCAACGGCGACCTCGCGGAGGAATTCGCGCAGGTCGTGTTGCAGGCCATCGCGCCGCGCCGCGCTGACCGGTTCGCGTCCGCAACGGCCTTCCGCGAGGCGTTCGCGGCAGTGCAGGCAACGCGTGCCGCGCCGCCCGTCGCACCCGCCGCCACGACATTCGATCCGGAGATGGAAGAACCGTCGCTGCTGCAACCGCCCAGGCCGAACGTCAACCCGTTCGTCAACCATCTGCTGGCCATGTACAGCCAGAGCCCGCGCAGCAACGCCGGCACGCGGGGCCTGGACGAGATCAGCCGGGAGACGTACATCCGCACGCGGCTCGACGACGAGCTCCGACAGGCGCTGTTCGACGGCGAATTCCGCCTGGTCGCCGTGACCGGCAACGCGGGCGACGGCAAGACGGCATTCATTCAGCAGATCGAGCGCGCAACGGAAGCGAAATCCACGCTGGTGGCGCGCCCGAACGGATCGGCGTTCTCCTGGCAGGGCCGGCGCTTCGTTACCAACCACGACGGGAGCCAGGACGAGGCGGAGAAGACCAACGACGCTGTGCTGCGGGAGTTCTTCGATCCCTTCCAGGGGAACGACAGCAGCGGCTGGCCGGCGGATGAAACCCGAATCATCGCCATCAACGAAGGCAGGCTCGTCGACTTCCTCACCGAGTACCAGCACTGGTACCCCCGGTTGCGCGGCATCATCCTGGCGGGACTGGCCGGCGCGGCGCCCGACGAAGGCGTCGCGGCGGTGAATCTGAACCTGCGCTCGGTCGTCGCGGACTCGCCGGGAACGGCGGGTCCGAGCTCCATCTTCGACCGTCTCGTTCATCGACTCACTCACGAGAAGTTCTGGGAGGCGTGCCGCGGCTGCGACCTCCGTGATCGCTGCTACGTGCACCACAATGCCCGCACGCTCATGGATCCGGTAGCCGGCCCGAAGGTCATGGAACGGCTGCGTGCGACCTACGCCATAACCCACCTTCGGGGCCGGCTGCACATCACGATGCGGGACCTGCGGTCGGCGCTCGCGTTCACGCTGGCGGGCGCCCGGGACTGCGACGAGATCCACACCTTGTACGCCACGACCGGCGAAGAAAGCCGGCGGCAGATTCTCGACGGCTTCTACTTCAACGCGTGGCAGGGCGGAGCCGGGTCGGCGGATCGCCTGCTGGCCCTGTTGCGACAGATCGACGTAGGCGAAGCAACCAACCCGGATCTCGACCGCGCCCTGGACTACCTTGCGCCGGACGCGCGGGAAACGACGCGCTTCACGTTCGCCGACCGCGGCGACTACGATACGCAACTGCTCAACCGCCGACACCGGGAGCTGGCCCGAGACGCAACCGCGGTCGCGCGCATGCGCGAGCACCGCGAGTACGTGGCGATGGCCCGCCGGCGGCAGTTCTTCGAACGTCGCGACGAGCACTGGAGACACATGCTTCCCTACCGGACCTACGACGAGTTCTGGGGGCTGGTGACGGGATGCACGCCGCCCGGGAACCAGCGTGACAAGCTGTTGATGGCGATCAACCGCGGCGAGGGTCTCGGCGATCCCCGGCGTCTGGGCAATGCGTTGGCGTTGCGGGTCCGCGCGGTCGAGCGCGGCACCGTCCAGAGCTATCGCCTGTTTTCCGGCGAGCGTTTCGATCTACAGCTCCCCGAGCCTGCGGATCACCGGTTCGTCGAGCACGTCCCGCAGACGCTGCGACTGGTCTACACGCCTCCCGGCGGCAAGCCCGCCGCGTTGGAGGTCGGTCTCGACGTCTACGAGATGCTTTCCCGCCTCGACGACGGCTACCGGCCGAGCATCGAGGAGCAGCAGGGCCACTACCTGACGCTGGCCGTCTTCAAGAACGTGCTCTCCTCGGCGCCCTACCAGGAAGTGCTCGTTACCCGCACGGGACACGACTTCTATCGGATCGAACGTGACCCCGAGGGCGTCCTGACGCTTCAGGCGCTCGACGCGGAGGCGGGCTGATGGCGCTGAAGGGACGCGACCGCGAGTTTCGTCTGCCGAAACTCTGCTACATTGACTTCAAGCCGCTCAACATGGACCGCGTGCTGACCATGCTGTTTCCCCGGCTGCGGTTCGGCGGTTACGGCACACGCCGTCCGCCTCGGCGGAACGAACTCACGATCCGCGACTTCGCCAGCGAATACGCCAGGGATCCGGGCGCATTCGTGGGCTTCGACGCCCACCCCGACCTGGTCGAGCGCTGGATCGAGACCGACCTGATGGACGTCGTGAACCGCGGCAGGCCGAACCAGGCCCTGGCGGCGCCGCGCCCGCTGCACGGCAACACCTACAAGTTCCGCAACGCGCGACACGCCCGCGACTACGGCGCGGCCGAACAGCTCTACTGGATGCTCTACCACGCTCGAGGCGGACGCGGACAGGCGGCGCTCGACGCCCTGAAGCGCTTCTTCTTTCCCGGCGTGGACCCGCATACCGACCGCTACGACGCGTCGGCTACCGTCGACGTGGAGACCCAGGCGCTGCTGCACTTCGATCGACAGGTTACGGCGGACATGCGCGATTCCCAGGATCCGGCTCGATTTCCACCGCCGTGCGTAGGACAGGTCGACCTGCTGGCCGACGACACGTTGCGGCTACTCGCGTACGAGCCGTACATTCCGCGGTCCGTTCTGGTGGAGTATCTGAAGACGCTGTTTGCCTTTCACCTGGGGCTGTACTTCCTACGGTTGATGAAGCTGCTTCCCGCGCTCGTGCGCCGGCGCAGCGCTGATCCGGCCTGCGCGCCCGCCAACTGCCCGGTCGCGCCAGGCAGCATGCACGCGCACGGGAGCTGTCCCTACCGTATCCACCTGCTGGTCGATCTCGGCAACGATCCAGACAGCCGCATGGCCGAGCTCGCCGCCCACAGCGCGGACGTCCACTACCGTCGAATCCCGCGGTACGTGCAGTCGCACTACCGGCTGCGCAAGCTGGACGAGTTCGCCGACTATCTGAGCCGCAAGGTGGGCAAGGCCGCCCTGCCGTCCGAAGGCCGGTTCAGCATCGGAGATCTGCTCCGCTTCCTCGAGCCGCCGCACGCGGGAGAGCGCGACAGTTACTTCAGAATGCGGCTGGCCGGCCTGCTCGAAGACACGGGCGGATTCGCGGACAGCGGCATCGATCCCGAGGTTCGCCGGTTGACCGATATGGGGTTGAACGACCTCGACCTGTTCATCGAGGTGCTGATGACGATGCGGGGGGCGTACCACCGCCGTTACATCACCGAGTTCCTTGACTCGGTACTCAAGCGGCGCGACGCGGGCGTTATGCAGCAACCCCGGGGCGGCTCGCGCCGCTTCGCGATGGGCAGCCGCCTGCTGGAAGTGTTGCTGCAGATCGGGGTACTCGAGTCGTCAGGCGCCGGTTTCTACACGCGCGAGCCGCGGGTGGACGAGCTGCTTACGTTCCTCCGCGAACGCTACGGCATCCACGTGGATCGCCTGCCGCCCAGTGAGGGGTTCGCGGCAGCCGGCATCGACGATCTCGCGGCCCTCCGGCAAAATACGGAGCACTTCAAGGGACGCCTGCGGGAAATCGGGTTCTTCCGTGACCTGTCTGACGCCTTCGTGACCCAGACCATTACGCCGCGTTACACAATCGCGGCAGATGGAGCAAGGCCGTGAGCGGCGGATTCAGGGCCCTCCCTGCGTCCGACCTCGTGCGCAGCCTCGAGGAGCTGCTGCTGCCGCGCTTGACTGACGCGTTGCAGAGTCGTGCGCCGGGGCATTGCATGCGGGTGTCCGATCTCGGACCGGACCTCATGGTCGCGCTCGCCACCGGACTCCGCAGCCAGGCGCCAGCCGCCAACGTACACGTACTTAGCGACGACACGAAGCCGGGCGACGACCTCCACATCTCTTCGACGAAACTGGTCGAGCTCCGGAACCGGCTCGCGGACGGATCTCTGCGCCCGCCCCTGTGCGTATTCCTGCCGGCCAACCTGCGCACGAGCGCCGAGGATTCCTTCGGCAAGGCCACCTTCGAGGAATTCACGGTCGACGATGCCTACGCAACACTGCGGCAGCAGTTGTTGAAGCGTGTCCCCTCCACGCTGCACGGTTACGTCCGGGACTATCTGCAGCTCCTGGACGAGCGGCGCTGGCGTTGGGCTGGGTCGGCCGCCCAAGTTCGGTACCTACTGTGCGCCCAGGCGAACGGCAATGACGGCGAAGCCTTCGGCGGCGCCCTCTACGAGTTGGGCCTCGTACCGGACTTCAAGCTGTTCGACGACCCGCCCGCGGCCTACGGACGGGTGAGCAGGAACCATGAATGCGTGGCGATTCTCACGGACGGCGATACCTCGGTGCTGGGGCGCGTGCTGAAGCTCGAACTGACGAATCCGGGGCTGCGCCGGCGACTGGCCGAGTATCTCGGAGACACCGGCGTCGAGGATCCGGTGGCCTGGACCCGCGATGTCGTCCTCGACACAAAGAACTGGGACATCTCGTTCGACAAGTGGGCGTTCGGCTCCGAGATGGCGCCCGACAGGATCACGTTGGTGCGGGTCGAGACCGATCTCCCCATCGTGCCAAATGAAGGGCACGAGAACGAACGGCTCGCAGATCTCGCCGGACAGCAGGTGCTGACGCCGACCGAGCGGCGGAAGATCGGCGTGACTCTGGAAGTTGCTCCTCACCCGGGCCGCGTTCGGGGTCTCGACCACTTCACGGTGCAGATCGTGTCGCAGGAGACCGGACCGGTCGGCGTCTCGCGCAAGGTCAAGGTCTGGAAGCCCGCCAGGACCCACGCCACGGTGTCGCTGCTCAGGCTGAACCGCATCGACTTCGAGGAAGGGTGGCACCACGTACGCGTGCTGCCCTGGACCGCGGAAGGCGATCCTATTCCGATGGACGAGCCAGCCGAACCGACCGGTCGACGCCCCAACGAGAGCGAGCCGTTCTACGTGCTGCCGGATGCCGCCATCGAGGAAGAGCCACCGCAGCGTGCCGTACCCAGGGTGATCAGCGTCGAGCATGCCCGTCTCGATCGCCAGTTCGCAGCGGTGATGCAGCACCGTCCGCCAACGGAGGTCGCCCCTCGAAGCATCGGCTGGATCCAGCGCGGCACAGCGACACGGACGGCCGCGCAAGCGACCATCGAAGCCAGGTTCGGCACCGACGGCGCCTTCCAGATTCCGGTGGCGCGGTGGCTGAAGAACGTCGAGCAGCGCATCATAGAAACGCCCGAGCGACCCGCAAGCTGGCGGATGCAGCTTCATGCCGGCCAGCCGCACATGCCAACGAGCGACGTGGAGGCGCCGGTGGAGTCTGCTGCGATGCGCGGGTTCGTCGCCGCTCGTTCGGCGTACTTCCGGCACGTCGTACAGGACACCACGGATCTGGTTTCCCAGGGGCTCGACGTGCTGAGCAGCGGGCCGGCGGTGATCGCCTACGCCGCCGCCTACGTCGATTTGCTCAAGGATCTTTCCGCAAGAATCGAGCGCGAGGTCGGCGCCGGTCAGCTCAACGCGATCGGAACACTGCGGGCGATGCTGTCCGTAGACACCGTCCGGCTGGTCGTCGAGGACTATCGCGGGCAGGTTCGCGAAGCCGCGCTGATCGCACCTGTGCACCCGTTGCGCGCGCTCTGGCAACTCGCCTGGGCGCAGCTCGGCGCCGCATGGGTACGAGAGGCCGCGAAGGCTCCCGGTGATCACGCTGCGCCTGCGCGGGACGCGCTCCGCGAGTTGTCCTCGGACAACGTCCCGCCGATGTTGGCGGTGAGCGACGGCCGCGTCTTCACCGCGGTCGACAACATCCATCCCTTCTGGCCGCTCTATGCGCCAGCGACGGAGGGCGACCCGCGCGGGCTGTTGGGAGACGTCTGTGCAGCCCTCGGCGTGCCGGAACCGTCGATCGGCGGCGCGGCGATCACAGGCGAAGTGCTCGCGTCGCGCATCGAGCGGTATCTGATTCAGCATCCGTACGTGCGAACGCTCACCCTCAATGCGTTCAACGCGGGACGCGCCAACGTGCTCGCGGACGCTCTGGCTGCACTGCAGAGACAGGAGGCGTTCCGTGACCTGCGTTACGACGTTCGCCTGTTCGTGCCCAACCCGGATGCCCCCGGCGTCGGTGAGTCCATCGGCGCACTGCTCACCGGCGGAGGGACCCCGGCCACGGAGGCGTTCGCCATCCCCACGGCCAGCCACGTCTTTCCCAAGCTCAGCGTCGCCGTGCGGGCCACCGCGGACTTTCTCGCCGGCCCGACCCGGTACCGCGCGCATCTGAGCGTTCTGTTCGATCTGTTTCCGCCGGAGGAGATAGCCGCCGGGCGGATGCTGCGCGCCGATGAGACGGCGCCGATTCACGGGCTGGTTCAGGACTTCACGACCTCGTTTCACGATGACGAAAGCGGCATCGGGTGGCGACGGCAGCCGCGCCATGGTGCGCCCTTACCCATCGAGGGCGGCGAGGAGGCGTCGGCGCTGCTCGGGGAGCTGCCCGCGCTGATCTCGGCGGCCACTGCAACCGTTGCCCGTTCGGCGGCCGATTTCGATTCGCGGCCGATCGTCCGTCTGGAGCTGGAGCCCGCCGAACGCGCCCTCATCAGTGAGGTTCACAAGGTCAGCGACTGGGTGTTCACCATCGATCGGAACATGGGCATCGAGTTCTTCGACCACGGGGGCCGCCGTGATCGACCCGACTATCTGATCGACTACACGCCGTCGACCGCGCCGGCGAACGGGCACCGGCTGATCATCAGCTCGCGGTCGTTGGCGGAGTTGGAGGCGATGCTCAGGCCTGTCCTGGAGGAGTACGGCCTCGACGCGGACGTGCAGCACGCGGTGCTCATCCTGACTCAACTGCGCTCGCTCTCGGGCCGTCTGGCGCTCAAGCTGGTCTCCTCCCCGACGGCCAGGGCGGAAGCTCTCGGCTTAGCGCTGGCGCGCTTGTTCCTGGAGTATCAGGGTGCGCTGCGCAACCAGATCGTGGTGCCTCTCGACGCGCACGTCGATCTGTTCCACACGGCGCGGAAACAGGCCGAGGCGGTCGGGGACGAAGTGACGCTGCGCAGGACGGACTTGGCCCTGTTCGACCTCGACCTCGGAACGCGCACGGTAACGTGCAATTTGGTCGAGGTGAAATGCTGCGCCCAACGCCTTGGCCTGAGCGGGTACGGACAGCTCAAGGAGCACATCACACGGCAGCTCGACGAGAGCGAGCGCATCCTGCAGCAGCATTTCGACCCGTTGCGCACGAAGCCCGACCGTCCCGACCGGCTGCTCAAGACCCGGCAGCTCACGACGTTGCTCGGGTTCTATCTCGAACGAAGCCGGCGATACGACCTGATCGAATCGGATGCGGCGGAAGAAGCTCGCGCGTTGCTCGACCGGCTCGAAGAGGGTTACACGCTCCGGTTCTCGCGGAGCGGGGTGGTGTTCGACTTCGACAAAACCGGGACGGAGCCCGCGGATCACGAAGCAGGCATCGAGTTCCACCGCGTGGGCAACGATTTGATTCGACGGCTCGTGAACCACGCCGCGGCAGTGGCGGAAGCGCCTGTTGCCGGCAGCAGCAGGACCACCACCGCCACCACCATCGACGGCGAAGACGGCGACGGGCATGGTGAAGGGCTCCGCGACAGTTCACCAGCGCCGAGACCAATTCCTCGCCTCGACAGCGCGGCGTTCCTCGTGGCGGATCGCGCACGTTCGACGACCGAGCACGCAACCGAAGCTCTCACCAGTCGAGAGGCCGGGATCGGGCGGTTCAACGGTATCGGCGGTGCTCCTGCGTCGAACTCCACCGACGAACCTACGGTGCCGGCGCCAGGCAACGGGCCGACTGCGACATCGATAACCCCGGCACCGCGCGCTACCGACAGCCCTGCCGTTTCGAGCGGCGTGGAGCCGGCCCCGCGGCAGGAAGGAAAACTCCCCGTAGAAGAGCGGCCCACGTCCAGCAGCGATACGGCAGAACACGCAAGCCGGGACGAGTCGAAACCGCCAACGGGATCGGGCACTCCCATCCAGAGAACAAGCGCAACCCCGCCGTCGGCCCCCAAGGCGGGGCTACAGGACAGCGAACTCGGTCTCGAATACGACTCCGTCCTCGGCGTGACGAGCAGATCGCCACAGTACGGTCTGCTCGGCGAGGTCTCCGGCCGAAAGATCGCCCTTGACCTGAACGAGACCCACACGATCAGCCTCTTCGGTGTGCAAGGCGGCGGCAAGAGCTACACGCTCGGCACCATCATCGAGATGGCATGCATGCCCATTGCCGGGATCAACGAGATCCCGCACCCACTCGCCAGCGTCATCTTTCATTACAGCTCGACGCTCGACTACCGGCCGGAGTTCACTTCGATGGCGGCGGCCAATGCACTCCCGGCGGAAGTAGAGGCCTTGCAGGCTCGCTACGGCGCTGCGCCCCAGGCGCTTGAAGACTTGGTGATTCTGACACCAACAGCGAAGGTCGACGAGCGTCGCCGCGAGTACCCGGGAATCACGGTGCTGCCGATCGCGTTCGCCGCGTCGGAGTTGAAGGCGTCCCATTGGAAGTTTCTCATGGGCGCCGTCGGCAGCCAGAGCCTGTACATCCGCCAGCTCGCCCTCATCATGAAGAAGCTGCGCGGCGACCTCACCCTCGATGTTCTGCGGGAAGGAATCGAGCAGTCGACGCTATCCGACTACCTCAAGGACCTCGCCCTCCTGCGGCTGAAGTTCGCTGCGGAATACATCAATGACACCTGCCGCCTGACCGGCGTCCTGCGTCCGGGGCGTCTCGTGATCGTCGACCTTCGGGACGAGCTCATCGAAAAGGACGAAGCTCTCGGGCTATTCGTCGTACTTCTCCAGGTGTTCGCCGAAACGACATGGCAGGATCGCCGGTTCAACAAGCTGGTCGTCTTCGATGAAGCCCACAAGTACATCGGCAGCCCGGACCTTGTCGCCGGCTTGGTCGAGGTGGTTCGAGAGATGCGCCACAAGGGAACGAGCATCCTGGTGGCGTCGCAGGATCCGCCATCCGTCCCGGCGTCGCTCATCGAGCTGTCCACGCAAGTCATCCTGCACAAGTTCAACTCGCCGGCTTGGCTGAAACACATCCAGAAGGCCAACGCCGCGCTCGACGGGCTCACTCCCGCCAAGCTCGCCGCCCTCGGACCGGGCGAGGCGTACGCCTGGAGCAGCAAGGCGACGGACGACGCGTTCACCCGCGGGGCGGTGAAGATTCACTGCCGCCCCAGAGTCACGCGGCACGGCGGTGGCACGAGAACGGCGGTAGCTCCAAGTCGATAGGAGATCGGCAAACATCGTCGTGTCTGCAGGTGTCCCGTGCACGACGAGCTTGGCCGCACCCCGCTGGCAGGCGTACCCGACTTGTCGTCGCGACTGTGCGATGGGTGCGGCTCTTTTGCGTCGGCGGCCGAATCAGTCTCTGCGGCGGCAAGGCAGGAGGCAATGGAATCCCTCACGGCGTGGTGAGGGAGCGGCGGAGGGGACCCGTGACCGATGGTACTTGTGCCGTCAGCGACGGCTGGGGTGTTCCGGTGGTAATCGCGCGCTTGGTGGAAGGGGGGCTCGGTACGCATCAGCGATCGGCACGCTGCTCGATGCGGCAGAGGCCGACACGAACGAGACCAGCCGCAACATCCTGCTCGGCCAGGTCGAGAACCTGCTGCACGCCAGCGGGTGGGAGCCGCTGCTGGTCGCGCGGCTCGAAGAGGAGAGAGGACACACCGCCGAAGCGCGGGAAGCGTACGAACAGGCCGGTACGGCGGCCGACGCAGGCGGATTCTGCGCAAGCAGGCCGAGTGGGAGGAAGCGGCAGCGCTGGACGGTGACAGCGCGGACCTCGAGTGGCTGCTCGAGGTCGACAGACTCGCGGCAGCGAGGCCAGCCGGACTCGGTGTGCGGCTGTACGAGCAGGAACGCCGCCGGCTGGCCGAAACGCTGGCGAAAATGCGCGACGTCGATAGAGCCGGAGCGTAGATGTCCGGACCGGCGCCGGCAACGACCCGGCTCGCGGCGGACCGCTCAGAGCGCGTGGGGTCCGGGTCGGTCGCCACCGCTTGGGTGCTGAGCCGCACAGACGAGGTAATGACTACAGCAGCAGTCGCGGAGTGGCAGGCACGACATGCGCTCTTCAGCAACTGCGTCAACCGGACCGGCCAAGCCTGCCGGTAGGCGCCCGGCCGGCGCAGGTAATGAGCGACGGACAAGACTGTGCGCCTGACGGTGGAGGATCAGTCAAGCGCGCGGCGGCCGTGAGGCGGAAGTCTCGCGGCGGTATATCCGGGACGGCGGCAACGACGGCCTGGGGCTACCTGACGGAGTTCGCGATCGTCGGCGAAAGCCGGGGGCGATGCTCCCATGCCGTCCAGGTCGCGAGCCGACGCCGCCAGTTGCAGCACAGCGCCCGGCACGCTGCGCCTTACCCCGTCCGTCATTCGGTCCCGGTCCAGCTCGACAAGACGCTGGCGTGACACCCCGGCCGCACTTCGCTGGAGACCGCGGTCCGCTCAAGGGGATCGCTCCGTCTGCGAGGCTCTCTTCCGCGTGTTTCCCCCAACCGGGGCCATCGAACGGCCTGAACTGGGGTCATGGCATTGAACACCAGGGCCATGCTTTCGGCCGATCAGGGCCATTGCATTGCACGGTGACAGCGTGACCGCCGAAACGGCCTTCCCGCAGGGAAAAACATTGGGTGAGCGACGCCAGAACTGGGGTCGCTCACCCTCTCAGGTATCCGGTCTCTGGTGCGATTGCGCACTCCTGTTTTCTGTCTGGAGGAAAAATCAACGATTTCGGGGTATGATTAAAATCGCCGGCACAGAGCAGTACGTACTACTCGGTACCCCCAGATCGGTCGGATCGTTACTCGCCGCCTTGCTGGCCCCTGCAGTGAACTCGATCACCTTCCTCAGTGCGACAATCTGTTGACAAGTCGTGGTTTCGGGGCGGTCTGGCAGCTGACCACAAACAAGCGGCAATCTGTTGACAGCCTGTCACCGGGCTTGCGATGCTACACGGCATGAACGAGGGCACGATCTCCACACGGATTTCCCGGCGCGCCAACGAGCATCTCAAGAACCTGTCCGTGTCGCTCGGGATGGTGGCTACCACTCGTGGCGCCGTTGTGGATCTGATGTGCCGGGCGTTTCCGACGGCTACGATGCTGCTGGCCGCCGTGGCCCGTCAGACGGGCGGCGATCCGGCCGCAGCTGCCGGGGCGCCGTCGGCGACAACACCGGACGGACACGAATCCGACACCGGGGCGATGAACCGCCTCCGCGATGCGCACGCCGCGGATGTCAAGCGGCTACGGGCTGAGCACGCGGTGGAGCTGCGGCGCCTGGCCGCCGAGCACAAGGCGGCGCTGGAAGTCGCGGTCGATGAGGGTGTGCGCCGCGGCCGGCGAGAGGATCGGGAATCCGGGCGGCTCGAGCGCGCCGTACTCGAACGCCTGATCGCCGAGCGGCGCGATGAGGTCGTGGCCGTGCTGCGCAAGATGAACGTCGACCTGTACGAGGTCGACGGCGAGCCGTGGCGTCTGATTCAGTACGGCGCAGGCTAGGCGTCTCCTCCGGCGTGTGCACGACCTCGGAGTTGGAAGTCGAGGTAGGCGGCGGTCAGCATGGAGGCGGCGACCGCCACGATCGCCTTGGCGCGACGGACTCAAGGCGGTAGCGGCGGCGGTGTTCGATCGGCACGATATCCGGGCGGCGGCGCAGGCGGTGGCCGAAGTCGAGCGATGGATCGACAGGCGCCTCGGCCGGCGTGACGATGGCCGCCGCGCTGGTGTCCGCCTTCACGCGGCGTCCTGTCCGTACCGACGTGGCCCGATGACCGGCGAGAGCACCCACGGCGGACAGGCGCTCCCGGTCGGCGGCATCGCCGAGAACCGTTGATGTCGGGCCAGGGGAACTTCCCCGCCATCAGCTCGACGAGCCGGCCGGTGATTTCCCGCTCGGCCCGGTACATGTCCGAGCAACGCGCACGGCGCGTCCGCCACGGTGTCGGCGACGATGGCGCCTTCGGCCAGTTCCAGCTCGAGACCGGTTCGGATCGCATCGCCGGGCACGTCGAGCAGCCGGGCCGCCAGCGGCCCGAGCTCGTCGGCCGGCAGTCCGCAGTGGCCGCCGTCCGTCGCCTCGGCCAGCGCGTAGCCGATACCAGCGCGCACCCGGGTTCATCGCGGGTCTCGCTGATACCCAGTTTCATTGCGATCACGTCGGCCGCCTTCGACGTGGTTTGAGGAAGCGGCGGGAGGTTGTCGGATCCGGCCGGATTCGGGTTGCGGGTACCGAGAGGCGTACTTCTCAGTGCCGCACAGGCTATTAGACACAGCAGAGGCGCGTCTTGTTCCCGGCGGGCGGAATGTTTTTCGCCTGTTCCGGATTCCCTTCCGTGGCAGCCGGCAGCCGTGAGTGCCGGCTCGTGGAAACGACACGGTCTCCGGTGCGTTGCCCTCCCGTCAGGTTGCATGCCGCCTCCCGTTTGTTGGGCGGCCGTCGCTCGCTGCGTGGCGGCGCGTCTTCCTGACCGCCTTCACTCGGTGCGTACCTGGCAGGTTCCCGGGGCCGTTGCACTCGGCGGGTACTGGCAGGTTCCCGGCGCGCCACACTCGGCGCCTGTCCGGAGATTGGCCGTCTCGGTGGGATGCCGGGCGGCGTACCGCTCGCTGGCCGTGGCGGACTCGGGTGCGTTCGGGCGGTACGTTGTGCTCGGTGCGAGGACCGCTCGGTGCGCAGGCGTTCGGGGGCATTGCACTCGGCGCGTGCTGCCAGCCTTTGAAGTCGCTGTACTCGGCGGGTTCCTGAAGAGGGGGCGTCTGTGTGCGTGCAGGGCGCTGTCGGTGGTCCTGGCGTTACCGTCTTGAAACACGCGCCGCACTGGGCTGGAGTTCAGTAAAGATGCCCTGCTCGGTGTGGACTCGGTCCCTGATCGGCGTGCTGCTCGGTGCGGTCGCCCGAGTAGCGCACTGCCTGGTGGCCCGGGGCTGTTGCTCTCGGTGCGTGCGGACGGGCGTCGGCCCGGATTCCGATGGATGCGCGCCGCCGTGTGCGCGCTTGCCGGCGTTGACGGCAGGCCGCCGGGTGCGCCCCTTGAGGCGGTATCCGGTTGCGTGCCGCCTCGCTCCCGAGAAGCGTTCAGTTCAGTGCGGGCAACCTCGGGCGGCTGTGTGCGGATGAGGTCGTCCTGCTCGGTGCGGCCGCCGCGCTGACCGTCGTGGTGCTCGATGCCGCTCCTCAAGGACGTTGGCGTCGACGATGGCCTCGGCGGTCACCAGGTCGTGATGCTGCAGGATCGCGATCCCCTCGATGCGGCTGGTGGCCGTCAGGGTCATGCCGGGCAGCCTCCGGCAGTGTGGCCCGCGGTTCCTGCTCGGCTCCTGTGGGCCTTGCGTTCTGCTCGGTGCAGGGTCACTGAGGGACCGGCCGCGCGCTGCGGGTCGACGAGGTCACGGTCGATGCGGGCACGCATGTGCGCGAGGCGATTGACGAGGCCGTCGTCGATGACCATGCGGAGCGCCTCGGCGAGGGCGTCCGGTTTCCTGCCGTGGTCGTTTCCGCGACGGGCTCGCGCTGCTGCCTTGCCGACATCTCGACTGGCTCGGCCACGCTGCAGAGGTCACCCTTCGCAGCCCGCGGTGCCTGCGGCGGTCACCCGAAGACGCGCCGTTGCGCCCGGCCGGCGCGTGGGTCAACCGGACGTCTCCGGCGGATTACAGAATTACTGACCCGCGGGTCAGTAAGGACAGTGACGGAAAACTACGTTGCCACGTTCGCGGGCGCGAGCCCTGAAATCACGGGCCTGGGGCGTCACGCCAGTTGGCAAGTTGCGTCGGCGAGCAGCCGCGCATCGGGATCAAGGAGGAGTCGCTCACGGCGTACGAGTTGAGCTGCACGGGAACGTTCGGGGGAAGGATGACAGCCGGAGCAGCCGTCTACCTCAACCGGCGCGACGACCCGATCAGCTTCGTGCCGCTGCCGCCCGACGCCGAGCCCTACACCGCGCAGAACCCGCCGCCCGGTTGGCTGCTTCCGCCGCAGACCCTGACGTTCATGGCGTTGGCCGGGGTCGTTCTGCCGCCGACCGCGTTCACGTACGTCAACTTGGGGCCGACGCAGCAGGTCGGCGCCGAGCTGTGGGTCGACCGGCGGATCTCGCGCTCGGCGTCCGCCTGGTTCAACCTGCTCGTGGCAGGACGAGCCGCGGATCCTGGACTCGGACAACCCGTTCCTGCCCACTGAGCTCAGCCTGCCGCCGACCCACCGCGTCAACGTCGGCGGCTCCCTGAACGGGTCGCGGTTCCTCGGCAACGTGTCCGTCAGCGCCGCGTCCGCTGCGTTCTGGTCGGACGTGCTCACGCCGGAGTTCCACGGCTACTCGGATGGCTACACGATGGTGAACGGCAGCTTCGGGATGAAGTGGAGCGACGGCGCGATCACGACGCTGGTCAAGGTGACGAACCTGTTCAACCAGAGCATCCAGCAGCACATCTTCGGAGACATCCTGCGGCGCACCGTCGTCGGCGAGGTGCGGTTCAGTCTGTAGACCGGACGCAGCGCTGCGCCGCATGGAGTGCCACTACAACCTCCAGCATGGCGTCGCTGTGGCGACCGGCTTCGTGGTCCAGCAGGCCCAGCAGGCGCCCGCCCAGATCTCCGACGACGCGGGCCTCCGCGAATTTGCTGGCGCTGATCTGAACCGCGGAATCGTAGATGGCGAAGACGAAGGACAGAGAAGGGGGCCTTTTCTGCTTGCCATGTCCATGCAGGCATCACACCGGCGGCGCCGGGAGCTTGGCCCGAAGGGAATCGGTCCTGGTCACGGTGACGATCTTCCGGACGCTCGCCGCTGGGAATGTCATCAACGGCAATCCGTCTTGGTCATGGAACACCAGCAGGTCGTCCTCGGTCGCGACGCGGGCCGCTTTGACGAGGGTGTGTGGCCCGTCTCGCCGCTTGACCACAAACAGCATCACCCGTCCAGGTCGGCGCGCCTGGACACGGTTGTCCCGGCGCGGCAGCACTTCCACAGCCACCGCCTGGAGCCGGGCGGCGCGTGGGTTGCCAACGCCTTGGCGCCGACGGCGCCGTGCCAGTCCCCGCGCGGCACATCCCATGCGTGGTCAACGAGGAACTCCGCTGCCGCGACCGTTTGCTCATGCACGCCCTCCGCGCTGAGGATCGCCCGCGCCGCCGCGACGGCTCGAACCACGCTCGGTCGCTTTCGCATTGCGCGCGGTCAGTTTCGCGGGCATCGAAACCTGCCGGTTGACCGTCAGGTTTCCCGGCCGGCTGCGAGGGACGGGCGGCCGGGTCGGCGGGCATCGGCGTCGCCGCCTGCACGCGGCCAGGGTCTGCGGCATCGGAACTTGCCGGTTGACCGTCAGGTTTCCCCACCGGCTGCGAGGGACGGCGCCATCGAGTCGGCGAATGCGCCGGTCGCGCCGCATCGCGTGTGTCCGTTCGGTGCGGCGCCGGCAGAGGACACGTTGGGCACGCCGAGGCGGCGGGAGTGTAAAGGACGGCGGCCAACCCGGGGTGGCATTCGGCCGTCGTTCGCGGGGTCGGCCGCCCGTCGGCGGGCACCTGCACGGTGTTGTCCGACCGTGCTGCTGGTTACTCGTCCTCGTCGCAGCGCGCCGGCTCGCACTCGGCCGGCTCAGGACGCGCGGCCGGCCGGCGTGAGTGCCGCCACGCTGCCCGCAGCCGGCGTGGGCTGCAGGGCCAACTCCAGCAGCGTCGACCCGCGTCACGTAGTCGACGGCGACCACGCGCCGCAGGTCGTCGCCGAGATCCTCATCGACCTGCTTGCGGTTGCGCTGCGCCAGGAGGACACGGCGCAACCCGCCGCGGTGCGCGGCCAGCACCTTCTCGGCGATGCCGCCGGCCGGGAGCACCTGTCCACCGAGGGTGACCTCGCCGGTCATCGCCACGTCGTCGGTACTGAGCCGACGCCGCGCGAAGGCGGAGACCAGCGCGGCGGCCATCGTCTCGCCGGCCGAGACGCCCTCCTTGGGGACCTTCGTCCAACTGCACGTGCAGATGACGCCGGTGTCGCGCTGGAAGGCCGGGTCGAGGCCGTAGCGTGCGGCGGTGGCGCGCAGCCACGACAGCGCGGTGCGCGCCGACTGCCGCAATGACCTCGCCCTGGCGCCCGATAAGGACCAGCGCCCCGCAACCGGGCAGGCGGCTGGCCTCGACGTCGAGCACCTCGCCGCCGCCCTCCGCCGTGCGGCACAGCCCGGCGGCGACGCCCGGCCGCCCGTTTACGGCCGGCGGCCTCGACGTTCGGCTCGGCCGGCGCGCCGAGCATCTCGGCCAGGGTCTGCGGCGTGACCTCGACCGGGCCTCGTTTCCCTCCGCGCGTCGGCGCACCAGCTTGCCCCACAGCTCGCCGAGCGCTGGCCGCCGCTCCAGGACGGACCCGCGAGGCCGCTACGGCGTCTGGCCGCCGGCTCGTGCGGCGGCCAGCGGCTGCCTGCATGCCGAGCTGCCGATTCCATCGGCCGGCGCAGATTGCGGTGACGCCGGTCGATGCAAACAACGGGCGCCAGGCGAGGATGACGGGACCACGCCACACTCGCCGTCGGTGGCGCTGGCCCAGGATGGACCCCGCCGGCGTCGAGACCGTCTTCGCGCGCGTCGAGCAGGCGATCGCAGACTCGCTGAACACCGTCAAGGCGATCGAGTGGCGCGACGGACTCAAGGCGGTAGCGGCGGCGGTGCTCGATCGGCACGATATCCGGGCGGCGGCGGCGCGGGCGGTGGCCGAAGTCGAGCGGTGGATCGCCAGGCAGGCGCGCTCCCCCACGTCCGGAAGGCAGGCCGCCGAAGACGGAAGGGAACCAAACCTGGGGCGGCGACCCACATTTCCGCAGACCACATGTCTGCCAGTTTCCGGGGCCGGTACACTCGGTGCGTACTGGCAGTTGTCGCGGGCGTTGCACTCGGCGCGTGCTGGCAGGTTCCTCCGGCCGTTGCACTCGGTGCGTTCCTGCCGACAGGCGTCTCCGTGCGTACGGAACGCTGTCGGCGGTCCGGCGGGACACTCGGCGAGTTCAGGAAAAGCGTGGTGCTCGATGTGGACTTCGTCCTGATCGGCGTCGTGCCTGGTGGGGTCGCCCCCCGGGCCGCGTTCGCAGCCGACCGTCGCGCCAAGCGGTTGCTGATCTTTTCCTCTCGGTGCGTCTGCCGATCCGTAGCCGCTGTCGTCCCGATCCGCGGTCCGGCTGTGGCGCCTGGCAGGCAAAGGCCGAGCCATGCGGCGCGTTCCTGAAGATGAGCGTCTGTGTGCGTGGCAGGGCGCTCTCGGTGGTCCTGGCGTACCGTCCGAAACGGCGTCGCGCACCGGGTGCGTTCAGGCAAGTGTCCTGCTCGGTGTGGACTCGGTCCGGATCGGCGTGCTGCTCGGTGCGGTCGCCCGAGTAGCGTACCGCTGGGTGCCCGGGGCGGTTGGTCGATGCATGCGGACGGCGCGTCGGCCCGGATCTTCCATCGATGCGCGCCGCCGTGTGCGCGCTCACCGGCATGGTCGGCGCTGCGCTGTGTGCGCCGGTTGACGGCGGCCATCCGCTTGCGTGCCGCCTCGCTCCCGATCGGCGTTCAGCTCGGTGCGGGCAACCTCGTGCGGCCGCGTGCGGAGGAGCTCGTCCTGCTCGGTGCGACCGCGTTGCTGACCGGCGTGGTGCTCGATGCCGCTGCTCGAGGACGTTACGGACCACAAGTCCTGCTCGGCGCCAAGCCCGCCCGGTGCGTGCCGGTTGCGCGTTGCGCTCGGTGCGTCTTCCCGTTTGGTGCGCGCCGTCAGTGCACGGCTTCGGACGGTTCGAGGACCTCGATGGATGCGGCCAGCCGGTCGATCGTCGCCTGGTCGACGTCCTCGGCGACTTCCTGGTCGGCGACCGGCGGCAGTCTGCAGAAGCTGTCCGAGGCGCACGAACAGCGCCAGGCAGACGGGTCTGCGCTTCGCCGGCCTGATCCGTGTCATCGAGCGGGCAGTCGAACTCGCAGCTGCTCTTTCCCTTCCTGGTGGCGCGGCAGGTCCGCACGACGAGCTTCCCGTCGACCCGGCGGCTGATGGCGTCCATGATCTCGTTCGTGGAGTCGCTCGGTGTCGGTCTTGTCGATTGGGTCTCGTCCAGGTCGAGGGACTCCATGGTGGCGTAGCGGTCCAGCATGGCGAACAGCGTCCGCTTCGGGACAGCGGCCATCCGTGGTTGGGATCTGCGCGCGGGCTCTCGACGCCGCCGCAGCTTCCCGGCCGCGTCGCTCTCGCCGAGCAGGTAGTCGGCCGCTGCTTTGGCCGAGCCGATCCCGCGGGCGATGCACTCAACGTGTACCGTCCGGCTCCCGGCCGACGCCGGCGAGCTTGTCCAGCGTCCGCGCGACGCCATCCAGCGCGACGTGTCGCCCGGCAGGGCAAACCGGGTCGCTTCGCCCGGAACGACACGGCCTCCGCCCTGCGCCGGCTCGCCTGCCACGTCCCGGCTGATCGACGGCTGCACGCGCGAGCCAAGGGTGCATCATCAGCACGCGCGCATCAACGCGATCTGCCGGCGGGTGGCGCGCCTGCTGCGCGAGGGCCTCGCGTGACCCGGACGGAGGGACCGCGAGACCGTCGCCGCGTGACTGGACGCGGCGCCGTCCGCAAAAGGCGACGCCGGGCCGGCTCGGAGTGCATGGGTCCCGGTGAGCCGGCCGACGCGCCGGCGTGGAGAACCGAGGCCGCACAGGTTCGCGTCCCTGCTGCGGTCAGTTCCCCTTGGCCTTCTCCGCCCGTCGTGCGGCCCAGTACTTCCGCATCCGCTCGGCCACGGCCCGGCGCTGCTCCTCGGTCATCGCGCGCTTGCGCCTCCCGACCGCCTTGACCGCCTTCTTGCTGCCGCGCCGGGCGCTCGGCGCGGCAGCTCCTTCAATCGCTTCGATGGCGCGCTGGATGGCGACGAGCTGGCTCTTGAGCGAGCGTTCCTCGTTGCGCAACGCGTCCAGGATTCCGCTCCTCGACATCGTGAAATGCTCCCTCCAGGGCGAGCCGCCGCCGCATCGCGCCGGTCGCCGAAATGCACGAACGGCCGCCGCCGAGACCGACGGGGCCGCTACCGACCCCACGCGCCGGATTCGGCGTTCCACGCCGGCCAGTCGTCACGCCAGGGCAACCCCGGCAAGCCCGCGCGCCGGCCCCGCACGACAGCGGCCATTCGCCGACTCTTCCGAGCCGTACCGCTCGCACAGGGCCAGGAACCTGTCGACCCACGGCAGCGTGTCGTCGTGTCGCATGCCGCTGTCCCGCTCGTCAGCCTACATCAGCCGGCCCGGCCTTGCAGGGCCGGCTGATGCACTCGAGTCAGGCCGCGAAGCGGGTCGCCTGCCCTGCGCTGCGCGCCGGGTGAGGTTCCCGCAGCGGCGCACATCCGTTGTGTGCCCTGCCTGTGCCGGCGGTGGGAGCTCGTCGGCGTCGACGATGTCCGCGGTAGCTTGTGCGAATCGCCGCCAGCCGCCCGGCGGCTTCGCACCACCGCCGGGTCGACGCGTCATCGTGCCGGTTCGTCGATGGCTGGCCGGAAAGGCGGCCAGGTGACCGCCTTTCCGGCGCCCCCGCACCGCGGTCCTGCAGCAACCGGTGCGCCGGCGCAGGCTCGATGCGCGGTCCCCGCGGTCGAGCCCGAGCGATGACGCGGGCGGGCGTGCGCGGGAGTGATGGAACGTATTTGCTGGGTGCCGGGGCGTCGCTCGATGCGTGGCCGTGGCCGCAGGCAGCACAGCACGGGGCTGGAAGAAGACGCCCGCCTGGCGTCGGCGTTGTCCGCCGCGGCGGTTGCGTCTTCGGCGCTACCAGCGCAGGCAGGGGTCGCCGAGTCCCGACAGGTCGTCGAGCAGGGGGACGGGGTGGTCGTCGTCGGGCGCACCGGCATCGGCCTGGTCGGCATCGATGCCGTCGAGCAGCGTGCACAGCGCGACCTCGGCGGGGTTGAGCGCGTGTGTGAGGAGCCAGTCGCGCCGCTTGCGGCAGGCCATGCAGCGGGTGCTCTCGGGCCAGATCACGCGGCCGCAGGTGCCGGCCTCGAGCGGCAGGTCGACGCCGGGACACAGCTGCATGTAGTTGAGGTCGCTGCGGTAGCGGCGCATGTTCTCGCGGTTGGCGATGCGCTTGCGCAGGCGCCGCAGCGCGGCGCGCTGGTCCGGGCGCAGCAGGTCGATGAGAGGCATCAGGTTTCCTCCGCAGAAAAAGGGAATGGCCCGAGCAGGGCCGGGTGAAGCGGGCCGGCAGGCCCGAGGCGTTGGCGGACGTGGGGTCGGCGACCGGCGGCGTGGGGCGAGGCGCAGCATGCCGAAGCGCTGCCTTGCCCGCCCGCGTTCCGCCTGTCCGGCCGCGTCCGCTCTGCTTGATTCTCGCCCGCTGCCGCTCTCCTCCCGGGTCCCGTGGTGCCGCGCGCCGACTCGGGGAGGCGCGCCGGCCCGGCAGCGGCGTCGGCGTGGTGTCGGTGGCGGCGGCTTGCGCCGGCCCGATGCGGGGCGGGCGGCCGGGGCAGACTTGAAGGAGTCGAACAGCAGGTGCAACGGGCCGAAGTCGCCGGTTACGACCTCGACGTGGCAGCAGGCGGCATCGCGCCGAGCAGCATGTCGTCGAAGTCGAGCCCGTTCATCCGGTCCAGCGCCCCCTGGGAGGCGGCGGCCAGCTGTGCGTTGCGCGCGGCGTGCTCGTCGCCGACCAGCGTCGGGCCGTCGGGTGCGGTGACCGCCTCGCGCTGGCAGTCGTTCAGGCTGGCCAGAAGGCGTTCGTGCTCTTCGGGGGTCGGTGACGGGACGGTCGTGGGCATGACGGTACTCGGGTGCCTCGCAGCGTCGCTACGGGGTGGTGTCGGATGCGCGGCCGCGAGGCGCCGGCTGTCGCGCTTCACATGCTGCGCGACGGGCCGCTGCGTTGCTGGTCGACCGAGGCGGCGTAGCCGCGGGCCGGGCTCGGCGGCCTGGGCGGGTTGGGGGCATCTGCCAGGGCATCTCCCAGGGCATCTCCCCCGCCGGCCGCACAGGTCGGCATGCTTCTCGGCCGGTCGATGACGTCGGTGCGGCTGAAGCTCTGCGGGCCGTAGCTGTGCTTCTGCGACACCGTGGTGATCGACGGGCGGCCCGGCGAGCGCGGGTCGCGAAGCGCCGCCTGGCGCGGCGGCAACTCCTCGGGGCGCACGGGGCGGTCGACACTCGGCGCCTCGCCCGGCTCGCCGTACGAGCGGGTGGCGTTGCGCGCGGCCCGTTCGGTCGCGCCGACGCCGGCTGGCTCCATCTCCCGGCGGTGCGAGTTGTAGGGCGGCCCAGCACCAGCAACGCCGGGCCACCCGCGAGATACAGCTTGTGGACCCTGACCCGGTCCCGTGGCCGCGGTTGGTAACACTTCTCCATGACACGTCAATGGAGGAGAGACGCACGATGGCCACGCGCAACCGTCCGAAGAACGCGCCCCTGCGGCAGCTGATCAGGCTCGCCAGGGTAGAGGAGCTAACCGGGCTGTGCAGGTCCACGATCTACAAGCGGAAGGCGTTGGGCCAGTTCCCCCAGCCCGTCAAGATCGGCCCCCACGCGGTCAGGTGGTATCTGGATGAAGTGCTCGACTACATCGACTCGCGCCCCCGGAGCCGCTAGTCAGACTGGAGCAGACCGGCCGGCTGCGCTTGCACCCGAGGCTCGTGTGCGACGGCTCCGGCCGAGCGACCCGGAGCAGGAGCCCCGGCGCGGCAGTGTCTCACGGGACTCACGGCGGGGGCCTGCTCGCGGCGGCGCAAGTCGCATCGCCGCCGGCTCGTGTCGCTCAGACGGCGGCGGTGCACGAAAGGGTCGACACCGTGTAGCGGCGTCCATCCCGTGGCTGAGGCGACGCGCCGCCTCGACCGCCGCTCGTCGTGCTCCACGAACACTTCGCGTCGCCGGGCTCGTTGGATTCACCGTCACGCTCGCGCTCGTCCTACAGGCACTCGTCGCCCTCCATGCCCTGCTCGGCGTGGAGGCCCGCACGCTCCGCCAGCACGCGCGCCAACTGCGCCTTCCCTGGGCGACGAATCGCCGACGACTACTGAAGCTGCGACATCGAGTACGTGGCCGGCTCGAGATCCATGACGCCGACACCGGCCTCCGATCGGATCCCAACGCCCGTTCGGCCGACGAGCGTCGGTCGGTCCGTCAGAACGGCGCCAGGAACGCCAGATCAGGACCCGCGCCTGATCCGGATCGTTGCCGGCCGGAGCGATTCGCAAGCGGCTATGGCCCGAAACGCGCAAGGGCTGAACTTCGACGTCTGCCTTCCGGGAGCACGTTCGAGCAGATCCTGGGGGGTGGCGGAGCGGTGATCCCGGGTGGCTACCGGGACGCGGTCGGCGACGTCGTCGGGGCGGACTACCCGCTCTGGAGCGTCCAGCCAGGTGCAGATGAGCTATCCGCTGGGTCGGAGCGCGGACGAGGCTACGTACGACCGGGCGCGGCTGGAGCTTCGACAGAACGAGGTCCAGCTCGAATGGATCGAGCTCCAGATCGTCGGTGAGGTGACCAATGCCGCGCTCCAGATAGAAGCGCTCCAGGAGAGTATCCAGGCTGCGGCCGTCGCCCGGGAGCTCGCGGAGGAACAGCTTCGGGCGGAGGAGATCAAGTTCGAGGTCGGGCTGTCGACCAACTACCTGGTCATCCAGATGCAGCGCGAGCTGGCCGCCGCTCACGAGCTGGAGCTGCGCGCGATCCTCGACTACCAGCGCGCACCGATCGAGTTCGACCGCGCGCAACGCGCGTCGCGCGCCAGTCCCGGCGTGACAGTGGTCGTCGGCGGACCATAGCGCCACGATCCCCTGACAGCCAGCCGGTCATGAAGGCGGCCGGCAGACCAGCGCCCGCGGCGTCGAGGCGTGCGGATCCGCGCTCGGCCGCCGTATCCGGGGGTTCGCAGGACTCGGGGCGAATCGGCGCCTCGGCGCGAGGTCGGGCGAGACCGTCCGCCGGATCCTGGCCGGTGTCATCTGCGACGCGAGCAGGCGGCGCCGGATCAGGTCGTAGAGCGGCGCATGCGCCGGGTACAGCCCCTCCGCCCCGGCAGCCGGGTCCGTGGGCCGGATCGCCTCGTGCGCCTCCCGCGAGCCTTCCTTCGACTCGTAGCGCGGCGGCTCGTCCGGCGCCGCCCCGGCCCCGAAGGCCGCCGTCAGCCAGCGCCGCGCCGCCTCCTGCGCCTCGGGAGCGACCATCACCGCGTCCGAGCGCATGCAGGTGATCTTCTCCGCCTCGTAGAGCTTCTGCGCGATCGCCATCGTGTCGGCCACCGACAGCTTCAGTAGCGACGAGGCGGCCTGCTGCAGCGTCGAGGTCGTGAACGGCGGCTTCGGCCGCTGCGACGCGTCCTTCTGCTCCACATCGTCCAGGGTCACCGCCACCGACGCGAGGTGCGCCGCCAGCGCATCCGCCTCGGCGCGTTCGGCGAGGCGCAGGACCCCGCCGCCGGAATCGACCACCGACGCCCGGACCGGCTCGGCCCCGTCGATGGCCAGCAGCACGTCGACGCCGAAGAACTCCTCCGGCGCGAAGACCCGGATCTTCTCGTCGCGCGCCGCCAGGATCGCCAGCGCGGCCGACTGCACCCGGCCCGCCGAGAGTCCCGCGCGCAGCCGCCGGCTCAGCAGCGGCGACACCGTGAACCCGACCACCCGGCCGAGGAACCGGCGCGCCTGCTGGGCGCGCACCAGGTCGTAGTCGATCCCGCGCGGGCCCTCGAACGCGGCGCGCACCGCCGCCGGGGTTATCTCCGAGAAGGTGACCCGGCGGAAGCGGTCCTCGGACCCGCCCAGCAGGTCCCGCAGGCGCCACGCGATCACCTCCCCCTCGCGGTCGAGGTCGGTGGCCAGCCAGACAGTGCCGCCGCAGCCGATGCTGCGCAGCTCGCGAACGACCTTCGCCTTCGAGTCGATGATCTCCCAGGTCGGCTTCCAGCCGCCCTCGATATCCAGCCCCAGGGCTGTCTGCTGCCGCGGCTTGCCCGCCGAGCGCCCGTCGCGCTTCGGCTGCGGCAGGTCGCGCACGTGCCCTAGCGAGGCCCGGACCACGTAGCCAGACCCGAGGATCTGGTTGATCTTGCGCGTCTTCCCGGGCGATTCGACGATTACGAGGTCAGCCATAACGCTGGAGAGCGTAACCGTGCAAGGCCACGCCAACGAAGAACCGCCATCGCGTGCTCCCCGCCGGATGCGCTGCCCAGTCCCCAGCGGGACCCCCCTTTGCTCGCGCAGTCCCGTCACGAGTCTGCCCGCGATGGAACTCGCCGTCGCGCACCCGTCCCGGCGCAACAGTTGCGCCCGCGATGGCGTGACAGCGCCAGCCTGAAACAAGCCCAGAAACGGGTGTCGCAAGGAGGCGAAAATGTGTGCACGTGTGCCACGTGCACACATTATGTCTTCGTCAGACTTTCGTTTTTTCTACTTGCCGATCCAATTCCTTGGATTGCATCCATGGATTCAACCTGTAGGCGACCGACAAGAATGAAAACCCACATCCATAGGGTGTCAATATATTGACGATTGGAAACTGCACCAGGTCCGGTGCAGTTTCTACTTGCTCTTTCATTTCCAGAACATCGTAAAGAATTGGACACAGTCCAGAGTTTTCAGAGGCGAAAGTCAGGCGCCAAAACGCCCTCCGGAACCCCGGCGAGACGCGCCGATCCGTCAACCGGAAAACGTCCCGTGAACACCTGCGCGAACCACCGCCGCCGACGGCCCCGCGCCGGCAGCCCGGCCAGCACGATCCGCGGGCCGGATCCGCAGCGCCCCGAAACCACCCCACGCATCCTCCTCGGCATCATGCAACTGAAAGCAGCCGACTGCCCCATGGTACCCGCAACGCCGAGCAGCCTGGGACGCTCGACTGCACGAGGACCGCCCGCCGCGCACCGAACGCCCCAGGACCGGGCATGAACCGGACCAAGCGTCCCGCGTAGCTCACACTCCTCACCGCCGCCGACCGTGAAGGGAGACCTCGGACGGACCCGACCGGAGACGTGATGCCAATCCCTCTCGTCACGGACCCGCCGGCCCGAGCGGGGACACGGCCGGCGGCCATCCCGCAAGAAACGCCGATGACACACGAACGCCACTTCCCCAACGAGGACCCCGCAACCACCCACGCGCGCCTGAGCGCCGCCGTCGTGGCAGCGCACGCCAACGCCTGCGCCGCCGCCGACGCCTTCCTGTCCGGTAGCGTGCCGCCAGACCTCCGGCAGATGCCGCCCGAGCTGAAGCTGACCCGGAACGAAGCAGGACGCGTCGCCGTGATCGACACCGGCACCCCCGATGAGCGGGAGTTCACGAGCCACGAGGCGCTGCGCGCCTACGTCCGCAGATGCGTGGTCATGAGCCTGACCGTGCGCCGCGACGGCTGGACGCTGCCCGATCCGGAAGACGCCCGCATCGAGCCGGACTCGGCCCGGCTGCTGCTGCGCCCCGGCAACCCCGTGGTCGACATCGTCGCCCGCATCGGCATGGACCCGATCGCGCGACGCGGCGCACCTGCGCTACAAGGACAGCCGCGACCAGATGCAGCGCTTCGATCACCACGTCCACCAGCTCGAAGACCACGGCGTCCGCTACGTCGCCAGCGTGTTCACGATATGACCAGACCGACAGCGGCCGTGACAATCGGCAACACGAGCATCGACGTCGAGCACGACGAGAAGCTCATCAAGGCGCTGCTGGCCGAGGGCAACGACCAGGTACAGATCGACCTGGAAGACGTCTCCGACGAGCACATCGACACGCTGTTCGGATCGCTGATGCAGTCGGCGATGGCCAGCGGCGGCCGGCGGCTCGCCATCGAATGGATGAAGCGCCTGGACGTGCCCGGCAACGCCGGCGAACGCGCCCGCCATGCGATGGCGCAGACCATCAACCTGCAGCTGCAATTCGGGATGCTCTCCCCGCCGCTGGCCGAACAGGCCGGCTGCCGCACCGAACTCCATGGATCGCCGTCATCGCGCGGCGCACCGACGGTGGCAGACAACGCACTCGACGAATAGGGCTGCCGGTGCTTGTGTCTCATAACATATTGAAAGTAAAAGACCTTACGCATTCAACGCGCACATGTTCCCCTCGTTGTATTCCCCTCGCGTGTCGAATTCCAACGGGTGCGGCTCTTGTTCGTTGGCGGCCCAATCAGTCTCTCCGGCGGCGGCGAGGTAGGAGGCAATCGGATCCGCTAGGGCGTGGTGAGGAGCGGCGGAGGGTCCGGTGGCCGACGGTACTTCTGTCGTCAGCGACCGATGGGGGACCTCGGCTGGTCCTCGCGCGCTTCGTGAGAGGGCTCAGTACGCATCAAGGCTTCGGCTGCCCACGGCGGCTGAGAACCGCCGCAACTGCAGCCAAGTGTCACCATGCGCCGGCCGACTCCCATCGGGTCGCGGACCAAATGCCGACAGGCCCCTTCGATGAGCCGGCGACGAGCACCGCACGCCGCGTCGCCGCTGCCACGTGGATGATGTCGAGTACCACTGACGCTTCCAGGGCGTACGCGGCGGTGCCCGCGAGGCGGTTGCGATGCTCACGCGGCGGCGCATCTCGACCAGGTAGCGCTCCGGCAGCAGGTTCAGCGCGGCATCGAGCCGATGCATGCCGTCCTGACCGCGCCGCGCGCAGCCAAGACCCACAACCTGCATCGTGCCGGCGGTCGTTTCGGCGTGGCTCTCGTGCTCGCGCGGCTCCGAGCACTCGACACCGCTGGTGTCCTCTGGCAGGCCAGTGCCCCAACGATGCGGCGGGAGATCCAGGTGCCCCGGCGGGGCGGGCAAGAACGGCACTCGGCCCCTACCGTGAGGCTCTGCGGGATCGTCCTCGAAACAGGACAGGGCTCCCGATATCCGCCCGATCCAGCGGGTCCGGGGCACGCCGCGCTCCAGGGCCGAGCAGGTCAGATTCCTCCGTCGCGGGGAAGCCGAGGATCGTGGCGCCGGAGAGCGCAGGCGGGGTCCAGAGTGAATGGAAACGATGTCGAAGCCCTGCTACTATTGAGGATGGCAAGGTCGGTTATGTGGTCTGCAGGTGCCGTCCGGCGGCACTGAGGAGTTGCGCGTTATGTCGAAGGGAAGTCACGGCGGCGACGGATCGCGTGGGCGCGGAGTGCGCGGTGAGACCCCGCGCGCGCTCCCGGGGGGGGATCTCGCGGCGGCAGCGGCGCAGGTGGCGATCGCCGGCCTGCTCACGGCGGGCGGCATGACGGGCGTACCAGGTGTCGTCATCGCGGCGGCTCAGGCTCCGGTGACGGACGGGGCCTTCACTACGGACCAAGCTGCGAGCGGCTGGTCGGTGTACGGGGTGCAGTGCGGCGACTGTCACGGGCCGAACCTGGAGGGCATGGTGCACGCGCCGCCGCTCACGGGCGTGGACTTCCTGAACGGCTGGCTGGGACAGACCTCCGACGACCTGTTCGCCTACCTGCGCGACGAGATGCCGCCGGGGCAGGCCGGCGCGCTCAGCGACCAGGCCTACGTCGAGCTGGTGGCGTACCTGCTGGAGGCGAACGGCGCCCTGCCGGGCGAGCGCACCCTAACCGCGAACGCGGCGGTGCAGATCGGCGATGCGGCGGACATCGAGGAAGCCCGCCGCGCGGCCGGGGCGGGCGAGCGGCCGCGGCGGCGCTCGACGCGCTTCGTCAACCAGGTGGTGCCGCACGAGGTGAGCCCGGTGACCGACGCGCTGCTCGCGGACCCACCTCCCGGGGACTGGCTGAGCTGGCGGCGGACCCGCGACAGCCACGGCTACAGTCCCCTCGACCAGGTGACGCGCGACAACGTGGCCGACCTGCAGCTCGCGTGGTCGATTGCGGTCCGGCCGGGCAACCACCAGACGACGCCGCTGGTGCACGACGGCGTGATGTTCCTCGCCAATCCGGGGAACGTCATCCAGGCCATCGACGCGGCGACCGGCGACGTGTTCTGGGTCTACCGACACCGGCTGCCAGACGACGCGCGCGCGGGCGCCACCCGCACGCTCGGGCTCTACGGCGACAAGCTGTTCCTGGCCACGGCAGACGCCCACCTCGTCGCCCTCGACGTGAAGACCGGCGAGGAGGTGTGGAAGACGGTCAAGACCGACTACACGCAGGGGTTCCGCCAGAACGCCGGCCCGGTCCTCGCCAACGGCGTGCTCATCACCGGCACCAACGGCTGCGACCGCTACACGGAGCAGAGTTGCTTCATCACCGGGCACGATCCGAACACCGGGGAGGAGCTGTGGCGGACGTCCACGATCGCGCTCCCGGGGGATCCGAACGACGCGTCGTGGGGCGACACGCCACCCTATCTGCGGGCCGGCGGCGACGCCTGGATACCAGGGAGCTACGACCCGGGTCTCGGCCTCTTCTACATCGGCACCGCGCAGCCGAAGCCCTGGGTGGCGTCGAGCCGCGGCATGACGACGCGGCAGGACGCGCTCTACACCAACTCGACGCTGGCGCTTGACCCGAGCACCGGACAGGTGCACTGGTACTTCCAGCACGCGCCGGCCGAGACGCTGGACCTCGACATCGCTTACGAGCGGGTGCTGGTGGACGCCGACGGCGAGCAGTGGCTGTTCACGGTCGGCAAGGACGGCATCCTCTGGAAGCTGGACCGGCGAAACGGCCAATTCGTCGACCTCGTCGAGACCGTCCACCAGGATGTCTGGTCGATCGACCGAACCACCGGCGAGCTGACCTACCGCGAGGACCTGCAGGACATCGCGATCGGCGAGCGCGTGTTCACCTGCCCGAGCCTGCTCGGCGGCCACAACTGGCAGGCGTCGGCCTACCATCCGGGCGCCGGCGCGCTGGTCATCCCGCTCCACCAAGCGTGCATGCACCTGACCGGCCGCGAGGTCGAGTTCGTCGAGGGCGGCGGGGGGACGGCCGGCCGCTACGAGCTACTCGAGATGCCTGGCGCCAACGGCAACACAGGAAAGCTCGCCGCCTACGATGTCCGGACGATGGAAGAGCTGTGGAGCCACGAGCAGCGGGCGCCCTTTCTGACCTCGGCCCTCACCACGGCGGGCGGCCTCGTCTTCGCCGGCGACGGCGACCGCTACTACCGGGCGTTCGACATCGAGACGGGGGAGATCCTCTGGGAGACGCGTCTCATGGCCGCGGCGCACGGCTTCCCGATCACCTACGAGGCAGGCGGCCGGCAGTTCCTGGCCGTCCCGGCGTCGTTGGGCGGCGCGTTTCGGAACCTCACCGCGCAACTCAGCCCGGACATCTACCAGCCCGCGGGAGCGAACGCGCTCTATTCCTTCGCGTTGCCCAAGACAGCTGGGCAACCCGAAAACCTCCTCAACGACTGGATGAACGCGCTGCGACGTCAGGACTATGACGCGTATCTCGAATCCCTACATCCGCGCGCGCGTGCGGTGCCAGAGTACGCCTCTCAAGCAGCCATGGAGCTTTGGGCCGATGCGTTGCGCGACCTCACCGAGCAGGGGTTCGATGGCGACTTCAGGCTGGAGAGGGTCGACGGCGAGAGCGATCTGTTGCCACCGGGAGCCGTTCGCGCCTATCCGGTCGTGAGCGGCGAACGGCTTGAAGATGCGATCGCGCTCATTCGAGAGGCCGAGAAGTGGACGATCCTGCCGATCTTCAGCTCTAGTAGATAAATCATGGCTGACCGTCGACGTATGGTCCGAGCGATCCGATTCGCGTGTTTTCTCTTCGCCGTACTGGCGATAGTAGGTCAGTTGATCGTACTCGCCAGCGCAGCAACTGGCCGGATCGTCACCGTAGTGTTCAGGGGCTTGTACCATGATCCGCCGGGTACCGCGGGAATGGACCATCTCGCCGCGAGCTTGTCCGCCGCCCGCCAGAATCAGCCGTTCTCGATCCAAGTCTTCGCTCATTCGGAGGTCGAGGAAGCACTCACATTTGTCAATAGTCTGCGTACTCCTGCACCTTGTCTGATCGTGATCGGCCACAGCTGGGGGGGTGATGTCGCGATCGACTTCGCAAGCGAGGTTGGATTCGACATCGACCTGTTGATCCAGATCGATTCCGTACGACGACCCACCACCTTCTTTGGTGGAAGCCGCCGACCACCAACCAGCGTGAAGCGGAGACTGAACTACTTCCAGCGGGGAGATTGGCCCGAGGGCGAAGCTACGTCTACGGAGATCCCCGTCGAGAGAGCATATAATGTAGGCTACGAAATCATCACCCATACCACCATTGACCAGCCGTTCTTCGGCTTTACTGAAGCAGCCTACGACAGCCACTTCGGCTCCCAGTCGGATCTCTACGCCCGGATCAACGGTGAGGTTGAAGTGGCATGCTCTCGGTGATACGGCCGGCATTCAATCTGACGGTGCGGCTCTTCTGCGTAGACGGTTTTCTCCCTGCCTGTTCAGAGGCGTTTTCGCTCGCGCCAGCAATCAGGGCGACTTGATGGTCCGTAAACACGAGGGCGGGAGCGCTGTCCAGCGCGCTGTCCCTCCGCAAGGCGTGAAGTGGTCTCGGTTGTTTGGACAGCTCGAGGGCTTCGATAAGGTGTATTCCGGTTGCGAAGTCACGCCCTCTTCTTCCGGACTGATCATAGCCAAGATGACGATGCGCTGTGGGAGTGTGGGAGTCTCGCGGCCCCAGCGCAGGCATGGTCGGCAGCGATCGCCCGCGAGACTTCCAAGGGCCTGTGGGCGCCCGCCTCGCCGACCTTCAGATTCAGCGCGACGTTGACCGGGCGTCCACAGGCCCGGCACTGCCACAGCGCGCCGCGGGAATTCGGTGATCGCGATCATGCGGTGACCGCTTCTGCGGAAGACCGGCGGCGCGACCGCCTCCTCGCGGAGGACGACTCCGGCCGTGATCGACGCCGACCGCACCGTTCGGATGCTCACGCCGCACGCTCCTCGCCGTAGGTTTCGGCCGGCGTACGTCCCCCAAAGAGCCGAGTGCGGACGTACGTGGCTGTAAAAGTCATCCACGCCGCGATCACCCGCTCGGCCGCGAACCGGTCGGCCAGCTCGTGAAGATACACAGCCTCGTACTTCAGCGAACGCCAGAGCCGCTCGACAAAATGACGTTGTCCAGACAGCGACCGCGGCCGTCCATCGAGCAACGTGCGCCCGCCGCATGGACCCGGTCGGTGAACCCCGCGCTCGTAAACTGCGAGCCCTGTTGCCACCCATGTCAATCAGACGTCCGCCCCCGGTCAGGTAGGTAGGCATCGAGGGCGTCGAGCATCTGCACGGACGTGTACTCGGGATGCGTCCCGGTCAGCACGACGTTGTACGGTTCGAGCAGGTCCACGCCTTCCATGTGCAGGTCGTGGTCGGTGATGATGTCGACATCGAACCCCTTGGCGTCGAACCAGTCGACCAGATGCGTGTCCGCCATGAACTGCCAGGGGTTGCGGGTGGTGATCTTCGGCCGCATGTTGATGATGGGCCGCCGCGCCGACGAGTAGGTGATGCCGCTGCCGTCGTTTTGCGTGGAGTAGAGGCTCAGGGGGCTGAGGCCCTCCGCCATGCTGCCGTAGGCCAGGTAGCTGAACGTCGGCACGAGGAAAGCGATGCGGGCGGTGGCGGTGCCCCGCGGCGGCCGGACGAAGAAGGGCACGTAGTCTTCGCTGGCCGAGGTACGCAAGCGCGCCGCGTAGATGCCGCTGGCGAGGTCATCCGGGACCCGCAGCTCGAAGCCCGGCTCCCAGGCCGCGTCAGCAAGGTCGTCGTGGAAGTAGATGGCCCCGTACTGGTCGCGCGCCTGCTTGAAGTCCATCACCGTGGCGCTCCAGGTATGTCCCGTGACCGCGCAAGTGGGGGCATTGACGGTCCGCCCGTGCAGTCCGTGCGGCGCGGCGTCGCGCACCGTCTCCGACTCGATGTCGGTCGCGAAGTCCCGGTCAGCCAGTGCGTCGCCCGGCCCGCCGCCCCGCTCGATGGCATCGATCTCGTCCGCATCGAGGACGCGGGCGTAGAGGCGGGGGTTGTCGATCTTCCCGTTGTAGTGCCCCGCGGCCGCCCGCGCTCCGTTGCGTCCAGTCCAGTGGGCGGCCATCAGCAGCGGGAGTTCGTTGGGTGCGAGTGCGCGCACCGCGGTGGTCCGCTCCCCCGTGCTCCGTGTCGGGTCACCCGGGAACCGGGTTCGGGGGCGTGCACGAAGACCACCCGACCGCTGTCGGCGTCGTAGCTCACCGCCACGGAATACCAGGCGGTGGGCACGCCGTGCGGCCGGGGCCTGGCGCGGCGCCGGGAATGGCCGAGCGCCACGCTCGCAACGGCGTATCCGCGTGCAGCGTGTCGGCGGCGCCGTCCTCACCGCCGAGCCGGAGCGCGAGCCGGCCTTCCTCGTCGATGAACACCCCGTAGCCGCCCTCCTCGTCGGCGGACCACTTGGTGACGATTCCCTGCGCGGATCGCTCCCCGAACGCCACGCCGGGCGTCGTCGGCGCGATCCATGCGGTGAAGGTGAAGCTCGCGCGCAGCCGCAGCGCCGGGTCGTCCGGCACCAGGACGTAGGAGCCGAACGGCAGTTCCTGGCGCCGACCGTCGTACTCGCCGCTCACCGGGGTGTCGATATCCGTCTCCTTGAAACCGGGACCGTTCGGGTTGGCGTCGCCGCGAATCAGCCGCACGATGTCGGCGCGGTAGCGCGGCAACTCGCTGCTGACCATGAACCGGATGCCCAGCCGGGGGGCTGGGCCATTGGGGCGACGGCCAGGACGGCAACAAGCAGTGCCGTGACGGCCACAACGCACGCACGCATCCGGGTGGCGGCCATGGTGGGTCTCCTTTGCGGCTGGCCGCCAGCGGCAGGCAGGACATCGGCGGCGTTGACCCCTCGTCGCATGATGGTCACCCGGCACCGCGATGCATACCGCAGAATTGGTGGTGGACGAGTGGCGGTGCCTGTTTCGCCTGCGCGTGCTGCCGGCGGGGCATGTTGTCTGCAACGCTGCGACGCGGATTGCGACGCGTGATTCTGCAGAAATGCTCTCGGGCAGTTCGTTGAGTAGACTGCATCCGGCGGTGCGCATCGGCGCCGCCAACTGAGGGTGACAGCACTGCATGGGAGCTGGAGATGAAGCCTGCGTTTCGTTGCGTCCTGACCACATGCGTGCTCGGGTCCGCAGTCGTCACGCTGGTGACGACCGCTCCCGGTGTGCGAGCCCACGGGACCGAGGCCCGCTACGTCGTAGAGGTCGACTGGACCCCGGCACGCATCACGCACACCTACGGGCTGAGCTATTCGGAGCCGGGTCCGGGCGCCTACCGCAACGCGACCGAGACGCGTACGGTCAGCGGCCGGGAGTGCGTGGTCGGAGGGCTGATCGGTTTCGATGTCGATGACGACTATGCCTTCGAAATCGACGAACCGGTGACCCTGACCCTGACCTACGCGCCCGCCCTCACTACGCCGTTCACCGTCGTCTGGGACCGGAACGGCGGCAACGGCCGCGGCCGGATCGAGGTCCGGCCGGAAGCGGGAGAAACCCTGCGGAGCGTCACGCTGACCCTCGACCGGGCGCGACTGGCAGGCCACGGCACGCGCGGTGTCGATATCGCCGTCGGTAGCCGAGACGGGCTGTCCATATGCGACATCGCGGTAGTCCGCAGCGGCGGCGCCGTCGAGGCGCCGGCGGCGTTCGGCTTGGTCCGCCTGAAGGTTACCGACGCCGCCTCGGGCCGTCCTCTGCCCGCCCGCGTCGGTCTCTACGATACGACCGGGCGGATGCCCCTGCTGTCGGAGGATGCAATCCTCGTGCACCGATTCACCGACTGCGATGGTCGCGGAGTATCCCAGGAATCCCATGACTACCGGGAGGCCATCCGATGGTATCGCCGCTCAGCAGAGCAAGGCCATGCCAGCGGCCAAACAACCTCGGTGGATGCACGGAACCGGTCGCGGCGTGTCGCGGGGCTACGAAGAAACCGTCCGGGGGTATCGCCGCGCTGCAGAGTAGGGGGATGTGCTCGCGCAATACAATCTCGACTGGGTGTACCGAGAACGGTCGCGGCGTCGAGCAGGACCACGTGGAAGCAGTCCACTGGTATCGTCCCGCCGCCGGGCAGGACGACGCGACGCGCAAAGAGCACTGGACCGTTTGCCGCGAAGACGATAAGAAAGGCCACGGGCTGCACTGTACGACCGAGAGCCCGAGTGGCGTTCATGCCACGAAGTATCTGACACCCGCGGGTCCGGTTTGGTGCACGAGACCAGCGCCCTCCACTGAGAGTCGGGAGAAACACATGACTGCACGTTCGAATGGTCGCACGCTAGATTCACGGACACTGCACCGGGTCTTGTTTGTTCCCGGTTTGTTTCAGAGGCGGTTCCGTCAGTCCGGGAGAATTGTCGCTGACCTCCTGGCAAAGCGCCTAGCGATGCCTGCTATTTCGGCTGCACCGGATCTATTGTTGGATGACGGCGGACGATGTGCTCGTTACGTAGTAAGCCCTGCCTCGGACAACTGCAGTTGGCATCCTGTTGAGATTGTTGAGGTAAACTACGATGATGTGATCAGGGAGCGCGACCGTGGTCGTTCACTGATTCACCGAGCGTTTGTCGGCATTTCTACGTTGGTGGTAGAGATGCCGAGGCTGCGCAGTCTGCTCTTGCACAATTCAATGTTCCCCAGGTTGCCACGACTCACATGTCGACAAGTGAAGTGGGCACTGAAGTACGCAACTAGCTATCTCGCGTTTACCAGTATCAGTCTGTTCCTTTTGGCCCAAATTGCAGGCGGGGCTTGGCAACATTTGAGTCAGGCATTCGATTGGACCAGTGATTTAGCCAGCGGCGAGGGAGCTTCCGGTGTGGAGAGTCAAGGGCAGCTTGTAGGTTGGGTCGCTGTTTTCGCGGTCCTGGCAACGCTTCTGCGGATGTTTGTTAGCAAGGGCCTACAGGAGACGATAGAAGACGATGCGAGCTCTGCATTCGCGTTCGTCGACTGCCAGAAGCCGGAGTCCAAGTTGCGTCGTGCTCTCGTTGCGCGCCTCGACTCCGCGATTGCGGCTTGCTTCGGCGACCTCAGGAGCTCGGAGCTCTCAATCGTATCGTATAGCGCGGGCGCGTTACTTGCTATTGATTCGCTATTCCCTACAGACAGCGTTCAGACGACACGCGACTTTCCTGACCTTCAGGTGCGCCTGTTTCTTACTTTCGGCTGTCCGCTAAATGTGGTAACGCGGCTCTGGCCGAATCGTCGTGGCGACCAAGTGGCACCGAGAGCGACGATCAAGAAATGGAAGAATGTTTTTGAGACCCATGACCAACTTGGTGGCGCCCTTTTTGGGTCCACAAGGCGCGAAGGCACGAAATCTGCTGTGGTAGTATGCGTAGGGACGGAAGTCGATGACTACGAGTTCACACGACGGACGGCGGACGGTCCTTGGGACTCTCCACACGTCGCGTACTGGAGTGAGGCGGAGAGAAACGACTGTGAGTTGCTCCAGGGAATTGTAGACACACTTACTGGTGTCGACACTGCGAAGGCGCGGTGACGCGGCTTCGATGCCGAGGGCGTGCGGCGCAGCCGTGAACCGACCATCTGTGCGGACAGTAGCACTAGTTGTCAACGAGCACGGGGAAATGATCGGTATTACCAGCTGGTCATACTGCAGAGCAGCTTTCGGTTGGTGGCGCGGCAGTGACCGGGCAACGGTGGCAGTGCGTTCTCCGCGCCGGTGACCGAAAGCTGGATTGGACGAAACCGCCCCCCGCCGTTGGAGTTCTATGGGCGTTGCATTGCTGGCAGACGGCACTGGCGGCGACCCGGCGGGGCGATGCAGGCAGGTCGTGGACCGCCCGCGGTCGGCGGCGATGGCCGCGAAGGTGGGTCGACCGTCCCGGCGACTCCGGGAGCAGCGGAAGCGCGCCTAGCGGACGTCGATGCGCTAGTCACGACGAATCCAGAAGGGTGTGGCTCTTCTTCGTTAACCGTTTTCTCCCCTGTTCATAGGCATTTTCGCCCGCGGACGGTTCCTTTTCTGTTCATTTTCGCGGGGACAGAACTCCGGACAGCGCCCACCCGCCTCTTTCGGGCAGCCAGCCCGATCTGATCACCGCGCCTGGCGCGTCGGTCGGTTCCCTCCGGCGCGCCCCCTCTGGACATTTGCGGGGCGTTTTGCTACGGTGCCGTGGGAAGGGAGACGCTGCTGTGACGACCGTGGCGACGACGCGATTCTCGGGCCGTGCGTTCGGCGTGCAGGAGATGACGTTGATCCGCGAGGTCGTGCGGGAGTGTTCGGGTCTGAGCCGGATGGAGCTGGCGCGCACGGTGTGCGAGTTGTTGCGGTGGCGGCGCCCGAACGGGCGGCTGAAGGCGCGGGAGTGCCGGGAGTTCCTCGAGCGGCTCGACGCGGAGGGTGCGCTGGAGCTGCCTGCCAAGCGCCGGGGCCGCGCACTCGGTTCGGTCACCCGCGTTCCCCGGACGGCGGCCGGGGAGCCGGGGCTCCCGCTGGTCGGCAGCGTGCGCGATGTCGAGCCGCTGGCGGTCGAGTTGGTGCGCGAGCCCGCCCAGCGCCTGCAGTTCCGGGAGTTGGTGGGACGCTACCACTACCTTGGGCACACGGTCCCGTTCGGCGCTCACCTGCGCTATCTGGTGTTTGCGTCGCGGCCTCAGGGGGCGGTGGTCGGCTGCCTGCAGTTCTCCAGTCCGGCGTGGCGCATGGCGGTCCGGGACCGCTGGGTCGGCTGGGATGATCGGACTCGGGCGCGGAATCTGCAGCACGTGGTCAACAACAGCCGCTTCCTGTTGCTGCCGTGGGTCGGGGTGAAGAACCTGGCCAGCGCCGTTCTGGCGCGCGGTCTCTCGCAGTTGGCGGTGGACTGGCCGCGCCGTTACCACGTCGAGCCCTGGCTGGTGGAAACGCTGGTGGATGCGCGCCGCCACCACGGGGGTTGCTACCGCGCCGCCAACTTTATCGCGTTGGGCTCGACCAGCGGTCGCGGTCGCATGGACCGGCACGGTCGCCGTGGTGGCGAGGCGCCCAAGACGGTCCTGGTTTATCCTGTGGTCCGGCATGCGCAGCAGCGGTTGCGGGAGAGCTGAGCGATGCGAGCCGTTGTCCCCACTCCCCCCGCCCCGGCGCCGTATGCGGCGGCCGAGGCCGCCTTCGCCGAGGCCAAAGCCTACCTTTCTTCGCGCGAAGCACAACAGATGAGCGAGAGCAACCTCGAACGGGAGTTGCAGCGGCGGGGGCAGGAGTTGATGCGCAAGCTCCTGCAGGGGCACCTCGAACAGCGCAGTCCGGGGGAGGCCGCCGGTCCGGTCACGGGGGCCGACGGTGTCGAGCGCTCGCAACGGCGCGTGCACGAACGCCGCATCGAGACGACCTTCGGCACCGTGGCGGTCGAGCGCGTGGGCTACGCGCGTCCCGGTCATGACAGTCTGCATCCGCTCGATGCCGCGCTGAACCTGCCGGCTGAGCGTTACTCGCTGGAGGTGCGCCGGCGGGTGGCCGAGGCGGCCGCCTCGCGGTCGTTCGACGAAGCGCTGTTCGACCTGTCTCGCAGTACCGGGGCCGAAGTGCCCAAGCGTCAGGCGGAACAGTTGGTGGCTCGTGCGGCCGAGGACTTCGACGCCTTCTACGAGGCGCGCCGTGCGGCGACGGGCGAGCCGCCCCCCGAGGGGTCGGTCGTCGTGCTCACCTTCGACGGCAAGGGTGTGGTGCTGCATCGCGAGGACCTGCGCGAGGCGACGCGGCGGGCGGCCGAGAAGCGCCGGCAGCAACGGGAGCCGCTCTCCCTGTTCCAGCGCCTGAAGCCGGGCGAGAAGAAGAACGCCAAGCGCATGGCGACGGTGGCCGCCGTCTACACGACGGCGCCGTTGGTGCGCAGCCCCGAGGAGTTCCTGCGGAGCCTGATGCCACGACAGCCGGGCGCGAAGCCCCCGCTCGTGCGGCCCCGCCCGGTGGCCAAGCGGGTCTGGGCGAGCCTGCAACGCGAGCCCTGGGAGGTGGTTGCCGAGGCGACGCTGGAAGCCGAGCGCCACGACCCCGAGCACGTCAAGCGCTGGGTCGTGCTCGTCGACGGCGCCGAGACGCAGCTCGACCTGGTGGAAGCGAGCGCCGCCGCCTACGGCGTGGACGTAACGGTGATACTCGACATCATCCACGTGGTCGAGTACGTCTGGAAGGCGGCGCATGTGTTCCATCGCGAGGGGAGCCCCGATGCGGCGCATTGGGCCTGGACGCGCGTGCAGAGCATTCTCGAGGGCAAGGCCAGCCGGGTGGCGGCGGCGATGCGGCGTGCGGCGACCGTCGCCGGCCTGTCGAAGGACACCCGCAAGCCGGTCGATACGTGCGCCGACTACCTGCAGAAGTACGCGCCGTATCTGCACTACGACCTCTACCTCGCGGCGGGCTATCCCATCGCCACTGGCGTCATCGAAGGGGCGTGCCGGTACCTGGTCCGCGACCGGATGGATTTGACCGGTGCCCGCTGGCGCCTGGTGGGAGCCGAGGCAGTCCTGAAGCTGCGGGCGCTACGAGCCAGCGGCGACTTCGATCCGTACTGGGAGTTCCACGAAGCGCGCGAATACGAACGGAATCACGCCCAGCGATACGCTGCGCGGACAGCCCCGCCGGTCAGCGAGCCGCCCCCGCCGCCCTCTCCACCACGCCTTCGACGCGTCAAGTAGCTCTTGCCATGCCGCTTGCAGAAGCCCCTTGGGCCGTCGACGAAGAAGAGCCACACCCAATCCAGAATGGCCGGACACGCCCAGGGGCCGGGGGCTAGCCGTCGCTCTGCTGCTGCCTGCCGCCATGCCGGCTGCCGCGCAAAGCACGCGAGGCACCACCGTGTGGTCCGCCACGTTGACGGTGGATAGCGGCAATACAGATATACTAGGCGGTGACGCCGACATCGCGACTCAGGGTTGTAGCGACTATCTTGAGAATTTCGACAAATGCGGCGGGGTCGGACTCACGAACGTAACCTTCGCTTACGCGAATACGAATCATGTGGTCAAGGAACTGCTGCTTTACCAGCCGAATGTGCCGACTGTAAGCAACCTTCTACTACAACTCGACGACACGGTCCCCGACTACAGAGGGGACTTGGGCCTGTACATTGGCGATACGCTCTTCGCCGCTGTAGATGCCGTCCCACGATACAGCACAAGAAACCTGGACCGCCCTGGCCGCACTGCTTTGATTTGGCTCACCATCCCCATCACCACTTTGTCATGGGTCGACGACCAGACGGTGACCGTCAAGCTCATCGACCGGCGGAGGATCGGCCGCGAGCCCGCCACGCCGACGCTGACGGGAGCGACGGCGTCGGGCGCAGAACTGTCCTTCACGATCGGCTGCGTGAGCGGATCGGTGACGGATTACATAGTGTGGGCGAAGAACACGAGTGACCCGTCGGACACGGATTTCGAGTACTTCGCGTCCGACGGGTGCGGGAAGACGGTGACGATGAATGTGTCGTCGTCCACGGCCACGTACACCGTCCAGGTACAGGCACGGACGATATTGGGGGCGCGAAGCGCGTGGTCCGATCCGGTGACCATATCCAGGATGCAGGTACAGGGCGGCGGCACGTCGGACCCCGACCCGACGGACGAGCTGACGGCCTCGTTCGAGCAGGTGCCCGACGAGCACGACGGCACGGCTCAGTTCAGCTTCCTGGTACGCCTGAGCGAGACGGTGGGCAACTTCAGCAAGTCGCCGCGCGCGGAGTCGTTCGAGGTGACGCGGGGCCGCGTGCGGAGCGTCGAGCAGGCCGACGCCGGGTTGTGGCGCGTGCGGGTGAAGCCGAACTCGTGGCGCAAGGTCGGGGTGACGCTGGCGGGCGGAAAGGACTGCGACGACGCGGGCGCGGTATGCACGCCGGACATACGGCCGTTGTCGAACACGGTGACGGCAACGGTTCCGGGTCCTGCGGGCCTGAAGGTGGCCGGCGGCAAGGCCCGCGAGGGACGCGACGAGGCGATCGACTTCGCGGTGACGCTGACCCGCGCGGCGTCGGGCACGGTGACGGTGGACTACGCAACCGAGGACGAGACGGCGACCGCGGGCACGGACTACGAGGCCACGTCGGGCACGCTGACGTTCGCGCCGGGCGAGACGGAAAAGACGGTGCGGGTGGCCATCCTCGACGACCTGATCGACGAGGGTCGGGAGATCTTCCGGCTGAAGCTGTCGAACGCGTCAGGGGCCCGCATCGCGGACGGCAAGGCGGCTGGGCGGATCAACAACACGGACCCCGGCCAGGCGGCGTGGCTGTCGCGGTTCGGGCGCGCGGTGGCGGCGGGTATGGTCGACGCGGTCGGCGAGCGGATCGACCGGCGCGCGCAGGTGCGGTCGCAATCGGGCGATGCGGATCTGTCGCTGCTCCGTTCGTTCGTGCTGTCGGCGGCGGGCGGGCGCCCGGGCGCGGGCAGCTACGGGTCGCGCGGTTACGGCGCCGACTACGCCATGGCCGGCGATGGCTTCGGCCCCGGCTACCCGAACGCGGCGGCAGGCTACCCGACCGGAATGGCCGGCCATCACGACGCCGTCGGCCTCGGCGGGCCGATGACGGGCGGCGCAGTCGGCGGCGGACCCTACCTGGGCAACAGCATGCCGATGGGACCGGCCGGCGCGGACGGGGGCATGGCGCTGCCTTCCGGCTCGCTGTATGTGCCGGGCGGGGAGGGCAACCGGTGGACCGGTTGGGCGCGGACCTCGGTCGGGCACTTCTCGAGCGCCGGCCCCGGCGCGGCGGTGGCGCTGAGCGGTCAGATGCGGATGGGCATCTTCGGGACCGACTACCAGATGGGCCGGATGCTGGCGGGCGTGGCCGTGGCGCACGGGCGCGGCGGCGGCAGCCTGTCGCGCGACGGACTCGACCGGGCCTACCGGGCGCACTCGGCGCTGACCTCCGTGCATCCGTACGTGGCCTTCGACCTCTCGGAAGACCTGACGGTGTGGGGCCAGGGCGGCTGGGGCCGCGGCGAGATGACGCTGTCCGAGTCGGTGGTGCGGTCCGAGGGGATGCAGAAGACCGGGGCGTACCGAGCAGGCAGCGGATTGTCGATGCTGGCCGCAGGGGTGCGGGGCGGGCTGCCGGAGGTGGGCGGCTTCCAGTTGGCGGTCAAGTCCGATGCGTTCCTGGTGCGGACGGCGTCGGACGCGGTCGTGTCGAGGGGCGGGGGCAACCTCGCGGCGGCCGAGGCGGGGGTGAGCCGGGTGCGGGCAGCGCTGGAGGGCTCGCGCGAGCTGCGCTTCGCGCGCGGCCGGTCGATCACGCCGTCGGTCGAGCTGGGCGTGCGGCAGGACGGCGGCGACGCGGAGACGGGAACGGGCCTCGAAACCGGCTTCGGCGTGGTCTTCGCCGACCCGAACCTGGGGCTGATGGTCGACGCGATGCTCAACCTGCTGGTGGCGCACCAGGACAGCCGCTACGAGGAGTGGGGCTTCACCGGCTCGGTGCGCTTCGACCCCGGCCTGTCGGGCCGCGGGCTGTCACTGACGATGACGCCGTCGTTCGGGATGGCGTCGCAGGGGGCGGACCGTCTGTGGGCGATGCAGGACATGGGCGGGCTGATTCCGTACGGGGCCGTGCCGTTCGATATGGGCGGGCAGTTGGCGGCCGATGTCGGCTACGGGATGGCGGGACCGGGCGGCCGGGGCACGGGAACGCCGTACGCCGGGTTGACGCAGTCGGGCGTCGGCTACCGGGCGCTGCGCTACGGGTGGCGGTGGGCGGTGGATCAACGGTTCAACGTAGGGGTCGAGGGCGCGCGGCAGGGCGGGTTCGGCGGGATGCTCGACCACCTCGGCAACGGCGCTGCGGGCCTCGGCCGTGTCGGCGACGCGGCGCACTCGGTTCAGTTCCGGGGCGGCGTGACGTTCTGACGCCGCCGCCGGAGGCGTTGGCACCCGGTCAGATCGCCGGTTGTTCCAATGAATACGGGATCCATTGGGATTCTCGGTAGCATGTGGACGGGACTCCCAGTCCTTGCCGCCGATCCGGGTGGGACAGGCGAGTACGGCCTTCCAGGAGCCTGCCGGAAGTTAGGTTGCTGGCCGCGCGAAGCGGGATCCGGATCTGGAAGCGACCTTGCGGAGCGCGGCGTGCGGCAACCGTCCCGTTGGCGTAATGAGGCCATCAGGCCGTGACCACCGCCGCACTCAACTGGCGACCTCACGGCCTCGGCACGCTGCTGGCGGGCGCCAGTCTGGCGCTGCTCCTGCTGTCTTGGGTAGTGCTCCGAGCGCGGCGTCCGCGCAGCCGCAGCTCCCCCGGGTGTCGCTGGTCCTCACGCGTACGGGCACGGTGAGTCCCATCAACGATTCGCTTAGGACAGTGACGGAAACTACGTTGCCATGTTCGCGGGCGCGAGCCCAGGAATCACGGGTCTGGGGCGTCACGCCAGTTGGCAAAGTTGTATCGATCACTGCCCTTACCGAGACCGGCGTCGTGACCGTGACCGCGACGATGAACAAGGCCGCGACGGACACGGTGACAGTGACGCTTTCGGTCGCGCCCGCCAACGAGTTCACGACGACGAACGACTATGTCGTGAGCGAGAACAAGGTCCTGACCTTCGCCCCGGGATCAACGGTCAGTACCGGAACGGTCACGGTCACGTCGGTGGACGATGGCGGGGTCAAGAGACACGCCAGGCTGATACGGATTACCTACACAGCATCGAGCAATGCCCGTACGGCGCCGAACGGCACCCCGTCCTCATTTGAGGAATTCTCTGTCGTCGACGACGAGCTCCATCCGACAAAGTCGGTGGTGCTGACCCCGACCGCGATATCCGAAAACGGGGGCGTGGCTACGGTGACGGCGAAGCTCAGCCATCCCACCCTGTTCGGTGACGTGCAGCTTCTTGTGCAAACGGGCCTGTTTCCGGCGGGAACGCCGCGCCGGGCGGATGCGTCGGATTTCACGCTGAGCGACAGCGTCCGCCTCGTGATCCCGGAGGGCGAGACCGCGAGCACGGGGACCGTGACGGTCACGGCGGTGGACAACGACGTGTACGGACCGGCGCAGAAGCGCCTCGGCGTCAGGGTGTACAACATTGCCAGACAGACGGTTTCGACCGAGCCCGGCCTCGCTTCCAATTGGGCCATCCTGACGATCGAAGAGGACGACCCCGAACCGCCGACCCTGTCCGTCGACGCCACTCCGGCGTGCGGCGCCGCGGTCACCGACACCTCGGTGCCGCCGTCATGGGCCCTCGTGCTCACGTCCGCTCCGAGTGAGGAGGTCGAGGACGGAGTATCGCTGGGTCACCGAAACCTCCGCCGGGGCGTGGATAGGGGCCCCGCCGATCAGACTATCCGGCCGCTCGACCCGCGCTCCCAGCAATACGTTTGCCGGGTTGCGGCAGGCTTACGCCGGGTTCTCCGGGTTCGAGTTCAGACTCAGGAACGACCACGACGTCACCGCGCAATGCACCTGGCAGTTCGACGACGACAGCAGCGACGACGACCCGGACGATGACGGCGACGACCCGGACGATGACGGCGACGACCCGGACGATGACGGCGGCGGTTCGACGCCGACTGTGCGGCTGTCGGCCTTGCCGAATCCGGTCGACGAAGGCAACCCCGTGACGGTGACGGCGTGGCTGTCCGAAGAGCTGGAGGACGTGGTAACGGTGCCGCTGACGCTCACGGCCGGCACGGCCGAGCCGGGCGACTACGGCACGCTCTCGGGTATCACGATCGCCGCCGGTCAGACGCGCGGCACGGGCACGGTCTCCACGACCGACGACGCGGACCGGGACGACGAGACGTTTCGGGTGGCGCTGGGCAGCCTGCCGTCGTCGGTGGTGGCGGGCAGCCCCAACTCGGTGACTGTGACGATCCGGGACACGACGTCGGCGAACGAGCCTCCTGCCTTCGAGCATTCGTCCTACCGCTTCGAGCTTCGGGAGAAGGAGGACGGCCGCCGCGGTCCGGTAACGTTGGGGATGGTCGAGGCGGAGGACCCGGACGGCGAGACCGTGACCTCCTCGCTGGCCTCGGGCGGCGTGGGGCGCTTCGCGGTCGGGTCGGCGGACGGGGCGGTGCGCTACGTGGGGCCGGGCGAGGACTACGAGACGGAACCGAATCGGTATGAAATGACGGTGCGCGCGAGCGACCCGCACGGGGCGGAAGCGCAGGCGCAGGTGGTGGTCGCCGTGGTGAACGTGAACGAGCCGCCGGAGGCCGAGGACGACGAGGCGGAGACGGCTGAGGCCGTGGCCGCGGTGGTGGACGTGCTGGCGAACGACACGGACCCGGATGGGGACGCGCTGTGGGTGCGGACCGTCTCGGCCGCAGCGCACGGGAGCACGGCGATCGGCCCGCGCGGGGTGGTGTACACGCCGCAGGCGAACTACCACGGGACGGACCGTTTCACCTACGTGGCCTCGGACGGCGGCGGGGAGACGGCGGAGGCGGCGGTTCAGGTGACGGTCGCCCCGGTGAACGACGCGCCGGTAGCGGTGGGAGTGATCCCGTGTGACTGGCGGGCGGGCACGGCGCGGCACGCTGGCGACGAGCCTGACGGCCGCCTATCCCTACGTGCAGTGGTCGGAAGGGCCGAACTCGGTGTGGGCGGCGGCGGGTGGCGGCTGGGGGATGGCGGAGAACCTGCGCGAGTCGGGCCGCGTGGGGACGAGCGAGCTGGGGCTGCGGCTGGGTCTGGTCGAGGTGCGGCGGGGGCTCGACGCAGTGAGCGGCGTGGACCTGACGGTGCGGGCTGAGGCGGCATGGGCACAACTCCGGACCGCGGCGGGCGACGAGACGGTCGACGGACAGTCGGCGGCGGTCAACCAGGCGCGGGCGGGCGCCGAGGTATCTCGCCCCGTGCGCTGGGACGGCGGATCGCTTTCGCCGTTCGGCGAGCTGCATGTGCGGCGGGACGGCGGCGCAGGCCAGACGGGGACGGGGCTGGAGGTGGTGGCCGGGAACCAGCTCACCGCGGGGCGTGTGCGAGTGGACGCGCAGGGCCGGATGCTGGTGCTGCACTCGGCGTTGGGCTACCGGGAACGAAGCGTGGGGGTGACGGTCGGCGTGGGCAGCCGGGACCGCGAGGGGCTGTCGCTGTCGGTGTCGCCGCGCTGGGGCGATGCGGCCACCGGCGGCGGGGCGCTGTGGCAGGAGCAGGTCTACCGGCGCTACCACCTGCCCGGAGGCGATGGGCGACCAGTGGGCGTTGGACGCGCGTGGCGAGTACGGCATGCGGCGCTCGAGCGGCGGGCTGCTGACGTGGTTCGGATCGTTCAGCCAGTCGGCCTACGGTCGGCAGCTGATGGTCGGTGGCCAGTTCGGCATGCTTTCGTCCGGTTGGTAGCGCCAGCGGTCCGGTGCACGCTCCTGTGCTTCCGACAAGGGAAATGATTCCGCGACGGCTCTCGTCAACGGGGGGTCCTTTTCAGGTGGCCACCGGGTCCCCTTTCATCTTGCCGCTACCATGCACTCGTCGCCCTGCTCGGCGTGGAGGCCGGCACGCTCCGCCAGCACGCGCGCCAACTGCGCCTTCCCTTGGGCGCCAATCGCCGACGGCTACTGAAGCTGCGACATCGAGTACGGGGTCGGCTTGAGACCCATGACGCCGACACCGGCCTCCGATCGGATCCCAACGCCCGTTCGGCCGACGAGCGTCGGTCGGTCCGTCAGGAAGGCGCCAGGGACGCCAGACCAGGACCCGCGCCTGATCCGGATCGTTGCCGGCCGGAGCGATCCGCAAGCGGCCATGGCCGGAAACGCGCAAGGGCTGAACTCGACGCAGGGCCTCGGCGTTACGGTCGCCTCTCCGGCAGGCCGGCTTCCTCTTACCGGGTCACGAACTCTGCCCACCCATCCATGAGGCCGCGCCGCTTCTCGAACAGGTCCGATCTGGCATAGGACCGCTCTACGGCGCTGCCGACCTGATGCGCCAGCGCCGCCTCGGCTACCGCATGCGGCACGCTGGTCTGCTCGCTCGCCCAGTCGCGGAACGACGAGCGGAAGCCGTGCACCGTGCAGCGGCCACCATAGAGCGTCCGCACCACCTGCGCCAGCGTCGACGCGTGCATCTGCTTGCCCGCCCGCGCCGGCGCCGGGAAGCACCAGCCGGCAGGACTGTGCAGCCCACGGGCACGCTCCAGCGTGTCCATCGCTGCAGCCGACAACGGCACTCTATGCTCGATGCCGACCTTCATCCGCTCCTCCGGTATGCGCCACTCCGCCCCGGGCACGTCGACCTCGCTCCACATGGCGCCGCGTGCCTCGCCCGACCGAACCGCCGTCAGGACGATGAACCGAAGACACAGCTTCACCGCCTCGCTCGCCGTGCACGCCGTGATGGCTGCCAATGCCGCTCCCACCTCCGAGTAGGGCAGCGCCGGATGGTGCTTCTTCGCCTTGCGAGCCGAGGGCAGCGCCGCACCGATGCCGTCAGCGACGTTGAACTCGATGTGCTCGCGCGCCACCCCCCACGCCAGCGCCCCGCGGATCCACCCGTGCAGCTTCGAGCCCGTGGCCCGCTTCTCCGCCATCACCGGCGACAGGATGGCGATCACGTCGGCACGACGGATCTGGTCGATGCCCCGGTCCATGATCGTGCCGCAGTACCGCTCCAGAGCCCGCCGCCGATTCTCCGCCCCCATGCCCTTCCACGTTGCGCCGGCCTCCACCCGTTCGCACGCCGTGCGGAACGTCGGGGCCCTCGACTGCCGCAGGACCGCCGTCGGGTCCCCGCCGCGGCGCGCCAGCTGACGGTTGGCGAACGCGGCGGCGCGCGCTTCGGGCGAGCCCGACGTACGGGTAGCCGCCCAGACCGAGGTCGCGGCGCTTGCCGTGGACGGTCAACCGCTGCACCCAGTGGCGACTCCGGCCGCCGGGCTCGACGACGAGAAAGAGCGTGCCGCCGTCGCCGTGCCGTCCCGGTCGCAACGCTCCGATCTGCTTGGCTCTGAGTCGTCCGCCCATCCCGATCTCCCCGCCATCATTATACCACGTATATCCCACGTCAGGGCTCGAAACCGGGGACACGGAGGCGGAAGCCCGCGGAAGACAGATCCGGTGGTTTGCCCAGTAATACTGGGACCTTGCGGCGTTTTGCGGAGTGGCTCGGAGTTCTACGGACACTAGTCGCGTTCTGGCAGCGCGAAGACGTAGAGCGCGTTCCCTCCCTCCGGCTGGTAGATCTCCGGAGTGAGCTGCGCGGTCAGCGTCCGGAACGCGCCGCCCAGCGAGGCCGGAACGGCGAGGAACTGCCGGCCGCCCGCTTCGTAGGTGATCGGATAGCCGTGCGCCGCGGCCATGAGGCGCGTCTCCCAGAGGATCTCCCCCGTCTCGACGTCGAACGCCCGGTAGTAGCGGTCGCCGTCGCCCGCGAAGACGAGGCCGCCGGCCGTCGTCAGCGTCGACGTCAGGAAGGCGGCGCGCTGCTCGTGGCTCCAGAGCTCCTCCATCGTCCGCACGTCGTAAGCGGCCAGCTTCCCGACGTTGCCGTTGCTGCCCGGCATGTCGAGCAGCTCGTAGCGGCCGGCCGTCCCGCCGCCCCCCTCGATGTACTCCACCGCGCGGCCGGTCAGGTGCATGCACGCCTGGTGCAGCGGGATGACGAGCGCGCCGGCGCCCGGATGGTACGCCGACGCCTGCCAGTTGTGGCCGCCCAGCAGGCTGGGACAGGCGAACACGCGCTCGCCGATGGCGATGTTCTGCAGATCTTCCCGGTAGGTCAGCTCGCCGGTGGTCTTGTCGATCGACCCGAAGATGTCCTGATGCACCGTCTCCAACAGGTCGACGAACGCGCCGGTGCGCCGGTCGAGCTTCCAGAGGATGCCGTCCTTGCCGATGGTGAACAGCCACTTCTCGTCGTCGACGTCCACAAGCACCCGCTCGTAGACGATGTCGAGGTCGAGCGTCTCGCCCGGCGCGTGCTGGAAGTACCAGTGCACCTGTCCGGTGCTCGGGTCGAGCGCCAGGGTCGAGTTGGTGTAGAGCGCGTCCTGCCGCGTCGTCATGCCGCGGCTGGAGGCGACCCACGGCTTCGCTTGCGCGGTGCCGATGAAGAAGAGGCCGAGCTCCGGGTCGTAGCTCCCGGGGATCCAGGCGTCGCCGCCCGCGCGCAGATACGGGGGCGTGTCGCCCCACGACGCGTCGTTCGGATCGCCCGGCAACGCGATCGTGGAGGTACGCCACAGCTCTTCGCCGGTGTCGGGATCGTGGCCGGTGATGAAGCAGCTCTGCTCCGTGTAGCGGTCGCAGCCGTTGGTGCCGGTGATGACGACCCCGTTGGCGATGACCGGGCCGGCGTTCTGGCGGAAGCCCTGCGTGTAGTCGGTCTTGACCGTCTTCCACACCTCCTCGCCGGTCCGCGCGTCGAGGGCCACGAGGTTGGCGTCGGCGGTGGCCAGGAACAGCTTGTCGCCGTAGAGCGCCAGCGTGCGGGTGGCGCCGGCGCGCGCATCCTCCGGCAGCCGGTGGCGGTACACCCAGAGCACGTCGCCGGTCGCCGCGTCGAGCGCCTGGACGACGTTCCCCGGATGCGCCAGGAACATGATGCCGTCATGCACCAGTGGGGTGGTCTGGTGGTTGCCCGGCCGCACCGAGATGGACCATTCCAGCTTCAGGTCGGCGACGTTGCCGCGGGTCACCTGCTCAAGCGTGCTGTAGCCGTGGCTGTTGCGCGTCCGGCGCCAGCTCAGCCAGTCGCCCGGCGGCGGATCGGCGAGCATCTCGTCGGTCACCGGGCTCAGCTCGTGCGGCACGACCTGGTTGACGAATCGCGTCGAGCGCCGCCGCGGCCGCTCGCCCGCCCCGGCAGCGCGACGCGCCTCCTCCATGTCCGCCGCATCGCCGATCGGCACGCCCGCATCCGCCGTCAGGGTCCGGTCGCCGGGCACGGCGCCGTTCGCCTCCAGCAGGTACGCAACCAAGTCGATGTAGGCCTGATCGCTGATCACGCCGGCCTGCCCCGGCGGCATCTCGTCGCGCAGGTAGGCGAACATGTCGTCGGTGGTCTGCCCCAGCCAACTGTTCAGGAAGTCCACGCCCGACAGCGGCGGCGCGTGGATCATGCCCTCCAGGTTCGGCCCGTGACACTGGCCGCATTGCACGCCGTAGACCGACCAGCCGTCGGCCGCTTGGTCGATGGTGAAGGCCCCGTCGCCCACCGGGGCCTGCGCCGTCGCCACGCCCGGTGCGACAGCCAAGCCCGCCACGAGCAGTCCGGCCGCCGCCACACGGGCTGCCGCCGCCGCACCGGCGCGAGTTCCGTTCGACATGATCCACTCCTTCTTGAGCCAGCCACAGCGTTGCATCATCGCTGTCGATGGGCTGGCACCGAGTATCGAGATCCGTTCACCGAAGACGATCGAGTTGCTCCTGCGCCCACGCGTGACCCTGGTCGGCTGCACGGCGATACCACCCGACCGCGGCATCCTCATCCCGCGCCATGCCTCGACCGGTCTCGTACAGCGCACGGATGTTTCCCTGTTCAGCCGCTCGCCGGTACCACGACACGGCAACCGCGTCGTCCTGGCCCACGCCGCGACCGGCGGAATACATGTAGCCGAGTGCCGCCTGCGCCGGGGCGTGTTCCTGTTCGGCCGCTCTGCGGAACCACGACACGGCGACACCGTAGTCGCGCCCGACGCCGCGACCGTGTTCGTACCTCTCGCCGAACTCGGTCCGAGCCTCGGCGTCTCCCCTCTCGGCCAACTCCCGCAGCGCGACAATGTGCAGCTCGGCAACGTCCATCCCTGGCGCGTCGGCGCGCGGCGGGTCGGCCGCCGCCGGGTCGATTGCAGCGGCAGCGCTCACCGTGACCGACGTGCCCGTGCCCAACGTCCTGGTCAGGTAGTGCTCCCCCACCAGCGACTGATACTCGTGAGGTCGCTGCGCGCCGTTGGTCGACGACAGCACCTGCGCCCGCACCCGGCGGAACAGCGTCAGGATCTCCAACGGCGTCTCCAGATGCGACAGCAGCGCCGCCGTGTACGGGCTGTTCCGGCCCCTCCCGTCCGCCGCGGTCGTGCCCGCGGCCGCCGCGTACGCCACCAGCGTCTCGTCGCCCAGCAGGTCCTCGTTCAGGTTCCCGAAGCTCCCGCCGCTCACGCTGCGGCTCGCCGCCGTCCGCTGCATGGACCGCGCCAGAGAATTGTTCCGGCACGCATCCAGGATCACCAGCCGCAACGACGCACCGACGGTCGATACCAGCAGGTCGTCCAAGGTCACCGTCTCGTAGCGCACGTCGACGTCGCGTTCCAGGCGCGCGTCCACCGGAACCAGGTAGTTGACGCCGTCCATCTCGATGCCGTGGCCGGCGTAGAACACCAGCGAGATGTCCGCCCCCGCGCTCCGGCGCGTGAATGCGCGCAACGCCGCGGTCATCTCCACCCGATCGGCGTTGAACTCGGTCGTCACCTCGAACCCGAGCCGCCGTAGCGCGGCCGACATGTCGGCCGCATCGTTGTCCGGGTTCGGCAGCCGCCCGATGTGCGCGTAGGTGCTATTGCCCACCACCAGCGCCACGCGGCCATCGGCCAGCACGACCGCCGGGGTCGCGAGGACGACGAACGCCAAAACCGCCACGACGAGCGTCTTGGGAGCGTGTATCCAGTGCATCTTGTTCGCACGCATCGTACCCCGGTCGACGTGCAATCACCACCATTTCCTGTCGGACCGCGCCGAGTGGCGTTGTCGCACGTCACCTGATCGAGCGAGCTGTAGCCCTGGCCGTTGCGCGTGCGGCGCCAGCTCAGCCAGTCGCCCGGCGGCGGGTCGGCGAGCAGCGAGCCGGGTCGGCCTGGGATGCTCTTGCGTGGCGCGCTACGAGCCGGTCCACCGAGGACGCCATTGACTGCCGGCGCCAGTGGCGCCTATCCTATTGCTGACGTGGCTCGCCTGCGAACCGTCGTGGAGACACCGGCCTATCTCTCGGCGGCCCGCGGGGTGTTGTCTGACACCCTTCGCGAGAGAGTCGTCGATATGGTGGCCGAGAATCCGGAGGTCGGAGAGGACGCGCCCTTGTTCCTGCTCACCGTCTTCGCCAAGAACGAGAAGGCGAGTCTCACTGCCGGGGAACGGGCGGCGTTGATAGGTGCTGCGAAAAAGCTGGCTGCGGACTACAGGAGAGATACATGACCAATGCACTCGATAAGATCATGGGCGGACTCGACGATGCGCGCTCCTATCTGAGCGGCGATCGGTCCGGTTTCGCCGTGCACGAAGTCGAGGTGCCCTATCCCGATGTCGTAGCGATCCGAAGCAAGACGGGACTGTCGCAGCCGGCCTTCGCTCGGAGCATCGGCATTCCTCTGGGCACGCTCAAGAACTGGGAGCAGGGCCGCCGGCGCCCGGAGGGTCCCGCGCGCGTGCTGCTCGCGCTGATTGAGAAGCGGCCGGCGATTGTCCAGGAGGAGTTGAGCACCTGATTCTGTCAGACGACACAACAGGGAAACGCGGCCGGCCAATCCGATCACCGCGCAGGCTCCGTCCCACCGCGCCGACTCAATTCAGCAGATCGAACAGGTGGCTGTACTTCACCGTCAGGCTGCGCCCGGCGCCCGGCGGGCGGTATCGATCGAAGCCCTCGATGTCGTCGAAGACGATGAAGAACCCCCTGTTGGCGTCCGACAGCATGCCGAAGCGGATGTTGGAGGACCAGAGCCGCGCGCGGTCGTTGTACTGCACCAGCGCCTGGACGAACACCCGGGGCGTGAACGAGTAGTTGAGCCGCAGCCGCGACAGGTTGGTCACGAACGCGCCGCCGGGCAGATCGAGGTCGTTGCGGTCCCAGGAGACCTGCGTGTTGAACCGCTCGCCGAGGCGCAGGCTCAGCCGCGGGCCCACCGTCGACCGCCGGCCGCCGAACAACCCGCCGAACACCGCGAAGAACTCCAGGCTGAGGGGCGCGCCCTGGTCGGTCCGGAACCGCAACTGTGCCTCGGCGTGGTCGTAGCGCTCGGCCGGAACGACGACCCCGGGAAAGATCTCGAACGGCTCGAAGACCCCTTCGGTGGTCAGGTTCAGCGCCGTGCTCGCCCAGAACCCGTTGCGCCACTCCATCGTGTTGTCCAGGTGAATCCAGTCGGACTCCACTTGGCCGGTGTCGAAGTCGCGGATGAGGAAGATGGCGGCGTGCGGCGTCCATTCGTGGAACCCGATGCCGTTGTCGGGACGGAACGCCGTGCGAAAGGCGCCGTCGACGCGGCGGTAGGCGCGCCGCGCATAGAAGCCCGCCTCGGGGTTGAAACCGGGCCCGACCTCGGTGAATCCGCCGCCGTAGCGATAGCGTTCGGATTCGTAGCTGGCCGCGAAGTTGTACGCGTGGGCGCCCGCCGTGTCGCCGGGCGTCTCGGTCCCGGCCGCGAATCCCGACAGCGTCACCGTCTCCCCGATGCCCCAGCGCCCGTCGACGGCGTAGCTCCGGTTGACGTCGTCGGGACCGGCGAGCGCGCCGGTGGCGGCGCGATTGACCACTATCGCGCCCACGTTGGAGCGGTTCGGCAGGTCCTGGCGGACGCGGGCCACCGTGTAGTTGTTCGCTGGCGTCCCCCTCGCGTCGGCCGACCCCGTCTCCCTGCCCCGCGGGTCCACCGGCGCAGTCTCCATGTTCAGCACGCCGATGTGGGTGTTGGCCCCGACCTGCCCGCTCAGTCGGCCGCCGCCCCGGATCGGAATCGGCACCCCGTCGTCGCCGATCCCGATCCGCCGGCTGAAGAACAGCTCGAGCTCCCCCGGCTGCCCCACCGAGAACAGCCCGGCGTTCTCCAGGAAGAACGGCCGCTTCTCGGGGAAGAACAGGTTGAAGCGGTCGAGGTTGATCTGCTGGTCGTCCACCTCCACCTGCGCGAAGTCGGTGTTGTACGTCAGATCGAGGGTGAGACTCGGAGTCACGCTGTACTTCAGGTCCGCCCCCACGTCTCCGAGCGCCGTGGCGCGGGTGTCGGCGTCGCGCCGCAGCGCCTTCCCGAGCACGTACGGGTTCAACTGGAGATTCCGCGGCGGCGGGACCTCCAGACCGCGCAACTCGCCCGCCAGCGATAGCCGGTTCAGGTTGAACTGGCGCGGCAGCGGCGCCCAGTACGACTGCTCGTTCCGGTGCCGGATGTTGCGCTGGAGGTTGATGCCCCACGTCTGCGCGGCACCCGACGCGTAGCGCAGCGTGCGGAACGGGATGGCGAACTCGGCGGTCCAGCCGACGTCGGTGACCTCGGTCGCCACCTGCCAGACGCCGTCCCAGTTCAGGTTGAAGCCGCCGCCCGAGCCGCGCTGCTGCTGGCTCCCGGACCGAACCACGAGCCCGCCGCCGATGCCGCCGCTACCCTCCCCTTCGTTGGTGAGCTGCCCGTCGTATTCGAGCCCCGCCGGGTTGGTCCCGAACACGAATCCGTTCTGCAGATCGCGGTACGTGTCGAGCACGATCTGGAAGCTGTCGGTCTCGACCAGCGACGAGTCGCGCCGCGCGTCCGAGACGATGATCGTGGCCGGGTCGCCGACGAAACAGACCACGCCGAAGTAGATCGCGTCGTCGGTGTAGACGATCCGCACCTCCGTCCGCTCCGACGCCGGCTCGCCCTCGTCGGGGGTGTTCTGGCGGAACCCGGTCTGTGGGCTTGCGGCCGCCCAGACCGCCTCGCCCAGCACGTCGCCGTCGATCTCCGGTCCTTGTTCGACCCGCCGGGCGTGCGCGACCGGGCGCCGCGGCGCGTTGGTCGGCTTCACGGCCGGCGCCGCGGCAACCGCCGCCTGGGGTTGCGGCTGCTGCTGCGCCGCCTGCGCGCCTGGGATGATCGTCAGATTCCATACGGCCAACGCCACAAACCGGATTATCCGTCCGTCCACTACTTGTCCTTCAGAAGGAATCTCCTGCAGGGTCGTCAGCCCCAATGAGCCCGAACCCTGTCTCCAAACGGCCGGCTTTTCGCCTTGACTGGTCGCCCGAACTCGTGCGGTATGCTGAGAATCCTAACGATAAAACCTCTTCCCAAGCATCCCGCATCTAGATGCCGAGCTCTGCAAAGAACTTCCGGTTTCGCATCTCTGCATCCCTTAGACGGGTTTACGAAGTCGTCTCGCAGTGGCTCCCCGGAAAAGAACGCGCCGACTGTACACCAACAGATCTGGGCGCTCTGCATTCCCGCCGCCGAGCGGAACGTCCGAACACACGTAGCTAGTAAAGTTCAGTCGCTCATCCACAAGCCAGAGATTATGCTCTCGAAAGGCCGTCTTTTCCGTATCTCCCCTACGCGGAAATATGATGTCGTGGACGACACCTTCAGACGTATAGCGCCCGGCCTCGTCAACCTCAAGACTCTTACTGAACTAGGCAAGAATCGCCCGCCTCTGCGCGATATAGTGAATCAAGTCATTCTTGCTGGTGCCAGATATTTTCTTGACAATCTCAACCACGTCATCCTTCATAGCTTCCAAGCTCGTCTCGGACAAGATGTTACTTACGTCCTTCTTGGTCGCACACTCCCGAGAAAACTTCTCCCTCTGCAAATGCGCTTCTATCTCTTCCTTCGTCGGCTTGTACGCCATCCCACTCAGATCTGCCGTGCTCAGTATATCCTTGTCACTCCCGTCGCTCTCGGAAAGCAAAACCCTCGGGCATGCGTAGCCTTCCGCGATGAAGTAAGGGAGTAAGCGTTCCACAAGACTCTTGGCGATTGTCACGAGCTTACTTTCAAAGGCCTGGTTCTTCTTGAGGCCGGTGAGGCTTACAATGGTACCAGAGGCGTCTTTTTCGCTGACTCCCAATTCTTCATCGACGATGATGTCTTGCCCCTTACCCATCCGAAATCTGCGCGACCCGAATCCCGTACCGTCGTCGTATACGCTCTTAACGTAGAGGTCTTCGAAGTACTTCAAGCAAGTAAACCGTCCGAAGCCCTTTCCACCCTCACTAATCCTCCGATCTGTATAAAGGGTGTCAAAAGATGCGCGGTGTCCATCTGTGAATCCGACACCATTGTCTTCGATTTCGAAGCCTACTACTGCCGACAACCGCGCGTCGAGCCTGGCCTGAGCATGCCGCAGAACACGAATTGATACCCTTCCGTTCGTCGGTCTCAACTCGTCTATAGCCTGAATACCGTTCACGACCATCTCAACTACCGGTGTATAGACGGTGGTGTTCGCTCTAATATTCTCGACCGCACGTCTGATGTTCACGTTACTCATACCGTCACTACCTCCGGGTACGCCGCTCTACGGCCACCGTTCTACGGCTCGTTCGGCAGCGGGCCGAAATCGGGCGGCGGCACCCGGTGCCGGGTGGCCGCCTCGTAGGCGGACGCCGCCTTCAGCACCGCTGCCTCCTCGCCCGGACCGGCCCAGAACATCATGCTGATCGGCAGCGGCGTGTCCAGCAGCGACCGTTCGTAGCCGGGGACGGCGTCGTAGCGGTCGCCGGCCGCGTTCAGGACGAACCGGGGCTCGTAGACGACGTCGTTGAACCCGGCGGGCACGACGATCTCCGGCACGCCGATGAGCGCCGTGATCGTCTGCGTCGACCCGGAGGCGCCGCGGCCGTTGACGCTCGGCTCGCTGGGTCCGCCGACCTTCTGGTGCGGCAGCGTGTTCTCGGGATTCACGAGCACGTCGAGACGGTTCTCGCGCATCACCTTGGCCAGCACGAGCTGCAGCACCGCGCGCATCTGCATCCGCTCGGTGTTCCCCTCCGCACGAATGTCGTCGAGCACGGCCCAGTTCGCCGATCCCGCCTCGGCCGCGGCGGAGTAGTACTTCGTGTTGGCATCCAGGCTCGCCATGTCGGCGACCCGCTCGTCGCCGCGCCGCGCCAGGTACTGATCGATGTGGAAGGCAAAGCTCCGCGACGGGGGCGAGAGCACGACGCGGCGCAGATTGATCCGGGGCGAGAGCGGCGCATTGCCCTCCGCCAACTGGACCAGGTACCGCGTCGACGTCACGTCGTGGCCCGGGACGGCGAACTCCAGCTCACCGTCGTCGGTCGTTTTCGAGAAGTACTCCGGCATGTGGATCGGCAGGATCTCGGCCAACGCATCCCGGAACGTGTACTCCATGTCGGGCACGGCGGGATCGCCGGGATGGAGCGGATCGACCGACTCGACCAGAGTCGCCCCGAGGCGGTCCCGTAGGACGGTCTTGATCTCGTCGTCGATCCGGTCGCTGATCGCCGCGTCGTTCTGCGTGTGCTTCACCATGTACTCGCGGACGATGCCGACACGCACGCCGGCCAGCGGCCTCTCGCCCGGGTCGTCACCCCCGTCCTCGGGCACCTCGTCGACGACGAAGCCGGCGTAGGGCTCGGTGGAGACCAGCGCCTCCGGCACGGCCGTGTAGATGTCGCGGGGATCGAAGTAGCCATGCTCCGAATCGCGGAGAGCATCCAGAACGAGTGCCGCGTCCTTGACGGTACGGCAGTTGAGGCCCGCCCGGTCCACCAGCGGGTTCGATCCGACGGCGCCACCGTACGGGATCAAGCCCTTGGTCGTCAGCAGGCTGACGACGCCGTTGCGCGACGCCGGACCCTTGCACGATCCACCCGTCTGCTCGCAGAAGGCACAGGTGACGAGGTTCGCCGACACCGCGACCCCGGACCCGGAGCTCGACCCGCGCGGCGAGCGCTCGGTGTCGTAGGGGTTGCAGGCCTGACCGCCCCACGTGCTGCGTTCCGCGTATCCCAGGTACCGGGCGGTCGACGTGGCCGGCCCGCCCGGATTCCCGATGCCGCCGTTGAACTCGGTGGCGTTGGCCTTGGCGTAGACGATGGCGCCCTTCTCCCGCAGCCGCTCGACGATGGTCGCGTCGGCGGGGGGCGCGTCCATGGCGAAGTCGATGTCCGCCGCCGTCGTGGTGCGCATGTCCCGCGTGTCGTAGACGTCCTTGAAGGCGAATGGGATGCAGTACATCGGCAGCCGGCCCAGATCGGGGTCGACGCCGTACTGCGCATCCAGCTCCACGGCCCGCTCGACCGCGTCGGGCTGCTGCCGGAACGCCTCGCAGACCGCGGGGCAGTCCGCCGGCAGCTCGCCGGTCGAAGGATGCGCGTCGCAACCGCCGCTGCAGGTCACCGAGCGCTCGCCGCGCAGATTGAGCGTGCTGAGCGCGTTGACCTGGCCCGCGTTCTGCACGCCGGCCACCATGCCGTACTGCGCCTGCACGGCCGGGTCGGAGACCGTCGGCTCCATCCGCCCCAGGTCCAGCGGCATGCCGGTGTAGCGGTCGAAGTCCGGCAGGATGCTCGAGACCGGGACGGTGGACGAGGGAAAGCGGACCGCCGCGCCGGCGCGCACCGGGCCGCTCGCCGGCGCAACGGGCGCTCCGTCGAGCGTGACCAGTTGCGTGCAGGCGCCGTTGTAGGCCCTGGCCCGATCGACGTGGGCCCGCACCAGCCCTTCACAACTGACCTGACCGTCCCGGATGGCCCGGTGAATCCCTTCGATGGTCGCTTCCTCGAGTTGGAATGGAGCAGACTGGCTCGTTTCGGACTGCGCGACCCCGCTTGCCGGCAACAGAGCGATCAGGGTCCCCACTCCCAGGATTCCAGTCAACACGCGGCGCGACCGCTTCCGAGTCGTTGTCCAGCCAGTCATTGCCAACCTCCCGGGGCACCGGAGCCGCGGCCCGGAGTCGCCGCGGAACCGCCCATTGCGGAGACCTCGCTGCGCGGATCCAAGTCCGTGACCGGCATTATAGGGGCCTCCGGCGCGGCGGCATTCGCGCGGTCCAAGGAGTCCATGCACGGTTCCTAAACTCCTTGCGTCTTCTGTGGATTCGCGCGGACCATGCTCCAGAGGCCGGCTCCGAAGCTGATCGCGGCGGCCGGGAGACCGCGGCCGCCTGGGAAGCCGCGGCCGATCGCTCTACGCTCGTTCGCGTCGTGGTCGTCGACATTCGCGCTTCGCAAGCGATGCTGTCTGGCTGCGCCGGCCGCCCGGGAGGCCAGCGCGGCATTGTCCACCGACTGTCGGAAGTGGGTCCGAAAGTCCTCCGCCAGCGTGTTGCTCTCTGCTCTCAAGGCCCGGGTCAGCAGGATCCCGGCATGGGTGTCGGGATGATCGGCCGCCTCGCTGAGCAGCCGTACGGTCGCCGGCGCCATTGCCAGGATGCTCTCGGATGCCTGATTCGACGGCATCGTGGTTACCGCCAGGCCGATGCCGAGGCGTACGAGGTTCCGTTCCGCGTATTCCTTGCGGTGCGATCGAGCCGGCTGTTGCCGGAGTGCATCGGCGTGGGTGCGCAGCTCCATTTCCACGTAGGTCTCTACGATCGCCCTCCATTCCGCGTTCGCGCGGTCACGCAGGATTCGGTCCTGCCGCGCGTGCGAGGCGTCGGCTGCCAGCATGCCCAGCGGGCAGCACACCCGGCGCGGGTAGCCCGCGGCGGGCGGGAGTATCTCGCAACGGAGTCGACCGCTGCCGTCCATCTCCCAGCGTTTTCCCGCGAGTCTTCTCCTGATTCTCCTCAACGCATTGCCCAGGTTCCCCTCCGCTCCCGCGCTCCCGGTTCTGATGTAGTGCATCTCCGGTTCCGGTCCCCCCTCCGTTCTTGTCGGTCTTGCCGGCCCGCCTCGACAGCCGGTGCCGGCGCCAGAGGTCGGCCGCCCTGCCAGCGGCTACCCGAACCGTTGTAGTCTGGAGTTGTGTCGTTGGGAAAGAACATCAAGCGGTTGCGGTTGAAGGCGGGGCTCCAGACGCAGAAGGGCCTGGCCGAGAGCCTCGGCATCCCGCAGCCCCAAGTGTCGGACTGGGAGAACGACCGCTATTCCGTTCTCGAGGTCTCGACCTTGATCAAGCTCGCCAAGGCCTTTCGCTGCTCCGTGGACCAGTTGCTGATGGGAGTCGATCCGGACTACGACCGGGTCCGCGAAGCCAGGCTGGCCGATGCCGCGGCAGGTACGCGCGACGATTCCCGGAACCGAAGGCTACCTGACATCCCCGTGGTTCCCGAGGGCGATCCGGATCCGGTGGGCGTTACGGCGGACGATCAAGCGCACGACGAGCATGTTCTGGGGTGGCTGCCCCGGCCTTGGGACCTTCTCGATCCCAACGCCTACGGGATCCGGATCGGGACCGACTCGATGCGTCCGGCATACCGGCCGAACATGATTGCGATCCTGTCGCCGAGCTGCGAGTTGCGGGACGGCGACGAAGCCTACGTGGAACTCGCATCCGGCGAACGCATCGTCCGGGTAGTGCGACCTGTACGTGGACGCTACCTGATGCAGGCGTACAACCCGACCTGCAAGCCGCGATTCGTGAGGCGCAAGGAGGTCAAGGCGCTGCATGTCATCGTGTACTCGCGGCGCCACCTCCAGACAGACGCGTGATCGCGCGCAGGGCCCGCATGAGCGAACCGCAATTCACACCTGAACCGCGGTCGCGGCGGGCAGTACCCTGGTCACGCACCTCCCGAACCCGATGGGGGTAAAGCCGTCGCGTCTGCAGTACGCGCGCAGGGCGACCTCATCGCCGTCGGCCAGGAACCCGCGCTGCTCGCCGGTAGGCAGGGTCAGCATTCCCGCATCGCGCGCGGTTCGTTCCAGCAGGCATCCCGCCGACTCTTCCCCGGCGCCCGAGATCGTGCCGCTGGCCAGCAGGTCGCCGGGCCGCAGCGGGCACCCGTTGCTTGCGTGATGGGTGACCATCTGCGCGATTGTCCAGTACATGCCCCCGAACTCGGCGCTGCTCACGCGCACCGGGTCGAGACCCCGGCGGCGCATCTCGGCGCTTTGCAGCCAGGCTTCCACCGTCACGTCGACACCACCGCGTGCGTCGTTTCGCGCCGCTGCGAGATGCGAGAGCGGAGGTGGGTCGGCAGCGGGCCTGGCAGACCGGCAACGGTACGGGGCCAGGGCATCGAGCGTCACCACCCAGGGCGAGACGCTCGTCGCAAAGCTCTTCGACAGGAAGGGTCCCAGCGGCTGCGCTTCCCAGGCCTGAAGATCGCGGGACGACCAGTCGTTCACCAGACTGAGCCCGCCCAGGTGACGCTCGGCGTCGTCGATCCGGATCGGGAGGCCCGGCGCATTACCCGGGCCCACGTAGACTCCCAGCTCCATTTCGTAGTCGAGCTGCCGCGTCGGCTCGAACGATGGCCCCTGGCCGGCGTGGAGGATCCACTGGCCACGGGGCCGCGTCACCGGCGTGCCACTGACGACCAGCGACGAGCTCCGGCCGTGATAGGCCAGCGGCACGTGCCGGTAGTTCCGCGGCAGCGGGTCGTCGGGACGAAACAGCCGGCCGACGTTCCTCGCATGGACGATGGACGCGTAGAAATCGGTGTAGTCGCCGACGTCGACCGGCAGTAGAAGCTCTGCGTCGGACATCGGCACCAGGGCGGCCGGCTCCGCGCGCGCTCCGTCGGCGCGCAGGATCGTGCTCACCGCGCGCCGCAGGCTGCGCAGCGCATTCGGTCCCAGGGCCAGCAGGGTGTTGAGGGAGGTCTCCTCGGCGGCGGCGGCGATTACCGCTGGCGGAAGCCCGTCGAGAAGACGCATCTCCCGGCAACGCCGGAGATCCAGCACGCGGTCGCCGATGGCGACGCCGAGGCGCGGCGCCCCCGGGGGGCCACCCCGAAGAACGCCCAGCGGGAGGTTCTGAATCGGAAAGTCGGCGCCAGGGTAGTTCGCGCTGGCGACCCAGCTTCGCAGCGCGGGATCGTGGGTATCGTCGAGCGGGTGCGCCGGCGACTCGACGCTCACGGCCCACCTCTCGCTCTCGACTGCGGGCGGGACGCCGCCTTCAGCGGGAGGACGGTCGACAGCTTCACCTCGTTCACCACGATGCTCGTGTGAATCCGGTCGACCCCGTCGATACACATCAGGCCCTCGAAGAGCACCGTCTCCAGCGCCTTGTGATTCGGCACGACGATCTTGATCAGGTAGTCGGACTCGCCCGTCAGGTAGTGGCACTCCAGCACCTCGGGTATCGACTGCACCTCGTCGCGAAAACGCGCGACACATTCCGGGCGATGGTGCGCGAGCTTTACCTCGACGAAGCACAGCAGATCCAGACCTACCGCCTCGCGGTTTACCAGCGTCGTGTATCCACGAATGACGCCCGCCGCCTCCAGCCGCCGCAGCCGCCGCTGGAGACCGGGCGGCGACAGGTCGAGCCGTCGCGCCAGCTCCACACTCGTCGCCCTTCCATCCTGTTGCAGCAACGCGAGCAATCGGCGATCGAGATCGTCGAGCCGTGGAGGCCATTCGCCGGCGCGCGCCCGTGGCGCCCGTTGCTTCTTCGTCGATGCCGTGCCGCCGGTCGTCGAATCGTCCATTGCCTGTATTTTAGCTTAATTGTCAATATTTGTTCATAAACCACGCACATTCGCGCCATTCAAGAACATCTATTGACGCATACGTGGCTTAGAGTGCTATTGTCGTATGTACATGGCCACCGTCACACTCGAACGTCCGGGGGACACGCGGGACGCCGTCGCATCGCGGTCCGGATGGATTCGCTCGCGCCTGCGCGAGCTTGCGCTTCTTCCGTCGCGACCCGGGCTCCTGTCGCTCGCCGGGGGTCTCCCTGCTCCGGAGCTGATACCGCGCCGCGCTTACGCCGCGGCACTGCGGGACGTGTTGGCCGGCGACGACGACGCCCTGCAGTACGGCCAGCCGTACGAGGCGCTCAGGGAGCACATCGTCGAGCTGATGCGCGAGCGGGGCGTCGGGTGCGAGCCGCGGCAGGTACTGCTGACGTCGGGAGCACAGCAGGCGCTGAGCCTCGCGGCACAGTTGCTGATGGCGCCGGGCGGCCAGGTGCTCATGGAAGAGCACGTGTACACCGGCCTGCGGCAGGCGGTCCTGCCCCATCGGCCCACCATTCTGACGGTCCGCACCGACCTCGACACCGGCATGGACGTCGACGCGGTGTCCGAGCTGCTGGCCAGGGGGGCGCGGCCCGCGTTCATCTACGCGATCGCCGACACCCACAACCCCTGCGGGGTACGCCTCGGCCGCGAGCAACGCACGCGCCTCGTGGCGCTTGCGCGACGTTTCGGCGTCCCGGTTGTGGAGGACGACTCCTACGGGCTTCTGCACTACGACCGGGACACGCTGCCCGCCCTGCGCGCACTCGAGGCCGAGTGGGTGATCCACGTGGGGACCTTCTCGAAGATCATCGCCCCGGCGCTGCGCCTCGGTTGGCTCGTGTTGCCGCCACGCCTCGTTCGGGAGGCCGGCATCCTGAAGGAGGCGGCCGACCTGGAGTGCTCGGCGCTCACGCAACGCGCCGTGGCTCGCCTGCTGCAACGGGGATACGGGGACCACCTCGATCGCATCCGCGCCGGCTACAGGGGTCGGCGGGACGCCATGCTGGCGGCTCTCGGCGACCACTTTCCCGCGAGCACCCGGTGGACCCATCCGCCGGGCGGCTTCTTCGTGTGGGTGAAGCTGCCGCGGCAGCTCGATTGCGATCGCGTGTGCGAAGAAGCCCTCGCCGAGGCCGGTGTGGCCGTCGTGCCGGGATCCGCTTTCGCAGCCACTCCGGGGCTGCCGGCGCACCACCTGCGGCTCAGTTTCGCGAGCTGCGCCCCGGACGAGATTCGCACCGCCGTCGAACGCCTCGGACGACTTCTCGAACGGAGATTGGCGAATGGCTGATCGTTTTCCCATCCGGCGCATCGATCACATCGAGTTCTACATCGGCAACGCGCGACAGGCGGCCGCCTTCTACCAGCACGCGTTCGGCTTCCGCATCACGGCCTACCGCGGCCTCGAGACCGGCTGCCGCGAGACGACGTCGTACGTCCTGGAATGCGGCGCGATCCGGTTCGTCCTTACGAGCGGCCTCGCGCCCGGCAACGCGGCCGCACGATTCGCCCACGCGCACGGCGACGGCGTGGCGGTGGTCGCGCTGGAGGTACCCGACGCCGCCCGCGCCTTCGCCGAGGCACAGCGGCACGGCGCTGTCGCCGCGTCCGAGCCGGTGGAGGATCGCGACGGGTACGGCTGCTTCCGATCGGCGGCCATCAGCGCCTACGGCGACACGGTGATCCGGTTCGTGGAACGGCGGGGCTACGCGGGCGTGTTCGCCCCGGGGTTCGAGCCGCGCCTCGGTCCCGAGCCGCCCGGCGCCGACGTCGGACTCACCGCCATCGATCACGTGGTCGCCAACGTCGAGCTCGGGCAGATGGATCGGTGGGTGCAGTTCTTCGCGGAGACGATGGGGTTCACCGAGTTGCTGCACTTCGACGACGAGGCGATCTCCACCGAGTACTCGGCGCTGATGTCGAAGGTCATGCAGGACGGCGCCGGCCGCATCAAGTTCCCGATCAACGAGCCGGCGACGGGCCGGCGCAAGTCGCAGGTCGCCGAGTACCTCGACTACTTCGGCGGCCCGGGCGTGCAGCACATAGCATTCGCCACCGACGACATCGTGGAGACCATATCGCGCATGCGGGCGCGGGGCATGACGTTTCTCTCCGTGCCCGCCGCGTACTACGACGACCTGCCGGAGCGCGTCCCGGCGATCGGCCCGTACGCCGGCGTGCTCGCCCGCCTCGGCATCCTGGCCGACCGCGACGAGGACGGGTACCTGCTGCAGATCTTCACCGAGCCCGTTCAGGACCGGCCGACGATGTTCTTCGAGGTGATCGAGCGCCGCGGATCCAACGGCTTCGGCCAGGGGAACTTCAAGTCGCTCTTCGAAGCGATCGAGCGCGAGCAGGCGCGTCGCGGCAACCTCGTCGAGGCGGCGTCATGAGCTACTACGTCAGGCGGGGCGAGGTGCCCCACAAACGCCACACCCAGTTCCGCCAGCCCGACGGGTCGCTGTACCACGAGGAGGTCATGGGCATCCAGGGCTTCGCGGGCGTCCAGTCGCTGCTCTATCACCTCCGGCCGCCCACCGCGATCGAAGGCATCCTCCCGGCCGGCGCGGACGAGGCGCGCTACGAGCCGCCGGGCGCGCTTCGGCACCGGCTGCTGCCGACGGCGGAATTGCAGCCCGCCGGAGACGCCGTCGGGGGACGCGTCGCACTCATGGCCAACGCGGATCTGCGAATCTCGGCCGTGCGCCCGGTGGAGCCGATGGACTACTGGTACCGCTACGCGCACGGCGACGAGCTGTTCTTCGTGCACGAAGGCGAGGGCGTGCTCGAGAGCCAGTTCGGATCGCTGCGCTACCGCCCCCATGACTACCTGGTCATCCCGACCGGCGTGCTCTGGCGCATCCTCCCGAACGGCGGCAGCGACCAGCGGATGATCGTCGTCGAGTCCGCCGGCGGGCACCTGGAGCCGCCGGCCCGTTACCGCAACCGCCACGGCCAGTTCGTCGAGAGCGCGCCGTACGGCGAGCGGGACATCCGGCCCCCGGACGTGCTCGAGACGCACGACGAGCAGGGGACCTTCGAGGTCCGCGTCAAGGCGCGCGGCCGGGTGACCCGCTACTTCTACGGCCACCATCCGCTCGACGTCGTCGGGTGGGACGGCCACCTGTGGCCGTACGCGTTCAACGTCGACGACTTCGAGCCGATCACCGGGCGCGTGCATCAGCCGCCGCCCGTGCACCAGACGTTCGAGGGACCGGGGTTCGTGGTCTGCTCCTTCGTTCCGCGGCTGGCCGACTACCACCCGCTGGCGATTCCGTCACCCTACAACCACTCGAACGTCGACTCCGACGAGGTCATCTACTACGTCGACGGCAACTTCATGTCCCGCCGGGGAGTCGCGGCGGCCGCCTTCACGGTGCACCCGAACGGGATCCCGCACGGCCCGCATCCCGGCGCCTACGAAGGATCCATCGGCACGGAGCGCACCGACGAGCTGGCCGTGATGATCGACACGTTCCGGCCCCTGCGGCTGACGGTCGACGCCGCGGCGCTCGAGGACGAAAGCTACGCCGGAAGCTGGTCCCCGGTGGCGCTGCACAGCATGGAGGGAGGACGACCATGACCGGCCAGAACTTCGAGGCGTTCAAGGACACGGTCGACCGCAAGCTCATGCGCCACCCGGTCGTGGTCGACAACGCCTACACCGCCTGGTTCGCCGAGGGCCGCGTCCCGTTGGATCACCTTCGGCACTTCACCGTCCAGTTCTCGGTGTTCTCCAACCAGTTCCTGCTCGCCGCGCTCAATCGCGCGATCAACGCCGACACGCTCGAGGCGGCACGCGAGAGCAAGGAGATCCTGATGAACGAGCTGGGCGTCATCTACGCCGACCGGGAGCGGGCCCGTCCCGGCCCCCGGTCCCTCGACGCCGATCGGATCCACGTCGATCCGGAGCGCGCCCGTCCCGACGCGCGGCCCGTGGACGCCGACCGCGAGGGAGACCCGGCCCTGGTGGCGACCACGGGGACCGTCGAGGGCGGGACGTTCCGCTTTCGGGCGGCGCACTTCGAGTGGCTGCTGCGCTTCGGGGCCGCCGTCGGCCTGCGTTTCGGCGACATGGGCAAGCGGCGCCATGGCAACCCGAGCACGCTGTTCTTCTGCGACGAGCTGTTCCGGCTGTACGGCAGCGGCGACTACAACGAGGCGATGGGGGCGTCGTTCGCCGTCGAGAACTGGGCCGCGGCCGGCTTCTGGAAGGAGCTCATCGCCGGGCTCGAGCGCGTCAAGGCCGAGCAGGTCCCCGCCCTGCCGCTTGCCTTCTTCGCGTGGCACGACAGGCTCGAGGCGAACCACCGCGACCACGTCTGGCACGAGCTGCGGGCGTGCTACGACTCGCCGTCGTTCGAGGACGAAGCGTTCATCGCCGCCGGCGTCACGATGCTCGACGCGGTGCGGACATTCTGGGACGGCCTGTACGCGGCGCGTGTGGAGGACGACTTTCTGCCACTCGATCAGGGTGGCGTGACGCAGCAGCCCACACCACTCGCTACCCGGTGATCGCCTCAGCGCAGGCCTTTCGCTACCCGGCGATCGCCTCAGCGCAAGCCTTCGAGGAGCGCCGACGGCGCAGGCCCGGGAGCGCGTGGCCTGGACCGGAATTGCCGGGCAGCCAGCGACGGCGGAATTCAGGTCCGCCGTGCCGGCATCTGCCGGCGCAACAGGTCGGTGTGTGCCCGGTAGCCTCCTGTCGGCTCGTCGGGTACGACCAGGTCCATGTCGATCAGGAATTTCACGTCCCGGAGCAGCGTAGTACTCGTCAGCGCCGAGTACTGTCGCGCCAGGTCGATTGTCTGCATCGGCAGGTCGTCGAGCGGGACGGCCTTGTGCAACGGGAAGTGCAGCATCAACTCTCGTCGGCGCTTGAAGACGCGCCTCTTCCTGTAGCGTTGCGTAGCGAACCGCTCGTGGACAAGCGTCCGCCAGGCAATCTTGAACTGAATCTTCTGAATCGCCTGCAGCGTCTCCAGCAGGCCGTCGCGATAGCCTTGGACCGCATAGGCAATGAAGTCACTCAGGTCACGATTTCTGTTCGCCTGGTGAATCTGTCGGTAGTACTCGGGCCGCGTCTGGTTGTAGAAGTTGGAAAGGATGTGCGAGGCGATGTCCGGATTGCCGGCGCGCAGCAACAGGTAGAACTCGAGCAGTCGCCCGGTTCGTCCGTTGCCGTCCCCGAAGGGATGAATCCACTCGACGTAGACGTGGGTCACGATCGCCTGAATCACTGCGTCCGTGAAGGATGGCGGGCCTTCTTTCGACCCGAATTCTTCCTGAAGCCACTCGCACAACAGGTCGACAAGGGGGCGCACATCTGACGCGCGAGGGCACTTGTAGGGACCGACGAATCGCTCGTCGGTACGAAACCGGCCAGGAATCGCGTCGAAGTGCTCGCCGAGCTCAGAGCCGATCCGCTGGTGCAAGCCGAGCATGAGAGCCGGCGAGACGGACGGAGCCGACTCGCGCCCGACCACGTCCTCGAGGATGCCGTTCATGGCGTCGATGACGTTGCGAACCTCGCGTTCCTGGTACTCCTTGCTGGGCGGCAGCGATTCTCCCTCGGCCACCTGCCGCACCTCGTCGACGGTCAGCGTGTTGCCCTCGATCGCGGTGGTCGCCTGGGCCCCCTTGATCAGGGATACGCTCCCAAGCTCGCTGCGGCGATCCGGGCTCAGCGGCGTCTCGCTGATCGCGCGGATTATGGTGTTGCACTGGCCGAGCTGATAGTGCACGTCCGGGCTGAGCTGCCAGCGTCGACCGAACTGCAGGTGGGGATACCGCGTCCGCAAAACCGCGGGCACATCCAGCATGACAAATTCATGATGCTATTTGTCGTCGTAGCTGTCAATCGTGCTGTCGAGTCTGGGAGCTTGCGCCACAGGCCGAAACGCCGAGCCAGCGCGGCGTTTCGGGACGCCAGTGACAGGGGGCCGCGGGCCGCGAAGCGTCGGAGGAATCGGCGGATGTCCAGGAAGTACGGCGGTCAAGCCTTGCCAGTCCTGTTCCCACTCCACGGTGTCGCGTATACACTCGGCCATGGGGGTGGAGAACCGGAGGGAGGGATGAAATCAGTGACAGTGGCGGCTGCCTTCCTCTTGCTGAGCCCACCGACGCTGAACGGCTGGGTCGACGCCGCCTGGGGGACGTCCGAGAACAACCGGCGCGCGCGGTTCTATTCGCTGACCGCGGCCGGCCGGGAGCAACTGACGCACAAGCGCGACGAGTTCGACCGGATCATCTTCGCCATCCACCGCGTACTCGAAGCGACGCAATGACCAGTCGCCTTGACAATCGGACGAGCTCGCACGGATTCCATCCGCCCGGTCCTCGACCGTCTGTTCCTTGCCACTGCCGCCTGAGCGATCGGGCGGGCTCGCAGGGCGCTCAGTTGCCCAGATGTTCCCGGAGGAACGCCAGCGTGCGCGGCCACCCGTCCTTGGTCGCGCGCCGGTTGGCGGCCAGTCCTTCCTGGGCCTTCAGAAACACGGTCGCGCCCTCGTAGACGATCGCCTCGTAGGAGGTGCCGGCAGCCGCCATCGCCTCGGTGGTCCGGGAGACGGTCGCCGCTGTCGGAAGGTCGCCCCCGTAGAGGCCGAGCACCGGCGCCGCAATCCGTCCATAGTCGGACTCGTTCCCGGGCACGGCGCCGTAGAAGACGACCACGGCATCCAGCTCGGGCTGCTCCGACGCGTACGCAAGGCTTGCCGCTCCGCCCCAACTGAATCCGACGATGCCGACTCGTCCCTCGGCGGCCGGCAGTCCGAGCGCCCACGTCCGGACCGCGTCGAGCCGGCTCGTTCGCACCCGTGCGCCGATTGCGTTGACGGTGGGGGCAATCCTCATCCCATCGATGAAGAAACGGCCATCGCCGCCGTCAGGAGCCATGCCCTTCAGGAGATCCGGGGCGACCGCGACGAATCCCTCGGCCGCGAACGCGTCGGCGACGCTTCGAACCCAATCGGAGAGCCCGTAGAGATCGTGCACGACCATTACGACCGGCGCGCGCGACTGCTCGGGATATACCACCCAGGTCGGGACCCGCACCGCGCTCCCCGGCAACTCGACGTCGACGAGCTCTCCCCGCCGGGGCGATGCCGCAAGATCGCCCCGCGCGGTTGCCCCGCTCGGCGGCAGACCCGCCGCAGAGGTGGGAAGCGGCCCCGCGCCACGGGCGACGGTACCTGCCACTGCCAGGATGGCGCCCACCTGAAGAGCGGCGACAGCGGCGAGAACGAGTGGGACGGCTCTTCTCACTTGCCCCTTCCTGCTCACCACGTACGTCGGTGCCGGTCTCGTCAATCGCATCAGCATACCTCCCCGGACGATGCTGCCGATGTCACGCCAGCGGAGATCGACGTCGTCGAGCAGCGCATCGAGCTCCGCTCCGTAACGCTGGCGCCACCACCGCGGATACAGCCGGGTCGCCCACCGGACCAGCCGTCTCACCCGAGTCATGACGCCCCCTGACGCCGTGCCGCGGCTCGCTGCACGCGATCCAGCAGGTCCAGCCGCTCCTGGAGGTGTCGCCGTCCGGCCGGCGTCAGTCGGTACGGCTGGCGTCGCTCGGCCGGCCCCGCCGGCTCGATCAGGCCTCGCTGCTCCGCGCGTGTGATCGCGCCGTAGAGCGTGCCGGCACCCAGGCGGATGCCGGCGAAGGCCTCGATATCGGTCATCATCGCGTAGCCGTGCTTCTGGCCATTGGCGAGGCTGGCGAGCAGGAGGAGTGTCGGGTCAAGCATTGTATTACGTTATACGTAGTATCGCACGACGTAATACGCGCGTCAAGAGGTCCGCTCGTGGTCCGGGGGAGCGCAGCCTGCCGTCGACGGCATCGAAAAAGCAGACGCGGTATCGTTGGCGTGATGAGCGAAGGCCAGCAGACGCTTGGCGGGAAGCTCGCGGCACTGACAGGCCGTTCGAAGCTCGCTGAGCTTGCGATCGAATCCATGATGGTCGTGTTCGCCGTCCTCGCGGCGTTCGGCGTCGAGCAGTGGCGGGAGGAGCGCCAGCTTCGCCGGTTCGCCGATGTCGCACGGGCTGCGGTAGAGCTGGAGCTGGGGGAGAACCTGAACGAATTCCGGGAAGCAGAGCCGGCGCTGGGAGAAGTCAGTGAACTGATCCAGCGCGTACTCCAGGCCGAGAGCGAGGACGACCCCCTCTTCGCCGACGGAGAAATAGGCTTCTCCCTTTCTCTTCCGGAAATCTCGTCGGCAGCGTGGCGTGCGGCGCAAGCTAGTCAGGCTTCACCCTATTTCGACTACGACTGGGTGATCAGGGCCTCTCGGGTCTACGAGTTGCAGGTTCTTTACGAGCAGGCACGCGGCCAGTTGCTCAGCGACATGAGCCTGCTGTTGTCCACCATGTCATTCGCCATGTCCCCGCTCGAGATCAAGGATGAGCTTCGACTGGTCCACGGACGACTCCTGCTGCTCCAGCAGGTGCACGCGACGGTCCAAGGGGAACTCCAGACGCTACTGGACGACGAGGAATCGTTCCCGCCGCAGGAATAGATAGATAGATAGTTCTGCCCGTCGTCCGCGGCGACGCCGACGCCCTTGACAGGCTGGCAGACGACGCCGGCCGGCAGGCCGTGCTGATCAACGAGACGCCGGAGCACGGCGGTCCGCTGGGACCGAGTCCCGTCGGCCGTCCCTACGAACAGCTTCCAGAAGGAATCTCCAGCAGTTCTTCCCGTTCAGGCTCATGAGCTGCCCGATGGCAGGTAGACAGCATTCCGCACAGCGATGCGGTCCCGGACTTCACCTGCCCTACGCAGAACGCTTTCACGCGAGTTGCCGAGTTACGTGCTTCCATCTACGACACGCCCCGCGAGCGGATGTAGGAACTGCCTCACGGACCCGGGCACGTGGCTACGGGAAACGGAGCACGTTTCCATCCAGCGGAAGTCCCGATCGATGGTCGGCTTCCGCCGCCAATTCGGGGGGTTCCGAATCCGTCCACTCCTCGAGAACGTTGTTGGTTGTCGTCTCGCCGAGAAACCCGAACGAGTCGATTTCGAATGGAAGCCCTTCACCGTCCAGACCGGGTGCATCGGAGATATGGAAGTGCAGGTGTGGACCACTGGTATTGCCGGAATTCCCAAGGCGTCCCAGCATGTCGCCGGGTCTGACTCGTTGTCCGACTTCCACGGCCACGCTGCCCTCTTGGAGATGCGCGTAGAGTGCAAATGTGTTCGTGCCGAGCTCCAGTACCACGTAGTTCCCGGCGGCCGCTTCCAAAGTCAATTCCATCACCAGAGGCAATTGGACAAGCGGGGAACGGTCGGGCACCCCATCTCTAATTCTAATGGCGCGGACGACACCTTCGGCCACGGCAATGAGCTCCGCTCCGAAGCCGAACCAGTCCTCGTTCGTCGTGCCGTCGATCTCACCGACCGCCGCAAGGCCATTCTCGTCCAGACCCACGAGGTCTATGGCGAATCGTTGTGCAATGATTGCCCGCCCGTTCGAGATGTGCAAGCCACCCCAATGCCCCGTGTGCTCTCCCGGTCCATTGGAGACGTACCAGGTCCTGGCGGAAACGGAGTGTACAGCTCGACGGGAGCGTACACCTGGATGGATGCGGCGCGCGCATCCATCTGCAACATGAGTATGGCGACAAGTATGGTGACGACGGTCGTACAGCAAGCTCTCGCTACCGGCCATCTCGACATCGTTGCCCTCCGCGTCCAGTTCATCGGGTTCCAACAGTTCATCGGATTCCACACCTTGCCGGTCGATACGCCCAGAGGCAATACAAGGTACTGCCTCTGGCGTTGATTCCGGTCATCAATTGTCGCCATCCCGGTCCAGGGAAATCGACAAATCACCAGAGGATGGCCGGGGGTCGACTCCGGGTCCGACCGAACCCGGCGCGGATCCGGCACTCGGTCCGCCAGCTAGAACTCCGTCCACTTCTCGATGTTCTTCCAGAGGGCGGTCGCCATGTCCTTCAACGGTCGCTTGAGGGTGGCAATGATGCCGGTCGAAGGAGCGCGGCGGCAGGGAGCCAGAACATGGCCCCACGTGCCGAAGGCTTCGATGAACGCCGGATGCGGCTCCGAAACGCCGAAGACGAACAGCCCCGTCCTGGTGCGGGCGGTGCGGGTCCGCGTCGCGCTCCGTGGCTGAGGCGTGCGGCGACCGTGCTCGAGGACGATCACGGAGAGGCGTGCGTGAGCGAGAGCCCGATGAAACCAGGGCTCGGTCAGATCCGTCGGCGCGAGCAGCGCCGCGCGGGCGACTCCGGCGGCATCGAGGTCCGACAACAGCCTGTCAGCGCATCGGGCTACCTGATCGAGGCGCGGACGAAGATAGACGTTGCCGCTCCAGGACCCGGTCGCCCCGTCCCCATTCGCCTGCCACGCTCCCGCCCGCAGGACCTCCCGCTCCGCCGCTGACGAGCAAACAGCGATGTCGATTCCGCCGAGGGCGTCACGAATGCCGGTGAGCATCGCGGAAGGCAAGCGGCACCTGGCGGGAACAGGGCTCGGCTCCTCGTCCCGCACGCCCGCGGCATCCCGCCGCGAATCCGGCGGCGCGTGCCGCGGACCAGCATCGCCGGCGTTGCCGGCCTGGCGCTTCGAGTTCGGGTCCTTACGCGTTGGCTCACCGACCGCACGCGTTGGCTCATCGACCGCACGCGTTGGCTCACCGACCGCACGCGTTGGCTCATCGACCGCACGCGTTGGCTCATCGACCGCACGCGTTGGCTCATCGACCGCACGCGTTGGCTCATCGACCGCATGACGCGCCGTCCGGGCCTGACCGGTCTTGACCGCCTCGACGGCCCGTTGCCGCTGCGGCTTGGGAAGATGACGGATCTTGTGGGCATCGTGCACGGTGATCGTGCCGTCGAGAACCGGCGCCTCCAGATCCGGTGCGGATTTTCGGACGCTCGACGCACGGGAAGCAGTCCTGTACGGCGTACCCATCTTCGCGGCCAGGACCTTCAGGCCAGGGGCGTCGGGAACCGGGTCTGCGCGAGGGGACGGCCGCGACGTCGCGACCGCGGCGGCTCCACGACGGCCACCCGGACTGTCCACAGCCGCCTGACGACCCGCGTCGGAACCAGTACGCTCGGCGTCTTCGACAGCCCGGCGAAGAGACTGGTTGTGACGATACCGGGTCCACTCCTCGTGCACCCGGGCACAGGTCATCGCGAGCTGCGACGCCGTCATGTGCCGGCGGAACGCGTTCGCCGAGAGGACGAAGCCGAAGGGGTCGACATCGTCATCGAGTTGCCTGACAGGAACAGGCACGTTTGCCTGCCGGGCAGCCTCCACGCGGTTGCGGCCATCGAGGAGTTGCCCGCGCCAGATCACGACCGGCTCGCGGACCCCGCGCATCCGCACGTCACGGACGAGCTGCTCTCGCTCCTTCCCATCGAGCAACGGAAAGAGCCGTGCGGCGGGGTGCACCGGATAGGCATCCCCATTGATGGTGTACGACTCCACCTCGGACCCGACTCTGCCGCGATCCGTGGTGTCAGTATTCAAGGGTGTCAGCATTCAATCCTGGACCTCCCTCCACACCGCTCGCCGAAGCCTCCAATGAGTCAGGGGTCGGCCGGGTCGCTGAAATGCGGGTGCGCGAGCACGTGTGACTCACCATGACCTCGCGCGCCGGACTGCGGGGGCGAACGCGTGTCGGATGAGGATACTTCGCCTCGGGAGCGCCCGGACGGGATGTGTCCTCGGCGGCCCGATCCCTGGCTTGGCCCGCCGAACGACGCGAGGGCGATCAGCCAGACGACGCCAATGCAGTACAACGCAGAAGCCGGATCGGAGCGCCAAGAGGCGTTCTCTGGTAGAGCTTCTACCACTAGCCAGGACGCCGCGCACGGTTGATTGAGCAACCCCTCTCTGGCACACTCCCGTCGCTAAACGATGGGAACAAAAAGCGACGCAGGCCAGCGTTGTCGGGCGCCGGGCGCCATTCTCTTGCGGCACAGAATCTCGGGAGGCCGTGCGTGAACCTGCAGCGCCAAGCCGACGGGTCATGGAAGATGCATCGGACGATGACGGTCGGCTACCCCGGCGGCGAGTACGTGGGTTGTCACAGTCAGGCCACGAAACCCCGTGTTGCGGTCGATGATCAGCGCGTACCGTTCCGCGACCGGTTCGGCGTCGAAGCACGCGGCCGGCAGCAGCGTCTCGACCCGGTCCTCCGGCCACAGCGTGTCGTTGCGCGCAGAGCGTAGCGCAGATCCCAGCAATTGCGCCGAGACTTCGCCGGCTACCGGTGGCGTCGCAGCCGCAGCATTCGATTCCCGCCCCGCTGAAACTCGTACTGGACCGGCTCGACCGTCGCGTCCGCGCCTCGCGATCCGAAAGCATCGACGACTCCCTCGACGTGCAGCGACGGCGTCCCGCCGATCTGCAGGAGCGGAAAGACCCTGACCTCCGCGGCCACCCGCAGCATCTCCTCCAGCGCCCGGATGTGGAAGGCCAAGTTGAACTGATCGCTGTACAGGAACAGCAGATGGGAGGACAGCGCCAGATCGAACTCATCGTCTTCGAAGGGTAACTCGGGCAACGACGCCTCCACGTACCGACCCTCGGCCTTGCCCCTCGGATAGTCCGCGAGGAATCGGTGCATCGCGGCCATCCGCCGCCGGCCCAACTCTTCGACCGACGGCATGTGCGTCCAGACGAACTCGTCCGGATTCCGGCGCATCTGGTCCATCACCTCGTCGAACGTCTCCTCGACTCGCCGTTCTATGGCGGCCGCGGATACGGCATACAGCGGATCGACCGAGACCACGGTAACTCCTTGCGCGGACATCTCGGCGTTGAAGCTCGCGGGGCCGTCGCCGCACCCCAGGATGCGGCCACCACGATGGGTGTCGTCCAGGGCGAACATCGCCCGATACTCGGCGGCATTCCGCCCCCAGGGCACCACGCGGTCGATCGAGAAGGGCATCAGCGACAGCGGTACCTGTCGATCAGGCTCAGCGTTCTCCAGCGAACGCCACGCCGGTGCCCGCGACGACCAGCATGCCGCCGCAGACGCGATTCGTCAGTTTCCGGAATCTCACCTGGCGAGTCAGCGCCGCGGCCCGTGCGGCCATGTACCCGTATCCCGCCAATATGGTGAACTCGATGACCACCGACGTCACACCGAGTATCAGCACCTGCGGCCAGACGGCGCGGCTCGCGTCTATGAACTGCGGGAGCAGGGCAACGAAGAAGACCAGCGCCTTGGGGTTCGCCGCCTGCAGCGCGAATCCGCGGGTCAGCGCTCTCAGCGAGCCCCGGTCTTCCTGCGCACGCTCGGGCCGAAGCGCGAGTCCCGCTCCCCGTACGGTCTGCACGCCGAGATAGACCAGGTAGAGGGCTCCCAGGTACCTGATGAGCGTGAAGACCTCGTAGGAAGCGAGCAGAACCGCTCCGAGACCCAGCGCGGAGAGGGCAAAGTAGCAGGCGTTGCCGGCCAGAACGCCGGCGCTCGCCCACAGCGACGCGCGCCCGCCGCGAGCGAGGCCGTAGGACAGCACGAACAGCACCGCCGGACCGGGCGTGAGGCACAGCACGGCCTCGGTGCCGGCGAACAGAAGCCACGCGTTCAAGCTCATTCATTCACGCTCCGCGACCATGAACGAGGCATGAACGGTAACCGACAAGTCACTCCGCGGCCTCATCGGAACCGAGAATCGACACGCCGCACGGCGCGGTGAAGTCGTTTGCCGGGAGGTTGCCGGTGTTTACGGTACCCACCGGCTCGAAACAGAGCACGTACGCATCCTCCGCGGCGGAAGTGCGGTGCTCGACGCCGCGGGGAACCAGCACGCACTCTCCATCCTTCATATCCACCCGCCGATCGCGGAACTCCACCGAGAATCGTCCCTTCCAGACCAGGAAGAACTCGTCGGCATCATCGTGACGATGCCAGGGAAAGACGCCCTTCGCCCGCACGAGCTTCACTTCCTGCCCGTTGAGCGTGGCGATGACGCGTGGACTCCATGTTTCGTCGAGACGATTGCAGCTCTCCTCTACACTGATCTTCGTCTTCATGCCGCCCTCCGCCCCGAGTACCTGAGCATTGCCGCCCGGTCAATCGGCCGCCCGAGAAACCTCGCCGTTGACATGCATGTCCCTCCAATAGGCGACGGCAAACCCCTACCGCGGGATCGTCGCGTCCCGTTTGGCCTGGTAAACCCCGTTCAGAACGATTTCGAGGCTCTCCGGATCTTTCGATTCCGCAGACCGCGATGTCGTATACGTCCCGGGTAGGCGGATCCAGCGACGTCTTCGTGTCCGGGTGGAACAGCACGTCGATGTCGTTGCTCCGGCGATGCTTCCAGCGTGCCGCCAGAACGGTTCCGCCGCCGAGCTTGTAGCCTTGGCCGTCGGCCGCGTACGCCGACACGTGCGTTTCCAGGGCGGCGCGTGCCTTCCGGAACAAGGTGCGAGCGGGCTCCGGCAGATCGAGCGTCTCGTCCGGCGCGTCGACTGTGCCGTTCATGACGGAATCAGCGTGTTGATGTCGGTGCAGCGTGGCGACGTCTGCTCTCCTGCCGCGTGGATGGCCCGCGCCAGCTCCCGCCAGGTGTAGACGCCCTCCGCCCAGGCGTGCAGCAGGTCTTCCCGGCTGGCTTCCTGGAGCCACGTGCGGATCAACTGTCTTTCCCGCGAGCTCGGCCTGCTCGCGTGGACCGCGTCGTAGAACTCTTCCGTTCTCGGCTTGCGCCGCCAGCCGGCGCAACTGCTGCCCAGCCGTCTTCGTACCGCCCGGCTGTTTCTCCCGAGCTGCCCCGGATCGTGGTCGGGGTGAAACCGCTCGCGGAACTCCTCGTCCGGCCGGGTGTCGTCGAACGCTTCGGCCGGCGCCAGAACAGGCGGTTCGGCGTCTCTGTCGTGCTCCTTGAGACTGGCCCGTAGCGCCTGCCATTCCTCGAGGCTCATGGCATTCCCGCCCGCGATTCTACAGATCTTCCGCCGTTGCGCCCTCCCTGAACAGCGGGCCCCTGCGTCACCTCTCCTTCCGGAAGACCGCGGCGTAGTGGGCGGCGAGAGGCCAGTCGACCGTCGTGACGTGGGTCAGCCCCGCCGTGGTCACCCGTCGCCGGCCCCTACGTCGGCCACGGAATCTCCAGCCTGGATGCCGAGGAGTTGAACGAGACTCTCGATTTCGGTCTCGCCGCCCCGGCCGACGAGCATCAGAACTGCGATAGCGAGGACGGCGCCGGCCAGCAAGCGGGCGGTTCTTCTCCAATGGCCCATCGAAGGTAGTGACGTGGAGCGGATCGCCGGTGTTCCGAGTCGTCTTCAACCGCCGCGCGCCGGCAGTCTTTTCCTTTCCTTTCTGTTAGCGTCTTCCGCATGCAGGAGCCTGTTGTCTCTGCCGCCGCGGACCGTGCCCGGGCTGCCAGCCCGCGTCCGGGTCCGGATGCCCCGCGCATTCACCCCACCGCTCTCGTTGCTCACGATACCCGGATCGCGCCCGACGTCGTCGTCGGCCAGGGCGCCCTGGTCGGCGTCGCCACCAACCTTGCCCCGGGTGCCGACATCGGTCGCGACGCGGTCATCGGCGTCGGCGTCCAGGTAGGCCCGCTTTGTGTCGTGGGTGCCGAGGCAAACCTGTCGGACGGCGTCAGGCTAGAGCACGGCGCCGTCGTCATGCCGCGCGTGCGCGTGGGACCGGCTACCGTGGTCGGCGCCCGTTCGGTCGTCGATGCGGGGTCGGTCGCCGGTGCGCATTGCACGTTCGATCCGGACTGCTACGTGGGAGAGAACGTGCGTGTCGGGGTCGACGTCCATATCGCCTCCGGCGCCACCGTCGGGGACGGCGCCGTTCGCCATCAGCCGTCGGAGGGTGTCTTGTCCTGTCCGCCCCTCACGCTCGGAGACGGCGTGCGCATCGGTCCGGCCGTCGTCGTCGCCCCGGGCGCCGCGGTAGGCCACGGCACCGAGGTGGATCGGGACACGACGATCGGCGCCTCCGCGCGGCTCGGGTCTTTCGTGCGCGTGGCGTCGGGCGTGCGCGTGGCGCCCAACGCCGAGGTGGGTGATCATTCCACCCTCGCTCCTGGTTGTGCCGTCGACGGGCTGGTCGGCCGCAACTGCCGCCTCGGCCGTGACGTGGCGGTCGCCGACGGGGCCAGGGTCGTGGACGGCGCGCAACTGGATGCCGGCTTGCGCGTCGGCTCGGACACGCCCGCTGCGTCCGGCTCCGTGGCGTCGCTCACCCCGCCGAGCGCGCCGCAGGTCTCGCTCAGGGCTTCCGATCGGCCTCGCACCGTCCTCGGGCGCGTTCTGGCTCCGCTCCGTGTCGCGCTTCGCTCGATCTGGCCGGGCTCGTAGACACCTCCGATCATCCGGGCCGCAGAGGTGGACGTGCATGTCCCACAGACCGGGGAGGAGGAACTGGCCGGATGCATCGACGGTTTCGGCGTCTGCGTGGAGTGATCACGCGTCGTGCTCTAGACACCGAACTGGCGCAGGTGGTGGTCGAGATGCCGGTATTGAAGGACGTCCCAGTCGCGCGGCCGCATGCGCCCGAAGCAGTGATCGTGAAACCACCCGCATCTACCCTTCTTATCGAAAACCGACAAGTATATGGGTCATTCGGTCTCTCGGAGCGCCGCGAGCGGATCGATCCACGTCGCCCGCCAGGCGGCCAGCAGGCTCGCTGCGGCGCACACGGCGAGGAGCAGAGCGGTAAGCGCGGCGAGCACCCCCGCTTCCCGCGGCGCCACACCGAAAAGAAGCGGGCGGAGCAACTCGCTGACGGTAAGTGCAACCCCGAGACCGATCGCGGCCCCGAGCAGGGTGAGCACGAACGCGTGTCCCCAGACGAGCCGCAGCACGTCGACCGCCTGCGCGCCCAGCGCCCGGCGTACGCCGATCTCCTTCGTCCTTCGGGTGACGCCGTAGGCGACGGTGCCGAAGAGGCCGACGGCCGCGAGACCGGTAGCCAGCGCGGCCAGCAACGTTGCCATCGCCAAGTTGAACCGCCATGGACCCATGACGTCGTCGACAAGGCCGCGCAACGGCGTGACGGACTCGACCACGAAGTTCGGGTCGGCCTGTTGCACCTCGGAGCGCAGCGCCGCGGCGAGTTGCGCGGGCTCTCCGCGCGTGCGGATCACCAGGTGGTTGAGGCGCATCGGCACCTGGGTGAACGGCACGTAGAGATCGAATCGTCCGCGTTCGAGCTCCCGGTATCGCGCGTCCTCGACGACACCGACGACCGTTTGCCACGCCGGTGCGTCGTCGGACTCGGCCTCGGCGCCGATCGCGATCAGGCGCTGCCTGCCGGCAGTCGTCGTTCACGTCAACTCTCCCAGTTCGCAAGAGGCAGGCTACCCGAGGGGACGGTCCCTTTCGGCGGCGGGGACCCCGACCACACCCAGATCACGTAGTCGACGAGAGGCGGGTCTCCGCCAAGCTGACGGAACTCCATTCTGTCATGATGCGGTGTCCTGGAGGATGCGATGCCGGGCGGTCACGTGATCTGGCTGAACGGCGCCTTCGGCGCGGGGAAGACGACGGTCGCCCGCGCCCTTGCGTCACGTCTGCCTGGCGCCCTGATCGTGGATCCCGAGAGTGTCGGCAGGATGCTGCGCAAGATTCTTCCGGAGGCTCTGCGCCCCTCGGACTTCCAGGACATCCCATCCTGGCGACGCTTGACGGTCGCAACCATCGAGAGCCTGCTCCGCGATCACCCGGGGCCGCTGGTCGTGCCGATGACGATCGTCGATCCTGCCTACTTCGACGAGACGGTCGGCCGTCTGCGCCGGGACGGCGTCACGGTGCATCACTTCACCCTCGCGGCCAGCCCGACGACCATCCGCCGGCGACTCCTGTGGCGCCTCTCCACGCCGTGGGCGACATGGTGGGCGTTGCGCCGGGTGCAGCGCTGCACAAGTGCTTTGCGGTCGCCTCTGTTCGCGACCCACGTGGACACCGAGAACCGGTCGCTGCCCGACATCGTGGCAACCATTGCCCGTGATGTGCTAGCATCTGATGCGTGCGCACCACGATAAACATCGACGACGATGTGCTCCTTGCCGCCCGGGGTCTGGCGCGCCGTGACGGCAGCAGCGTCGGTGCGGTGATCTCCGAGCTCGCCCGCAAGGGACTGAACGGGGCCTCGTCGGATGACAGGGACCCGGACAACGACGGCTTCCACGGATTCCGGCCGTTGCCGAAGCGCGGCAAGCCGGTCACCAACGAGTTGATCGACCGGCTGCGCGAGGACGGACCCTATTAGTCCGCGGCGAGGTCGACTTGCGTGCACTGCTGGACATCAACGTCCTCCTGGCCCTCCTCGACCGTGATCACATTCAGCACGAACAGGGCCGGCGATGGTTCCAGCAGGAGGTTCACCACGGCTGGGCGTCCTGCGCCGTCACCCAGAACGGCTTCATCCGCATCCTGAGCCAGCCGAGCTATCCGAGCCCCGTATCCACCTCGCAGGCGATACGGCTTCTGGCCACGGCTGCATCGACCCCGCATCACGAATACTGGGGCAGCGATGTTTCGATTCTCGACGGGACCATCTTCGATCACTCGCGCATTCACGGCCCGCGACAGCTCACCGACGTCTACCTGCTCGGCCTGGCGGCCCACCACGGCGGCCGCCTCGTCACCTTCGATCGGACGATCGCGCTCGCCGCGGTGCGGACCGCAAGCCCGGACAACCTCGTCGTCCTGTGAGGCGATTGACCCCGCTGCCATGCCCATGTACAAACACGTATCTACTCTCGGCATTTTCTCGCAGAGTGGGGACGGAACCGACATGGAGACACGCATCGGAAAGTGGGGCAACAGCCTCGCGTTGAGGATTCCGCAGTCCATCGCTGCGCGGGTGGGCATCACCTTGAACGCGGCGGTCGAGCTGACGCCGCAGGGTGAGCAGCTCGTGGTCTCCGTACTGGAGCGACCCGGTACCGAGCTGGACGACCTGCTGGCCCGTGTGACCGAGGACAACGTCCACGGCGAGGTCGAGACCGGCGCCTCCGTGGGGGGCGAAGCGTGGTGACCTCTCCCCGGCGGGTCCCCGAGCGTGGGGACGCGGTCTGGATCGATTTCGACCCGCAGTCGGGAAGGGAGCAGGCAGGACGCCGTCCCGCGGTTGTGCTCTCGCCGGCCGCGTACAACGGCAAGGTCGGCTTGGCGTTGTTTTGCCCGATCACCAGCCGCGTCAAGTGACATCACACATCACCGGCGGGCCAGCGTGCAGCGGGATCGGGCTGCACCGGCGGGCTGCGCCGTAGAACGGCGCAGGCACCTGGTCTACAATCCGCTTCTATCGACAACGTTCTGAAGGGAGGGCCGGATGCGCCACCGTCATCTCGCCGCGTTCGTAACGGTTGTCGTCATCGGAGCGCTGGCGACCATCCCCGTCGCCGCGCAGGGTCAGAGCCAGCAGGCCGCGGCCGAGGAGGCGGCCTGGACGCTGCCTCGCACCCCCGCCGGGCACCCCGATCTGCAGGGCTACTGGACGACCCAGACGTTCACGCCGCTCGAGCGGCCCGAGCGCCTGGCCGACCAGGAGTTCCTCTCGGACGAAGAAGCGGCCGTGCTGCAGCAGCAGCTCACGGCCGAGGGCGTCGACCCCCTGCGGCGCGACGCCATCGCCATCGAGGATCCCGAGGCCCGGGAACAGGCGCTCTACCAGGAGAACCGCGACCGGTCGTACGTCCACTACGACAACCAGGTCTGGCTGCGCACGCCGGTCCCGAAGGGCCTGTCGACGACGCGGACGTCCCTGATCACGCACCCCCCAAACGGCAGGATTCCGCCGATGACGCCGGAAGGCGCCGCGCGAGTGGAGCACGAGCGCCGGATGGCCTCCGTATTCGACGGCCACGAGACCCGCCCCCTGATGGAGCGCTGCGTGGTATGGACGCACGAGGGCCCGCCGCTGCTGCCGCCGGCTTACAACGACATCCACCAGATCTTCCAGACCGAGGACCACTTCGTGCTGTTCACGGAGCTGGCGACCAACCCGCCGCGCATCATGCCGCTGGACGGGCGCCCGGCCGTCCCGGACGCGATTCGCCAGTTCGGCGGCAACTCGCGGGCCCGCTGGGAGGGAGACACGCTGGTCGTCGAGACCGACCACTTCATCGCCCGGCGGAACTACCGCGGCGCGAACCAGTTCCGGCACGTCGAGGAGCGCTTCACGCGCATCGCCGAGGACGAGATCCGCTACGAGTTCATGATCACGGACCCGACGACGTGGACCAGCCCGTGGGGCGGCGTGGTCCCGATGCTACGCACCGAGGGGCCGATGTTCGAATACGCCTGCCACGAGGGCAACCACGACATCCGGCACATCCTGGAGATCAACCGCAACCTCGAACGGCAGGCGGCCGAGGCGGCCGCGGGAAGCGACGCGACGAGATAGCGCCGCCAAGCCCTTCACAAGCCGCCCTTCGGTTCGCGCCTCCAAACGGCAAGCGGCCGAGCGACCGCCGGGGCTCTCGGAACGGGACCCCGGTCGGTTCGCGACGCGCTCTTGCCCGCTCGGAGGAACGTACAATGGCGCTCGATGACCGGGCGCCAGATCCGTATCGGCACCAGCGGGTGGCACTACCCGAGCGGGGACGGAACCTGGGACGGCATCTTCTATCCGCCCCGGGGACGCAAGCATCGACCGCCGGGATTCGACGAGCTGGAGTACTACGCCCGGCACTTCGATACCGTCGAGGTGAACTCGACCTTCTACGGCGTACCCCGCCGGGCCGTCACCGCCGCTTGGGCCGACCGGACGCCCGACGGTTTCACGTTCGCGGTCAAGCTGTACCAGCAGTTCACCCACCCGAAGATGTTCGCGGCCGCGACCGGCGACGGTGGCGATGTCAACGACGGTGGCGATGTCAAGGTGGACCGCAGCGACGTCGACAGGTTCCGCGAGGCCATCGCTCCGCTCCTCGAGGCCGGCAAGCTCGGCGCCCTGCTGGCGCAGTTCCCCGCCAGCTTCAAGAACGACGATGCCGCGCACGACTACCTGGCGTGGCTGATCGAAGCGCTGTCGGATTGCCCGGTCGCGGTGGAGCTGCGCCACCGGAGCTGGAGCGACGACGTCGCGGGCACCCTGCGGCTGCTCAACGGGCTCGGGGCCGCCTGGGTGCAGATCGACGAGCCGAAGTTCCGGCTGTCGATCGCCCAGAACCATCTGCCCAACGTCGAGAGCTTCTATTACATGCGGCTCCATGGCCGCAACGCGCGCAAGTGGTGGCGCCACGACCGCGCCGAGGAGCGCTACGACTACCACTACTCCGCCGTCGAGCTGCAACCGTTCCGGGACACCGCGGACGCCGCGGCCCGCCTCGTCAAGCGGCTTTACCTCTACATGAACAACCACTTCGCCGCGAAGGCGGTGGCCAACGCCGCCACCCTGAAGCACCAGCTCGGCCTGGAGGTGGGCGGCGCGTGGCGGGAGGAGATGGTCACGCGTTACCCGGAGCTGGTGGGCGTGGTCAGGACGGAGCCCGACGCGACGGCCCCGCTGCTGGTGGTCGGCGAGCCGCTGGCGCGGGGGTGAGCGATGCTCTCGACCCACGTGCGACCGTCACGTGCTACGACACGCCGAGCAGGTACGCCGGACACGAGCAGGGCGTCCGGATCGTGCTGCCGCATGTAGCGGCGAAATCAGCGTGGTCTTCCCGACACGCCGGGGACCGTAGACCACGACCACCCGTCCGGGCGCGACCGAGCGCGCAAGCCGCGCCAGTTGGGCCTGCTGGATGTAATCCGCGCGCATGCGACTGACTGAAATTACGCAAATTCAGTCAGTTGGCAAGACGGGATTTACCACACACGGCCCTGGCAACCCACTCCCGAGCCCCCGGGACCGCCGGCCGGGCGTTCCCACGCCCTTCCAGTGTTCTCCGCTGAGCCGGTTTCCCTCTCGTCCTCGCATTTCCAGGTAGTCCGCTACGGCACGCCCCGTTGAACCGAGCTGCGTGAGGTGGTTGCAGGGGGTGTTGCACCAAGGGGCAAGCTGCCGCGGGCGAGACAGGCCGCGGCATCCGCGCGCCGCGGCGGGACGAAGGGAGGCAATCCATGGAAGCGACGGCAATGACAGCGAACAAGGGGACGAGGACGACACCGGGCGCCGCCACGGTCCGGATGACGGCCGCGCGCACGATGGCGGCGGCCGAAACGACAAGGCCGACGGGGACAGGGGCGCACGTGCGCGAGCACGGCAGCATCCTGGCGGACGCGGAGAAGCGCGCGCTGGTCTGGATGGCGGCCCGGCTGCCGCACTGGATCAACGCGGACCACCTGACGGCGCTCGGGCTGCTCGCCATGGTGGGGGTCGGGGCGTCGTACTGGGCCTCGCGGTGGAACGAGCTGGCCCTGCTCGGCGCGGTCGCCGGGCTCGCCCTCAACTGGTTCGGCGACAGCCTCGACGGCACGGTCGCCCGGGTCCGGAACCACCAGCGGCCGCGCTACGGCTTCTACGTCGACCACGTGGTCGACGTGACGAGCATGCTGCTGCTGTGCGCCGGGCTGGCGCTGTCGCCGCACATGAGCCCGGTGGCGGCGTTGCTGCTGCTCGCCGCCTACCTGATGGTCTCGGCCGAGGCCTATCTGGCGACCCACGCCTGCGGCGTCTTCCGCGTGTCCCTGCTGAAGGTGGGGCCGACGGAGCTCCGCATCCTGCTGGCGGTCGGCACGCTGCGGCTGCTGACCAACGGCTCCGAGGTGGAGCTGTTCGGGAGCACCTGGCTGCTCTTCGACGTCGGCGGTGTCGTGGCGGCCGCCGGGCTGTTGGGTGCGCTGGCGTTCTCGGCGATCCGCAACGGGCTGGCGCTCTACCGCGCCGAGCCGCTTCCCCGCTGACCGGTGGCCGGGACACAAGGTGCGGCGGCGCCCGCGGAACGGAGGCACCGCCGGACTCGATCGCCGCTGACAGCGAGGGGATTGCGAAGATGGCTGGTATTCAACGCCGTCGGAACGATGGGCGTGGCAGTGCAGCTCGTGACGCTGGTGAGCCTGACCGAGGCGCTGGGCCTGAACTACCTGGTCGCGACGATGCTGGCGGTGGAGACGGCCATTCTCCACAACTTCGTGTGGCACGAGCACTGGACCTGGCGGGACCGGGACCCTGGAACCCAGGGGCGGTGGACGCGCCTGGCGTGGTTCAACCTGGTGACCGGCGCCCTCTCGATCTCGAGCAATGTCGTTTTCACGGCGCTCTACGTTCACAGCTTGGGCATTCACTACGCCATAGCGAACCTGATGGCTATCGCGACGTGCTCGCTGCTGACGTTCGTCGCGAACGACCGCTTCGTTTTTCGCGCATACGGCGGAGGAGAGGACATGATGACTGGCGAAAGCGTCTCGAAGAAGCAGGGCCGGCGACAGTTCCGGAGGATGGCGACCTGGAGGATGGCGACGCTCAGGATCGGACTGACGCTGGCGCTTGCGGCGGCGTGCACGCAGGGCCTCGTCGCGGCGGAGCTGCAGGACGAGACGATCGCGGCGTGGAATCGCTACGTGGAGGCGACCGAGCGGCGCATCGCCGGTGAGCTCGCCGGCGGCGGCCGGTTCCTGGTGCAGGACTTCCGCAACGACGCGGACGACGCGCGGCGGGACGTGCTGGCCGGCAACGTGCGCATCGACCGGATGGAGACGCGCGACGCGGACAGTCAGGGCATCCGGGTGCCGAAGGGCGCCATCCACCATTGGCGCGGCAGCGTGCTGATCCCCGGCGCCACGCTCGACGCCGTCCTCCGCGGGCTCATGCACGGCGCCGACCTGACCAGGATGCAGAACGGCGTGGTCGAATCGCGGGTTCTCGACCGCGACGGCGACCGGCTGCACGTGTTCCTCAAGCTGCGCCGCCAGCAGTTGATCACCGTGCACTACAACACGGAGCACCGCGTGCGGTACACGCGCCACCGTCCGGGCGCCGCTTCGAGCCGCAGCGTGTCGACCCGGATCGCGGAGCTGGCCGACGCCGGCTCGCCCGCGGAACGCGAGAAGCCGATCGGACGCGACCGGGGGTTCATGTGGCGGCTGAACTCCTACTGGCGCTACCAGCAGACCGCCGCCGGCGTCATCGTCGAGTGCGAGTCGGTGAGCCTGAGCCGCTCCATTCCGCGCGCCATTCGCTGGATGGCGACCCCCATCGTCAACCGCACGGCGCGGCAGGTGATGACGCGGACGTTGACGTCGATGGCCGCCGCGATGAGCGCCCGGGCCCCTGCCGGAAGCGAGACGGCCGCCACGCTGGTCAGCCGGCGCCGACCGGGCGGCGGGAGCGGACCCGCGGCGGCCGAAGGCCGAATCTCCGGTACCGGAGCCGAAAACGACAGAGAATAGGAACAGAGCAGGAGACGGTGACCCAATGGCGCACGCACTGCAACCGACGGAGTGTTCGATGACGGCGGCGCCGCCCTCGCGGCAACCGACGGGGCGTCCACGGCGACCGGCCGGCACGGACCCGATGGCCCGGGCCGCGCTGGTCGTCGCGCTCCTGACCGGGTGCGCGGCAGCCGCGGCAGCCGCGGAGCTGCAGCCCGGGACGGTGTCGGCCTGGGACCGCTACGTCGAGGCGACCGAGCGGCGCATCGCGGCCGAGCTCGATCTCGAGCGGCCTGACCGGTTCCTCGTGTGGGACTTCCGCGACGACGCGGCCGAGGCGCGCCGCGAGGTGCTCGCCGGCGGCGTGCGCATCGACAAGCTGGAGACACGCGACGCCGACGGCGAGCGGATCCAGGTGCCGAAGGGCTCCATCCACCACTGGCTGGGGAGCGCGTTGATCCCGGGCGTGACGCTGGAAGAGGTCCTTCACGCGCTGATCTACGCCGTCGAACCCGAGGCGCTGCAGGACGATGTGCTCGAATCGCGGGTGCTTGCGCGCCCGGGCGAGGACCGATTGGAGCTCTTCCTCAAGCTGCACCGGAAGCAGATCGTCACGGTGCACTTCAACAGCGAGCACTCCGCGGCGTACACCCGGCACCGGCCGGACATGGCGTCGAGCCGTACCACCGCCACCCGTATCGCCGAGTTGGACGGCGTCGGCACACCTGACGAACAGGAGAAGCCGGTCGGCCGGGACCGCGGCTACCTCTGGCGGTTGAACACCTACTGGCGCTACCAGCAGGTCGACGAGGGCGTCATCATCGAGGTCGAGTCGCTCAGCCTGAGCCGGGGCATCCCGCGCCTCCTGCGGTGGATGGTGGCGCCGCTGATCAACCGGGCGGCACGGGACGTCCTGACGCAGATGCTGACGTCCATGGCGGAGGTGCTGAGCACCCGGGCGCCGGCCGAGTTCGGCAACCGGCGGGACGCGGCCTGGAACCCCCGGGGCAGGCTCACGCCCGCCGGACCGACGTCGGGCTGTTGACTGAGACGCGGGAAGCTGCAATGCCCGATAGTCGCTGGCAACCGCGGCGTCCTCTGCGTCCGCTGCCGCGGCCCGACCCCGCCCAACGACGGGCAGTGGACGGTTGGGTGCGCGTCGCGCCCGGAGTGGTCGCGGCCCACCTGCTCGTGCTGCTGACGTTGCGGGCTCGGCCGGGTCACCTGGCCCTGTGGCTGTGGTACGCGGCCCCGATCGTCCTGGCGCTGGCGACCGCCATCCTGCTGATCGCCTCGCTCCGCTCCGCGCACCGCTGGAAGCACGGCGCGAACGTCTGGCAGTTGCTGGCCTACGCCGGCCTGTTCGCGGTGATCGTCACGTTGCCGGTCTACGACCCGTATCCCTCGTCGTACGACGGACGGCCGAGCGAGGTGGCATTCCGGCTACCGCTCGACGAAACGCTGACAGTCGCCTGGGGAGGCGCGACCTCCGAGGTGAACTACCACGTGTTCCTCCCGGACCAGCGTTGGGCCTACGACCTGGTGGTCACGAGCGCGGGACGTACCTTTCGAAACGACGGCGCCGCCCTCGACGATTACCATGCCTACGGTCTGCCGGTGTACGCGCCCGCCGCGGGGGTGGTCTTCGCGGCATACGACGGGGAGCCCGAGGTGGCGATCGGCGCGACGCGCTGGGGTCTGGCGGGGCTCGGCAATCACGTGGGCATCGAGGTCGCCCCGGCCGAGTATCTCTTCATCGGCCACCTGCAGCCGGGTTCGGTCGCCGTCGCCATCGGCGATCGCATCGTCGCCGGCCAGCCGCTCGGCCGGGTCGGCAACTCCGGCAACAGCAGCGAACCGCACATCCACCTGCACCTGCAGGATTCGACGCGGCCCTACTTCGGCGAGGGCATTCCGTTCCACTTCCACGGCTACCGCCAGGACGGCCGCGTCGTCGCACGCGGCATGCCGGAAGGGGGCCGGCGCGGCGGGCTGTACCGCGGCGCGCAGGTGGCGCACGTGCCGGAGGAGTCCGCGGCCGGCGGCGGGAACGAGTGACCGCGCGGCCCGGTGACCCGCTGGCGGGCTTTGCATTCTTCACTGTCAGGGAGTAGGCTGGCCTCAGACTGCAGTTGCGGACCCGCTCGCTCAACCCCCATCGAGCATTCACGAGACCTGACGAGGTTGGCCGCCCCGCCTCGAATGCTCTCGGCTGCGATGGATTCGCGGGGGCCAGCCGCAACCGCACGGGGCGACACGGAAGGAGTCACGGATGGGTCGGAGGCTGTACGTCGGTAACATTCCGTTCGCTGCCGGGGAGGACGATCTGCGCGATCTCTTCTCGCAGTACGGAACCATCGATTCGGTATATATCGTGACGGATCGGGCAACGGGACGCCCGCGCGGCTTTGCGTTCGTCGAGATGGTGAACGACGAGGACGCCCAGAAGGCGGTCAGCGAGCTGGATCAGACCGAGTTCCAGGGCCGCCGGCTGGCCGTCAACGAGGCTCGGCCGCGCGCGCCGCGACCGGACGGACCGCCCGACGACGGCTACGGCGGCGGCCGGCGTCGTGAACCCCGCTGGTAGAGTGCCAGGGCGCCGCGCTCCAGCGGCGCCCACTCGCGGCGTCCCGGAGGCTGGGAGCTTGCGCCGCAGGACGGAGCGAAGCGAAGTGCTGAGGCGCAAGGTCATGGAGCGGGGGGGATGGGCCGAACGCCGAGCCGCCGAGGCGTTTCGGGGCGCCAGGTAGAAGCACCAGACCGCCATGCCATCCGTTCAGCCCCGCACGCAGGTGCATGACGTCCTCGTAATCGGCTCCGGCGCCGGCGGGGCGACCGTCGCGCACGTCCTTACCGGCCTCGGCATCCACGTCACGCTGCTCGAAGCGGGGCCGATGCTCGACCCGTTGGCCGAGTTCAAGGAGCACCGGTGGCCCTACGACTACGACCACCGGGGTGCCGAGGAGGGCGGCCGGCGCTACTTCGGCGACGGCAAGCCGTTCGGGTTCTTCACGACGACCAGCGGTGGTTGGGAGCTCGACGGCGAGCCCTACACCGTGGCAGACGACACCGAGGACTTCTGGTGGTTCCGGTCGCGGATCGTCGGTGGCCGCACCAACCACTACGGCCGCATCTCGCTGCGGTTCTCCGATTACGATTTCAAGCCCCGCGACCGCGACGGCCTGGGCTGGAACTGGCCCATCGACTACGAGGACATCGCCCCCTACTACGACAAGGCCGAGACGTTCATAGGCGTCGTCGGGAGCCAGGAGGGGATCCGGAGCGCGCCGGACGGCATCTTCCACGATCCGCCGCCCCCCAAGGCGCACGAGCTGCTCATCGAACGCGCCAGCCGGAGGATGGGCATCCCGTGCATTCCCAACCGGCGGGCCGTCATCACCCGCTCGATCAACGGCCGGCCGGCTTGCCACTACTGCGGGCAATGCGGCCGCGGCTGCGTGAGCGGCGCGAACTACTCCGCGAGCCAGACGCAGATCTTTCCGGCGCTGGAGACCGGAAGGCTCGAGGTGATCGACCTGGCCATGGCGCGGGCGATAACCACGGACGAGAGCGGGAAGGTCGACGGCGTCGTCTACGTCGACAAACGGACCGGGCAGGAGCGGCGGGTGCGCTGCCGCGTGCTGGTGCTGGCCGCAAGCGCCTGCGAGTCCGCCCGCCTGCTGTTGAACTCGAAGACGGCCGAGCATTCCGACGGGGTCGCCAATTCCTCCGGCGTCGTCGGACGCTACCTGATGGATACGGTCGGCTTCGACATCGGGGGCACGGTGCCCGCACTCGAAGGGCTGCCGCGCTACAACAGCGACGGCGCCGGTGGGGCCCACCTCTACATGCCCTGGTGGGGCTGGGAACGGCAGGAAGCACTGGGCTTTCCGCGCGGCTACCACATCGAGATCGGCGGCGGGTACGGCATGCCCGGCGTCGGCTCCTTCGCAGGGTCGGCGCGCCGTGCCGGCTACGGGACGGCGATCAAGGAGCAGGCACGGCGCGATTACGGAGCGCGGGTCTCCTTCGCCGGCCGCGGCGAAATGATCCCGAACGAGGGGAGCTTCTGCGAGATCGACCCGGACGTGGTCGACCGCCACGGGATCCCGGTTCTGCGCTTTCACTTCCAGTGGAGCGACCACGAGCGGCGCCAGGCGCGACACATGCGCGAGACGTTCCGCGAGCTGATCACCCTGATGGGCGGCGAGCCGCAGTCCCCGGGCAGGCGCGACGCCTCCGGAATCTCGATCGGCGGCAGCATCATCCACGAAGTGGGCACCGCCCGCATGGGCAACGACCCCGGGACCTCGGCGCTGAACGGGTTCTGTCAGGCGCACGACCCGCGGAACCTGTTCGTGTGCGATGCCGCAAGCTTCGTCAGCAATCCCGACAAGAACCCGACGCTGACCATCAACGCGCTCGCCTGGCGCGCGTCCGAGTACCTTGCCGAGGCGATGCGGAGCGGAGAGCTGTAGGCGGACCCGAGAGCCCGGGGGTAAGGCCGAAGCCATGGGGCCTGACATCGTGATGACGGCGGGCGAAAACCGAATCCCGCGCCGCGAGGTGCTGCGGCAGTTGGCGCTCGCACTCACCGCGGCGGGAGCCGGGGCGTTCAACGTCGAGGCGGCGCGGGTGGTCCATGCGCTCGCGGGCGAGGCGCGCGCGCAGGCGGGAGGCTATTCGCCGGTGGCGCTCGATGCCCACCAGTTTCTGACGGTTGCCCGCCTGGCCGAGCTGATCGTGCCGGCAGACGAGGGCGGGGGAAGTGCCGTCGACGCGGGGGCCCCCGAGTTCATCGATCTGCTCTGCAGCCAGAACTCCGACCTGCTGCGCACCTATGCCGACGGGCTCGCCTGGCTCGACGCCGCGACCCGGCGCGCTCACGACCGGACGTTCGTCGAGGCGAGCGACGCGCAGCAACGGGAGCTGCTCGACGGGCTGGTGGCCGCCGAACGCGGCGAGTCGGGGTCCACGGATCTGCGCGCCGGCGTGGGGTTCTTCAACTGGATCCGCATGATGACGGTGGACGCCTACTACACCAGCCCGATCGGCATCGCTGACGTCGGCTTCCGGGGCAACCGGACGCTCGGTGCGTACCAGACCCCGCGCGAGGCGATCGAGTTCGTGACCCGCAGGGCGGACGGGCTGGGACTCTGACGCCGCCGTCCGGAGTGTCCGACCCACCGCCGGCCATCGAGGTGCGGTCTCACCCGCGTCTGCTAAAATGTCAGGCTTCTGGAGCGCTGCGCGCGCTCACCTCTCTCAGCAGACCGGAGGAGACGTATGGCGAACCGAGGTCGTCCCACCCAGACGAAGCGGCAGCGCGAGCGCGCCCGTCAGGAGCGTGCCCGCATGAAGACGGAGCGGCGCGCCGAAGCCAAGGTCCGGCGACAGGAAGCCCCGGCCCGCCCCTCCGACCACGACCCTGACATCGCCGGGATGAGTCCGGGACCGCAGGCAATGCCCGACTGGCAGCGCGAGTTCTTCGAAGAGGAACAGCGCGCCAAGGAAGCGGCCGAGAAGGCCGCGCAAGAAGGCAAGTAGCGCATCTTCCCGGCGGTCACGAGCCCCCCGAACACAAGAGCAGCCCGGGACGACGGCGCGTCGGCCCAGGCTGTGTCCAGAGACGTTCCGTCCGCTTACGCGGCGTGCTCGACCGCGTCCTTGCTGCCGGCCCCGATGGCGATCCGCCGCGGCTTCGCCGTCTCGGCCAGCGGCAGGGTCAACTCCAGCACGCCGTGAGCGTAGTCGGCGCTGACCTTCTCGGCATCGACGTTGGCCGGCAGCGTGAAGGACCGCTCGAAGCGGCCGTAGTGGAATTCGGACGTGCGCCCCTCCCCGTCCGACCCGCCGCGCGTGCGCTCGCCGGCGATCATCAGGTTGTTGCCGTGGAGATCGATGCTCACGTCCTTGGGATCGATCCCCGGCAGCGCGATCCGGACCCTCCATCCCTCGTCGCCGCGGTTGATTTCGGTGGCCGGGATCCAGGCCGCTGCCGGCGTTCCGGCCCGCTCGTCCCCCACGTAGCGCCCGAACACGCGATCCATCTCCCGGTGCAGGCCGGTCAGCTCCTCGAACGGGTTCCAACGGGTCATGCTCAACATCGCGATCCTCCTCCTTTCGACGCCTTCTCTGCGTCTCCGCGCGTCAGGCCCTGTACCCGACGCGGTGTTGATCGAGTCATCCCATGCACACACTCTATAAGATGACCTCGTGTGAGTCAAGTTATCTTAGTGATACCCGCTCACTTACAGAGATTCAGACGAGCGCCGGACGGAAGAAGTTCCAGGATCGAGGCGGGATCTTCGCTCTGAGGAACGCACACCTTAGCCTTTCTCGCTAAGGCTAAGATGCGGCCAGGAGTCTGCGCCGTGGAACGCAACGGAGCGAGTTCTGCGGCGCAAGCTTCCTGGGGCGGCGGGATCTGGGAGCTTGCGCCGCAAGGACGCAGCGAAGCGAAGTGCCGAGGCGCAAGGCCATGGAGCGGGGGATGGGACGAAACGCCGGGCCAGCGCGGCGTTTCGGGGCGCTGGGGCCGAACACCAGCCTTGCGACGAGGTCTGGCGGCGCTATCCGTCCCACCCGAGGAGCGGATCGATCGATGCGGTGGCGATCGGGTGATAACCCGGTCGGGCCCGCCGGTAGATGGCGAGCGCCCGCTCGCGGCCGTCCGCGGTGGCGGCGAGCGCGGCGTAGAGGGGCAGGATCAGCTTCCGTCGACCTATCCCCAGCAGGTAGCGCTCCAGGCGGCCTTCCGCCGGTGCGTACGCGTTGCGGATCGCGAGCAGAAGCCACTGGTGGGCAATCTCGGCGTTCGGGGACTCGGTGAGCGCGAACGCCGCATCCAGCTCGGCCATCTGCGCGCGGCCGAGCCGTGCCGGCAGGACGGCGAGGAAATGGAGCCACTCGTGTGTCGTCCAGGCCGTGGTCTCCAGGCCGGCGGCCCGCAGCTCCCCGGCCGCCCAGCGCGCCGCCGCCGTCTCGACGCCGTCGAACGCCTCGGACGCCGGACGCCGCGCATCCGGGGGCAGGCCCGGCGCGCGAACCCACTCGTCCACCGCTACCGCGCCGGCGAGCGCCTCGTCGGCGAGCAGATGCTCCGACAGGTAGGCGAGGAAATCCGCGGTCGTGATGCTGCGGAACGCGAAGTGATCGAAGTAGCCGCGCAGGAACGCGTCGAACCGCTCGCGGCCGGCCACCTGCTCGAGGTGGCGGAGGAACAGGGCGCCCTTCTCGTAGGGCACCTGCGTCATCCCGGCGTCGGGGTCGCGACCGGCGAGATCGACGTGCAGGATCTCGTCCGCGTCGTCGAGCCGCTCGAGGTCGGCGTCCAGCGCCCGGAGCCCGAGCACGGCCTCCATCGCCTCGCGGTCCGCCCCGTACAGCTCCTCCACGATGCGGCGCTCCAGGTAGACCGTGAAGCCCTCGTTCAGCCAGAAGTCGCGCCACGTGGCATTGGTCACGAGGTTTCCGGACCAGGAATGCGCCAGCTCGTGCGCCACCAGCGAGACGAGGCTGCGGTCGCCCGCCAGGATGGTGGGCGTCGCGAAGGTCAGCCGGGGATTCTCCATGCCGCCGAACGGGAAGCTCGGCGGCAGCACGAGCAGGTCGTAGCGCTCCCAGCGATAGGGACCGTAGAGCTTCTCGGTCGCCGCCATCATCGACTCGGTGTCGGCAAACTCGTCCGCCGCCGCCTCGACCACGGACGGCTCGGCGTAGACGCCGGTCCTCTCGCCGAGCGGCCGGAACGCGAGGTCGCCGGCGGCCAGGGCGATCAGGTACGAGGGAATCGGCTGCGGCATGTCGAAGCGGTAGTCGCCGTCGGCCGGCGCGTCCGGGTCGTTGGCGGCGCTCATCACCGCCCGCAGCCCCTCCGGCGTCCGGATGCGGGCGCCGTAGGTCACCCGCACCGCCGGGCTGTCCTGCAGCGGGATCCAGCTCCGCGCGTGGATCGCCTGCGACTGCGTGAACATGAAGGGGTGCTCGCGGCCGGCAGTCTGCTCGGGAGTCAGCCACTGCAGCCCCGAGGCCTGCGGGCTCGTCTCGTAGGTCACCCGAGCCCGGGTCGCCTGCGGCGGCAGGACCACGGTGAGCGCGGCGCCCAGCACCGCGTCGGCTGCGGCCAGCGACCAGGTGGCGGCATCGAAGCCGCCGTTGGGGGACCAGCTCTCGACGGCGGCAATCGTCAGGTCGCGCGTGTCGAGCACCAGCACGTCCGCGTCCTCCCGCAGACGGTCGAACGAGAACATCGCCGAGCCGCGCAGACGCCGCTCGTCGAACCGGACCTCCAGGTCGAGCTCGACATGCGTGACCCGGATCTCGTCGCTGTTGGCGTACGAATGGAGATCCTGCCGCGCGGGATCCTCCAGCGGCCCATCGGGCGCAGATGACCCGGAATCACAAGCCACGGCAGCGCACGTCAGCAGCAACGCCGCGAGCCCGAACCACAACGAATCGTGCGGGAGCCAACGACGCTGGACCGGGCGGACTCGCCGTAGCGAATCGTGCGGACACAGACGACGCTGGACTAGCTGGATTCGTCGCATCGGAGGCGGCAGAGACTACTTCGAACACGGATCACGCGCATGGAGAACGGGGCGGCCCAGGGTCCCTGCAGCGCCCGGACCTCGGACCGCCCGCATCGAATGCTACCAAGGCATCCGCCGGTTGGTGTGCCGGCGCCCGCGATCCGCGGCCTCGGGACCCGGACCGGAGCCGATGCGCACGCCCTCGTCGATCATGGCGATGATGTTGTCGCCGTTCATCGAGTTGAGGAACGCCACGCCGGCCTTCTTCGTCGCCTCGAACACCCGCGCCCGCGCGTCCACGAGCACCTGGGGCATCTGGGCGCGCTGGACGTTGTACGACATCGACATGTCGCCCGGGCCCCACTCGGCGAACCCGACGCCCGGCACGGCCACGCTCTCCTCGGCGTTCTCGAGCGCATGACGGTCCTCGATCTTCAGACCGACCAGGATCTCGCCGTTGGGATTGAGCGGCCACGTGTCGGCGAGCCGCTGGTACTCCTGGTTCGACACGCCCCAGATGCGGGCCGCGAAGCCCTGCCCGCCGTTGCCGCGGAGCCCTTCACCGACGCCCTCCGCCTTGGGGGCGTGCGGATAGCGCGACGACTCCACGAGGATGCGGACCACTTCCGGCGTCCGCGCGTGCGCGAGCAGCACGCCGTGGACGCCGGAGCCGAGCACCTGCTCGACCATCCAGTAGTTGCCCCACATCACCTGCTCGTTGATGCCGCCGATCGGCAGCACCGCCACCACGGTCGGCGTGCGGTGGCCGCTCTTGGTCGGCCCGCCGTCGACCAGCCCCTGCATGAAGCCGCGCAGGTTGTCCATGTTGAAGGGGCTGTGCTCCATGTTGTACGTGATGTAGTCGGCCCAGGTCTGCGCCAGGCGCACGCCCTCCTCGTAGCCGCCCCCGTTGACCTGCGTGTAGTAGACCGGCTGGTCCTGCTCGAACAGCTCGATCACCTTGTTGATCCGCTTCGGCGTGTAGACGTCGCCCGACTGCGCCGCCGGGATGCTGACGTAGACCACGACCAGTGCGAGTGCGAGTAGTCCGAGTACGGTGAGTCTGCGCATGGCTCTCTCCTCTTGCAGTACAACCTCTGCCCAACCCAAGCCTCTCCGGAGGAAGCCTGCACCGTGCCGCGTCGCAGACTTCCGACCCGTTTCGGCTGGCGCCACCGGCGCGGCCCGCCCGGGCATCGGCCGCATCATAGCGCATTGCCGGGCGCCTGCAACGACTCGGCAGGTCTCACGGGGGCGCGAATCACACCGGTAGTAAGATGGCGGTTCGATGATCGGGCTTCTGAAGCGTCTTGCCGTGGGCGGCGCGCTGGCCGGCGCGGCGGCCGTTGCCGCGTGCGGATCGGGGCCTGGACCGGCGGGCGACACCCGCCCGGAGATCCCGGCACGCCCGCGGCCGAACATCGTCGTCATCATGGCCGACGATCTCGGCTACGGCGATCTGTCGAGCTACGACGGCTGGCTCGACACCCCGGCCCTCGACGCGATGGCGGCCGAAGGGGTGCGGTTTACCGATTTCCATGCCAGCGGGGCGGTCTGCTCCCCCACCCGCGCGGGACTGCTGACCGGCCGCTACCAGCAGCGGGCCGGCATCCCCAACGTCATCTACGCGAATCCGGCCTGGAACCGCCACCACGGCCTGCAGCCGGGGGAGACGACCATCGCCGAGCTCATGCGGGCGGAAGGCTACGCGACCGGCGTCGTCGGCAAGTGGCACCTCGGTTACGGCGTGCAGACCAATCCGCTGCGCCACGGCTTCGACGTCTTCCACGGCTACGTCTCCGGCAACGTCGACTATTTCTCTCACGTCGACGGCTTCGGCAACCACGACTGGTGGGACGGCGAGACCAACCGCGAGGAGCCGGGCTACGTCACGCACCTGATCAACGAGCACGCGGTGGCGTTCATCGAGGAGCGCGCGGAGACCGATGCGCCCTTCTTCCTCTACGTCGCCCACGAGGCGCCGCACTTTCCCTACCAGGGCCCGAACGACGCGGCGTTCCGCGTGGTCGGCGAGCGGATTCCGGAGACCCGCGAGCCCGAGCAGGTGCGCCGTGCCTACCGCGAGATGGTCCAGGAGATGGACACCGGCATCGGCGCCCTCCTCGACACGCTGCGGCGGCTCGAGCTGGCCGAGCGAACGTTCGTCTTCTTCCTGTCGGACAACGGCGCCACCCCGGCCGGTTCGAACGGGCCGCTGCGAGGATTCAAGACCAGCCTCTGGGAGGGCGGCCACCGCGTTCCCGGCCTCGCGTGGTGGCCCGGCGTCATCGCGGCGGGGACGACCGACGCCACCATGACGAGCATCGACCTGGCCGCGACCGTGCTCGACGTCGCCGACGTGCTGCCGCCGGAGGAGCGGCCGCTGGACGGCATCAGCCTGCTGCCGCATCTGCTCGGCGGCGCGGCGCCGGACGACCGTCCGCTGTTCTGGGCCTACCAGCAGGCCCGGCGGCCGGTCGAGCAGCTCGCCATGCGGCACGGGTCCTGGAAACTAATCGTCAACGGCCCCGACGGACCGGAGCTCGGGCTCTACAACCTGGACGACGACCCGGGCGAGACCGTCAACCTTGCCGACGACGAACCGGAGCGCTTCGAGGCGATGTCCGCGGCACTCGACGAGTGGCGCCGCGAGGTGGAGCAAGGCGCGACCGTGCAGCCCGCCCCGCTGTTCTCGCCGGGAGCGGTGGGACCGTAGTGGAGCAAGGCGCGACCGTGCAGCCCATACCGCTGTTCTCGCCGGGAACGGTGGGACCGTGAAGGCGACCGGGTGCCGGAGACGCGTTCCGGAGACACGGCGCATGAAGTGGACGGCACGAACCGCAGCCGAAGCATGAGCGATACGACCGGCGACCGTGTGAGCGAGCTGGCCGAGCCCGCCGGCCGGCCGGACGGCGAGGCGCTCGCGGAGCTGATGCCGCTCGTCTACGAAGAATTGCGCCGGCTGGCCCGCGGGTACCTCGGCCGCGAGCGGCGGGCCTTCACCCTGCAGCCGACCGCGCTCGTCAACGAGGCCTGCCTGCGCCTGCTGAAGGACAGGAAACAGGACTGGCGGACACGTGCCCAGGTCATCGGCATCGCGGCGATGTCGATGCGCCAAATCCTGATCGAGGCGGCGCGCACCCGCAACGCGCAGAAGCGCGGCGGCGAGTTCGCGCGCGTGACACTCGACGAGGGCCTGGTCGCCGACGAGGTGCGGACTGTCGACGTGCTGGCGGTGGACGACGCCCTGCACAAGCTCGCCGCCATCGACGCACAGCAGGCCCGCCTGGTGGAGCTGCGGTTCTTCGGCGGGTTGACCATCGAGGAGTCGGCCGAGGCTCTCGGCATCTCCCCGGCGACGGTCAAGCGGCACTGGGCGGTGGCCCGCGCCTGGCTCCAGCGCGAGATGGCTCGTGGCGACGATGGACGCTGAGCGCTGGCGCCGGGTCAACGAGCTCTTCCACGCCGCGCTCGAGCGCGGCCCCGGCGACCGCGAAGCGTTCATCGACGAGGCGTGCGCCGGTGACGCGGCCCTGCGCACCGAGG
>CATQHX010000012.1 GCA_958296065.1 Vicinamibacterales bacterium | reverse complement strand
GATCTCCGCATCTGAAACGGCGTGCTCTCGACAATCCCGAGCACCAGGGACGACCACGTGTAGTCGTCGGAAGCCGCCTCGCGAATAATCTCGCGGACGGCCGGCATGTCGTAGTACTCGAGGCCCCGGCCCAGGGCGTAGGTGGTGAGCTTCTCGGTGACGGTCCAGACGAACTGCTCGTGACGGCTCAGCAGCATCGCCTTGAGTCCGGCCAGCCCCTCGAATCCGCTGCCGTCGGGGAAGACGCCCGATGCATCGACTGGATCGCCCCCTTCGCCGGTCTCCCGCCACTTGCCGATCGCATCGAAGTGCTCCAGAGCGAAGCCGAGCGGGTCCATCGGCGCGTGGCAGTTGGCGCAGACCGGGTTCTCGCGGTGCTGCTCGAGCCGCTCGCGTACCGAGGCGGGCCGCCCGCCCTCCCCGCGGTCCGGCAGCGCCGGCACGTCGGGCGGCGGCGGGGGCGGCGGCGCCCCGAGCATGTGCGAGAGCAGCCAGTGGCCCCGCAGCACCGGCGACGTCCGCGTCGGATAAGAGGTGACGGTCAGAATGCTGCCATGTCCCAGCAGGCCGCCGCGCACGCCGTCGGGGAACGTCACGCGGCGGAACCGGCTGCCGTAGACGTTCGGAATTCCGTAGTGCTCGGCCAGCCGCTCGTTGGCGAACGTGTAGTCGGCCCGGACGAGATCCAGGACGCTGCGGTCCTCGCGGATCTGGCTGGCCACGAACAGCTCCGTCTCCCGCCGGAACGCCTCGCGCAGGTTGTCGTCCCACTCCGGAAACAGCTCCGGCGTCGGCACCACACTGGACAGGGTGCGCAGGGCCAGCCACTGCAGGACGAAGCCGTCCACCAGGGACTGCGCACGGGAATCGGCCAGCATGCGCTGCACCTGCCCCCGCAGCACATCCGGGTCGCGCAGGTCGCCGCGGGCCGCGACGTTCAGCAGCTCGTCGTCCGGGATGCTGCTCCAGAGGAAGAACGAGAGCCGCGAGGCGAACTCCAGGTCGCTGACCGAATGTATCGTGCCAGGCCTCGTGTCCACCGGGTCGCGCTCGACGCGGAACAGGAACTCGGGATCGACCAGGATGCTCTCCAGAGCCCGCTGGATCCCGGTCTCGAAACCGCCGGTCCGCCGCCCCGCGGCAAAGAATCCCAGCAGGGTGGCAAGGTCGGTCTCCGTCACCGGCCGCCGGAACGCGCGCCGTGCGATCGCCGAGAGGATCTCCCGGGCGCAGGGCTCTTCCTGCCCGGCGGCCGCCGGGCGGCACACGAACAGGCGCTCGCGGCTCGGCGTCTCTCCGGAGCCGCTGGCGTCGAACGGACCGGCGATGCTCACCTCCTCGACCGCCGCCTCGGGCGCCTCGGAGGGCGAGCTCCAGCGCTCGGCGATGGCCAGCACCTTGCCGGTGGCTCGCGGCTGCAGCACCCCGTCGCGCTCCGAACGGCCCTGAACGAAGGAGACGCCGAGCACGCGCGGCCCCGCTCTCGCCGAGAGGCGGACGGAGAGGTCCTCGTCGGCGTGCAGCGCGTACTCCTCCCACGTCCGGTCGCCGAGCACGGCCCCCGCGAACGTCCGCGGAGGTGGTGTCCCGGGTGCACCGCCGACGTCGAACAGCGCCACCCGTTCGCCGTCCAGGCGCACCTCGAGCTGCTGGCGGTTCTGCAGGCCCCGCACGTAGTCGTAGAGCTGCCGCTGGAGCCGGATGCTCACCTCGTAATCGCCGTCCAGCGGGAAATTGTGGCGAATCGCGATGCCGCCGCGCGACCCGAACGGCAGGTCCTCGCTCATGCGCAGGTCCTGAAACCGCATCGCGGGAACGACGTAGGTCGCGGTGGTCGGCTCGATGTCGGGATCGCCGACCGCCAGACGGCTGATCCTGCGCGCCGCGAAGATGTACCGGTCGAGCAACGCAGGGGACACCGACAGGATGTCGGCCATGTTGTCGAAGCCGAGATCCGCGTTGTCTGCCGGCAGCAGCGCGCTCGCGTCGATGTCCAGCGCGAGCAGATCGCGCACCGCGTTCTCGTACTCCCGCCGGTTCAGGCGGTGCACGGTGGTGCGGCCCGGATTCGGAGCCGCCGCGGCGGCGCGGTCCAGGGCGTTCTCGAGCGCGGAGGCGACGGTCTCGTAGGTGGCCGCGTCGGGCCGCCGCCGGCCGGCCGGCGGCATCGCGCCGGTGCGCAGCTTGCGCACGACCCTCTCCCACGCATCGGGATGCTCGCCGACGCGCGCCGGGTCCATCGTGTCCAGCGCGAGTCCGGCCGTACGCAGCCGTTCGTTGTGGCAGCCGACGCAGTAGCGGTTCAGAACCGGGCGGACCGCCTCGCCGGTCGAGCCTTCGGAAACGGATGACTGCGTCTGGAATGCTGCAACTCGCGCGGCGAGCGCGGGGAAGGATTCAACGGCAGGAAGCACGCCACCCAAGCCGGCGGCATGCACGTTCAGCAGACCCGGGCAGGCTATCGTGACGCCGAATCCGACGACGCAGGCTGCGGTCTTCCACATCGTTCCACCCCGGGTTGTGATGCGGCGTGACCGGCCCGCATCCTCCGCACGTGGCGCACCGCCGGCGAACGAATAGCCGAATAGCGTAGTCTACTCTCCTGCCGGCGTTTCGGGGGAACAAATCCCGGACGCGACCGCAAGGTCGCACCAGGTCAGGTTCCGCGTTCCGCGGCCACCGCGCCGCTATCGGCGGGCGCGTGCATGTTCGACGCAACCACGCCCGCCAGACGCCGCAGGTGATACCGGCGGTCGGCCCCGGAGCGGGCGCCGAGCAGTCTCTCGAGCGCCGATTGCGTCACGCCAGACAGCACCACGCTCGAGGTCACGCGCCGAAACCCGTCCGCGCCTGGTGGCGCGCGACGCCAGCACCTCGATCCGCGACCCGGCGTCATCGAGCGCGAATCCGATCTGAGAGAACAGCTCCCCCACCGCGGCGGCGCGCGACTCGTGCGACAGCAACGGCGCCGCTACGAACTCGGCGCGGCGGGTCGCCATGTCATAGCGGCATCTGGGCGCCTCGTCGTGATCGGTCAGGCGGTCGAACAGATCCCGCGGCATCGCCACGTCCACCCGCAGAGGCGCGTCGGGATTGGTCACCATCCCCAGCGTCCGGTCTCTTCGTTCCACAGGGCGTAGCACTCCTGAGCGATGCCCGCCTCGAGAAACGCGTCGGGCAGCCGCGACATCGACCCGAGCGGCTCGATCAGCTCGCCGTCGGCGTGCCACGAAGAGACGACGTGTCCCTGGATCGGCGCTCCCTCGACCGCCGGCCCCTCGACCACCGCCGAATCGACCGTGACCCGCCACTGCACCTCGGTGCCGTCCGCCTGCGTCTCGGTGAATGTCAGCCCATCCCCGGTCTGCTCGACGCCGCCGACCGAGTCGACACTCCCAATCTGCGCCGCGAACGACGCCCTCAGATTGTCGGCTCCCGGCTCGACGGCGGCGGCGCACCCGGCCGCCACCGCCGCGACCATCCAGACCAGAGCGAGACGCCCCGGCACACTTGGCGCCTGCCTGCCCGCCAAGCCGATGGACCTCTCACCGCGGTGCTGCCGTCTCATGGCGCTACTCCAACTCGTCGAAGATCACCTGCACGTAGGCCTCCAGCCGCTCGGCGCCCGGACTGCCGAAGCCGGCGAACTCGGACGGCACCTGCCAGCTCGCCGCGACCTCCGCCGCAGACTGGCCCGCCTCCTTCGCCTCCCGCACGTCGCCGACGAAGGTGTCGACGAAGTCGGCCATCCGCGCCAGGTCGCTCCGCGTCATCTGCGCACTGTGGCCGGTGATGATCAGATCGATGTCGGTGACCGTCTCGTGGGCGTTGCGCAGCGTCTGCGCGTAGTCGACGCCGCTGCCGCCGTTGCTCGCGTCCATGATCGGCACCTGCCGGCCTGGGAACATGTCGCCGGCGTGCATGACCCGCAAGGACGGGAACACCACCCAGGTGTCGCCGCCGGTGTGGCCGCGGCCGAAATAATAGAGGTCGACCTGATCGTCGCCGCTGCCCAGCGTCAGGCGGTCGTCGTAGGTGCGGGTCGGCAGGCCCAGGCCACCGCTCGTCTCGAACACGTCGGGGAAGTCGCCCGGGAAGCCGGTTACCGGGTTCCACTCCTCCATCAACCGCCGTGCGTTCGTGTGCGCGACCACCTCGACCGACGCCGGGAACTCCACGTTGCCGCTTACGTGATCGAAGTGCGCGTGGGTATTGATGATGGTCGTCACCGGATTCGGCGTCAGCTCCGCGATGCGGTCGATCAGCGGCTGCCCCCAGCCGGCCACCTTCGTATCGACGAGCACGACGCCGTCACTGGTCACGAACGCGGCCGAGTTGCCGCCGCCCCCGCGCAGCACGTACAGGTTGTCCTTCAACCGCTCGACTTCGACGACCTGCCCACCCTGCTCAGCCTCGGTCACCGCCAGCGACACCGCGCCGACGAACAGCACCGCGCCGAGCACCATCACCCGCTTCATCTCGCGACCCCACTTCCTCGATCTCGCCTCGCTCATGCCATGCCTCCCGACAGAAATACCCGCTCCACGAACCAGAACGCGCCGGCAGCAATCACCGCAATCGACCCGGCAACCGCGATCCGCTGGCCGGCCACCGCGCTGTAGGCCCGGATCCTCCAGAGTATCGCCGCTACCACCAGGACGACAGCGAGCTGCCCCAACTCGACCCCGAAGTTGAACGAGAACAGCGACCACCCGAGCGCCCCGCTCGGCAGCCCCATCTCGCGCAGCACGCTCGCGAACCCGAAGCCGTGGATCAACCCGAACACCAGCGCGATCCAGATCCGCATGTCCCGCCCGCCGCGCGCCAGCAGGTTGTCGAGCCCGACGTAGACGATGCTCAGCGCGATGATCGGCTCCACCAGCCGGGCCGGCGGCGTCACGACGTTCAGCACCGCCAGCGACAGGGTGATGCTGTGGGCGACGGTGAACGCGGTGACCACGAACAGCAGTTGCCGGATGCTCCCCCCGAGCAGGAGCAACCCGATGAGGAACAGCAGGTGATCCGGCCCGATCAGGATGTGGTGCACGCCCGACGGGACGAACCTCTGGAGCACGGCCCAGACGCCCTGCCGGGTGCCGAGGAAATACTCGTACTCCGTCTCGGCGCCGCCGAGGATCGCCTGCGTCGTCAGTTCGGCGTTCTCGTAGATGTTCAGGAACGTCTGGTGATTCGGGTCGTACGGGAAGAGCTCCGCCGACACGACGACCGCACCGACGCCGGCATCGAGCGGCCGGCGAGCCTGCAGGCGCACCGACTGCCGATCCCGCAGGATCTCCGGATCCGACCAGCTGTTCAGGTCGAGGCGGCGCCCGTCCACCGTCAACCGCAGGCGCTCGCCGACCAGCGCCCCGAGCCGCTCTCCCCGCGGCCGCAGGATGTCCGGATTCAGCACCAGGGCCGGATCCTCGATGTCGAACTCGTAGGCGACGTCCCAGACGTGCGCGACCACCGTCACGTCGAGCGTTCCGGACGCGAGCCGCAGGTCGACGAAGCTGAACGGCGCCGGATGCGCGTTCACCCGCGCCGGACCCACGGCAGCGAAGGCTGCGCCGATCAGCATCCACCACGCGACGCGCGTCATCGCGCCCATGTTAACCGATGGGATCGCCTCACAGGGCCTCCCTGCCGAAACGCTCGATCGTCTCGAGCGTCTCACGGACGTCGTCCCACGTCGTGGTGTGGTTGATCACGCACATCCGAAGCGCGAACTGCCTGCGCAGCAGGGTCGACGATATGAACGCGCGATCCTCCCAGAACACGCGGGCGAGCACCTTCCGGTTGAGCCGGTGGAGCGACCGCTCATCGTCCGCGCCTTCGCCCGGGTTGACCCGGAAGCAGAGGATTCCCAGCGAGGCAGGCGTCATGAGCTCCAGGACAGAGCTGTCCGCAACGTACCCTGCAGCGCGCTCGGCCAGCTCGATCCCCTGCCGCACTGCGTCCCGAAACGCGGCCATGCCGAAGACCTGCACCGACATCCAGATCTTCAGGGCACGATCGCGACGACTCAGTTGCAGTCCGCGATCCGCCTGATTCGGATGGTTGGCGCCCCACACCGAATCCTGCAGCACGTCATGGTGGATCGCGAAGGCCCGCTCGAGCATCCGGGCGTCCCGGACCAGCAGACAACCCGTGTCGTACGGCTGGAAGAACCACTTGTGTGGATCGATGCCAATGGAGTCGGCCCGCTCGATCCCCCGGAGCAGGCTCGCCCCGGGTTCGGTGATGGCCGCGAAACCGCCATACGCCGCATCGACATGCAGCCAGATTCCATGCGCCTCGCAGAAGTCCGCGATAGCGTCCAGGGGATCGACGGCTCCGGTGCTGGTGGAGCCGGCGTCGGCGCAAACGGCAACGGGCGTGCACCCGGCATCACGGTCAGCCTCGACGGCTGATGCCAGTGTGTCCACCGCAAGACGGAAGTCCGCGCCTGTCGGCAGCACGCGGACCCTGTCCGGGCGTATGCCTATGATTCGCGCGGAGCGAATCTGGGCACTGTGGCCCTGGTCGCTCATGTACACGGTCGCCCGTGCCGGATTCCCCGCCGCCTCGCGCGCGGCCACGAAGGCATCCAGGGCCGCCACGGAGCCACCGCTGGTCAGCACGCCGCCGGCGGTCTTCGGGTATCCCAGCCAGCCACGGAACCAGTCGATCACGACTGCTTCGAGCTGACTCGGGCCGCTCGCCGACAGCCACGTGGCCGCGTTGATGTTGAAGCCGGTCACGAGGTAGTCCGCGAGCACGCCGGGCCACGTCGGCGCCGATGGCACGAACCCGAACGCCCGCGGGTGGTCGTGCCGCATGGTCGGCAACAGAACATCCCGCACGGCGCGGTCGATCACCTCGCGCGGCGCCCGGCCACCCTCCGGCGGGGCCTCCATCAGCCGGGCCGCGAGCTCCTGCGCGAACTCGCCATCCCAGGCCGGCTCGCCCGGCAGGCGCTGACACCGCTCGACCAGAATCTCGGTGACGTACCCCGCGAGCTCCCGCATGAGCTCGGGCGGCATCCGCAAACCGTCGGTCATCGGCTGCGCTCCGTACCGGCGCCGCCGGATTCGCCGCCGAGAGCCCGCACCGCGTCGACCTCGGGAAACAACCTCATTTGTGAACCTCCGCGGCGACTGCCTTGTGGGGACGAACGCGTTTGTGGGGGGGGCGCCGCACTATGACACAGAAGCTTCCGGATGTCGGATACCATCGTGCATGCGCGAAAAAACGAGTCTCCGGGTCACCGCCCCTGACCACTTCGGTGGATCCCGCTTCCGGGACGGCCGGCGCCCGCAACGCGCGCCCGGCAAGCCGGCTTCGCGGATTGTAGTGCTCGCGCTGGCGACAACAATGCTCGCGGCCACCACCTCGGTCCAGGCCCAGGAGACCGGCACGGTACGCGGCACCGTGATTCTGACGGAGAACGGAGGCCCGGTCGACGGCGCGCTGATTCTCGTCATCGGAACGGGCGCCTTCACGTTCACCGACGATGGGGCGTTCGAATTCACGAACGTACCGGCCGGCACGTACGACGTCATCGCCCAGCGCGAGCAACTCACCGCCGCTCTTCAGACCGTCGATATCGTCGCCGGCGAAACGGCCACCGTCGGCTTCGAGCTCAGCCTGTCGCCGGTGCGCGAGGAAGTGACCGTCACCGCGTCCGCGTCGGTCGGGGCCGAGGCGACGCTTCGCACGTTCAACTCGGTCTCCACCGTGGATTCGTTCGATATCGCCCGGGAGGCCCCCAGTACCATCGCCGAAGCCCTCGAGGACGAGCCCGGCATCGCGAACCGCAGCTTCGGTCCCGGCGCGAGCCGGCCGGTCATCCGCGGCTTCGGCGGCGATCGGGTGCTCATCATCGAGGACGGCATCCCCACCGGCGACCTCTCCGCCACCTCGGATCATCACGGGATGACCGTCGACCCGAACAGCGCCGAGCGGATCGAGATCGTGCGCGGCCCGGCCACGCTGCTCTACGGCTCCAGCGTCGTGGGGGGCCTCATCAACATCATCACCCCGCACGCGGCCTACCGTAACCTGCTCACGCCCCCCGAGAGCTACGGCGAGTCGCTCATCGACGGCACACGGGCGCAAACAGGGGCCGACACCGGAAGCGCGAACCGGCAGACCGGAACCTATGCCAACCTGCAGCACTCGCGGGGCAACATGCTGTACTGGGCCAGCGGCGCCAAACGGCGGACGGGTGACTACAACACGCCGGAAGGCCCCGTCTTCAACACGGCCGCGGAGCTCGCCAACGCGCGCACCGGGCTCGGCTATTTCGGCGACCGGGCCTTCGCCAGCCTGTCCCTCACGTTCGAGGACAGTCGCTTCGGGCTCCCGTTCGAGGAAATGTTCCATTCGCACGGGCAAGTGGGGGACGGGCACGATCACGCGCACGACGACGAGGAGGAAGCCGGAGGCGGGGACGATGTCGCCATCGATCTCACCTCGCGCCGCCGCGTCGGCCGTTTCGACCTCGGCCTGCGCAACCTGGACAACGACTTCCTGCAGGGCGTGCGCACCGGGTTCCACGTCATCGACGTGGCGGACGATCATGTCGACACCATGGGCGGCGCGGACAACGTCGCATCGAGGCTCAGGAACCGCAACTACATCAAGCGCACCCTGTTCTACCAGCGGCAGCTCGGGCGCTTCACCGGCCGGTTCGGCACGGAGCTGAAGTTCCGGGACTTCAACGCGACGGGCGCAGAGGCGCTTGCGCCGCGCACCGACCAGAGCACGTTCTCGGTCTTCGGCTACGAGGAGGTGACCTTCGGGCGCTACCGCCTGCAGTTCGCCGGCCGCGCGGAACGCACCGACTACAGGACCGCCGCACGCATCGGTCTTCCGGGGCAGGACGATGTGAACCATCAAGGCGACGACGCGGACGACCACGGCCACAATCATGGCCACGAAGCCGAGGACGAACACCAACTGGAGCCGCCCGACCCGCGCGACCGGCAGTTCTTCGGAGTGTCGGCATCGGTCGGGTTGCACGCCGACCTCGGCCCCGCCACCGCGTTCGTGACCAACCTCATGCAGTCGCATCGCGTCCCGGCACTCCAGGAGCTCTACAACTTCGGCCCGCACCTGGGGAACTTCGAGATCGGCAACCCGGACCTGGAAGCGGAGACGACGCACGGCCTCGATCTCAGCCTCCGGCACCGGTCCGGCCGCGTCGGAACCGACCTGAACTTCTACGTCTACGACATCGACAACTTCACCTTCGGGGATCACACCACCGAGGTGGTGAACAACCTGCGGGTGCTGGACATCGTCCAGGGCGACAGCCGTTTCGTCGGCTTCGACGCGCGCGGCAGCGTGCGGGTGGGCGGCCAGGCCTGGGCGTCGCTCGGCATCGGCTACGTCAATGCGACGCTGACGTCGACGAACGAGGCGGTACCGCGCATCCCGCCGCTGCGCGCCACGCTCGGCGTCGACATTCCCTACGGGGCATTCACCCTGAGCCCGGAGCTGATGTTCGCGGCGCGGCAGGACCGGGTGTTCCGTGACGAGACCACGACACCGGGCTACGCCGTCCTGAACCTGGACGCATCCTATATCTGGCCGCGGCAGCATATGGCTCACGTGCTGTCGTTCACCGGGTACAACCTCACCAATGCGCTCTATCGGAACCACATGTCGTTCATCAAGGACCTGGCTCCCGAGATGGGCCGCGGAGTCAAGGTCGGATACTCGCTACGGTTCTTCTAGGAGCTTGCGCCGCAGGAACGCAGCGAAGCGAAGTGCTGGGGCGCAAGGTCATGGAGCGGGGGGGATGGGCCGAAACGCCGAGCCAGCGAGGCGTTTCGGGGCGCTAGCAGTCCAACGGGTTCCGCGCTGTCTCGCACGGGATGGGTTCCCGGGCGGGTACGCACCGCGGCGGCATGGCGCCGTGGAGTATCGTTCGGCGCATGAAGACTCAAGCGGCGATGTTCTGCCTGGGCGTCTGGGTGATGGGGACGGTGTGCGTGAGCATCGTGGCGATGCAGAACTTCTACACGGTCGATCGGTTGCTGGACGGGCCGAGCCACCCGACATTCAGGGCGTTCGTCGAGGACACCGGGCGCGAGGACGCCCGGAGCGTCCTGCGTTATCTCTCGTCGGAGTTGAACCGGCTGTTCTTTCAGCTCTGGAACGTCGCGCAACTGGCGATCGGCGGCTGCGTGCTCTGGCTGGTATGGCGCCTGCGCGCTCCCGGCGCCGCGCGCCTGCGCTGGACGCTCGTCGCCATGCTGGCCGTGGTGGTCATCCTGACGGTCGGAGTCACGCCGCAGATTCTCGCTGTCGGCCGCGGCATCGACTTCGTCCCGCGCAACCCGCCGCCTCCGGCGATGGCCACGTTCGGCGTCCTGCACGCCGCGTACACGCTGCTGGAGCTCGCCAAGTGCGCCGGCGCACTCGCGGCCGCGCTCTGGCTGGCGGCCCTCACTCGGCGTCCGTGACCGTCACCGTCACGGTGGCTCTCGACGTCAGGCCGCCCTGTCCGACCACGGTGTAGGTGAAGGTATCGCGGCCCCTGTAACCCGGCTCCGGCGTATACCGTACCTTGCCGTTCGTCACGGTCGCCGTCCCGTGCGCCGGCGCCGTCATCGCGACGATCCGCAACCCGCCGGACCGGGCGTCGTTCGCCAGCACGTCGATCAGCACCGACACGGCCCCGTAGGTGCGCGCCTCATCGGCTACCGCATTTCGCCGCCGCGCGTCGGTCGCACGGGTCGTTGCCGCAGGACGCGCCGCAGCCGCCGAAGGACTGGCAGCTCCTCCATCTGCCGCCGTGGCTGCCGGCGCCGGCGCGGCGGCGCGAGCGGCCGGCGCGGATCGCTCGTGCTCGCCGGCGCCCGGCTCTTCCGACCGCACGCCGCCGAAGGATTCCATCGTCACCACCACCGTCGCGGTCTGCACGCGACGACCCCGGTCGCGGGCCGTCACGGTCAACTCATGGCGGGCCGCTCCCGCCAGCAGATCTTCGAGGGACCACTTGTAGGTAACGGTTCCCGTGGACGGATGGACCGCGAACCGCCTCCCGTCACCGCGCTGCAGAGAGTAGGTGACCGGGTCGCCCTCCGGGTCCCTGGCCAGCACGCCGCCGAGCGGAATCGTCGCCCCTTCTCCCTGCCGCGGCAGCGCCAGGTCGAACGCGTAGGTCGAAGCCGAAAAAACCGGCGAACCGTTCGTTGCCACTTCGGCGGGAGCCGACGTCACGACTGCCGACAAACCTGGTTCGGGGTCGCTCGTCATCGGCACCGCGGGGACGGTCGGCGCAACGGCAAGCGTCGTCTCGGACACCGCGGCGCCGGCCACCGGGGCAGGCATGAACGGCCGGCCGAGCGGCCATACCGCGAGCGACGGCTTCGAGCGCAGAGGTGCAAGCTGTCGGGTATCCGGGACAGCCGCCGGAACGGGCGCCGCCACCCGCGGCGTCGGGTCGCCGTTCGTCGCGGTCTCGGGCGACGCCGTGCCGCCGCCCAGATTGACGACGCCAAACATCCCGACGCGATGATCCGGCTTGCCGCCCGGACGTTCGTACCGTTCGCCCGAGATCTCGAGATCGATCGGCCCATCGAGCGCGCCCGGCAACTCCCCCAACGAGGCCATCACGGCGCCCACCTCGAACCGCCGGGCGTCTTCCCGTTGCGCGTAGGCGCCGAACGGCGTCAGCACGCTGCCCCAGGGAAGCTCGACCCCGTAACCGAGCCGGGCGTCGATGCCGGCCGCGTCGTAGCCGGCGCCCTGCCTGTAAGTATGGAACCGGTCCTGCCACAGCGTCTCGGCCCCCATGCCCGGAGCGCCCCACGTCGGCCGCACCGACACCGTCAGCCCCGGCTCGTACGGGCCCGAGCCCACCGACGCAGCCAGACTCGCGCCGTAGTCCTCGTAGCCGGTCGCCGAGTGGACCACCAGCCGCCGCCCTTGCGCCTCCAACTGCACTCGCCGATTGCCCACCCGCAGCCCGCCGGCAACCTCCAGCCCGACCCCGGTCTGACCGGCCCCACCGTCGTGCCGCGTGCTGAGTGCGCCGAACGGCGTCCACGTCAGCCCGCCCGCGGCGGAGAACGGCCGCAGCAGCTCCACCCCGGCGCGCATGCGACGCACTCCGGCAGCCAGGTCGTCGATCGTCTCCTCGCCGCCGCCCGTCGCCAGCCGCGCCCACGACGCTTCGCCCCGCAACCCGATGTCCACGCCGCCACCCACCGTCGCCACTCGCCGCCGGCCTTCCAGCAGTCCCAGCCCGAGGCCCAGATCGCTCGATTCGCTCAGCCCGGTCAGGGTCCGCACGTGGGTCCTGGCGCTCCCCCGGCCGACGCCGAGCACACCCCAGACCGCCGTGTCGTCGTTCGCCCAGCGCACATACGGATACACCTGCGTCAGCCTCGTCGACAGGTCGCCGCCCGACTCGCCCCGCTCCCACGTACCCGCACCGCCACTGCGCGCCACCGCCGCGCCGAGCAACCAGCCCCGGGTCACCTGCACGTCCACTCCCAGGTAGCCGGTGCGCAGATCCCCCTCGTAGCCGCTCACCGCCTCCGGCGTCCCGCGGAACGTCTGCAGATCGCCCTGTCCCCACACCGTCCAGCGGGTCCGGCCATGGCCGGACCCCGTCGCGCCTTCGCCGCCGCCGAACGGGAGCAGCAGGTTGCCGCCCAGCAGCGCACGGTCCCAACCGCCGCCGAAGCTGCCAACGCCCAGGAAGCCGTCCGACTCCCGGAACCGCGGATCGGCCGACGTGCCCAGCAGCTCGGTCGCGGCCCGACGTTGTTGCAGCATGGCCGCCCGGTAGTACCACTCGTGCGTCCGGGCCAGACCCCCGGTGCCCAGGCGGTTCCACATCAGCGGGCTGAAGTGCTGCCCGGCCAACGCCAGGCGGGGCGCCTCGGCACCGGCCGTCTCCAAGCGCCGGCCCACGGTTTGCCGCACGCTCGACAGATGCCCGCGTCCGAACGCGGCCAGCAGGTCCGTCAGCACGTCGCGCGCGAAACGGTCCCCCACGGCGACGCCAAACACCTGCGTTGCCGTCAACCCGTCGGGATCCGCCGCCGTCACCGTCACCGTGGCCGCGCCCCGCACCACCGCCGAAAGCGTCAGCGTCGAGCCGCTCACCGCTACCGTCGTCGCCGCGGAATTCGACGACTCCGCCGTGTACGTCAACCCGTCGCCATCCACGTCAGTGAAGTACGGCGCCAGTTCCAGCGTCAGCGGCTCGCCGCCCTCCTCCAGCGCCTGCTCGGGAATCGTGCCCACTGCCCGCGGCGCATCGTTGACCGGCAGCACGGTCAGAACCACCGTCGCCGTGTCCGTCAACCCGTCCGGGTCGGAGACCGTATAGTCGAAGCGGTCCGAACCGTGGTAGTGCAGCGAGGGCGCGTAGCGCACCCCGCCGCCGTTCGCCACCGTCGTCTCGCCGTGCTCCGGCGCGGTCACCGACACCACCGTCAGGGGTTGTCCATCCCCATCCGTGTCGTTCGCGAGCACGTCCACCACTATCGTCTCGTCCTCGGGCATCTCCACCATGTCGTCGGCCGCCGCGGGGGCCTCCGGCACGTCAATCACCTTCACCGTGACCCTGGCACTGGCCGTTCGACTGTCGCCGTTGCGCGCCGCCAACGTCAGCTCATACTCGCGCGGGCCGGTCTCGTAGTCCTCGCCGGGGCCGACGTAGGCAATCGCTCCGCTCGACCCATCGACTTCGAAACGAGACCCGTCCCCGGTCGCCAGCGCATAGGTCAACGGGTGCGCGGCCGGGTCCGCGGCCGTCACGACGCCGAGCGAATACGGCTCGCTCCTGCCGTCGCGTTCCTCCGGCAGGTCGAACGCGTAGCTGCGCTCCGAGAACGCCGGGTCGACGGCCGCGTCGTTGTCCTTGATCATCAGCGTGGTCGGGTCGACCGGCAGGTTGGCCGCCCCCGTATCGCCGGTGAACCTCAGGTTCTCGTCGCTCTCTTGCGTCGTGTCGTCCACCGGCGTGAACGTGAAGGTGTGGCTGCCGCCCCCCTGATTCGCCGGGATGACGATCCGAAAGTTCCGCTCCGACGTCTCGAAGTCGTCAGCGGACGCCTCGTGGGGATCGAGTCGAACATCGACATGCGTCGCCAAGTCCCGCGTGCCGCCGGTCAGCTCCGCCTTGACCGTCACCGGCGTGGGGCCCGCGTCCTCCATGACCCACTCCGAGTCGCCGCCCATGGACAGCCTGACCCTGCCACCGCTGTTTCCGCCATCGCCGCCACCGCCACCACCGCCGCCATCACCGCCATCACCGCCATCACCGCCACCGCCGCTATCGTCGCCACTGCCGCACGCCCATACGCGCCGCCACTCGTGCGGGTACGAATTTCCGCAATAGACAAGCTTGGTGTCCTTCTCTACGGAACCGCCATTGTGCCCGCAGACCAACGTCGGCCTGTTCGCAATACTGATACCACTGGACGCGGGCATGCCGAGGCTGGTCGCATCGATGGTGAGGTATTCCCACGTGCCCGAATGCTCGTCACCGTAGTACCTTCGCGAGCATCGCTCCTGCGCGCTCGCGTCACCGGCGACGAACAGGACCACGCCGAACACGACAGCGAGCACTCTCATGACCGGCACCTCGCCCCGAGCTTCAAGCGTCCGTCGCGACGGCGTCGTCGACGACCATCGTCACCGTCGCCGAGTCCACCCCCATGCCGGCGGCGTTCCCGCGGAGCGTCGCCATAGTGGCGAGCTCCGCACCGTCGGGCGTCGCTGTCGCCGTGACTCGTGTCGGACCGTCGTGCCTTAACCGGATGGTGCTGTCGCCCTGGTCCTGCGCCGCCGCGGAGAGTTCCGCCGCGACGGCGGCAACCACCGCCATGGCTGTGAGTGCCGACCGGGTGCAGATCGGAAGGAGTACCGGCCGGGGTGTGCCGCGTACACGTATTCAGCATGACCGTCCGAGGCGCACCGCCCAACCCGGCGCGCCTCACTGTCCGAGGCGCACCGCCCAACCCGGCGCGCCTCACTGTCCGAGGCGCACCGCCCAACCCGGCGCGCCTTGATGGTGTGTATCGGCCATTTGCCGCTTCCTCTGTAGGGGCGGCCCGAAAGACTCCGTTGGAGACGCCGAGGCAGGCAGGCGTTCGGGAACGCAACCGATGTCGGCCGGCCGACACGCCGAGCGGAAGTCCGTCGCGAGCTCCCGGAATGGCGACCCACGGCCCGTCCGCCGCGCGGTTCGAATCCGCCGCTGTGTAGTCTGTTCCGATCCGCCGCCCGCCAGGAGTCCGCGCCGTAGAAGCGGCGCCGACTCCTGTTCAGATCCGGTTGGGCGGGAAATCGGAGCCGTAGGCGACGATTGTCGGGCCAGGAACTTGCGCCGCAGAATGCAGCGGGCGGAGTTCTGAGACGCTTGCGCCGCAAACGCAGCGACGCGGAGTGCTGAGGCGCAAGGTCATGGAGCGGGGGGATGGGCCGAAACGCCGAGCCCCGAGCGGGGCGCTAGCGATGGACGTCGACGATGCGGGCCGCGCGTACCAGCCCATCGGCCGCCTGCAGCGCCTTGGCGCGCAACCTCGGGGGCAGATCGGGGCGGTCCGCCAGGTACTGTTCCACCATGGCCGCAGCGGTGGCCGTCTGGTGTCCGTCAAGCGTGGTCTGCAGCCAGCTCAGGGGAAAGAAGATGTCGCCCGTGCGCTGGATCTCCTCCAGCAGGTCGAGACCAGGCCGGATGTAGACCTCCGATTCGCGCGCACGCAGCGGGTGATGCAGGAGCCCGAGAGCCGTCAGGACCCACGGTTCGCGCGCGCGCCGGGCGGGATCTCGGAGCGACTCGAAGAACGCATCGCGCATGGCCGTGTCGGCCGACAGGGCCGGCATCGCGAATTCGAACGCGGCACGCCGGTCCGGGTTCTCGATGCGGTCCCGCTGCGCGGCAAGGATCTCCGCGCTCTCCGGCACGCCCCGCACCGCGAGCGCCTGGGCGAGCGCCGTGAAGTCGCGCTCGGCGAGCGGCACGCCGGGCACCTCCTCCTCTTCCCGCCACACGCGCTCCAGGCGCGCCGTCGCTTCCGCCGACAGCGCCACGTTGCGGTACGCCCCGAACCAGGCCGCGGCCAGGCTGCGGCTGCCCGCCGCCACGGTCCCGTCCCACAACAGTCCCTCGATCTCCGGCGCCAGGGCCGCCCGGCGCTCCGGCGTCAGGAAACGCCAGTACGCCGAGGCCAGGTAGCCGAGGATGCGCGAGACATTCTGCTCGTCGGTCTCCGCCGGCAGCGCCCGCCGCGCCAGGTCGATCAGCGCTTCCGGGTCCACCTCGCCCTCCAGCAGCGATTCCCAGAGCGACACCCAACCGATGGCCCGCGTCAGGGGCTCGTCGATGGTCGGCAACGCCGCGAGGACATAGTCCCGGGTGCGCGGATCGAGCGCCATCAGCCCATAGCCGAGACCGGCTCCGTTGGCGAGCACGTAGTCGGGCACGGGCAGACCCGCCGCCTCCGTGACGACAGCCTCCGCATCCCGGAGGTGGACGGCGAGGGTGTGCGATTCACCGCCGTCGTACCCCAGCCGCAGGTCGAGCCGCTGGTTCCAGAGGCGGTCCGTCTCCGCGGGATCCGACTGGCGCACCGCCAGCCGCGCGATCACATCTCCATCGGGCTCCAGGGCCACCTCCACCCGGGGCCGGCCGCTCTCCTCCACCCATGTCCGGCTCCAGGCCGCCAGATCCTCCGCCGAGCGAGCGTCGAGGATCGCGATCAGGTCCGCCCAGCTCGCGTTGGCGTAGGCGTGCTCCTCCAGGTAATCGCGGAGGCCGTCGCGCAGCGTCTCCTCCCCTATCAATCGCTCCAGGTGGGCGAAGACGATCGGTGCCTTCTGGTAGATGATGGCTCCGTAGAGCGTGCCCGCCTCGTTCAGGTTGTCGAGTGGCTGCCGGATCGGGTTGGCGCCCACGGTGCGGTCGACGCCGTACGCCGCCGGAAAGTGCGCGAGCAGGAACCGCAGGTCGTGGTCCACTTCCGGAAACGCGGGGTTGACGATCTTCGCGGCCATGAAGTTCGCAAACGTCTCCTTCATCCAGACGTCGTCGAACCACGTCATGGTGACGAGGTCGCCGAACCACTGGTGCGCGGTCTCGTGTGCGATCAGGCTGGCCCGGCCGAGGTGGGCGTTCTGGGTGGCGCTCTCATCGAGCAGCAGCGCCTCGGCGCGATAGAAGATGGCACCGGGGTGCTCCATGCCGCCGTACTGGAAGGCCGGAACGAGCACGAAGTCGAACTTCTCGAACGGAAACGCGATGCCCGTGTACTCCTCCAGCCACGCCAGGGCCGACGCGTGCAGGTCGAATATCGCCGCGGCGTTACGCCCGACCCGTTCGCGGTCGGTCTCGCGATGGTACATCGCCATCCGCCGGCCGTCGCGCTCGACTTCCTCAACCTGGAAATCGCCCGCCGCGAACGCGAACAGGTAGCTGCTGATCGCCTGGGTCTCGTTGAAAGTGAGCACCGCCCGGTCGCCGCGCTCGTTTCGCGAGGCGAGGGAACCGTTGGCCACCGCACGCCACGCCACCGGGACATCGAGCTGCAGGCGGAACCGCGCCTTCAGGTTCGGCTGGTCGAAGAGCGGAAAGGCGACGCGCGCCCGGTCCGGCACGAACAGGGTATAGAGGAAGTCGTCCTGCCGGTTGAGCGATCCGTCCCCGGCAGTGAACTCGATGTCCACCACGTTGTGCCCGGGCGACATCGCCGCGGCCGGCAGGATGACGTGCTCGTCGCGCACCTCGAAATCGACAGGTTCACCGGCCGCCCGCACCGCGTGGACACTGTCTGCCGGTTGCGCGAAGTCGAAAACCAGCGGGCCGACCTCCGTGAGCGTGAACGACGCGGTCACGCTTCCGGAGATGGGTCGGTCGCGATCCGCGGGAATCGAGAGCCGGACGTCGTAGTGAACGTTGAAGATCGACGTCGCACGCCGCTCCGCCAACTCCAGCGCCACGCCCGGGGCGACCTCGACGGCCGTCTCGCCGCCACACCCGCTCACCACGCCCGCCAGGATGGCACAAACGCCCAACGCCCGCCTTGCCCTTGTGGCGTGTATTCTCATGCGCATACGGACCCCACAATACACACTTCTGGCGTAGGCCGGTACAAGTGACCGCGCCGTCACGGACCTCCCCTCCATCTCGGCGGGTATTCGTCGGCGGCTCACGTGCGCGGCCCTGATGGTCTGGCAGGATAGCACCGTGATTCTCGCACGGGCGAATCCCGCCCGGGCACGCTGACCGCCTGGGGGACGAGGACGACGGTCGAAACCTCGCTACCCTGGCACTGCTTCGCTGTCGACAGGCCCCGCCGGGGTACGGCATAGTGTCGCCGTGACTGACTCAATCCGCGCGACCGTCATCCTCTTTACTCTGCTCGCGGTGTCCGCTTCCCCTTCCGCTGCCCAGGACGCCGACTGGGACACCTACCTCGGCGACGTGGCCCGCCGCCACTATTCGCCGCTGGACCAGATTACGCGCGAGAACGTCGCCGGGCTGGAAGTGGCCTGGACCTACGACTCCGGCGAACTCCGGCCGGGCAACTCCACCATGTACACCAGCCCCCTCGTCGTCGACGGCGTGCTCTACGGCCTGTCGCCGCGGCTCGTCGCGTTCGCCCTGAACGCGGCCACCGGCGAGGAGCTGTGGCGCTACGACCCCGGCCTCGAGGGCGCGCCCCAGCGGGGCCTGATGTGGTGGGAGCGCGAGACCGGGAGCGGCACCGCGGCGCGTCTGTTCTTCACCGGCAACGACGCGCTCGTCGCGCTCGATCCGGCAGCGGGCCAGCCGGTCATCGACTTCGGCGAGAACGGCGTCGTCGACCTGTCGGCGACCCTGGAGGGAGACGGCCCGCTCCGCGTGACGGTGCCGGGCATCGTCTTCGAGGACCTGATCGTGATGGGCTTCTCGACCAGTGAGGCGGCCGACGCGCTTCCGGGCGCCATTTCGGCGTACAGCGCCATCGACGGGTCGCTCGTCTGGCGCCACCACAACGTCCCGCGCCCCGGCGAGCCGGGTTCGGATACCTGGGCCGACGGGTCCCTGGAAGTGGCGGGCGGCGCCAACACCTGGACCGGCATGGCGCTCGACACCGAGCGGGGCCTGCTGTTCGCGCCGACCGGCTCGGCGACCCCCGACTTCTACGGCGCCTCGCGCGTCGGCGACAACCTGTTCGCGAACAGCCTGCTGGCCATCGACGTCCGGACCGGCGAGCGCCGCTGGCACTTCCAGACCATCCGGCACGACGTCTGGGACCGCGACCTGCCTTCGCCCCCGACCCTGGTGCAGCTCGAGCGCGATGGCCGGACGATAGACGCGGTGGCGGTCACGTCCAAGTCGGGCCACCTGTTCCTCTTCGACCGCGAGTCGGGCGAGTCGCTCTACGAGATCAACGAGGTGACGGCCCACCCGAGCGACATACCGGGCGAAGTGGTGGTTACGACGCAGCCGGAGTCGTCGATCGCACTGACGCGGCAGCGTTTCGAGATGACGACGCGCAGCCAGGAATCGATCGACTTCGTGAGCGCGATCTGGGACCGCCTCGATCAGCGGCCCTGGGCGCCCCCCACCCTGCAGGGAACGATGATGTATCCCGGCTACGACGGCGGCCAGGAATGGGGCGGCTCGGCGTTCGATCCGGCGACCAACCGGCTGATCGTCAACTCGTCGGAGATCGGCGCCATCCTGCAGCTCTACGAGGTCCCGGTCGGCTTCAGTGCGCGCGCCGTCTACGCCGAGCACTGCGGCACGTGCCACGGCGCGGATCGCGCGGGCAACGCGGTCGGCCCCAGCCTGATCGACGTCGACGCGCGGCTGACCGCACGGGAAATCAACGACGTGGTGCGCAACGGACGGGGCCGAATGACCGGCTTCGCCCACCTGGACGAGATAGAGGTCCGCGCCGCGATTCGCTACATCCGGAACCCTGAGACGGAAGAGGAGCTGCCGCCGTCGGCCGAGGTGGACTACGCGTTCGGCGGCTACACGTGGCTCCGCGACCAGGACGGCCTGCCGGGCAACCGGACGCCCTGGGGGACGCTGACGTCGGTCGACCTGGCCACCGGCAACTTCGACTGGCAGGTCCCCTTCGGCGACTACCCGCAGACGGTGGGACAGGGTCTGGGCTCGGAAAGCTACGGCGGACCGGTGGTGACCGCCTCTGGACTGATCTTCATCGCCGCGACGCCGGACCGGAAGTTCCGGGCCCACGACACGCGGGACGGTGCGGAGCTGTGGCAGGCGGACCTGCCGGCCGCCGGCTTCTCGACCCCCGCCGTCTACGCCGTGGAAGGCCGGCAGTTCGTGGCGATAGCGGCCGGCGGCGGGCGCATGGGGCCGCCGTCCGGCTCCGAGTACATCGCGTTCGCCCTGCCCGCGTCGCGCGACTGAACGACACGAGGGCGAGTCTGGCGACCGCCTCGTGCGTTTCGAGACTCGGCAGTCGCCGCATCCGCGAGATCGTCGGGTGGTCGGGTGGTCGGGTGGTCGGGTGGCGACGCCGGCGGCGCCAGACGCAGCAACGACCAGGACGGCCCCGGGGCGGCGTCACCGGTCGCGAACGCTGCCTGCATGCCGTGTGCGACCATCGGTCCTCGGCAAACGCAGGAGTGATGCCGACCGGCCCGGTAGCCTTCCGGACCGGCCGGCGTCGCACGCGCTTGTCGCCGGCTAATGCCCCAGTTCTTCGTAAATCGCCGCGATGGCCGCCGCCATCCGCTCGGTGCGGTAGCCCTCGTACTGCCCGGTGAGGTCGATGGACGCGGCGGCCTCCTCCGCGCTCTGGCCCGCCTCGATGGCGCCGCGCACCGCCGCGAGCAGATCGGCGGTGAACCGCTGATACTCGGCGAGCGACTCGGGCGTCGTCACCGGGATGTGCCCCGGGACGACGGTGTCGTAGCCCTCCACGTTGTCGATCAGCGCCTGCAGCGTCTCCGGGAACGAGACGCCGCTGCCGCCGTTGCTCCGATCGAGGAACGGTGCGTCCCGCCACGGGAACATGTCGCCCATCTGCAGGACCCGCAGCCCGGGATACAGGATGATCGTGTCGCCGTCGGTGTGCGCGGCCCCGAAGTGGTACAGCTCGATCCGATCCGCCCCGGAGCCGAGGGTCAGGCTGTCCTGGTAGGTCGTGTCGGGCATGCCGTGCGCGGTGTCGCCCTCGAACATGCCGAGCCGGCCCATGTTGGCCTCGGTGTTCTCCTGCACCACGATCTGCACCGACTCGGGGAAGAACGCGTTGCTCCCGACGTGGTCGCCGTGGGTGTGCGTGTTGATGATCGTCGTGACCGGCTTGTCGCTGACCGTGCGGATGCGGTCCATGAGCGCCTGGCCCCAGCCGGGCAACTTGGTGTCGACCAGCGTGATGCCCTCCTCGCCGACGTAGACGCCGGTGTTGCCCCCGCTGAAGGCCGACCGGTCGAGCGGGCTCGAGCCGGTGATGACATACAGGTTGTCCCTGACCTGCTCGATGACCGTGGCGTCGAGCGCCGCCTGCGACAATTGTTGCTCCGAGCTGTCGACGGCCGACAGCCCGCCGACCACGAGAACCGTGCCGAGCAGCAGAACGCGTTTCATGTCATCCCTCCGTGCATGAATCGATCGAAACGTGCGTGACGCGGCAGCGACGCCCCCCTCACTCACCGGGAGCACGTCCCGACGCGACGCTTGATGACCGCTGCAAGGCGACAGCCACGCGGCGGCACGCTCATTGTACGGTGTACGACGTGCGTCTTCGCGGCTGCAGAAAGCGTCTTCGCGAGCGGATCGATAGCGCGGAGATCGCGTGGCCGCGCCCCTATCCCGCCGCCCGGCGAATGCGCCGCCGGAAATCCGCGGCGTCAGAGCACCTCAATGCAACGGCCATCGCAATGTCGACGGAGCACCCGCACAGCAGGTCCGGATCGGCCGCCACGTCCGCCGGGACGTCGATGCCCCGGACCCGCAACGCCGCGACCACGGCGTCCACGGATGCCTTCGCCGCGCTCCTTGCCTCGCCCCTCGCCTGCAGGGAGCGGGTGAGGGGGTCGTCCTCGGGCGTCGTGCCGTCGCGCTCCCCGAGCACGCGCCCCACGCGCTCCAGCGCCCGCCAGGATGCCGCCGACAACGGCTCCTCCGTCAAACAGGCTTCGCCTGCTGCACCGAACTCTCCGCCGGAGACGAGAGTCGATCGACCAAGTCGCGCCGTGAAGCCAACCCGCCGGGAGATCGGCATCTTCAGCGTGTCGGCGATCGATCTGTTCGCCTCGGCGCTCGGCGCCTTCGTCGTCGTTGCGTTCGTGCTGCTGCCCTACTTCCCCAACACGGGCGACGCGCCGCGGCGCCGGGGAACCCGCCGTCCGCATCGTGCGCAACCCCCTGCCGCCCGGCTCCCGGATCCACGAGTACAAGATTGTCCGCGTGCTCGGCACGGGCGGCTTCGGCATTACCTGCTTGGCGTTCGACCGGATGTTGGACGGATGGGTAGCGCTCAAGGAGTACTTCCCCGTCGCCGTTGCCGTGCGGACAGACGACGTGCGCGTGGTGGCGTCCACCGAGGGACGGGACGTCTTTAGCTGGGACATCTATGCGCTGGCGGCGGTCTCTTACCGGGTGCTCACCGGCGAGCCTCCACCGAACGCCCCAGATCGGATGCCCGACGACTGCTACGAGCCTCTGGCGGAACGCGTGGGTGGCGTTTCGACCGGGTGGCTGGCAGCCATTGACCATGGACTGGCTTTGCAACCCGACGATCGGCCGCAAACCGTAACGGCATGGCGGATGACACTCCACGACTCCAACCGCATGGACGCGGCCGAGATGGAGAAACTCCTCGAAGCCGCCTCAAAGGGAGATGCGGACGCCCTGGCGCGACTGCGAGCCGAGGCCGATGCCGGGCATTCCGAAGCGCAGTTCGCCCTCGGTGAAGCGTATTTCGCCCTCGGTGAGACGTACGAGTACGATTACGTGAATGCGAACGGCGAACTGGCGCCAGCGGCCTACGCGGCGGCAGTGGCTTGGTATCACAGGGCGGCCGACCAAGGGCATGCGGTCGCGCAGTTTCGCCTTGGCCGTATGTACCATGAGGGCGTGCGGAATGATCATGCAGCGACGGTGGCATGGTACCGCAAGGCAGCCGAACACGGCCTCGCGGGAGCACAATATCAACTCGGCCGAATGTACGAGTACGGAGAGGGCGTGCCGCCGGACGACGAGGCGGTGCACGTCAAGCTCGCAGTGACATGGTACGGGCGAGCGGCCGATCAAGGATACGCTGAAGCGCAATACAGCCTCGGCCGGATGTATCAATCGGGTTGCGGCGATAGTGTGCTGCAAGATGTCAAAGAGTCGGTGGCGTGGTTCCGAAAGGCGGCCAGTCGAGGCCATGTCGAAGCGCAGTTCGAACTCGGCCACATGCATTCCCAGGGGACAGGCGTCCCCGAAGACAACGAGGAGGCCGTGGTCTGGTACCGCAAGGCTGCCAGCCAGAAACATCCGGGAGCACAGTACTACCTCGGCGAGGTATATCACAGAGGGTCGGGCGTGCCGAAGGATGCGGCGGAGGCGATAGCTTGCTACCGGAAGGCGGCGCACGGGAACGATGAGGGATACAGTACGAAGGCCCAACTTGCCCCAGGCGGGATGTACAGGACAGGTAATGGCGTACCTACGGACAGCAGCAGCCAAAGCTTGGTACCGGAAAGCCGCCTTCGCTGGAGATCTGACCGCGCGATTCGTCCTTTGGGAGATATATGCTCAGGGCGAAGGAGCGATGAGCAATGCTGAGGTGTCGGCAAGACAGTTCTGCCTTCACCTTTACAATACAATCGACCAGACCGTGCCTGCGCGAACGGGACCCGAGATAGAAAGGCGGATCGCGTTTGTGCGCAAGAAAGCCGACAACGGAGATGTGGGGGCGCAGTTCGAACTCGGGTGGTACTACCACAACGGCAGGGACGTCCCGGAAGATATGGAAACGGCGGCGTCATGGTACCGCAAGGCCGGGGACCAAGGCGACGTGCGAGCGCAGTTCAACCTCGGCGTAATGCATACCCTGGGCGACGGGGTGCCGCGGGATCTTGCAGCCGCGTACATTGGTTCGATCTGGCACTAGGCGATACTGGCAAAGAGTCGTATTCGGACTACGGGCTACACAAGGGTGCGCTGGCAACGAAGCGGGCAATCGAGGGCGACATGAGTCCATCGGAGCTCGAAGACGTTGGCATAGCCCGGGAGGAGTGAATGCTCAGGAGACTCGACGTCGAAAATCTGACCGTCTGACGCTGTATCCCGGCTTCGTGGCGGTCTACGACGGGCACTACCTGGAGTTCGACGAGAGTCATCGTGACACCTGCGTTCTCCTTGGACAGCCGCTGCCGCGGGACTCCAGGAAGGATCTCGCAGCGGTGCAGATCGAACCGATCGAACGAGAGATGGGCGGTACGGTCGAGCCTGACGCGACTCAGGTATTCGTGGCGACGCATTCCCTGTTCCTGCTTCGGGAGTTGGAAATCCAGTCGAAGACCGACGACTTCGGGAATGTCAATCAGCGGTACTTCGCTCTCGCGATCAGGGACGACAACGTACGTGTCGAGCAGGGCGACACGGCGGACGAGCTTCGGACGCTGCTGCTCTTGGACGAGAACCTGCAGCAGTCGGATCGCTATCTCGCGCTCGAAGATTGACATGCCAAGGCTGCAGGAGGGACGCCTGACGTTCGACTTTCCGGACGGCGGGCCGGACGTTGCGAAGTATGATGAGTGAAGCTTCTTTCGCAATCAGTTCCAGACGGTATGCGGTGGAGTCGCGGCCGTGGACTTCATCTTCGTGGAGACTGCACGCACGTGGCTGATCGAAGTCAAGGATTATCGCCATCACCGCCGAACAAAGGTCGCCGATCTCGCTGGCGAGGTTGCCGCCAAGGTTCGTGACACCCTGGCCGGTCTCGCCGCGTGCCGTTGCGAAGCCAACGATGCAACGGAGCAACGTATCGCAGAACGTGCCTTTTCCACGCGGAGATTGGGAATCGTGCTCCATTTGGAACAGCCCGCTACCCCATCGAGATTGCTACCGCGAGTCGCCGATCCCACAGATCTGACGCAGAAGCTGAAACAACTCCTGAAGCCGATGGATCCGCATCCACGGGTTGTCGATCGTCACTCGCTTCACCCTTCGATGCGCTGGACGGTGACGTAGCGGGATCGACGTCGTAAACGGGGCACGGTTCCACGCCCAACAGCTCGGCCATCAGCTTCCGGCCGCTTCAGTGTCGCCCTTGCGGGTATCGACTGCACCTCCCATCGAACAGGTGAATCTCCCGCCTGGCATGCTCCGCGTACCGCGGATCGTGGGTCACCATGCAGACGGTCGAGCCCTCGTCGTGCAGCGCCTGCAGCAGCCCCATCACCGCCTCGCCGTTCTTCGAGTCGAGGTTGCCGGTCGGCTCGTCGGCCAGCAGGATGCACGGTTGCCCGGCCACGGCCCGCGCCACCGCCACGCGCTGCTGCTGCCCTCCGGAGAGCTGGCTCGGCAGGTGCTTCGCGCGGTGCGCCATCTCCACCCTCTCGAGCGCCTCGGTCACCCGCTCGCGGCGTTCGGCCCGCTGCATGCCGCGGTAGGTCAGCGGCAGCTCGACGTTCTCGTAGACCGTCAGGTCGCCGATCAGGTTGAAGCTCTGGAAGATGAACCCGACCTCCCGGTTACGGGTCCGCGCCCGCTCGGCCTGGCTGAGCTGCGCCACCGGCTGGCCGTTCAGCGTGTAGTCGCCCGCGGTGGGCGAGTCGAGCAGGCCGAGGATCGACAGCAGGGTCGACTTGCCGCAACCCGACGGACCCGAGATGGCGACGTACTCGCCAGGGTGGATGGACAGATCGACGCCGTCGAGGGCATGCGTTTCGACCTCGTCCGTGTAGAAGATCTTCGAGACGTTCTCCAGCTCGATCAGCGCCGCCTGGTTCGTCGCTCCGTTCCCGCTCATCGCCACACCTCCTTCGGGTAGTCCAATCCGCCGTCGCGCCGATGTCGCGAATCGGTCTCGCCCCTATTCGATGCGCACCCGGTCGAACTGATCCCAGGTGGACATGTCCGACAGGACCACCCGGTCGCCCGGCTGCACCCCCTCCAGCACCTCGATCGTGTTCACCGAGGCACGCCCCAGGCTCACCCGCGTGCGCGCTGCGTGCGTACCGTCCTCCTCCACCTTGAACAGGCTGACCACGCTCTCCTCCTGCCCGAACACCGGCCGGCCGACGAAGAGGATGTCGTCCATCCGCTCCAGCTCGATGGTGCCGTCGACGGTCAGGTCCGGGCGGGCGCCGCGCGGCAGGGCCCCGTCCAACGCCACGTCCACCGTCACCGTCCCGTTCTCCACGGCCGGGTCGATGCGGGTGACGCGTCCCGGGATGACGCCGTTGCGGGTGTCGATGGTGGCCGACTGGCCGATCTGAACGTCCTTGGCCTGCGTCTCCGCGATGCGCAGCTCGGCCTTGAGCACCGTCGGGTCGCCCACCCGCGCCAGGTTGGTGCCGGTGGTGATCCGCTGCCCTTCGTCGAGCGGCACCTGCTGCAGCACGCCGGGCATCCCGGCCCGCACGTGCAGGTTGGCCATCTGCCGTTGCCGCAACTCGTACAGCGTCCGCAGGCGGTCCACCTCGGCCTGCTCGACCGCAAGCTGCACCTCGACGGTGTCGGTGGCCATCCGCAGCCGTTCCTGCTCGAGCGCGTAGCGCGTATCGAACTCCTGCTCGGCCGACTGCGACTGCTGGAGCTGGAGCGACGAGACGAGGCCCTGCGTGAAGAGCTGACCGTCGGCGTCCGCCTGCAGGCGGGCCGTCTTGCGTTGCGCCTCGGTAGTGGCAAGCGTTGCTCGCTGGTCGAGCAGATCGCGCTTCACCTCAACCTGCCGGTTGCTGTAGCGGGCCTCGGCCGCTTCGAGATTCAGCCGCGCCTCGAGGGTGGACTGCTCCAGCTCGGGATTGCTCAGCTCGAGGATCACCGTGTCGGGCGCGACGAGGGCGCCGGGGCGGATGACGATCCGTTCCACGGTCCCGTCGGTGGTGGCCGGGATCCAGCGGATCCGCTCCGGAACCAGCGTGCCGGTGCCGCGCACCTGCCGCACCATCGGGCCGCGCTGCACGGTGTCGAGGTAGACGGTGTCGCCATCGACGAGCGGCGCCGCCGGCTCCAGCCGCGAGATCCCCACCGTGATGACGACGACCACGATGGCCGCAACCACGGCGTACAGAGTCTGGCGGAGTTTCTTCTTGCGTGCGAGATCGGGTCGGGAGATGTCCATTGGTCGTTACCGCCTTCCTACCCACGTATTGAGAAGTCTGTGTGGCAACAGCTCGATTACGTGCCTGCCTGGAGCGAACGCATGAGGTTCATCCGCGTGGCGCGCCACGCCGGATAGGCGCCGGCCGCCGTCGTCGTGGTCAACAGCGTGAGAGCGGCCGCCGCCAACGTGGCGGGGTCGTGGGGTGAGACGCCATAGAGCAACGCGATCAGGACGCGGGTCGCCCCCAACGCGACGACCAGGCCGAACACGACACCGACCACGACCGGCGCCAGGGCCTGTCGCGTGACCAGCCGCACGATGGCCGTCCGCGAGCTGCCGAGCGCCATTCTCAAGCTCAGCTCGCGCAGCCGGAGTCTGACGGACAGCGATACCGTTCCATACAATCCGAGCACAATCAGGCCCAGCGCGAGAACGCCTGTCCCACCAAAGACCGTCGCGGCATACCGGGGCAACAGGAGGACGCCGCCGATGCGCGCGGTGAGCGGTTGCACGTCGAACACGGGCACCGCCGGATCGATGGCGCGCATCGCGTCGACCAGATGCACCATCGGCGGCGGACCAACGGGTGACCGTCGCATTACCAGCGCCGCGGCCTGCCAACCCAACGGATCCTGCAGGATCGACGTGAACACCATCGGTCGCGCGACGTCCCCGAGAGTGCGGTTCTTGAAATCGCCCACGACGCCTACGACCTTCACTGTCCGGGTCTCCGGAAAGCCCACCCCGATATGCTGACCGATGGCCTGTCGTCGGTCGGGCCAGAAGCGGCGGACGAACGCGTCGTTCACGAGTGCGACCTCGACCGTGCCCGAGCGGTCCGACGCGTCGAACTCGCGTCCTTCAATGACCGGCACTCGAAGCGCTCCGAAGGCGCCGGGACCGGCTGTCCCGACGTCGACGAGCGGCAGCTCGTGCGACGCCGCGCCGTCGTGTCCGGACAGGCGGAGTCGGGTAAGCCGAACACTCAACGACAGCGGGACCGGCTGAATCCATCCTGCGGCCTCGACGTTCGGAAGCTCCCGAACAGCGGTGGCCGCGCGCGACAGGTAGCCATACGCCTCGTCCCGGTCGTGGCCGACCAGTGCCGGGGCGACACTCGCGACCGCGACGCCTCGCGTCTCGAAGCCGGGGTCGACCTGCGTCACGGCAAGGAGGCTGCGCAACGCGAGGCCGCCGACCGCCAGCAGCAACACCGCCGTCGCGGTCTGGCCGGCAATCAGCAGCTTCCGCCACGTCGTGGCGCCGCCGGCCGCGGATGCGCGGGAGTCGGTCTTGAGCGTCTCGACGATGGAGAGGCCCGACGAGATCCGCAACGCCGGCCCGAGCGACGAGACCATGGTCGACGCGAGGACGACGATCACCGTGAGGCCGAAGACGCGCCAATCGGGCACCATGTGAAGATCGATGGCGGTCGGCACCCCCGGCAAACGGATCTCGCCGAGCAGCGGCCCGACCCACGCGGTCAGGAGCAACGCGATGGCGGCCGCGGCGCCCGTGAGCAGGATGCCCTCGGCGAGCAACGGACGAATGACCCGCCATCGATTGGCTCCTACCGCCAGTCGGATGGCGACCTCGCGCAGGCCGTCGACCGCGCGCGCGAGCACGAGATGCGCGACGTTGACCGAGCAGACCAACAGCAGGAGCAGCGCGACCGCGAGGACGCCGGCGGCTCCGAATCGGGCAAGGGCCTTCGACACGACGGGGTGAATGGACGCCTCCGACAGCGGCATGAGTGCAAAGGAGCGACCGGCATTCGAGTGCGGATACCGCCGGGAGAGCGTATCCGCCAGGACGGCGACCTGCGTGCGAGCCTGCTCGAGCGTCGCGTCGTCCCGCAACCTGGCGTGCACCCACCACTCCAACTGTCCGCGGTCGTTGGCCGACTCCTCGCCGGCGTCGTCGAACGGCTGCCAGAATTCCGGCGCGACCCCTCGAAACAACCCGGTGAACCCCTCCGGGGCAATCCCGACGACCGTTCGTCGTCGGTCGCCGATCGCCAACTCCCGGCCGATGATCCGGAGATCGTTCCCGAAGTGCCGGCGCCACGCGGCGTGACCGAGAACGACCACCGCGCCCGGCTGGTCGGTTTCATCGAATGGCCGTCCGAGTGGGAACGACACGCCGAGCGTGTGGAAGTAGTTGGGGGAGACCTGTTCGCCGATTGCGATCCTGCGGTCCAGTCCGGCGCCAACCACCGATCCCATGCGGCGGTGCGCGACCACGGATTCGAAGGCGGCGACGTCACGGGCGAGATCCGCGTAGTCACCGAATCCCACCGGTTCGTTGCGCAGGACCGCCAGCTCTCCAACGGTCGTGATGCCGACGACCCGATCGGGTGCCCGGACCGGGAGCGGCTTGAGCAGCACGGCGTTGACGGCAGTCAACGCGAGGGTGGTCGCGCTCATGCCGACCACGAGGGTCAGGAGGGCGGTGAGCGAGAACCCGGGGGACCGCAGCAGCGTTCGAGCGGCGACACGAGCATCGGACCAGACTTGCATCTGCATTCTCACAACGCACCTCCCTGCTGTTCCAAGCGATGAAGGGCCGGGTAGAGCGTCTCCTGCACCAGGTCCGCCATTTCGTAGGGCGTCCACATAGAGTCCTACGGGCTGCTGGCCCGGATTATTCGCGGCCGCCCAGCGCTTCCCTGATTGGAGCCCACGGATCACCAAGCCAGCCACTCGACAGACCTCACAGCGGATTTCGGAGCGCAGGCGGCGACCGTCGAGGCACCGGCGGTCGTGAGAAACGTCGGGTGACGACTCCCGCGCGTCAGAGCGTCATAGCTCCCGACGCTCGTGGAGGCGGACCGCGAGCGCGAGCAGGGCAACGGTGGCCAGCGTTGCTGCCGCGGCGGAGCGGCCGAAGTCGCGAGCCGGGGTCCCCGCGAGCAGAAAGACGATGGCCGCGACGAGCTCGCTCGGCAGCCACGGCTTGACGGACGGCACGATACCGAGGATGGGAATGAGCGCAAGGACGCCGAACGTCAGAAGGACTGCGCTCGCGGCGTTGGTGGTCAGGCCGCACGCCGCCGCGAGCATCGCGACCGCAAACGCGAGGTGGATCACGCCGTAGACGGTGCCGACCGCCACGGGGAGCAACGGCGGCGCGCCGATGAGGACCGCGGTCAGTGTCCACGCCGTGACGGTGCCGGCGATGAGCGCAAGCGTGGCCGTGAGCGTCGTGACGACATACCGAGGGAGCAGCAATTCGCGGGCGCGGTCCACACGAGTACGGAAGAATGCCGCCGACTCGGAACGGGCGTCGAACGCCAGGGCGTCACTGCCGACCACGAGCGCGGCCAGCCGGCCCAGGAGGGAGGCGTTCGCGATGAACCGGGCGATGCCATCGGCGGGAGTCGGTTCCGGGATGAAGACGTTCATCTCTCCGCCGAAGTGTTCGAGGATCTCGCCGAGATACCGTCCGGTCACCGGACCGAAGACTCCGAACAGTCCGTACGTGCCGAAGACGATCGTCCACCGCCAGGTGCGGGTCAGGCGAACGAGCTCGAGATGCCAGAGCGTCATGAGGTCAGATCCAGAAACGCGGTCTCGAGGTTCGTCATCGGCGTCAGGGCAATCAGCCGCTCGCGACGGTCCGCGATGAGGCGCGGGATCTCACGTTCCGCGCGGGCGGTGTCGCCGACGACCAGGCGGATCCGGCCGGGGACCGGCTCGGCGGCCTCGGTGACCCAGGGTCGGTCACGCAGCGCGTCGACGAGACCGGTGGCCGGCGGACGCACCTGCAAGGCGAAGACGCTGGCGCTGCGGGCCAGCAGGTCGGTGATCGCGCCCTCGAAACGTATCCGGCCGCGGTCGACCACCGCCACGGTGTCACAGACCTGCTGCACGTCGGCCAAGCTGTGGGTCGACAGGACCACGGTCGCGGTGCGCGCGAGCCGACCGATCAGATCGAGCACCTCGCGTCGGCCTGCGGGGTCGAGAGCGGAGCACGGCTCGTCGAGGATCAGCAGTGCGGGGTCGCCGACCAGACAGGCCGCGAGTCCCAGGCGCTGGAGCATGCCGCGGGAAAATCCACCCACGGGTCCCCGGGCCTCGCGGAGGTCGACCTCGGCCAGCGCCTGCTCGACCCGCGACCCTGGGAGTCCGGGCGCCATGAGGTGCCGGGCGAGGTCGACGACCTCCGCTGCCGTCAGCCACGGCTCGAACCGGGGCGTGTCGACCAACACCGCGATCTTCCGTCGGTCGACCGCCAGGGTGACCGTGCCGGCCGTCGGGCGTCGCAAACCCGCGAGCACCGAGATGATCGTCGTCTTTCCCGCCCCGTTGGGGCCGATCAACCCGTAGGTGCTGCCACGCGGGATCTGCAAGTCGACGCGATCCAGCGCGATCGCCGTCCCGTACCACTTGGACAATCCTGTCGCCAAAATCAGTGGCGGGCCGGCCGGTCGGACGCCGGACCTCGCCGCAGGACGGTCTATCGCTTCGGACGTGTCGACCCGACTCGCGACGATGGAGTCGTCATCCGGTGGATCGTCCCACGGGCGGCACCGTCCCATGACGAGATAGGCGATCACGCCGATGGGGAACGCGACGAGGACGATGAGTCCCCACGCCCATTTGGGGAGCACGCGAACGTCCTGTCGCGTCAGATCGATCATGGCCACCGCAACCACCGAGACCGCGAGCACGGCCAGGACGACGACAGGTGTCGGCATCAAGCCCTCATCCGGCCATCGAACAGGTGGATCTCCCGCTGGGCGTGCTCGGCATACCGCTGGTCGTTCGAAACGTCCTGGAGCTGAATCAACGGAGCCAGACCATCATTCATCTCGGTCCGCTCTCTTTCTCCGCTCAGGTCGGCCTCGGCATCGCATCAGGAGGCTGGAGCTGGGCGATCCCCCGCCGTGGAGCGGACCGGGCGCCAGCGTCCGCAGAATCAGCAGGTCGAGCGTTCCCTGCACCAAGTCCGCCATTCGCAGGGCGTCCACATGGAGTCCATACGGACTGCCAGCCCGGATTATTCGCGGCCGCCTCTATTCGGGCACGAGCGGAGCGTGGAAGGTGGCGTGAGTAGGGCTGAGATGGACAGGCGGACTCGCGGGTCGTCCCGCGCCGGTAACGTGAGCGGGCTACGAATCGGACACGACCCGAGCGAGCGGCGCCCCCGGCGTTGCCCTGCGCATGTTCGGCGGGTGGTCGACCCGGCTGCTCTCCAGGACTACTCGCCGCGCACCACGACCGCGGTCCCGTAAGCCAGCAGCTCCGCCGCGCCCTGCATCACCATCGAGGTCTCGAACCGCACGCCGATGACCGCGTTGGCGCCCAGGCTGCGAGCCTCGTCGACCATCCGGTCGAGCGCCTGTTCCCGGGACTCGCCCAGCAGCTTGGTGTACTCGGAGACCTCGCCGCCTACCAGGTAGCGCAGGCCGGCCAGGATGTCCTTGCCGAGGTGTCGGGCGCGGATGGTGTTTCCCCGGCAGAGTCCGAGCGTACGGGTCACGACCTTGCCCTGGATGCTGTCTGCGCTCACGACGATCATTTCTCCACCTCCCGGTAACGGTCCGTCTTCATCGCCTGCAGCCGGTCGAGCAGCACCCCGAGGAACAGCAGGCCGAATCCGGTCCAGCCGCCGAACACGATGAGCTTCCCCATCAGGGGCTCGTCCGAGGTCCACACCTCCCACGCCGCGTAGCCGCCCAGCGCGAGCGCCCACACGGCGACGATGATCCAGCCCGCCCCGAGCGACAGTCGACTGGCGGCGCCACGCGGCCGTTCCGACCACTGATCGTCCGGCGGTACAGCGAACTCCGTGCTCATGATCACCTCCCGGAACCGGCGCATCTGCTCCACCTGCGACCGGCATGTGTCGCAGTCCTCCAGATGGATACGCACCCGCTGCTCGTCCGCCTGCGTGAGCGCGCCGTCGAGCCAGCCGGACAACAGTGCACCGTCGAATCCGCGCCCGCATTGCTCAGACATGGCGCCCTCCGTCAGCCTCCAGCCGGCCGCGCAGCGCCGACCGCGCAGCGTGCAGCCTGGACATGACGGTGCCGAGCGGGATGTCCAGGGTCCCGGCGATCTCGGCGTACGTCAGGTCGTGGAAGTCTCGCAGCACCAGAATCTCCCGGTGCGATCGCGACAGCCCACCGATCGCCGACCACACCCGGCGGGCCAGCTGGCGGCGCGCCGTCTCCTGCTCGGGATCGCCGGCCTGTGCGGCCAGATGGGCGGAGAGATCCGGGCGCGCATCCAGTGATTCGTTCGGCCGGGCGGTCCGCCGACGCCACAGATCGCGTGCGCGGTTGCGCACGATGGCGAACAGCCATGGCCGCAACGGACGATCCGGCGCCACCCGGCCTAGGTGCACGAAGAGCCGCAGGAGGGCGTCCTGCGCGACGTCGAGGGCGTCTTCCCGGTTGCCGACCAGTTGCAGTGCCAGGACGTAGGCCGGACCGCGCATCCGGCGCGCAAGCTCCTCACGCGCCTCCCGGCCGCCCGCCTGCGCCTGCACGAGTAACCGGGAGTCGGAATTCGCCGTCGGCGCTGGAGGAGTCACTCCCGGGCGGGGGAGAGCCATGCCCGTGTCCACATGGTTTCCTACGGCTGTGAACGGGAATTATTCGCGGCTGAAAAGGCCGAGCCCGGCGCGGTACGTGCAGCACCCGTCGGACGCAAGAAGAAGACCCGCTCAGTGGAGCGACCCGGCTGGGGGTGGACAGCCCGTCCCCAGCGGCCACCCGCGTCGACGAGTTCTCTACTCGAACGCCACGCGCTCGAAGCTCGGCGGATCGTCGTCGCCGAAGTGGGGGTGAACGACGTAGACGTCGTCGCCGACCACGGCGGCGGTGGTCGCCTGCTCCTCGTAGCTCGCGGCCCCGGCGATGCCGGCGCTGGCCCAATCGTCGTCGCTGGTCAGCGCCACGACGCGGTTGGCCGAATTGCTGACGATGGCGAGCCGTCCGGCCGTCCAGACCATGCCGTCCTGTCCCGGCACCTCCTCCGGCAGGGTCACCTCCGCCGCGGCGCCGGGATCGTCGAGCGGCACCTTCCACAGCGTGGCGCCGCGCGCGACGAGAAGGTAGCCGCCGGGATGGTGAACGATGCCGTTGGGTCCGGCCCCACCGTCGTCGAAGCTGTGGAACACGCTGGCCGCGTGGTCGGCGTCGACGCGGTAGATGACGTTCATCCGCGTGTCGGTAACGTAGGCCATCCCGTTGTCGGTCACCGCAACGTCGTTGGCGAAGTGCATGGCGTCGTCGCCGGCATCGACGGTGGCGGCGAGATCGATCATCGCGATGCGCTCGCCGGTGGTGAGGTTGTAGATTCCCAGCTTGGCCTGACCGACTCCCCCGCTCTGGAAGACCGAGCGGTCGGCGTTGGCCACCAGCAGCCGGTCCCGCGGCTCGTCCGCCTCGATGCCGACCGAGGAAACCAGCTCCTCGTCCTCGACGAGCGCCTCGACCCGACCGTCGGCGTGAATCCGGAAGACGGATCCCTCGGTGAGCGACCCGGTCAGCAGCCGGCCGTTCACCATGTCGTATTCGACGCCTTCCGGGATGAACCCGCCGCGCTCGGCGACGATCACGTCCGGCAGGGTCTCGGCCGCCCCCGGCGCCGCCGGGGGCTCGGTCTCCGGAATGGCGGCGGCCGGCTCCAGCTCCGACTGGCTGCCGCATCCGGCGGCCAGAACACATGCAACCGCGATCGCGAGAAACTGAGTGCGCATCGGATACTCCACGCTGAACGTGTCTTCCTGGTGTGACTCTCGCTAGTATAGGATGGCGCGACCGACGGCTGCTTCCCGACGCCAACGAAAGACCGACCCATGCGCGACTTCCTGGCCCAGACCCTTGCCGAGAGCCCGACCCGCGAGTGGATGGTGTACCTGCTCGGCAACGTGCCCGGACTGCCGCCGATCGCCCAGTCGTTCCACATCATGGGAATCGCGACGGTGGTCGGCTCCGTCATGATGGTGGATCTGAAGTTCCTCGGTCTCGCGCTGCCGAACCAGAACGTCAGCGAGATGATCCGGCGGCTGCTCCCGTGGACCTGGTACGCCCTGGGGGTCAACTTCGTCACCGGGCTCATCTTCGTTCTGGCGCGACCGATCCGCTACTTCTACAACCCGGTGGCGACCTTCAAGTTCTCGTGCCTCCTGCTGGCCGTCGGGCTGGCGTTCGCCGTCTACTGGATGAACCGGAGGCAACACGGCTACTGGGAGCATTCGGCCGAGCGGCTGTTGGGAGCCCGAATCATCGCCGGCGTCTCGCTCCTGCTCTGGATCGGCGTTCTGCTCGGCGGGCGCTGGATCGCGTATTCGGAGTACATCACCGATCCCTTCGAGGTGCCGTTCGTCTGGGAGGACCTGGCGGCCTACCCGTCGATCTGGCAGTGGATGCAGGACCATCCGATCTCGCAGCACATCGGCTTCACCTGGTGGTTCCCGCTGCTGGAATCGATCCACGTGATCGGCATCGGACTGGTGGTCGGATCGATCATGACAGTGGACCTTCGGCTGCTCGGCTTCGCCGGGCTCCGCTACCCGGTGACCCAGATAGCGCGGAAGCTGCTCCCCTGGACCTGGGCCGCGTTCGTGGTAGCGGCCATCACGGGGTTCGGCATGTTCGTCACGCGCGCGCCGGCGTACGTCGAGAACCCGGCCTTTCAGGTCAAGTTCCTGCTGCTGCCGCTGGCGTTCGTCAACATGGCCGTTTTCCACTTCTGGACCTACCGCGGCATCGCCGCGTGGGACACCGCGCAAGAGCTGCCGCTGGCGGCGCGGGTGGCCGGCGGCGCGTCGCTGGCGCTGTGGGCAGGGGTCATCGTCGCCGGGCGGTGGACCGGTCACATCATCTGAGGAGGCGCCCGGGCCGCATGGCTCGACTCGGCCCACGGCCCCCTGCCTGGGACCCGCTCCAGGTCGCCACGCCTCGTCCGCGGCCCCGCCGCACGGGGAACCGGGCATTACAATCGCTCCAGGATCGACACCGCTCCATCCTGGGAGGACGCCATGTCACGCATCTGCCGCGCCGCCGCGTTCATCGCCGCGCTCTTTCTCGTCCCGGCCGCCGCTGCGGCACAGGGCGAACACGACGACTTCCACCACCTGGGGCAGATCAACAAGGCGTCGATCGTCATGCTGACCGAAGCCGGTCTGGTGCCGGAGTCGCTCGGAGGGACGATTGCCGGGGGCATCGCGCAGGTGATCGCCGAGCAGGAGGAGCCGGGCTCCCGCCGCTCCTCCGACTACCTCGTCTTCGAGGAGCGTCTGGTCGAGGTGGCCGGCCGCGGCGCGTCACGGCTGCACACCGGCCGCAGCCGGCAGGACATCGGCTCGACGTTCCGGCGGCTCGCGCTGCGGGCGGCGCTGCTGGCGACCTACGAGTCGCTTCTCGCGCCCCGCGACGCGCTGCTGGCGCTGGCCGAGCGGCACACGGGCACGATCATTCCCGGCTACACGCATGGCGTGCAGGCGCAACCGACCTCTCTCGCCCACTACCTGCTGGCGTTCGCCGCAGCCCTCGAACGCGATGCGCAACGGCTCGAAGAAGCCTACGCGCGGGTCAACCTGAGTCCGCTCGGCGCGGCGGCGCTCGGCACATCGGGGTTCCCCATCGACCGCAACCGGCTGGCAAGCCTGCTCGGCTTCCACGGCGTCCTGGAGAACTCCTACGACGCCAATCACGTCTCGTCTGTGGATTCCAAGACGGAACTCGCCTCGGCCCTGGCCATCTCCGCGATCGCCGTCGGCCAGTTCAGCGAGGACGTGCAGATCCAGTACCACGATCCCGCGCCGTGGCTCCTGCTCGATCGATCGCTCACCGGCATCAGCAGCATCATGCCGCAGAAGCGCAACCCTATCGCGCTGGAACGGCTCCGGCAGATCGCCAGCACGGTCGTCGGCGACGCCCAGACCGTGTTCCTGACCGCGCACAACACGTCGACCGGCATGATCGACTACCGCGGCGCGGACCAGATCCTCGAGACCGCGGACAAGGCGCGTGAGATGTACGGACTCTACGCCGCCGTGGTCGGCGGCCTGCAGGTCGACCCGGAGCGGTCGCTGGCCGAGGTGGACGCGGATTACGCCACCATGACGGAGGTAGCCGACACGCTGCTCCGACACGCCGACATCCCCTTCCGCGAGGGTCATCACTACGCGTCCGAGCTGACCGAGTACGGCCGCGCCCACGGGAAGCGTCCCAAGGAGCTGAGCGCCGAGGAGCTGCTGCACGTCTACGAGGAGACCTACGGCGAGCCGTTGCCCGTCAGTGTCGACCGGATTCGCGAGGCGCTCGATCCCGAACAGATGGTAGCCGGACGCCGCGGGCTCGGCGGTCCGCAACCGGCGGAGACCGGGCGGATGCTGCGGGAGGGCGGAGAGCGCCTGGATGCCGGCCGGGGATGGCTCGAAGCGGCGCGCGGAGCACTTCTGGAGGCGGAGTCGGCGCTGGAGGCCTCGTTCACCGCGCTGGCCGGTGCGAAGTAGCGCCGCGGGGCTCGTTCACGTATTGCTGCCACCGCGAATCTGCCCACGGCTGAAGCTTGACAGAATATGACCAGTCAAACAGACTAGTCCATGCAGACCATCAACGCATCGGATTTCAAGGCCCGCTGTCTGGCCATTCTCGATCGGGTTCATGCGACCGGCGAGCACGTGGTCATCCTGAAGCGCGGCCACCCCGTGGCCGAGTTGTCACCCGCGTCCCGCGTCGAGACCGAGTATCCCCAGATGGAGTTGAAGGGTACCGTCACCGTCACCGGTGACATCGTCGGGCCGGCCGTCCCGGAAGAAGATTGGGACAGTCTCCGCCGATGAGAACCCTCCTCGACACGCACGTATTGATCTGGTGGCTGACTGACCCCGGCAGACTCTCGCCACGGCAGCGCGCGGTCGTCGCCGCCGCAAGTCGCGATTCACCATTGCTGGTTTCGGATATCTCGCTCTGGGAAGTCGCGACGCTGCACAGTCTGGGTCGCATCGCCCTGACAATCCCGTTGCGGGAATGGCTCGACAAAGCCGCGGCTCCTCCACTGGTGCGACGACAGGGCATTTCCCCGGCTATCGCCGCCGCGCTTGCCGCGCTACCCGATTCGTTTCAGCGGGACCCGGCGGATCGAATCCTCGTGGCGACCGCGCTCGTGCTCGGCGCCACGCTGCTGACACAGGATCGGAGGATCCTCGATGCGAAGCTGGTCGAGACACTGAGCTGATCCGAACCACGGTTGTTCGAACCCTGCCGCCATCGTCGACGCGGCAGAAGGGTGTTCGTGTATCGTGACAGGTCTCCCAACGTACCGGCGGTGTCTCGTCACCTGGAGGAGGTTTCCCGATGGCGTCCGTTCGACCCCCGCTGCCAGCCGCCACCGCACTGCTGCTCCTGTTGTGCTGGATCACTCCGGGATTCGTCGCCGCGCAGAATCCGCAGCCGCCGGAGCCGGAGCCCGAAGAGACCACCGAGCCCGCGGAAACCGCCGACGAGGACGACGGCCAGGAACGCGGTCGCCGCACGCGTCCCGGTGGTGACGGCATCGAGCCGTACGACGAGGTGATTACGGACGAGGCGGAGAGCGACGACGGGGTGTTCACCGTCCACCGTCTCGACGACAAGGTGTTCTACGAGATCCCGGAGACCGAGCTCGGCCGGGAGTTCCTCTGGGTGAGCCAGATCGCCCGCACGACCGAGGGGGTCGGCTACGGCGGGCAGGCGCTGGGCAACCGGGTGGTCAAGTGGGAGCGGCACGGCGACCGGATTCTGCTGAAGGGCGTCTCCTACGCGCTGGTGGCGGATGCCGAGCAGCCCATCGCACGAGCCGTCGAGGCGGCCAACAACGACACGATCATCAGAGCGTTCGACATCGAGGCGCTCTCCGAAGCCGGCGCGCCGGTCATCGACGTGACGACGCTGTTCAACCGGGAAGTGCCGGAATTCAGCGCCCGGTCGCGGCTGCAGGCACGCGGCTTCGCGCGGGATCGGTCGTTCGTCGAGAGCGTGACCGCCTTCCCCGAGAACATCGAGGTGAAGGCCACGCACACCTATACCCTGCCGCCGCCGTCGTCAGCCGGCCAGAACCGGACGCGCGCGCCTTCGCGCCGACGCGGCATGCGTCCCGGCAGCGCCACCGTGCTGCTCCACTACAGCATGGTGAGGCTGCCCGAGGAGCCGATGCAGCCGCGCCTGTTCGACGAGCGGGTCGGTTACTTCTCCGTCCGCCAGATCGACTACGGCCGCGACGAGCACCGCTCGCCGCGCCGCCGCTACATCACGCGCTGGCGCCTGGAGAAACAGGACCCGGACGCCGAGGTATCGGACCCCGTGACGCCGATTACCTACTGGATCGACCCCGCCACCCCTACCCGCTGGGCGCCCTACATCAAGCAGGGGGTCGAGGCGTGGCTGCCCGCGTTCGAAGCGGCGGGGTTCAGCAACGCGATCGTCGCCCGCGACGCGCCCACGCCCGAGGAGGATCCGGACTGGAGCCCCGAGGACGCGCGCTACTCGGTCATCCGCTGGCTGCCGTCGACGGTCGAGAACGCGTCCGGACCGCACGTCCACGACCCGCGCACCGGCGAGATCCTGGAGACCGACATCCAGTTCCACCACAACGTCATGAACCTGGTGCGTGACTGGTACTTCGTGCAGGTGGGACCGCTCGATCCACGCGCGCGGACGCTGCCGCTTCCCGACGAGCTGATGGGCGACCTGCTGGCCTACGTGGCGGCCCACGAGGTGGGACACACGCTGGGCTTTCAGCACAACATGAAGGCCAGTTCCCTGTATCCGCCCGACAAGGTGCGCGACCCCGATTGGGTCAGGACGATGGGCCACACGCCCACCCTGATGGACTACTCGCGATTCAACTACGTGGCGCAGCCCGAGGACGGCATCGCGGTCGAGGATCTGATTCCCAAGATCGGTCCCTACGACGTCTGGGCCACGAAGTGGGGCTACGCGCCGGTCCCGGATGCCGCGAGCCCGGACGACGAGAAGCCGACGCTGGATGCGTGGGCGCGCGAGCAGGACGAAACGCCGTGGTACCGCTTCTCCACCCCCGGAGCGCAGAACGCCGATCCGGGCCAGTTGACCGAGGCGGTGGGCGACGCCGACGCGGTGGAATCGACGGCGCTGGGACTGAAGAACCTGGAGCGGGTGGCGGCCATGCTGCTCGACGCTACCGCCACCGAAGCGGCGGCGGGCGATCCCTACGACGACCTCGACGAGCTGTACGGGCGGCTCGTCGGCCAGTGGACGCTGGAGATGAACCACGTCGCGGCGGTCGTCGGCGGCGTCCGCTCGCAGCAGAAGCACGTCGGCCAGGACGGCGTCCGCTTCGCGACCATCCCGCGCGAGACGCAGGCCAAGGCGCTGGCGTTTCTGAACGACAACGCGTTCACGACGCCGATGTTCCTGGTCGACCCCGCAATACTGCGCCGCATCGAGCCGGCCGGCGCCCTCGACCGGATCCGCGCGGGTCAGGCCCGCGTGCTCCGCTCGCTCCTCACCGGGAGACGCATCCGAAGACTCGTCGAGCAAGAGGCGATCGACGGCGACACGGCTTACCCAGCCACCAATTTCCTCGCCGACCTGCGGGCGGGACTCTGGGCCGAGCTCGATGCTCCGGACGTGCGCATCGACGCCTGGCGGCGCAACGTCCAGCGGGTCTATCTGGACCTGATCGACGGCCAGCTCAACGGGCGGCAGGCGGCCGGCGGCGATGCCCGGCCGTTCCTGCGCGGGGAGCTGCGGGCGCTCGACCGCACGATCGGCGCAGCCGTGGCACGCGTCGCGGATCGGGCGACGCGGCTGCACCTGGAGGACGTCCAGGACGAGATCGCGCGCACGCTCGATCCGCCGGCGGCGCCGGCGGCGTCCAGCGGCGGGCGGGCTCTGGGAATATTCGGCGAGGTGTCGACGCACGACCCGTTCGGCGGCTGGACCGGAGACGGGACGCGAGATGCCGCGGCCTGCTGGCCGGACTACGCGGTGCGCATCCCGCCGTCTCCCGCGGATTGGTGACTTGACGTAGCGAATCACAACCACGACCACAGGACGGCGCCGACCCCAGCGCACAACACCAGAGCCACGGCCCACGTGCGACCGCGGGGGCGCCGTTGCGGCTCGGGCGGTCGATCCAGAATCCGCCGTACCCGCCCGCCGAGCGGGCCGTCGGTTGCGGCCACCACCGGCGCTGCTTCCCGACCGCGCCAGTCTTCGAGCGCGGCGAGGGCCGACGCGTAGCCGGCGCGGTCGCCGCTCACCACGAGGGCGACATCGTCGCAGCAATGCTCGCGCTCGGTCCGGATCCGACCCGACACCCACCAGACCGCCGGGTGATAGAAGAGCAAGATCTGCCCCAGCGATTGCAGCAGGTTGACGAGGTGATCGTGCCGGCGGATGTGAGCCAGCTCGTGAGCGAGAAGCGCTTCGACCTGTGCGGATGTCAGATTCGCGAGGGCGGCAACCGGCAGCAGGACGATCGGCCGCATCCAGCCGACGACGGTCGGCGTGCCGACCAGGCGAGACTCCACGACGCGCACCGCATCCACGAAGCCGAGACGCAACGCCAACCGCGCCGCGACCTCCTGCCAGCGCGAGGCCGGAGCGGCAAGCCCCGCCTCGTGGAGCCGGTGCACGCGCCAGAGTCCGCCGCCCATCCGCACCAGCAGCAGGGAGACTCCGGCCAGCCAGACGGCCACCAGGCCCGGCAGCACCGCCGCCAGACGGTACTGGATCGCGTCCACCGAGCCCCGGGGAACGAGCGCATGTCCGCTCGTCGAGCCGCCGCCCGGCTCGCGCGCCGCCGCCGAGTCCGTGCGCCGAAGTGGCTCGAACGTGCGCGCCGCCTGCCAGAGGACCGCCGCCGTCACCACGGGCGCGGCGAGCAGGGCCACCAGACCGCCCGAGGCCACGGCGTAGCGCGCGTTAGCCGATCGACGGCGGCAGAGCCACAGGATGCCGGCGATCGCGAGACCGAGGAGAGCTCCCTGCCACACAAAATGCAGCAGCGTCCAGCCGGTGATGTCGATCCAGTCCCTCATCAGGCTCCCTCCCGCTGCCCTTCCTGTTCCGCCAGCCACTCGCGAATTTCCGCCAACTCCTGCGGCGAGACCTTCCTCGCGGCCAGAGCCTGCATCGCCAACCGACCCGCCGACCCGCCGAAAGCCCGGTCGGCCAGGTCCCGCACGAGTTGCCGCTGGGTCGCGCGCTCGGATCGCGCCGCGCGATAGACGTGCGTGCGCGCCGACTCGTCGCGGCGCACCAGCCCCTTGCCCGTCATGATCTGGAGCAGCTTCAGCACGGTCGTGTAGGCGCCCTCCCGCCCCATCTCCTCGGCGACCTCCCGGACCGTGCTCGGTCCCTGCGCCCACAGGACGCGCAGAATGGCGAGCTCGGCGTCGGTCGGTCTGCGGCGGGCGGCCATGAGTCCATACCTACGAAGAGACTCGTAGAGGAAACTATACGAAGGCATTCGTAGAGATGTCAATACGAAGGCTCTCGTACATGACCGGAGCCGCGCGCCGGCATCACACCGCGGCAAGGGCTTGCATCGGGAAGGAACCGAGGCCGGGCGATTGGGAAGCGCAGTCCCTGCACCGCCTGCGGCGCAGATACCTGGGACGGCCTCACTCCCCGGTTGACTGCAGCGCCTGCCGGGCGATCCGCTCGAGCCGCGGCTGGATGGACGACATCACCGCCGCGAACACGACAAGTGCCCACCCCACCGCCAGGATCACCTGGACGCCGACGAGCAGCCACGCACCGGGGGAAACGGGCACGATCCCCGGGTAGTCCTGAGCCAGCGCCCGGAAAAAGGCGAAGGCTATCCACTCCCCGATGCCGGCGTCCCCGGCGCCGGAGAACGCGCCCGCGTCGAAGCGCGCCAGCATGCCGCTGAATCCTGCGAACACCAGGATGATCGCCAGGTACCCGAACGCGAAGCCGCCGATCGGGATCCACATGACGCGCAGATACTCGACGAGCTGCCGGTAGACCTGCAGTCGCGGCTGTATCCACGCCGCGGCGGCACGGGCGGCCAGAAACATGGCGATCGGAACTGCGATCATCGCCGTGGGAACGCTCACCGCGGCGTTCAGGAGCGCATCGCCGCCGGGCTGGCCGTTACGAAGCCCTTCGCGCGTGACGCCATCGATCGCGAACCCCAACATGGCGAGCGATCCGAACGTCAACACAACGGGTGGGCGCACGACAGGCCGCCCTGCCGGACGGCGTGCCAGCGCGCCCACGATGAACGCGGTCGGCGGCGTCACGAGGAAGCACGACAGGAGGCCCCCGACTCCCAGCGCCGGCAACAGACCGGCACCGATCAGCCCCGACATGGTCAGCGTCTCCACGACCGCGTGCCGGTAGCAACGCGGACTCGAGGTCCGGAGGCCGTCGACGAGCCCTACGGCAAGCGCCACCAGCGGAGGCACGATCCACATGACGCCGTTGCCCGGTACCAGTCCGGCGAGCAGGGCCGCCGCCATGCCGGCGACGGCGCCGACCAGGACACCCATCGAGCTCCCGACAGGCTCGCGCATGCGAAGGTCGAGTCCTACGCTGACGGACAGGCCACATCCCGCCGCCAGCAATACGTCGTTGTGTACCGCGGTAACCGCGTAGGCGAAGGGAACGACGACGACGACCACTGGCGCGGCGACCAGCAACGAACCCGACGCCAGACGCACAAGCGCTGCGGCCCATGCCCGGACACCCGAATGTGTTATTTGCAACATGGCATCGGCCCGAATGGTAGCAGGGATTCTTCTGCGCGTCCGGCGTGAGCCACGCCGGGCGAGTCGTCCGGAGGCGCCCGGCGTGTCCCAAATGGCACCGCATCGGCAAGCCGCGACCCGTAGGCCGTCACGCCGCGAAGGACACGCTGTCTGTATCGCGGACAGGACGGCGGCGAAGACGACCAGCGCCCAGCCGATCGAGATCACCAGCCTCGCGCCCACCAGCATCCCCGCGGCGGCCGAGGCCGGCGTAATGCCGGTGTAGTCCTGGGCCAGCGCCGAGAAGAACGAGAACGCGATCCAGTCGCCGATGCCGGCGGCGGCGGCGCCCGCGAACAATCCCGGGCTGGATAAGGGGCATCGGACTCAGGCGGCTGTCAGCAGCGTCATTCTCGTAACGTATAGCGAACCGCCGAATCGATGCCATGATGATTCCGCTACCCGGTTCTCAACCCCACGCGGAATGCCCGCAATCGCCGGAGGCCGAGATGATCACCATTCGCCCCGCCGTCACGGCGGACCTGACCTTTGTCGCCGCGGTGATGAACCACTACATCGCGACGTCGACCTGTACCTTCCATCTCGATCCCCGCTCGCCGGAGGACTACGCGGCATGGTTCCGCGACCGGACGGAGGCCCATCCGGTGACCGTCGCGGAGCTCGACGCCGAGGTCGCCGGGTTCGCGTACCTCTCGCCGTGGCGAACGCGCGAGGCCTACCGCCGATCGGTCGAGGGTTCGGTCTACATCCACCCCGAGCGGCATCGCCGGGGCATCGGGCGGACGCTCCTGACGGACCTGATCGAACGGGCCCGCGCGCTCGGTCACCGTACCCTGATCGGCGGGACCTGCACCGAGGCCGAGGCCAGCCGGGCCTTGCAGCGCGCCCTCGGCTTCCGAACGGTGGGCGTGTTGAAGGACGTCGGTTACAAGTTCGGCCGCTGGCTCGACGTCGAGCACACCCAGTTGCTGCTGTGAAAGGCCGCCCGGGGCGTCGCGGCCAACGGCCGGAAGCGGACGTTACCTGCTGCAACGCCGCGTTTCGCGGTCGCCGCCGGGTCAGAGCGGGTTCCGCCACTGCAGACCCGGAAACCGGGCGAAGTCGGAATCGTTCGAGTGGACCTCAGCCTGATACTCGACGGCCAGCGCGGCGATATGGGCATCGGTCACGAGATTGGCGCCGACGCCCGCGGCGTCGAGACTCCGCTGCATATGCTTCAGGTGCTCGACTCCGGGGTTGATCGGCATGACGTGCGCGTACCGGAACCAGTCCCTGACGTGCGTGATGGCGTCCGCTGGCGAGATGGGCGAAGTCAGTGCCCGGGGATGGGTCATCAGTCGCACGAACCCCGTCGAGACGATCCAGGGGACGCCGACTCTCTCCGAACCGTTGACCAGGTCTTGCCACCAGCCCCGGGCTGCCTCGTGGTGCGGCGCGCCATCGTTGTAGGCATAGACCAACAGGTTGATGTCCGGCACGATCACTTCCCGCTCTCCGCGGCGAAGTCCTCCGCCTCCAGTTGATCGTTGAGCAGATTGAGCCGCAACGGGTCGACACCGGGAACGAGCCCGCTGCGATTGGGAACGACCCGGAATTCCCGCGGCTCCGCTCCGCGGGGTCCGGGCGCCATCCCGCGCCGCAACACCTCGTTCACCACCTGCTTGAACGGTCTGTCCTGCAGGCGACTCTGCGCCTTGAGGAAGTCCGCCACGTCCTCGTCGAGTGTCAGCGTCGTTCTCATGGAGACATCATGACGTTGAGGTAATTTGATGTCAAGATGCTCGTCACGGGCTTCCAGTCGACGTCGCTCTCCGATGGCGAGTGCCAGAGTCGGCACGATGATGGGACCGAGTGCGTTGTCGGGGAGGAGACCGGCGAACAGTGTGTTCACGATGCCGGCCGCCCAACCGACGAGGATGCCGACGGACAGACCGTTCCGCTCGCCCATACCGACATCTGCGAAGGGTTGCAGCCGTGCGCGCCGTCGAGTCCACGGCTGCGACGTCAGTCACCTTGCCGCTCCGCGTCGCGCCGCGCGATCCGTTCGAGTTGCGGCTGGATGTGCACCATCACGGCCGCGAACACCACCAGCGCCCAGCCGATGGAGGGGATCAACTGTGCGCCCACCAGCGCTCGTGCGCCGGCCGAGACCGGAACGATGCCCGCGAAGTCGCGCCCCACACCGGTGAAGAACGCGAACGACACCCATGCCAGGATCCCTGTGTCTTCGGCGGCTCCAGTGAAGGCGCCGGGACTGAAGTGCGCCAGCATGCCGTAGAACCCCGCGAACAGGACGACAATGACCAGATAGCCGATCGCAAAGCCGCCGATGGGAACCCACATTACCCGCAGGTAGGCCACGAGCTGCCCGTAGACCAGCAGGCGCGGATGCAGCCAGGCCGCAACGGCGCGTGCGCAGACGAAGACGGCGACCGGCACGAGGACACAGCGTCCCAGCACGACCAGCCCTGCGTCTCCGAGACTCGCCTCTTCCCCACTCAGCACCAGGAACAGGCTGAGCAGAAGCATCATCGCCAAGGCCGCGATCACCAGCCAGACCGGAGGACGGCCGAAGCGGCTCCCGTCGGCGGAAACGCTGAAGAACCCGGCAATGAGGGCGGTCGATGCCAGCAGGAACCAGGGCCCCAGGAACAACGCGAGGTTGACGGGCAGGAAGGCGAGCCCCGTGAAGAGGAGGCTGACGACGAGCGTTTCTCGAATCGCGTCGCGATATCCCTGCAGGCGCGGTTCCCCGAAACCATCGACCAGCGCCAGCGCCAGAGCCATGGCCGTCGGCAGGGTGTTGAGCGGGCCCTGCCGGGCCTGGGGCAGGTTGGCGAGGATCTGGACCGTGACGATTCCGACGACGGACCCGGCCAGCAGCCCGAGCGCCCCCCTCGTCGCCCCCTGGGTCCGAAGCGAAATCCCCAGGCCGACGACGAGGCCGTAACCGGTCGCCGTCACCACCTCGACGTAGTCTCCGCTCGCCGCATAGCCGAACGGAACGACGACGAGGAGAACGCCGGCGCCGACCAGCACGCACCGCCAGGCGACACGCACTACCGCCGACGCGCGCGCAACGAGCGGACGACGGCGAGACGTGTGCTGCCGATCCGGAGGGATCGCGCGTTCCGCTACATCCGCCATCGGGGCTAGCGCGGAGGCTCGGGAACCATCGGCGAGGTGGCGCCAAGGTCGAGCAACAACGCCTCCATGTCCGGCCAGCGCCGCCCGAGGTTGGCGTAGAAGATGCCCTGGGCGATGGTCAGCGGCGTCCAGCCGCGCTGGTTGACCGGGTTGAGCGCCGCACCGTGCTCCAGCAGATAGAGGACCAACTCCGGCGAACCGCGCATGACGGCGCCGTGCAGCGCCGCGTCCCCGTTGTCGTCCACAGTGGCGACCGAATCGCCCAGCTCGACCATCAGCTTTACGGCCTCGAACGCTTCGTCGGCGCTGCCCGGGCTCTCGCTCGACGACCAGATGCCGACGCCGGCCGCAACGAGCAGCGCGGTGGTGCCGTCCTCGTTCGCCAGCAGCGGCTCGGCGCCCAGCTCCAGCAGCAGGCGCATCATCTCCAGGTCGACCGCCTTGGCCGCGAGGAGGAACGGCGTGGCGCCGCTGCGGTTGAGCATGTTGCGGTAGCCGTCGCGCGGCTCCGCCGTCTGGCGGGCATCGACGTCGGCCCCGTGGGCGACGAGCGCGCGGGCCAGCTCGAGGTCGGTCACGATCCCGGTCGGGAACGCGGCCGGGTTGTTGTAGTGCCGGTTCGGGCGTCGGGTCCAGATCAGTTGGTGCAGCGGCGTCCAGCCCGGCTCGGCCGTCGTCGCGTCGGCGCCGTGCTCCAGGAGCTGCAGCGCCACGTCGTAGTGGGCGTTGATGACCGCCAGGTGCAGCGGGCTGGTGCCGTCCGGCAGGGCGAGGTCTACGTCGGCCCCGGCGTCTACCAGCGCCTCGACGGCGTCTGCATGACCCGCGCGGACCGCGAACGCCAGCGGCGTGAATCCCCCGCCGGAGCGCGCATCGACGTCCGCTCCCGCTGCGGCGAGCGGGGCGACGACCGCCGCGTGGCCCTCGGCCGCTGCCCACATCAATGCGGTCTGGCCGCGCCACGCTTCCCGCGCGTCGACCCCGGCGGCCGCACCGTGCCGGAGCAACGCGGTCACGCTGTCGACCACACCGGTCCGGGCCGCGACCATCAGCGGGGTCTCGCCGTCCGGCGACGGGCGGCTCGGATCCGCTCCCGCGTCGAGCAGCGCCTCCACCACCGCCTCGTGCCCGCGCGCGGACGCGAGGGCCAGAGGGGTCACCCCGTGGCGGGTCGCGAGATCCACTTCCCCGCCGGCTTCCAGCAGCCGCCCCACCATGGCGGCGTCACCCGAGTGCGCGGCGCGATGCAGCGGCGTCGCATCGTCCGCCGGTTGCCCCGCGACGATCGCCGGCAGAACGAGTCCGGCTGCAAGCGCCACAGTAGCCACAAAGCCGGCCCGGGATGCGCCGCGAAGCGCTACCACCGGGTGCGACCTCTCGGCGAATGACCCCCACGAGGGCCATGACTGTCTGGCTGCGAGACCCATACCGCCTCGACACACATGCGGCCCATCCTCTTGCATGCCAATCTACACATCGGCCAGCCGGGCCAGCTCCCTCAGCCGCCCCGTGCTGTCGCCGAGCCCGTCGCCGAGCCGCACCCCCGCCTTGTCGAGCTGGCTGACGAGCAGGTTCGTCATCGGCGTATCGCGCGGGTACTGCAGGTGTCGCCCGCCCTTCAGGTGTCCCCCGCCGCCGCCGACCATCATCAGCGGCAGGTCGTAGTGCAGATGCTTGTTGCTGTCGCTGAGCGACGCGCCGTAAAGCAGCAGCGAGTGGTCGAGCAGCGAGCCGTCTCCGTCCGGCGTCGACGCCAGCGTCTCCAGGAAGCCGCGGAAGAGCGTCACGTGGTAGGTGTTGATCTTCGCGAGCTGGGCCAGCTTCAGCGGGTCGTAGCGGTGATGCGAGATCCCGTGGTGCGACTCGGGGATGCCGATCTCCGGATAGGCGCGGCCGTTCAGCTCGCGGCCCAGCATGAAGGTGAAGACCCGGGTGATGTCCGCCTGCCAGGCCAGCGCCGTCAGGTCGAACATCAGTCCGACGTGCTCCGGATAGGACTCCGGAATGCCGACCGGCCGGGCGAGCTCCGGCAGCTCGGTATCGCTCTGCTCGGAGAGCTGGATGCGCCGCTCGATGGCGCGCACCGCGTCGAGGTACTGCGTCACCCGCGCCCGGTCGCCCGCCCCGACCTCCCGCCGCAATCGCGCGAGGTCGTCGGTGATGGCGTCCAGGATGCTGCGGTCCTTGCGGAACTGCGCGTGCCGCTCCGCCGTCGATCCACCCTCGCCGAAGAGGCGCTCGAAAACGACCCGCGGGTTGTTCTCCATCGGCAGCGGCGTCGTCGGATCGCGCCAGGCGATGGTGTTCATGTAGATGCAGCTATAGCCGTTCTCGCAGTTGCCCACGAGGAAGTCGCGGTCGATGGCCAGCTCCAGCGAGGGCAGCGGCGTCGTCCGCCCGAGCTGCGCGGCGGCGATCTGGTCGGCGGTCATCCCCGCCCGCACGTCGGCTCCCTCGGTCTCTTTCGGATGGACGCCGTTCAGCCAGGTCGCGGTGGCCCGCGTGTGCTCGCCGTTGCCGTCGCCGAGCGCCTCGGCCTGCCCCTGGGCCAGCCCGCTGAGCACCACCATCCGGTCGCGGTACTCGCTGAGCGGACTGAGCGTGGGCGACAACTCGAGGGCGGTCGCGGGCGGCGGCGTCCACGACTCCATCGCCATACCGTTCGGCAGGTAGACCCACCCGAGGCGGCGCACCGGCTCGGCCGCGCGCACGGCGCCGATCCCGGACAGCGCCGGGGTCATCGCATCCAGCATCGGGAGCGCCAGCGCGGCGCCCACGCCGCGGAGGAACGTGCGCCGCGGCAGCGTCTTTCTGGTGACGATCATGGTTCCGCTCTCCTCATCCTGAACGGCATGCTCTCGACGATCCCGACGACGAGCGACGAGAACCGGTAGTCGTTCTCCGCGGCCTCGCCCGCGATGGCGCGGATCGCCGGCGCGTCGTAGTGCTCCAGTCCGCGCCCGAGCGCGTAGGTCATCAGCTTCTCGGTCAGCGTGCCGACGAACCGCTCCGGCCTGCTCGCCAGCGCCTCGCGCAGCCCCGCCGCGCCGTCGAAGCGGGTGCCGTCGGGCAGCTCGCCGGAGGCGTCGATCGGCGTGTTTGCGGCGCTGCGGGTACGGAAACGGCCGACCGCGTCGAACTGCTCCAGCGCGAAGCCCGGCGGATCCATCAGCCGGTGGCAGCTCGCGCAGACCGGGTTCGCCCGGTGGCGCTCGGTCGCCTCGCGCATCGACAGCGCTTCACCGCTGTCGGTCGTCTCCTCCAGCGCCGGCACGTCGGGCGGCGGCAGCGCCGGAGGCGTTCCGAGCAGGTTCTCCAGGACCCACTTGCCTCGCAGCACCGGCGACGTTCGGTTCGGATAGGACGTGACAGCGAGGATGCTGGCGTGGCCCAGGAGACCGCGCCGCGCCGCGTTCGCCACCGGCACCCGCCGGAAGTGGCTGCCGTAGATGCGCGGCATGCCGTAGTGACGGGCCAACCGCTCGTTGACGAACGTGTAGTCGGCGGTCAGCAGATCGAGCACGTTGCGGTCTTCGCGGAAGACGCTCCCGACGAACAGCTCCGTCTCGCGCCGCATCGCCTGCCGCAGCCCCTCGCCGACGTCGGGAAAGCGATCCTCGTCCGGCACTACCGCCGGCACGTTACGCAGGTAGAGCCACTGGCTCGCGAAGCTCGTCACGAGCGCCCGCGCGCGCTCGTCGGCCAGCATGCGCCGTACCTGCTGCTCCAGCACCGCCGGGTCGCGCAGCCGGCGCGCCGCGGCGAGGTCGAGCAGCTCGTCATCCGGGATGCTGCTCCACAGGAAGAACGATAGCCGCGACGCCAGCTCAAGATCGCTGATGGCGTAGTTGGTCCCGGGGGCGACGCCCGCCGGGTCGCGCTCGACCCGCAGCACGAACTCCGGGCTGGCGAGCAGCCAGCGCAGCGCCATCTCGACGCCTGCATCGAAGCCGCCCTCCCGGCGTCCCTGGTCGAAGAAACCGAGCAGGACATCCAGGTCGGCGTCCGTAACCGGCCGGCGGTAGGCGCGGCGCGCGAGGTTGGAGAGGATCTCGCCGGCGCATTCGGTCTGATCGGCGTCCGTCGCGCCGGCGGGACGACACACGAAGATGCGCCGTCGGCTCGGGGTCTCCTCCACCGGCGCCCCGCCGCTCGAGGTGAACGGACCGGTGACGGTGACGCTTCCGAGGTACGGCTGCACCCGGGTGTCGCCGCCGGTGATGCTCGTGTACGGCCGCAGGTACGGTTGCCGCAGCGTCTCCGGATACGCGGCGGTCCGGCGCACGAACGTCACCCGCAACTCGTGCGGCCCTGCCTTGACCGGCAGGCGGAACTCCCAGTCGTCGTCGACGGTCCGCTCCCGGTCCCGCCAGGCGCGGTACTCGTCGCTGTCGCGCGGCGCGTCCGCGGGCGGCGGGCCGCCGGCGGTGAACGTCCGCACCAGCGCGCCGTCCAGGCTCACCTCCAGCGTGTGCGGCGCCTCGAAGACGGCAAGGTTGTCGCCCGCGTTGCGGGCCAGGCGGACGCGGAAGAGGTAGTCGGCGTCCTCCGGAAACACGTGGCGAAACGCGCCGCCGCCGCGGGTGCCGAACGGCATTCCCGCCACCCAGTCGTCCTGCGGCAGGTCGCTGGCGAGACGGAAGACCTCGGCGGTAGCCGACGGTGCCGGACGTCCCACCGCCACCCGGCTGATCTTGCGCGCGGCGGCGAGATAGCGCTCCAGCAGCGTCGGCGAGACGCCGAGCACCCCGGCGATGTTGTCGAACCCGTAGCTGGCCCCGTCGGCCGGCAATAGCTCGGCGACGTCGATCTCCAGGTCGAGGAGGTCGCGCACCGCATGGTGATACTCGGTCCGATTGAGCCGGTGGAACGCCTCGGTGCGCCCGGGGTTCGGATCGGCGGCGGCCGCCCGATCGAGCTCGGTCTCCAGCCAGGCGACGAACCGATCGTAGGTCGCCGCGTCCGGCCGCGGGCGCGGCAGGGGCGGCATCGCGCCCGCGCGCAACTTGCGGACCACGGTCTCCCAGACGTCCGGGGCGTCGGCGATCCGGGTCACGTCCCGGGTGTCGAGCGCGAGGTCCGCGGTGCGCAGCCGCTCGTTGTGGCAGGTCACGCAGTAGCGGTCGAGGAGCGCACGCTGCCAGCCGCTGGCCGGTTCCTGCTGCCCCCGGGCGGGACGCGCCGGCTCCGTCGCCGTGGGTTCGGTCGCGCGAGCCGGTGCTTCGGCCATCCAGAAAGCGGCCAGCGTCCCGCACAGCAGCAGCGCGAAGCGTCCGCGAAGCGGGACCGGTGTGCGTGTTCCGGGCATGTTGTCGTGAAGGGCTAGTATCCGGGCAGGGTCCGAGATGTGTCAATCGACGCGCGAGAAAAGCGGACGGAGTCATTTGCCCGCGCCCCGACCTCGGCGGCAAACCAAGGCGGCATGTTCCCTACGGGTTTCAAAGCGTCTGCCTGCGGGCGCTCGACATCTACGCATCCTCCGCCTTTCTGGACTTCGAGGACGCGCCGGCTGTCGCCCACATGGAGCAACGCGGAATCACCGAGATTGTCAGCTACGACCGGGACTTCGACCGTGTGGCCGGTGTGCGGAGAACCGAGCCCTGACTCCCGATCCGACAACTCCAGCCCGCAGGAGCTCGACGCAACGGCCTGCCCCCCAACGCGGAGGGTTCCGGCTGTTCAGCGGGCGGGCAACAGGTCCACGCCCGCCGTGATCGCCCGGTGCCACGGCGGATGGTCGCGCCGCAACCGCTCGAGCTCCTCCACCGTGTAGGGAAAGAGATCCAGTCCCACGGGAAACCCCAACGGCAGGTAGTCGGCGGCCCGCTCCCGGAACGGCTTGTCGGAGCGCGCGAGCACGAGGCAGACATCGACGTCGCTTCCCGGAGCCGGAGTTCCATTGACGCGCGATCCGAACCAGACGATGCGCCGCACCTCGGACCGCTGCGCGCCAATCCGTTCCGCCCAGGCCCGCACCGCCCGCTCAACCGCCGCCTGGTTGTTCGACTTGACCACGAGCGAACCCGATGAGTCGCTCGGCGCAGCCGATGGCATCGTCGGAGTCCTTCCGGGTGTAGAAATCCGTGGGCGCTCCCGCGTCGAGGCCGTTCGGGTACCGCGTCGGAATGTAGTGCTTGTCGAGCGTCTTGGCGCACACGACCAGCTCGTCCGCGGCATCCTCCGTCACGACGCCCAGGAGCGCCGTCACCGTGTGGCCCCAGGCGTCCGCTCCGCGACTCATGAGGACCGCCTTGAACGCCTTCTCCGCCGCCTGCTGGGCTGCGAAGCACGCCCAGTCGTGCGCCGCGCCGTCACGCGCATGCCGGGCAAGCCGCAAGTCGGCCTCGGCCTGACGGAGCCAGTCGAAGTGCCGCGAGGCCACCGACAGCATTCTAGCCCGACAAACGTCGCCCTGCGGCTCCGATTGCCGCCCAACCGGGCCTGACTAGCAGTCTACGCCGTTTCTGCGGCGCAGACTCCTGGCGCCCCGAGACGCCTCGCGAGCTCGGAGTCTCGGCCATCCGTCCTCATCACGACCTTGCCTCTCAGCACCCGTGTCGCCCCGTTCTGCGGCACAAGCTCGCGGACCGGCCTCCGGTTGCGGACCCGGACAACGCCAACCCGCCCATGCGGCGGCACCTGCCGCCGGTGCAGCCCGCCGATGCGCATCCAGCGCACGGACTCCTCTGGTACCATGGCGCCCTGACCGAATCCACGGGGAGGGACACCATGAAACGCAGCATCATTCTGGCCGGCGTGCTCGGCATCGGCGCCTTGTCGCTCGCGATCGTCGAGGCGCAGGACGCGATGGTCATCGAGGTCGAGCAGCTCGAGGACAACCTGTACGTCCTGCGCGGACAGGGGGGCGGCGGCAACACGGCGGTCTTCGTGACCAGCGGCGGGGTCGTCGTGGTCGATTCCAAGAACCCGGGCTGGGGCCAGTCGATCCTGGACGCGATCGGCGAGCTCACCAGCAACCCGGTGACCACGCTCATCAACACGCACAGCCACCACGACCACGTGAGCGGCAACGTCGCGTTTCCCGCCAACGTCGACATCGTGACGCACGAGGTCACGGCGGCGAACATGCAGGTGATGCGGGCCTACAGCGGCCGCACCGAGCCGCCGGCCAACGTCTTCGCCGACTCGATGGGCCGCGGGCTGCCGACGCAGACCTTCTCGGAGCGCATGTCGCTCGGCACGGGCGACGACCGGGTCGACCTCTACCACTTCGGGCGGGGGCATACCGGCGGCGACGCCTGGATCGTCTTCCCGGCGCTCGGGACGCTCCACTCCGGCGACATCTTCCCGGGCAAGAACCTGCCCTTCCTCGACGCCAACAACGGCGGCAGCGGCGTCGACATTCCGGACAGCCTGCAGAAAGCGCACGACCACATCACGGGGGTCGACACCATCATCCCCGGACACAGCACCCAGATGACGTGGGCGGACCTGCACGAGTACGCGGCGTTCAACCGCGATTTCCTGGCCGCGGTACGGGCCGGGCACGGCGCGGGCCAGAGCGTGGACGAGATAGCGGCGGGATGGGCGATGCCGGACAGTTACGAGGGATACCGGGCCCCGGCGGCGGCGGGCCTCAGGAACAGCATCCAGGTGATCGTCGACGAGCTCGAAGGGAACTGATCGCGTTCGAACATGACGGGTGGGACCGTCCGGCGCACGTCGGGCGGCCCCACCCCGTCGACCCTACTCCTCGGCCAGCGTGTCCAGGAACTCGCGCACACGCCGGGCATTGGCGCCGAGGTCTCCGACACCGACGCGCGAGAGCGAGCGGACGTCGACGCGGCTGCCGCCGCCGGATGGCGTGATCCGGATCACGACGTCGTCGTCGAACCCGAACCAGAACGTGCGGTCCGTGGCCTCGATCCGGAAGGTGTCCGGATCGGCCGCCAGCAGCTCCCAACCCATCCGCCGCACGCCGGCGAGAGCCCGCCGGAAGGCGTCGGCCGGCTCGACCGCCAGCACCGCCGACCGCAGGTCCGGATAGGCTGCACGCTGCTGCTCGGCGAGCGCGGGACCACCGTACTCGGTGCGGCCCGGCGTGTTGAGCGACACCGCCGCGACGAACGCCGGCGGATCCTCGGTATCCGTCGTGACATCGTGTATCGGCGGCGCGCTCCAGACCCAGACCAGTGTCCTCAGCGGCACGGCGCCGACCGCGACTGCCACCACCAGGGCCGCCAGGGCCGCCCTGTCCGTCAGACGGGTTCCGCGTGCTATCCGCGCGCCGAGCACTCCCACACTGACGGCGATGAGCAGCACGCCGCCGGCCAGCAGGAGAAACGCCAGCCCGAGCGGCGCGATGCCGACGCGGTAGCCGAGCGGCGCGGCGACGACGGCGGCGCTGCCCGCCGCCGCGCCCCACGTCGCCCAGCGCGCCAGCCTCATTGCGTCGACACCAGGCCGGTGAACATGAACTTCTGCGCGCGGCGGCCGCGCTGCGCCTCCGCCGTGTAGAGGTTCCCGTCACTGTCGCTGGCAAGGTGGTGGAGCGCCTGGAACTCGCCCGGCGCCGCGCCGTTGCTGCCGAACGTGTCCAGGACATCCAGCGTCGCCCGGTCGATCACGTGGATGTGCGAGTTGCCCTGGTCGGCCGAGTACATGAACCGCTGCTCCGCGTCGGGCGAGAACGCCAGACCGGCCACCGTCGATGAACTCTCGTCGCCCCGGTTGACGAAGCCCTGCGTCCTGTAGGTGCCGTCGAGCTCGAAGACCTGCACGCGGCTGTTGCCGCGGTCGGCCACGTACACCAGCCCGTCGGCCGAAACCTCGATGCCGTGGACGATGCCGAACTGCGGCGGCCCCTCCGGGCGCTCCGGCGTGTCGTCGGTTGCCGACGGATCCAGCGGTGTGTTGGTGAAGGCGCCCCACATCCGCTTGTACTCGCCGGTGTCGGCGTCGAACACGATCACGCGGCGGTTCCCGTAGCCGTCGGCAACGAAAACCTCGTTGGTCGCCGCGTGCACGAAGGACTCGGCCGAACGCATCGGGTTCACCGTGTCGTCGTTGCCGCTGCTCCGCGCGCGCCCGCCGATCTGCAGCAGCAGCTCGCCCTCGGGCGTGAACTTCAGCAGCATGTCGTCCGACTCCGGCTGCGCGCTGTTGCCGCCGACCCAGACGTTGCCGTCCGAAGCCACGTGGATGCCGTGCTCGTTCGCCGGCCAGTCGTAACCGTCGGCCGGACCGCCCCAGGCGCGCACGAACGTGCCGTCCTGCTCGAACGCCAGCACCGGCGGCGCCGGCGTTCCCTGGTCCTCCGCCACCGTGCGGGGACGGTGAAGCACCCAGATCGTGTCGTCCGGGCCCACCGTCACCGACGACGTCTGCCCCAGCACCCAATCGTTCGGAATTTTCGGCCACGACGGATCGACCTCGAACTGCGGCACGCCGCCGTCCTGCGCCTCGGCTGCCAGCACGGCCGGGCGCCCATCGAGCCCCGACAGCCCACCGAGCGTGACCACCAGGGCGACGACCGACAAACCCGCGGTGATTCTCCGGTGCATGTCTTCTCCTTTGCACTTCCGGCACCGCGCGCGGACGGCGCCGTTCGGCAGCAACCTGTCCCCGGAGCGCGACGCTGTTGCCTGTTTCCGGTCCTTCATCTCGCAGCGATTGCGCGGTCCGGCAACGCGAACACGTAGACCGCGTTCGATCGTCCGCCGCCCACCGGGGCCGCCAGGTACTGCCGGCCGTCGACCGCATAGGTGATCGGGAAGCCCTGCACCGAGCCGGGCAGGCGCGTGCGGAACCGCACCTCGCCGGTCTCGACGTCGTGGATGAACAGGTTGCGGTCCGTGTCGGCGCTCACGACCAGCCCGCCCGCGGTGGTCAGCGCCGCCGCGCCCGGCCGCGTGGCCATCGAATGCCGCCAGAGAATCTCGCCGCTGTCGACGTCCATCGCGATGAGATGCCCGGCATGCTCGCCGCTGTCCGGGTGCACCCGGCTCCCGCGCGAGAACCAGCCGCGGTCGGCGTAGTAGTCGTTCCCCTCGACCTGCTCCAGCTCGGTGAACATGCCCGTCACGCAGGTCGGATGGATGGGAATGTAGAGCGCCTGCGTCTCGGGGTGATAGGCGCTCGCGCGCCAGTTGCGGACGCCGCCGAAGTCGGGACAGAAATCCAGCTCGACGCCGGCCACCGGGATCATCTCTGGGCGGTAGGTCACCTCGCCGGTCCGCGGGTCGACGTCCAGGACGTTCTGATAGCCGAGGTCGTGCGCCGCCACGAACGCTCCGGTCGCCCGGTCGAGCTCCCACAGGATGCCGTGCTTGCCCATCTTGAACAGCGACTTCCGCCCGCGATGGTCGATGAGCACGCTCTCGAAAACGTCGTCGAGGTCGTGCGTCTCGCCCGGCACGAACTGGAAGTACCACGCCAGCTCGCCGGTGGCGGGATCGAGCGCCAGCACGCTGTTCGTGTAGAGCGCGTCGCCGTCCGTCTTGCGCGACACGCGCGCCCACGGCTTGGCCTGCGAGGTCGACCAGTAGGTCAGGTTGGTCTCCGGGTCGTAGCTGCCCGGGATCCAGGAATCGGCGCCGGCGCGGAAGGTCAGCGGCAGGTCGCCCCACGTGTCGCCGCCCGGCTCGCCCGGTCTTGCGATGGTCGACGTGCGCCAGACCTGCTCCCCGGTATCCGGGTCGTGCGCGGAGATGAAGCAGACGTCGTTCTTGTAGTTCTGGCAGCCGGTCATGCCGGAGACGATTTTGCCGTTCACCACGATCGGCCCGCTGGTGTACCGGTATCCCAGCCGGTAGTCGGCGACGGTATGGTCCCAGACCACCTCGCCGGTGGCCGCGTCGAGCGCCACGATGTGGGCGTCCGAGGTGTTGACGAAGATCTTGTCGCCGTAGATTGCGATCGAGCGCGTCCGCATGCCGGCGCCGACCGAGTCCAGGAAGTCGGTCGAGGCATCGAACTGCCGGCTGTACTCCCAGATGCGATCCCCGGTCACCGCATCGACCGCCTGCACGATGTTGCGGGGGCTGGGGATGAACATCACCCCGTCGTGCACGAGCGGCGCCGCCTGACTGAGCCCCGGACCGAGCTGCCAGCTCCAGACGAGCTGCAACTGGTCGACGTTGTCCCTGTCAATCTGGTCGAGGGGGCTGTAACCCCAGCCGTCGAGGGTGCGCCGCCAATTCAGCCAGTCGGCCGGGTCGGGGTTCTGCAGCATCTCGTCGGTGACCGGGGTGAGATCGCGCCCCTGGGCGTCGGCCGCGCCGCAGCCGAGGAGCACGAGGAGCGCCGCGGCCGCGGCGTGTTCGATCCGCTTCGCCAACAGACTCCGAGCCCGTCCATCCATCGCGGTCATCGGCGGCCCTCCACGGTGTTGCGTCTTCCCGACTATAGCCGACACGTCCTCCGCGCGCCGCCGCGGTTGAGCCCATCGAGCGAATGGTCGACGGGGGCGGACTCGCGGCGGGCGGCATCCGCCTGACCGGCTCACAGAGCTGCACTCGAGAAGCGCCGGAAGCTCGCGTCCTCGTCAGGCCGTGCGCGCCGCGCACCAGCCAGCCAGGTCGCCCGATTCCCCTCAGCCGACCGACGGCTCGGCGTACTCCTCCACCGGCGGACAGGCACAGATGAGGTTGCGGTCCCCGTGCGCGTCGTCGATGCGGCCAACCGCCGGCCAGACCTTGTTCTCCGTGACGAAAGCCCTGGGAAACGCCGCGGCCTGCCGGCTGTAGGGATGCGTCCACACGTCGGAGGTGACCTCCGCCACCGTGTGAGGAGCGTTCTTCAGGACATTGTCGACCGGGTCCGCGCGACCCGCGGCGATGTCCTCGATCTCGTCCCGAATCGCCAGCATCGCGTCACAGAAACGGTCGAGCTCCGCGAGCGGCTCGCTCTCGGTCGGCTCGACCATCAGCGTGCCGGGCACGGGAAAGGACACCGTCGGGGCGTGGAAGCCGTAGTCCATCAGCCGCTTCGCGACGTCCTGGGCGGTCACGTCGGCGCGGGCCTTCAGCGGGCGCAGATCGAAGATGAGCTCGTGCGCGACGCGGCCGTTGCGGCGCGCATAGAGAACGCGGTAGCGCGATTCGAGTCGCGACTTGATGTAGTTGGCGTTGAGGATGGCGTGCTCGGTGGCAGCGGTCACACCGCGGGCGCCGAGCAGGCGGATGTAGGCGTACGAAATGAGCAGGATGCTCGCGCTGCCCCACGGCGCCGCAGAAATGGGTGGAATCGCAGTGCCCGGCCGCGACTCGGCGAGCGGATGCCGGGGAAGGAACGGTGCCAGGTGACCGGCGACGGCGATCGGCCCCATGCCGGGCCCTCCCCCGCCATGCGGGATCGCGAAGGTCTTGTGCAGATTGAGATGGCAGACGTCGGCCCCGATACGCGCCGGCGACGTCAAGCCCACCTGGGCATTCAGGTTGGCGCCGTCCATGTACACCTGCCCGCCCCGCTCGTGGATGGCACGGCAGATGTCCTGGATCGCGTCCTCGAAGACGCCGTGCGTCGACGGATAGGTGATCATCAGCGCACTCAGCCGCGGCCCGTGGGTCGCCGCCTTCGCCTGCAGATCCGCCAGGTCCACGTTCCCGTCCTCGTCGCAGGACACGACCACGGGGTGCATGCCCGCCATCACCGCGCTGGCCGGATTCGTCCCGTGGGCGGATGCCGGGATCAGAACCACGTCACGGTCCGGTTCTCCGCGGGCGCGATGGAACGCGCGGATGAGAAGCAGGCCGGCGAACTCGCCCTGGGCGCCCGAGTTCGGTTGCAACGACACGGCGTCGAACCCGGTGATGGCGCACAGAAACGCTTCGAGCTCCTCGATAATCTGCCGGTAGCCGCTCGCCTGCGCGGGCGGCGCGAAGGGATGAACGTTCCCGAACTCCGGCCAGGTGACCGGTTCCATCTCCACCGCCGCGTTCAGCTTCATGGTGCACGAGCCGAGCGGGATCATCGACGTGTCGAGACCGATATCCCTGCGCTCGAGCCGCTTCAGATACCGCATCATCTGCAGTTCCGAGCGATGGCCATGGAAGACGGGGTGCGTGAGGAAGGACGTGCTCCGCTGCAGTGCCTCGGGCCAGTCCGGCGCGGTCCGCAATCGGTCGGGCGGCGGGCCGGATGCCGCGGCGACGCCGGTGGCGCGGGCGAACACCTCGACGATGGCCTCGACGTCGGCCCGAGTTGTCGTTTCGTCGAGCGCTATGCCGATATCGCCGCCAGGGTGATACCGGAAGTTGACCCGCGCGGCTTCCGCCTCCGACCGCACTGCCGCCGTCGTTTCCGCTTTCCCCGGATCGACGCGCAGGGTGTCGAAGAACGCGTCGTTGCACTGAACCATGCCGAGCGCCTCCAGCCGGCCGGCCAGCGAGCGCGCCAACCCGTGCACCCGCAAGGCAATCTCCCGCAGCCCGTCCGGACCGTGATAGGCGGCATACATCCCGGCGACGTTGGCCAGCAGCGCCTGCGCCGTGCAGATGTTCGACGTCGCCCGTTCGCGGCGGATGTGCTGCTCGCGAGTCTGCAACGCCATCCGGTAGGCGGGACGCCCGTGAGTATCAACGGAAACGCCGATCATGCGTCCCGGCATCTGGCGCGCGTAGGCACTTCGGGCTGCAAAAAAGGCGGCGTGCGGTCCGCCGTACCCGAGCGGAACACCGAACCGCTGGGCGTTGCCGACCACCACGTCGGCCCCCATCTCACCCGGGGGCGCAACCAGGGTCAGCGCGAGCAGATCCGACGCGACGACGACCAGTGCGCCCACCGCGTGAGCCCATGCGGTCACCGGAGCGAGATCGAGCAGACGTCCGGAGACGTCGGGCGACTGCACCAGCACCCCGATCAGGTCGTCGGTTCGACCTTCGTCTTGCGCGGCGGCTCCCACATCGGCCACCTCGACCTGTATGTCGAGCGGCTCGGCGCGTCCCCTCAACACCTCGATGGTCTGCGGAAAGCAGTGCGACGAGACCAGGAAACGCCGCGCGTCCGGACGTTGCCGCGCCTGCAGCCGGAACAGCATTGTCATCGCCTCGGCCGCCGCGGTGGCCTCGTCGAGCAAGGAGGCGTTGGCGATCTCCATCCCCGTCAGGTCGGAAACGACGGTCTGGAAGTTCAGCAGCGCCTCCAGCCGGCCCTGGGCGACCTCGGCCTGGTACGGTGTGTAGGGGGTGTACCAACCCGGGTTCTCGAGCAGGTTGCGCAGAATAACGGGCGGTGTGACGCAATCGTGGTAGCCGAGCCCGATGAACGACCGCCAGGGCTCGTTGCGGGCGGCCAGCGCGCGCATCCGCGCCAGGAAAGCCGCCTCCGAATCCGGATCGGGCAGGTCGAGGGACTCCCGCAGGCGGATTCCGGACGGGATCGCCTCGTCCATCAGAGCGTCGAGCGACGGCGCCCCCACCACCTTCAGCATGCGGTCGAGATCCGCTGCGCGCGGCCCGATGTGACGGTCCGCGAATCCCGTGGTCGCGCCAGGCATGCGGGACTCAGCCGGTTCCGCCCACGAGCTCGCCGTAGGCCGCCGCATCCAGCAGGTCCCCCACGTCGTC
>CATQHX010000011.1 GCA_958296065.1 Vicinamibacterales bacterium | reverse complement strand
GGATCCGATCGGAGGCCGGTGTCGGCGTCATGGATCTCGAGCCGGCCACGTACTCGATGTCGCAGCTTCAGTAGTCGTCGGCGATTCGTCGCCCAGGGAAGGCGCAGTTGGCGCGCGTGCTGGCGGAGCGTGCGGGCCTCCACGCCGAGCAGGGCATGGAGGGCGACGAGTGCCTGTAGGACGAGCGCGAGCGTGACGGTGAATCCAACGAGCCCGGCGACGCGAAGTGTTCGTGGAGCACGACGAGCGGCGGTCGAGGCGGCGCGTCGCCTCAGCCACGGGATGGACGCCGCTACACGGTGTCGACCCTTTCGTGCACCGCCGCCGTCTGAGCGACACGAGCCGGCGGCGATGCGACTTGCGCCGCCGCGAGCAGGCCCCCGCCGTGAGTCCCGTGAGACACTGCCGCGCCGGGGCTCCTGCTCCGGCTCGCTCGGCCGGAGCCGTCGCACACGAGCCTCTGCAAGCGCAGCCGGCCGGTCTGCTCCAGTCTGACTAGCGGCTCCGGGGGCGCGAGTCGATGTAGTCGAGCACTTCATCCAGATACCACCTGACCGCGTGGGGGCCGATCTTGACGGGCTGGGGGAACTGGCCCAACGCCTTCCGCTTGTAGATCGTGGACCTGCACAGCCCGGTTAGCTCCTCTACCCTGGCGAGCCTGATCAGCTGCCGCAGGGGCGCGTTCTTCGGACGGTTGCGCGTGGCCATCGTGCGTCTCTCCTCCATTGACGTGTCATGGAGAAGTGTTACCAACCGCGGCCACGGGACCGGGTCGGGGTCCACAAGCTGTATCTCGCGGGTGGCCCGGCGTTGCTGGTGCTGGGCCGCCCGACAACTCGCACCGCCGGGAGATGGAGCCAGCCGGCGTCGGCGCGACCGAACGGGCCGCGCGCAACGCCACCCGCTCGCACGGCGAGCCGGGCGAGGCGCCGAGTGTCGACCGCCCCGTGCGCCCCGAGGAGTTGCCGCCGCGCCAGGCGGCGCTTCGCGACCCGCGCTCGCCGGGCCGCCCGTCGATCACCACGGTGTCGCAGAAGCACAGCTACGGCCCGCAGAGCTTCAGCCGCACCGACGTCATCGACCGGCCGAAAAGCATGCCGACCTGTGCGGCCGGCGGGGGAGATGCCCTGGGAGATGCCCTGGGAGATGCCCCCAACCCGCCCAGGCCGCCGAGCCCGGCCCGCGGCTACGCCGCCTCGGTCGACCAGCAACGCAGCGGCCCGTCGCGCAGCATGTGAAGCGCGACAGCCGGCGCCTCGCGGCCGCGCATCCGACACCACCCCGTAGCGACGCTGCGAGGCACCCGAGTACCGTCATGCCCACGACCGTCCCGTCACCGACACCCGAAGAGCACGAACGCCTTCTGGCCAGCCTGAACGACTGCCAGCGCGAGGCGGTCACCGCACCCGACGGCCCGACGCTGGTCGGCGACGAGCACGCCGCGCGCAACGCACAGCTGGCCGCCGCCTCCCAGGGGGCGCTGGACCGGATGAACGGGCTCGACTTCGACGACATGCTGCTCGGCGCGATGCCGCCTGCTGCCACGTCGAGGTCGTAACCGGCGACTTCGGCCCGTTGCACCTGCTGTTCGACTCCTTCAAGTCTGCCCCGGCCGCCCGCCCCGCATCGGGCCGGCGCAAGCCGCCGCCACCGACACCACGCCGACGCCGCTGCCGGGCCGGCGCGCCTCCCCGAGTCGGCGCGCGGCACCACGGGACCCGGGAGGAGAGCGGCAGCGGGCGAGAATCAAGCAGAGCGGACGCGGCCGGACAGGCGGAACGCGGGCGGGCAAGGCAGCGCTTCGGCATGCTGCGCCTCGCCCCACGCCGCCGGTCGCCGACCCCACGTCCGCCAACGCCTCGGGCCTGCCGGCCCGCTTCACCCGGCCCTGCTCGGGCCATTCCCTTTTTCTGCGGAGGAAACCTGATGCCTCTCATCGACCTGCTGCGCCCGGACCAGCGCGCCGCGCTGCGGCGCCTGCGCAAGCGCATCGCCAACCGCGAGAACATGCGCCGCTACCGCAGCGACCTCAACTACATGCAGCTGTGTCCCGGCGTCGACCTGCCGCTCGAGGCCGGCACCTGCGGCCGCGTGATCTGGCCCGAGAGCACCCGCTGCACGGCCTGCCGCAAGCGGCGCGACTGGCTCCTCACACACGCGCTCAACCCCGCCGAGGTCGCGCTGTGCACGCTGCTCGACGGCATCGATGCCGACGAGGCCGATGCCGGTGCGCCCGACGACGACCACCCGTCCCCCTGCTCGACGACCTGTCGGGACTCGGCGATCCCTGCCTGCGCTGGTAGCGCCGAAGACGCAACCGCCGCGGCGGACAACGCCGACGCCAGGCGGGCGTCTTCTTCCAGCCCCGTGCTGTGCTGCCTGCGGCCACGGCCACGCATCGAGCGACGCCCCGGCACCCAGCAAATACGTTCCATCACTCCCGCGCACGCCCGCCCGCGTCATCGCTCGGGCTCGACCGCGGGGACCGCGCATCGAGCCTGCGCCGGCGCACCGGTTGCTGCAGGACCGCGGTGCGGGGGCGCCGGAAAGGCGGTCACCTGGCCGCCTTTCCGGCCAGCCATCGACGAACCGGCACGATGACGCGTCGACCCGGCGGTGGTGCGAAGCCGCCGGGCGGCTGGCGGCGATTCGCACAAGCTACCGCGGACATCGTCGACGCCGACGAACTCCCACCGCCGGCACAGGCAGGGCACACAACGGATGTGCGCCGCTGCGGGAACCTCACCCGGCGCGCAGCGCAGGGCAGGCGACCCGCTTCGCGGCCTGACTCGAGTGCATCAGCCGGCCCTGCAAGGCCGGGCCGGCTGATGTAGGCTGACGAGCGGGACAGCGGCATGCGACACGACGACACGCTGCCGTGGGTCGACAGGTTCCTGGCCCTGTGCGAGCGGTACGGCTCGGAAGAGTCGGCGAATGGCCGCTGTCGTGCGGGGCCGGCGCGCGGGCTTGCCGGGGTTGCCCTGGCGTGACGACTGGCCGGCGTGGAACGCCGAATCCGGCGCGTGGGGTCGGTAGCGGCCCCGTCGGTCTCGGCGGCGGCCGTTCGTGCATTTCGGCGACCGGCGCGATGCGGCGGCGGCTCGCCCTGGAGGGAGCATTTCACGATGTCGAGGAGCGGAATCCTGGACGCGTTGCGCAACGAGGAACGCTCGCTCAAGAGCCAGCTCGTCGCCATCCAGCGCGCCATCGAAGCGATTGAAGGAGCTGCCGCGCCGAGCGCCCGGCGCGGCAGCAAGAAGGCGGTCAAGGCGGTCGGGAGGCGCAAGCGCGCGATGACCGAGGAGCAGCGCCGGGCCGTGGCCGAGCGGATGCGGAAGTACTGGGCCGCACGACGGGCGGAGAAGGCCAAGGGGAACTGACCGCAGCAGGGACGCGAACCTGTGCGCCTCGGTTCTCCACGCCGGCGCGGCGGCCGGCTCACCGGGACCCATGCACTCCGAGCCGGCCCGGCGTCGCCTTTTGCGGAACGGCGCCGCGTCCAGTCACGCGGCGACGGTCTCGCGGTCCCTCCGTCCGGGTCATGCGAGGCCCCTCGCGCAGCAGGCGCGCCACCCGCCGGCAGATCGCGTTGATGCGCGCGTGCTGATGATGCACCCTTGGCTCGCGCGTGCAGCCGTCGATCAGCCGGGACGTGGCAGGCGAGCCGGCGCAGGGCGGAGGCCGTGTCGTTCCGGGCGAAGCGACCCGGTTTGCCCTGCCGGGCGACACGTCGCGCTGGATGGCGTCGCGCGGACGCTGGACAAGCTCGCCGGCGTCGGCCGGGAGCCCGACGGTACACGTTGAGTGCATCGCCCGCGGGATCGGCTCGGCCAAAGCAGCGGCCGACTACCTGCTCGGCGAGAGCGACGCGGCCGGGAAGCTGCGGCGGCGTCGAGAGCCCGCGCGCAGATCCCAACCACGGATGGCCGCTGTCCCGAAGCGGACGCTGTTCGCCATGCTGGACCGCTACGCCACCATGGAGTCCCTCGACCTGGACGAGACCCAATCGACAAGACCGACACCGAGCGACTCCACGAACGAGATCATGGACGCCATCAGCCGCCGGGTCGACGGGAAGCTCGTCGTGCGGACCTGCCGCGCCACCAGGAAGGGAAAGAGCAGCTGCGAGTTCGACTGCCCGCTCGATGACACGGATCAGGCCGGCGAAGCGCAGACCCGTCTGCCTGGCGCTGTTCGTGCGCCTCGGACAGCTTCTGCAGACTGCCGCCGGTCGCCGACCAGGAAGTCGCCGAGGACGTCGACCAGGCGACGATCGACCGGCTGGCCGCATCCATCGAGGTCCTCGAACCGTCCGAAGCCGTGCACTGACGGCGCGCACCAAACGGGAAGACGCACCGAGCGCAACGCGCAACCGCGGCCCTCGAAGCGGTCGCCGTCGAGCAGGGCGAGGAAGAGCTGGAAGTCCTGCTCCTTGCCGTTGTGCGGCGTCGCCGTCATCAGCAGGAAGTGGCGGGTCAGGCCCGACAGGAGCTGCCCAAGGCGGTAGCGCTTCGTGTACTTGACCTCGCCACCGAAGAACGTCGCCGACAGTTTGTGCGCCTCGTCGCACACGACCAAGTCCCAGCCGGCATCGGGCGCCTGCAGCTTCTGCTGCACCTCTTCGTCGCGCGACAGCTTGTCGAGCCGTGCGATGACCAGGTCGGTCTCCAGGAACCAGTTGCGGGTGCCGGCGGCTTCGAGCTTGTCGTTGGTGAGGATCTCGAACGGAAGCTGGAACCGGCGGTAGAGCTCGTCCTGCCACTGTTCGGTGAGGCTGCCGGGGCAAACGATGAGGCAACGCTCCAGGTCGCCGCGGGCGATCAGCTCCTTGATGAGCAGGCCCGCCATGATGGTCTTGCCGGCGCCCGGGTCGTCGGCCAGGAGGAAGCGCAGCGGCTGGCGCGGCAGCATCGCCTCGTAGACGCCGGTGATCTGGTGCGGCAGCGGGTCGACCACCGACGTATGGACTGCCAGCAGCGGGTCGAACAGGTGCGCAAGGCGGATGCGCTGGGCCTCGGACACGAGCCGGAACAGCGCCCCGTCGCCGTCGAGGCTCCACGGCCGTCCCTCGGCGATAACCTCGAGCCGGGCCTCGTCGTGACGGTAGAGCAGCTCGTTGGCGACCGTGCCGGCCGGCGTCTTGTAGGTGAGCTCGAGCGCCGCGGAGCCGAACCACTGCACGCTGACGACGGTGACCAAACCGTCGGGATGCACGCCGCGGATGGCGCTGTTCGGACGAAGGTCTTCAAGCCGCATAGTTGGAACAGTAGCAGTCGTCGGGATCGGGGGGAGCCCAGGAAAGACCGTCGGCTTGAACCTCACCGAAGACGAACTCGTTGTCTACAGGGAGTGGATCGAGAACAACCGTGAGCTGGAACGGCTCGTCAAGGAAATGCGCCACATCTCGTCGAGCGTGCTTGCCCTCATAACCGGCAGGAGGGCCTCACGAATCCTCGCGACTCCGGCGTCGCGGCGGTGACGGCCACTACCGTCCTGCGAACGCTGCATCCCGCCCGCTGACCATCCCTCGCCCCGTTGCCTCGGGCAAAGAACTCGGCCGAACACGCTTTTCGCAAGAGGCTCCAGTGGCCGCGTTTTCCGCAACGCCGTCGACGAACAGGGGACTGGCCGAGGAGGCCGATGCAGCAGAGCACGATTCGACGCGCCAAGGCGCAGGTTCGTGCGACGGAAGAACACGACGCGTCGACCGCCGGTGGTGCGAGGCCGTTCCTGCGACCCGCGACATCTGCAGGCTACCGCTCGCACCGTCGCCGCCGACAAGCTCCCATCGTGGGCACGGGGTCCGAGCCGACGCGCCGTCCGCACGCACCGCGCAACGGCCCCGGGGCACCAGGACGGTACGCCACTCGGGCGACCGCACCGAGCAGCCCACATCCCCCAGCCGCTTGCCGCCAGGACCGGCCGCGAATGCAGCGCCTGCCGACGACCGCACCGAGCATCAGGCCGATCAGGACGAAGTCCACGCCGAGCGACACATTCCTCGTGAACCCACCGAGTACCGCGCGATTTGCAGACCTACGCCAGAACGACCGCCAGCGCCCGCTCGCACCAAGCGCTGACAGCAGGCGCCGAGCGGGAAGACGCACCCAGCCGGACAGCTCACCTCACGCACCGAGCCGTCCCCGCGCCGAGCAGGACCTGCAGTCCTCACGAACCAGCAGCCCCAGCCGCCGAGCCGTACGCTGCCCGTCACGATCCTGACGGCCACGAGCCCATCGACGGATGGCGTATCCTGCTGTAGCATCACGACATCGTGTCTGTGAGCGGCGTGAACTTCGCGGCGCACGGCGCGCCGGCGACGAATGGAAAGTTATCGGCACGACTGATGTTGAAGAGCAAGCGCTCTTGGTGGGCCATCTTTCTCTGCGTTGGGTTGCTGGCGGTCGCGTGCAGCGACGAGGGTCCGACCGAGCCGACTCCCGTGGAGCCGCCGGCGCCCGCGCCGATCACGCTTACCGGCACCTGGTCGGGGAGGGTCGAAGGGGCATTCGTCACCGGCGAGGCCATGGCAGAGCTCACCCAGGACGGAACCAACGTGACCGGCGACTGGTCGATGCAGATGCCGGCGGCACTCGTCGCCTTGGACGCGCCGGCGGAAATCGACCTGGAGGGACCGGTGACGGGTACGGCCGCGGACATGACCGCGGAGCTCTCGTTCGGGTTCTTCGAAGCGTTCGTGCCGTACTTCGGAACCGAGTGCGCGATCGACGTGACGGTCTCCATGTTCGACGAGACGATGATGGAAGCCACGTGGGCGACCAACGATATGTGCCAGCCGCCGGTCGTCGATATGGGCACGCTGATGTTCACGCGCTAGTGTAGCGTCCCGGAAATGAGTATCGTAAGTGGCAAGCTTCAAGCAAGGGAGACTGAGGCGCTGACGCGGGCAGCTCCCACAGCGCGTCGATCCAGGTCTTGAAGAGCTCGGATTCGACCGGCGGGGGGCCGGGAACCCGGCCGGACACCAGGCTCGGCATCCGCGCGGCATCGTCGCGGTGCGCATGGGCGCCGTCGAGGTCCTGAAGCTTCCGGTTGCGTTCGAGCAGCCACTCGTCGGTGTCCCAGCAACTGGTGAACCGAACGGGCGGCGCGTCGACCACGTCGATGCCTCGTCCCCGCAGGTGCTCGGCGGCCCTTTCCCGCAGCGCCGAACGGGTCTGCATCCAGGTGGCGACGATGGCGGCGGCCAGCCCGTGGTCGCCGTCGGCGATCGCGTCGAGGACCGTCTCGACCAGTCGGTCGTGCGGCGCGCGGTTGGCGTCGCGGAACCCCTTGATGCGCAGCTTGCAGTCGATGCCGGCTGGAGGGTCTGGGTCACCGTTTGCCTAGTGCTGCACGCGTCGCCGCCACTTGGGCGGGGTCGGCGTCGGCGCCGACTATCCGCATCCCGGCCGCCGCCGCGCCCGCCAGCACCTCTCCGGACCCACAGCACGGGTCCCACACTTCAGCCCCCACCGGGAGCCACGCTGCGATGATCTGCCGCCACCATCGGCGCCGCTGACGGCCCGGAACAGGGTCGGATGCTCCGCCGACGAGTCCGCATCGCCATCCTCGACCGCATCATCATCCCCCTGCGCCGACGGGTCCACGCCGTCGTCATCCCGCCGCCTGAACACCAGAACCGGGAACCAACCGGCTCCGGATCCGACGCATGCCAGCAATGACTCGTAGTCCATCCACTGGTTATCCTCATCGTCGGGTCCGTCTCCGATGCTTGCGACGTCGGCCACGGCCCCGCCGGGACACTGAACCAGAACCAGCCCACCCGGCCGTACCGCGAATTCCCCAAACCCCACCACTGCATTGATCAAGTCTTGCTCGGCGCCATGCAGCGCTACGGCGACCGCGTCGATGGAGTCCTCTTCGACCTTCTCGCGAAGCTCCTCCACCGTGCACACGTGCAGCGTCGCCGCCGCCGCCGTGTCCACCGGCGCCAACGCCGCAGGAGCACGGTCCTGCTTCGGCACATCGGCAGCCGACGCGGCCTGCGGTGCAGGCTCTGCCACCCCGGCTTGCCGTTCCCGGCGAACCTGTGTACGCAGCGCCCGCCGGGACACAACCTTGCCAGCCGCCTCGATCCGGTCCATCCGCGCCCGCATCGCCGCGTCATCGCGGGGTCGGGATGCGCGCGCCGGATGTCGCGCAGCTCCTCTGCCGAGACTGCCTTCGCCGCTTCGCCGGACCCGCCTTCGCGTTGAGAAAATGTGGGCCGCCGCCCCAGGTTTTCGTCCCCGGCAGTCTTCGGCGGCCTGCCAACCGGCCGCGGCGGATTGTGCCTGGCGATCCACTGCTCGACTTCCGCGACCGCGCGCGCCGCCGCATGGCGGATATCGTGCCGGTCAAGCACCTGCGCCGCAGCCTCGACGACCCGCAGGCCGTCGCGCATCTGAAACGCCTTGACGGTGTTCGGCAAGTTTGCGATGTCCTGCTCGACGCGCGCGAAGACGGTCTCGACGTCGGCGGCGTCGGTCTTCGCCAGCGCCGCCGACAGCGTCTCCCTCGTCGCCTCCTTCCCGTTCGGTACCAGTTCCGCTTCCACGCTCACCGCTTTGCCCGTCATTGATGGCCCCCTTCCAGGACGTGACTGTCCGCATACCGAGCAAGTATTCGGGACGGTGGCCATTGCGCCGCCGCCGCCGGCATTGCAGGCAGCCGATGGCTACGCAGGCCTCGGCCAGAGTCGAGAGGCCCCGGCCGTCGATGTCGCATCACCCGTGCGGGACGCTGGCGTCGAACCCAACCAGCAGCCTGCACGGCGGCTGCGTGGGAACTCGCGCACCGGCAGCCGCGGTTCGGATGGCAGGCTCCGGAATCGCCCCGACCGCAATGCGGGGCGGGACGCCCCCTTTCGAACGCCGCACGAGAAATTGCGGGCGGCGGCCCACATTTTTCCGCGGCGGATACGGCCTGACGGTGCACGCCGTGTCGCCTTGGCCGCGCATACCTCGGTCAAAGCACCCTGGGCAACCGCACGGCATCGAGCAGCACACCGGTCACCACAGCGGAACGCACCGAGCAGGACGACCTCCTCCGCACACGAGCACCTGTGGAGCATCTCGGAGCATCTACCGACCGGCGTGCGCGACGCCCGACCCGCTCGAGCGGCCGCGCCGCAGAAACGCCGGCCGCACGATGACCGTGGAGCTGGACCAGTTCGTCGCGCGGCCGGTCGGGCCGGCGCCTTCGGCTTCGCCGGTGCACTGACCGCGCGCATCGAGCGGGAAAACGCACCCGGCGGCGCCGCGGTCAGCGTCGCAGAGGGAACAGGAACTGACGCGCTCCTGCACGGACAGGCAGCTGTCAATGCGCCGAGCAGCACGCGTCACGCACAGGCCCGGGCCGTCGGCGTCGGATCGCCGGTGCGGGGCGCTGGCGTCGCCCCCAACCAGGTAGCCCTGCACGGCGGCTGCGCGGGAATTCGTGCGCCGGCAGACTGCGGTCTGGATGGCAGGCACAGGAATCGCCCGGACCGCAATGCGGGGCCGGATGCCCCCCCTTTCGAACGCCGCACGAAAATTGTGGGCGGCGGCCCACATTTTCCCGGCGGCGGATCCGGCCTGATGGCCCACGCCGTCTCGCCATGGCCGCGCATGACTCGGTCAGCATCACAGGGACGGGCGGTCCGCACGCACCGAGCCCCCGGCCACCGAGCAGCACGGGCGAGTCCGAACTCTTCAGGGCCTGGATCGACACGCTGTGGACCCCCGCTTCAGCGCCCGAATGGCCCGACGACGTCGTCATGCCCGACACGATGCACGTGGTCGCGATCGAGATGGTCGGGAAGTACCGCGTGGACGCCGCCATCAACTCCCGCAACCTGATCCAGCGGTTCAAGATCACGGTGAACATCGAGTTCAGCGACTTCGTGGCCGTCTTCGAGGCGCTCGGGGACGAGGCGCGCAGCCTGCATGCTGCGGTCGAGTCCGAAGGCAGTCAGTCGACATCTGCAGGCTACGAACGCAGCCGCCCGAGGTTGCCCGTACTGAGCCGAGCGCCCTATCGGGAGCGAGGCCGCACGCCAGCGGATGGCCGCCGTCAAGAGCCGCACACAGCGGCGCGCCGATACAATGCCGGCGAGCGCGCACACGGCGGCGCGCATTCGTAGAAGGTCCGGGCCGACGCGCCGTTCGCACGCACCGAGCAACAGCCCCGGTGGGCCGCCAAGCGGTACGCCACTCGGGCGACCGCACCGAGCAGCACGCCGATCAGGGACCGAGTCCACACCGAGCAGGACACCTTTCCTGAACGCACCCGGTGCGGCGCCGTTTTCGAGACCGTAGCCAGAACCCACCGACAGCGCTGCACGCACCCGGACGCCTGTCTTCAGGAGCGACGCCGAGTACAGCGACTTCAACCGTGGCAGCAGGAACAGGGACCGACCCGGTCCCGATCAGGACCCAGTCACGCCGAGCGACACATTCCTCGTGAACCCACCGAGTACCGCGCGATTTGCAGACGCTACGCCAGGACGGCCCCCAGCGCCCGCTCGCACCAACAAGCCCACCTCCAGGTACCCGCCGAGTGACGCGCGCCCAGGAAACCAGCACCCACCGAGTGAAACGGCCCCGGAATCGAGGGCAGCATCGAACCCGCCGATGGCAGCGACGCACCGGACACCGCGCTGCTTCAACCAGCCGAGGCGACGACCGACCGCCTGGCCACATCCATCGAAGATCCGGGGTCAAGGCGCGCCGAGCCGTACGCTGCCATGTACGCACGGAGCCGAACGCGCCCGGACGCCCAGACGCCATGCGCGGTGCTCAAGCGCTGCACGGAGACGACACGCACCGAGACGGAGATCATGGAAGCCGGCATTGCCCACGCCGCCGTGGCCCACCAACGAGCCGATGGACGCCATCGACCGCCTCCGCGTGGACGGGCAACCCGCCGTGCGAACGTGGCGGGGCGACCACAAGACGCGCTACGAGTTCGGCTACCCGCTCGAGGACACGCACCTGACTGGCGAAGCCCAGAAGTCCCGGAGGACGCCGACCCGGCGACGGTCGAAGCGCCTGGCCGCTACCATCGAGAGCGTGGAAGCGCCGGAGACGGTCCGCTGACCGCAGGCGCAGAACGGAAACACGCACCGAGCGGCACACGCAACCGGCACGCACCGGGCGAGGCTTGCCAGGCTTGCCAGACAACCGCCGACCGCCGCCGCGCCGAGCACACGTCATGAACCTACGCCGCAAGCGCCCGCCGCAGCCGGCAGATCGCGAGGTCCTGGCCGGGCTGGTCGAGCACGTCGGCTACCACGACCCGGACAACGGGTTCTGCGTGCTCAGGGTCAAGGCGAGGGGCCACCGTGACCTGGTCACCGTCGTCGGCCGCGCCGCCGCGGTCGCGGCCAGGGAGTGGACCACCGCATCCGGGCAATGGGTCCACCACCGCACCCACGGCCACCAGTTCAAGGCGCACTTCCTGCGCAGCTCGGCGCCGGCGTCGACCGAGGGCATCGAGAAGCACCTGCGCTCGGGCATGATACGCGGCATCGGCCACGTCTACGCCCGCAAGCTGGTGCAGGCGTTCGGCGACAAGGTGCTCGACGTCATCGAGACCGAGCCCGAACGGCTTCGCGAGGTCACCGGCATCGGCCAGGTTCGCGCCGGGCGCATCACCGACGCGTGGGCCGAGCAGTAAAGCGGTTCGCGAGAGCATGGTCTTCCTGCACAGCCATGGCGTGGCCACGGCGCGGGCGGTGCGGGTCTTCAAGACCTGCGGGACCGACGCGGTCGAGGTCATCACGAAGAACCCTTGCCGCCTCACCCGCGACATTCGCGGTATCGGGTTCAGGATCGCCGACGCGATCGCGATGAAGCTGGGAATCACCAGCACGGCGATGACCCGGGTGCGCGCCGGCATCGGCTACGCGCCGACCGAGGCGATGGACAACGGCCACTGCGGACTGCCGGCCGACGAGCTCGGCCCGCTGGCGGCCCGCCTGCTCGACGTGCCCGACGATGCGGTCCGAACCGCTCCCGAGCTGGAGCTGGCCGAAGGCGCCGTCGTCGCAGACACCGTCGCGGACACGCCGTGCGTGTTCCTCGGCGGCTTGTACCAGGCCGAGCGGGCGATCGCCGAGCGGCTCGTCGACCTTGTGGCTGGCAAGCTCCCCTGGCCGCACATCGACGTCGAGCGGGCGCTGCCCTGGGTCGAGAAGCAGAGCCGGCCTGTCGCCGGCGACGGGCCAGGCCGAGGCGGTGCGGTTGGCGCTGACCTCGAAGGCCACCGTCATCACGGGACGACCGGGCGTGGGCAAGACGACGCTGGTCGACGCCATCCTGCGCATCCTGGCCGCCAAGCGCGTCGAGTTCGTGCTGTGCGCGCCGACCGGCCGCGCCGACCGAAGAATGAGCAAGGCCACCGGGCAGCAGGCCCGAACCATCCACCGGCTGCGCGAGGTCCGACCCCGCCACCGGCGGCTTCAGGCGTGACGCGGACAATCCGCTCGAATGCGGTCTGTCGTCGACGAGCCCATGGTCGACGTCATGCTGATGCGGGCGTCGCTCGCCGTAGTCCCCGACACAGCCGCCCTGCTGATCGTGGGCGACATCGATCAACTCCCCTCGGTGGGGCCGGGGCAGGTGCTGGCCGACATCATCGCCTCGGGCATCGTCCCGGTCGTGCGGTTGACCGAGGTCTTCCGCCAGACGGCGCGCAGCCGCGTCGTCACCAGCGCGCACGGGACCAATCGCGGGCTGATCCCCGACCTGTCCCCGCCCGGTCTCGATCACCGGCACCGCCGTGGCGGTCGCAGCACCAACAGCAACGGACGCAGCCCTGCACGCGTTAGAGAGCCGCCAGCGCACCGAGCGCTACGCAGCCCGCGAACCACGGCGCCGAGAAGAAGACCAGCCGGAACCGAGTCCGCGCCGAGTAGCGCATCCTGCCCGAGAACGCCGAGCGTACCGGCCCCGCAAACGCGCCCCCCCGAAAAAGATCAGCCACCCGGGAACAAAAGGCCGGAATCTGGCGTCCAATAGTGCACGGCACCGAGAAGTGCGCCTTTCAGTACCGGAGCGGCACCGGAGCCGCGATTTCGTGCTCGCAGCACTCGACCTGACGGCCGACCCGATAACGCGAACGCTGGCGCCGCGCCACACCCCACGCGCGGCGTTACTCCCGCAACTTCAACTGCCCGTCGGCCTCGTCGGCGACATCGATCAACTCCCCTCGGTGGGGCCGGGGCAGGTGCTGGCCGACAGCATCGCCTCGGGCATCCTGTCCCGGTCGTGCGGTTGACCGAGGTCTTCGCCAGGCGGCGCGCAGCCGCATCGTCACCAGCGCGCACGGGATCAATCGCGGGCTGATCCCCGACCTGTCCGCGCCGGTCTCGATCACCGGCACCGCCGTGACGGTCGCAGCACCAGCAGCAACATCAAAACGACCCGCCACCGGTACACACCGAGTGTTCCGCGATACTGACACGCGCCGAGCGTCCCGCGCGCACAGACCGAAAAAGCAGGACGCCTGCCAACCGGCGCCGAGCGTACCGGCCCCGCAAACGCGCCCCCCCGAAAAAGATCGGCCACCCGGGAACAAAAGGCCGGAATCCGGCGTCTAATGGTGCACGGCACCGAGAAGTGCGCCTCTCAGTGCCGGAGCGGCGATTTCCGTGCTCGAAGCACTCGCCCTGACGGCCGACCCGATAACGCGAACGCTGGCGCCCCGCCACACCCCCACGCGCGGCGTTACTCCCGCAACTTCAACTGCCCGTCGGCCTCGTCGTGGATGACTTCGATATCGTGATCAGCCAGCCACGCACGGCAGTGGAACGCCGCGTCAAAGTCGGGGTGGTCCGTTACCAGCAGACGCCACGCCCGGTCCGCCAGTGCGTGCGCTGGCCCAGACTCGGCGCGCCCGGCCTCGAGCCCGCGTTCGTACTCCGCCTGCAGCTTGACCGCATCCACCGGTAGCCGCGTCGGCTTGTCGACGCCCGCAGCATGCCGCAGCATCCTCTCCAGAGCATCTGCACCGGTAGGGCAGCCTTGAACCAGAGCCTCTATGACCCGCGGCCGACTCAGGCCGAACGTGCCGAGCCCGACAGCGAGCTTGTCGAGCCGTTCCACCAGGCCCGCCGAGAGACGAACCGTCACCGTCGCTTTCCTCATGCCTCCATGACACCACGCCTTGCTGCGCAATGTCCACACAGTAGCGGCATGAGTCGTATCTGGGCAAGGTAAACAAGTTCATTGCAGGGTCCTGCAACCGATCGCGACCGTCGATCCGCCTGGCGAAAGTGCCGTGGATTGTTCACCGTGAACACACCGTAAGCGCCCGGAAACACTGGGGGGTTCTCGCACCAGTGCACCCCACCGCGCATTCAACGGTCTAACAACACCACGAGGAGGAGGCAAGAGGGGTGAGCGACCCCAGTTCTGGCGTCGCTCACCCAGTATTTTTCCCTGCGGGAAGGCTTGATCCGGTGGTCACGTTGACACCTGGCATTGACATGTACCTGATCCGGCCGTTTCCGCGGCCCCAGTTTTCCAGAGGGCCATGGCCCCAGTTATTGCCTCTCCGCGGCCCCAGTTCTCGTTCGAGGGGTGCTATCTCCCCCTCGAACCCGCCCCTCGGACAGCAGCGGAGCACCGCCGGGAGCCAACGCTTCGAGCGATACGCCACGACTCGGCGCAGTCGAACCGAACGACCAGAAACGCAACGATCACCACCGGGATCCGCACGACGTCGAGCAGCCCGGCATCAAGAAGGCAAACGCGCCAATCGACATCCCGCCGCGCACGGACGAGAACCCGCGCAACGACCCGATCTGTCCCGGACCCGGGACGACGGACCGCCGCGACGGCCGCGAGGAGCACGAGCCCACGCACCGCGTTCCCATGGCGCTCGGAACGGCGCCACCATCGAGACCACCAACCAGACCCAGGGACCGCGGTCACGCCCGAAGAGCAGTCAACCTCGGCAAGACGTACCACCGGACGGCTGTGGGGCCGAGCTGCCGAGACGCTACGACCACGGCGGGAGAACAGCAGCACCCAGGCATCCGACGAAAGAAGCCGGGGCGAGGATCGCGACGACGCCGAGGATGACGACGAGCGCCTTCATCGACGACCCAACGGGGACCACGCACAGCCCGCACGACATCCAGCGTCCACACCTCTTCGACGGGAACGAGCACCACGAAAGCAGCGCGCGACGCGCACGAAGAGCCGCTGCAGGAGCGGACATCCAGCGGGACATTCGTCCACTCCCCAGACGATGGAAATCGTGAAAAGCCGCGCCGCATGACCGCACGATGCGGAGCAGCCAAACGACCGGGATCGAGCACGATCGGAACACGCCGACGCGACGAGAGACCACCCCGACAAACCGCCGCGAGCGGAGTTGCTCGAGCAGATCTGCGATCTGGATCTGTCGGTACTGGAGGCTGTCGAGCTACCCAGGGGCTTCGGGCGTGACGGCCAAGAGCCGGCGTCAACACGGCGAAACTGGGAGATGGCGGGCCGGTGCGGTCGGCCGCCGGCACTGGCGCCGGCGGGCACCCGACAACCGGCGGGGTGGCTGGAGTCTTGCTCTTGGCCGAAGTGGAGCGTGAGCGGCTGGGTCCCATTGCCTACATCCAGTCCCGCCAGGCCCGGACATCGACCTCGTTCCGGACGTAGCTCTCGCCGCCTCCGTAGACCAGGGTGGCCGGGGCGGATCGTCCCGCCAGCGAGCGCCAGTGGGCCAATCCCTTGAAGAAGTCGCCAGCGACGGTCTCGCCGGACTTCATCTCCACCGCATGCGGGCCGTCCGGCGTGTCGACGATCAGGTCGATCTCGTTGTCCCGCTGATCGCGCCAGTGGTACAGGTCGGGCGGTTCCCCCACGTTGCAGCCGACCTTGAGCGCCTCTGCGACCACCAAGTTCTCGAACACCGCCCCGCGCGCGGCGTGGCTGGCGAGTTGGTCGGCGTTCCTGATGCGGAGCAGCCAACACAGCATTCCCGTGTCCACGAAACAGAGCTTCGCCCGCTTCGTCAACCGCTTGTTGAAGCGCCGGTGGTACGGCCGGAGGCGGAAGATCACGAAGCTCGCTTCCAGCACCGACAGCCAGCGGCGGGCCGTGTCGTGGCTGACCCCGCAATCGTTGCCAAGACTTGACAGGTTCAGCAGCCCGCCGGCGCGGCCAGCGCACAGCCGGACGAAGCGGCCGAACGCCTCCAAGTCGCCGACCTGGGTCAGGTCGCGCACGTCGCGCTCCAGGTAGGTCTGGAAATACTGGGCCAGCCACTCGCTCGGGTCGAGCCCGAGATCGTGGATGCGCGGGTAGAAGCCGCGCACCGCGTGGTCCGTCCAGGCGCCGGCCGGCACTGGATCACGAGCGCCGTGGGTCAACAGTTCCGCCATCGCCGGCGCGTCCCGGCGCGTCAGCTCGGCCAGGGAAAACGGCAGCAGGCAGGTCAGGCGCACCCGCCCGGCCAGCGACTGCGAGATCTTCTGCATCAGCAGGAAGTTGCGGGACCCCGACAGCAGGAAACGGCCGGGCGCGGGATCATCGTCGACAATCGTCTGGATGTAGGAGAACAGATCGGGCGCCCGTTGCGCCTCGTCCAGGATGACCGGCCCATCGAAACGACCAAGGAATCCGCGCGGATCCTCCAGGGCGAACGTGCGCTCGTCAGGCGCCTCGAGCGAGACGTAGCGGTGCTGCGGAAAAGCGCTCCGCAACAGCGTCGTCTTGCCGGACTGCCGGGGCCCGTTCACCGAGACGACCGGATAGCGGGTCGCCGCCCGCTGGATGGTTGCTGCGAGATGACGGGGAATCATGGGGAAATGTACATAATAACGATCTGATCTTCAAATTGAGCACCGCGAGAGATCCCCCCGCCGCCGACAACCGGAGAGGAGTCTTCAATCGCGGGCCGGAGGTTCGGCGATGCTGAAACGCAACCGGCGCCACCAAGTCAGGAGACGGTACGGGAACGACATCCAGCGCCGCCTGCTCGACCACCGAGATCGGCCGGCTGGCGGCACAACGCGCACCACGGCGCGGTTCGCAGTCCGGCGTGTGCGCCGCTTCCCGGGACGCCACCCATCGGCCTGGGCCGCGAGCACGATGCGCGCGCAGGCCAGTGCATCCGCTCCGGCATCGTGGTGACGCAGCGGGATTCCGAGCCGCCGGCAGACGTCGGGAAGCTTCGTCGGGCGGATTCCCCACTGCGCGCGTGCGATCTGCACGGTGCAGACGAACCGCGTCGACGGTGGTCTCAGCCGGTACCGGGCGCAGCAGGCGTGCAGAACACTACGGTCGAACGGCGCGTTGTGGGCGGCCACGAACGCGGCACGGTCGATCCACGAGCGAAGCGTCGGCCACAGCTCGGCGAAGGTCGGCGCGTCGCGTACGTCCTCCCAGTCCAGGCCATGGAGGTCAGTGAACGTAAACTGCCCGGAGGGCGGCCGGATCAGGTAGGTCCGCGAGAGGACGACGCGACCGGCGCAGCCGGCGGCGACGCCGACCGCACAGGCGCTGTCACGACGGACCGAAGCGGTCTCGAAATCGATAGCGACGAACGTGCTCACGGCTTCGAATGCGGCAGCCGTACGGCGGTCGGCGTCAACATGCAGGTTCGCCGGGCAGCGAATCAGGGTAGGGTGCCGCATGGAGGCCTGGGGGAAGTTCGACAAATCATCGGGGCGCATCCATCGCCTGGAACATCACTGCGCCGACGTCGCGGCATGCTTCGAAGCCCTGCTCCAAGATCCGGTGCTGCGCGTGCGGTTCGTCAACGCAGCGGGCGCCAACGAACTCACCGACACGACCACGGCCCGCTTGACGTTTCTCGCGTTCCTGCATGACTTCGGCAAATTGAACGCCGGTTTTCAGTTCCAGGTCCGGCCTCCAAACGAGTTGCCCGCGCGCGCTCCGCGGCGGGCCGGACACATCGCGGAGGCGATGCTCTGCTTCGACCAGTCTGACATCTGTGCACTGCTGGGACTCCATGACATCGTGGACGAGTGGGGGGCTGGCGTCATCCCTCTCGCGTACGCCATGCTGGCCCATCACGGTCGACCGGCACGCAGACCGACGCGATCCGGAGGTGGGCCGCCTGAACTGTGGAAGCCGTTCGCCGGGTACGATCCGCGCGCGACGGCCAAGATGTTGGCCGAACGTGGCCGTTCTTGGTTTCCCGCCGCGTTCTCGCCTGGCCCTCGCATGCCCGAAACCCCGGCGCTGGCGCATCTCTTCGCCGGGCTCGTAACCCTCGCCGATCAACTCGGGTCGGACGACGAAGCGTTCCGATTCCAGCCGGATCCGGATCCGGACTATATCGAGCGCGCCCGTCGCATCGCGGCTGACACTATCCGGAGCAGAGGGTTTCGGAGGCGCGATTGGATTGCGGTTGCCAACGTTACGGCCTCTCGAGACTTCCGAAGCCTCTTCGACTACGCGGACATGCGTCCATCTCAATGCGCCGTGACCGCTGCTCCGGTCGATCAGCCGCTGCTGATTCTGGAGAGCGAGACAGGATCAGGCAAGACGGAGGCGGCGATCCTCCGCTTCGCTGCGTTGTGGCAGGCCGGCTTCGTGGACGGACTGTACTTCGCGGTGCCGACGCGCGCGGCCGCGAAGCAACTGCATCGACGAGTGAGCCAGGCGTTGGGGCGGCTCTTCCCGCTGGCGGCACATGTAGAGACCGTCCTTGCCGTTCCTGGCTATCTCGTTGCTGGAGACGCCGAGGGGCGACGCGTCGAGCGGTTCGATGTCTTCTGGGAGGACGACCCCGACGAGGAGAAGCGCGTTGCGCGGTGGGCCGCGGAGAGTGCCCGGAAGTTCTTGAGTGCGTCCGCGGCCGTTGGGACGGTCGATCAGGTGCTACTCGCCGGGTTGCGAGTGAAGTGGGCGCACTTCCGGGCGGCCTCGCTCGCACGGAGCCTGCTGGTCGTCGACGAGGTGCATGCGAGTGACACCTACATGACCGAGTTGTTACGCGGTGTGCTGAAAGGGCACTTGGCGCTGGGTGGGCATGCCATGCTGATGTCGGCCACGCTCGGCGCCGCGGCCCGGTCGAAGTTCACAAACCGGGATGCACGGTTCGCTCCGCCTGCACCGAGAGATGCCGAAGGCGCGCCGTATCCGGCGCTCACCCTCGTGTCGGCCGACGGACTCCCGGAGACACGTGCGATCACGACGCGCGGGCCGACAAAATCGGTCTCGATGAGTGCGGTCGCAAGTATGGGTGATTCCGACTCCATCGCCCGAACGGCTGCATCTGCGGCTCGGGAAGGGGCCAGGGTCCTCGTGATTCGCAACACCGTGTCGAGCGCTCAGGCTGTATTCGGTGCGTTGTTAGCGCAGGGCGGGGACGACGTGGCGTTGACGGTTTCCGAGGCAGCGGCGCTGCATCACAGCCGCTTCGCCGCCGAGGATCGCAGGCTGTTAGACGATGCCGTAGAGGGAGCGATCGGCAAGGAAGCGTCCCGGTCTACGAGTGGCCTGGTGGTTATCGGGACCCAGACGCTCGAGCAGTCGCTCGACATCGACGCCGACTTCCTCATCTCGGACCTCTGTCCGGTGGATGTCCTCCTGCAGCGAATCGGCCGAGTGCACCGGCACGCAAGAACAAGTCGACCACGACCCTTTCGCGAACCGCGGTGCCTGGTCCTGGTTCCCGAGGCAGGGCTGGAGGGCGGACTCGGCGGCGGGCTTCTCGGCCACGGGCTCGGTGTGTCGGATCGCGGAGGCATCTACCAGGACCTCGTCGGGCTGGAAGCTACACGCAGGCTGATTTCGGATCACGAGACGTGGACCATCCCGGCGATGAACCGGATGCTCGTCGAGCGTGCGACCCACCCGGAGGTGCTTCGTCAGCTCGCCAAAGAGCTGGGGGAGCGTTGGGTGTCCCATGCTTCAAGGGTATTCGGTTCGCGCGCCGCCGGAGCCGGAGTCGCCAGGAACCACGCCCTCACCCGGGAGGAGCCGTTCGACGAGAGTCTGGTGTTCCCCGATCTCGACGAGCACGTGCGCACGCGGCTGGGCGAGGATGGGCCGCGCGTCGTTCTCGCTGACCCAGTGACCGGACCGTTCGGTGCTGCGGTTCAGAACTTCAACCTGCCGGCGCACCTGTTCCGGGGCAGAACGCCGGGGAAGGAGGAAATCGACGCAGCGCGGGCGATTCCGGTACCCGAGGGTGGCCTCGTGCTGCAGGTAGGCGAACACAGGCTGATCTACGATCGAACGGGGATACGATCCCGGAATGCATAGTCTGCTCACCGATCCGCTGATTCGGGTTCGTCTGACGAACGACACGTCGGCGGCCATGTCGTTGCCGGAGGTGTACGAGGCGCTGGCGGCGGACGGGATCGCAGCGTTTTCCGCGCTGCGGCCCCACCAGCGCCACGCGTGGCATGCGTTTCTGGCGCAGCTCGGCGTGATCGTAGTAGAGCGATCCGACGCCGCCACGCTGCCGCGAAGGGCAGGTGAGTGGTGCGCACTGCTCCGAAGCCTGACGCCGGGGTTCAGCGCCGATGAGCCATGGCGGCTGATCGTGGACGATCCGGCGCAGCCTGCCTTCATGCAGTGCCCGGCGCCGAACGGGTTGGGGCAGTATCGCGGGCGGGTCGCAACTCCGGACGACCTCGACGTTCTGGTCACGGCGAAGAATCACGACGTCAAGCAAGGTATTGCGAGTCGCTGCGCGCCAGACGACTGGCTCTTTGCGTTGGTCGATGTGCAGACTATGGCGAACTACGGAGGACGCTGCCCGCCGGTCGAAGGGTACTACGGGGTCTCCCGCATGAACGGGGGCTCGTCCGCTCGGCCGTGTCTCGGTCTGGCGCCCGCCGACGGTGGCCTGGGCGCGCATCTCTTCAACGACATGCAGCGGATGCTCGATGGGCGTACCTCATTGCTGGAAAGCCATCGGGAGTATTTCGATCCGCAGGATGGGCTGGTCCTGCTGTGGTTGGAGCCCTGGAACGGCACGACCTCCCTTGACTTGCGCGAGTTGGATCCGTACTTCATCGAGGTCTGCCGCAGGGTACGGCTGCGGGCGGAGCATCATGGGATCGCGGCCTGGACCGCGGCCTCGAAGGCGGCCCGCGTCGCCGCGAAGGACGCTCATGGCAACGTGGGCGATTTCTGGACTCCGGTCGGTGCGAAGGACGCGACCGCGCTCTCCCTGTCCAACGTCGGGTTTCGGTACGATCGCCTGGCCAAGTTGATGTTCGATCGCGACTCCTACCGTCTTCCACCCGCTATGCGGGTCGATTCGACGCGGCCAGGACGCTGGAAGGTTGTCGCTCGGGGAGTGGCGGGCGGGCAGGGGAAGACCGACGGCTACCACGAGCGCAGCGACATCGCCTTCGACAACAGAATCACCGCCGCGCTCGGCAGACGAGAAGGCCGCGACGCGCTCGCGCGCGTCTCCGAAGCGCAGATCGAGGAGATTCGAGAAGTCGAGCGGGCGCTGCGTTTCGGCATCGCCGTGGCTGCGAGTGGCGGGAAGCCCGCGGACGAACTGACGAAGGCCGACCGGATGCACGCCAACCCCTACGCGCGCCGGCTCGACGATGCCGTCGACGCGGCGTTCTTCGGAGCCCTCGGTCGTCGCTTCGCCGCGGCGGATGACGAAGGGAGAGCGGCGGCGGCACGCGCCGAGTTCGTTCGGCACATGATCGGCACGGCGCGAGCACTTCTCTACGAGGCGATCGAAGCCGTGCCTTGTCCGGCCGTGTGGCGCTACAGGGCGCATGCGAGAGCAACGAGCGCGTTTCAAAGCCGACTCAGGCGACCGCAGAGCGTGTTCAGCGATCAGCCCGATATCTTCGAGGTTCAGGAGGCTCACGATGCCGCGTGAAGACACGCGACCGGAACCGGAAGGCGCGCCGGCGGCACAAGACCTGCGAGAAGCAATTCCGAAGATTGCGGGCGAGATCGCGCGTCTCGATCCAGGGCCGGCGGCTGCGCTTCGCCGCGGTCCCTACAACGGGGCCGGCACGGCTGCCTTCTGGAATCTGCTTGCCAGGCACCATCCGGTCGCCATGCGAAACGAGGCCGGTTGGGCCGCGCTGATTCAGGCCATTGCGGTCCTGACTCCGAAGGGCCGGGATCCCCAAAAGAAGCCTGCCCACGACTATTCGCTGTCCATGGGGCGGGCGCTATGTGAAGCGGGATTGTCGGAGCTGCGCCTGGCGCGTTTGCTGTCGGCCGCGCCCGAGTTGCGGAGGGAAGTTGTCGTTCGGACCTGCCGCCGCCTTGCGGCCGGTGAATCCAGCCGCTTCAATCTTGTGACTCTGGGCGAGTTCGTTCTGTTCGGCGGCGACCACACCGACCGTCGGATTGCCCGCGACTACTACCGCACCCGCGCCGCCGCGGAACGCGCGTCTCAAGACGGGGAGACCTCCACTGATGCCTGATGCTCGTTTTCTTCAGATTCACAGCCTGCACGGCTATTCTGCCGTGTTGTTGAACCGCGACGATTCCGGACTCGCCAAGCGCATCACCTACGGTGGCGCGATCCGCACACGGATCTCGTCGCAGTGCCTGAAGCGCCACTGGCGAGTTGCGGACAGTGACTATGCGCTGCAGAGGATCGACGGCGCCACGGCGAGCGTGCGGTCCCGTGAAACCGTGACGCGGCGCGTCATTGGGCCGCTGGAGGGTGCCGACCACGATCCGGACGCGATCAAGGCGATCTCGACGGCGTTCCAGATCGCCGTGTACGGGGACAAGGGCGACAAACGATCGAATCGACAGCCCCTGCTGCTCGGTGAGCCGGAGATCGCCTACCTTGCCGAGGAAGCGCAGAAGATCGCGCGGGACCATGGAAACGACGCGAAGGCGGCTGGGGCCGCGGCGGCCGAATGGGGCAAGAAGTCGAAGGCGAACATGAAGGCGTTGCGAGACAACTGCGCCATGCCGGGAGGCATTGCCGCTGCGCTGTTCGGCCGCATGGTCACGTCGGATGTCGAAGCCAACATCGATGCGGCCGTCCACGTCGGCCACGCTTTCACGGTGCACGCGGCAGAGAGCGAGAGCGACTACTTCACGGTCGTGGACGATCTGCAACGGGCGGAGGACGATGCGGGAGCTGACCACATCGGCGAGACCGAGTTGACCTCCGGGCTGTTCTACGGCTATGTCGTGCTGGACCGCGGCACGCTGCTCGACAATCTGGGCGGGGATGCCGAGATCGCGGGTGACGTGGCGGCCCGGCTGGTCAGCCTGATCGCTACCGTATCCCCCGGGGCGAAGCTGGGACCGACTGCGCCTTACGGGTACGCGAGCTGGATGCTGGTGGAGGCAGGCGACCGGCAGCCGCGCAGTCTGGCCGAGGCATTCCGCGAGCCGTGCAGACCGGCGACCAGGACGGCGGCGGAGAGGGTGGCGCAGCACTTGGAGAAGGTGGATGCGGCGTACGAGACCGGCGAGGAGAGGCGACTCATGAGCCTGGAGGACGCGGCGATGCCCGGCTCGGTCCCCTTGCCATCACTGTACGAGCTTGCTAGATGGTCGGGCGCTGTGGTGCAAACGGGCAGCGCGTGATGCGTTGGATGCATTTACGTTTCCACGCCCCGCTGGCCGCCTTCGGCGGGGAGATGATCGACGCCCACGGCGTGATTCGTAACGTGCCGGCCCAGTCGATGCTCACAGGCCTGCTCGCCAACGCGCTCGGGTGGACGCGCGCAATGCGCGCTGAACACCAGTCGTTACAGGAGCGGATCGTGTTCGGCGTTGTTTGGGAGCGGGAGGTGGCGCACAGTCGAATGACTGACTACCAGACGGCGCAGCTCGGAAAGAACGACCGGGCATGGACCACACGCGGCGTTCCGGCGGGGCGCGCCGGTGGAGCCGCCACGTATGCCGGGGCTCATCAACGATGGCGGGACTATCACGCCGACCTGCGTCTGACGGCCGTGCTTCGGCTCGACCCCGCGGATGCGAGCCCGACGCTGGACGCCTTGGCGGCAGCTCTAGATCGACCGGCAAGGCCGCTCTTCATCGGCCGGAAGTCGTGTTTGCCTTCCACCCGGATTTTCGGGGGCTGGGTGACGAACGCGGCTGACGCCTGCGCCGCGCTGCGCGCTGTTGCGCCGACGAGCGCGACCGGGCTGCTCGCCTTCTGGCCGGAAGGAGAGGGAACCGCCTTCCGCATCACGACCATGACCGACGAACGCAACTGGGTAAGTGGACTGCATGGTGGTGGACGCCGTATCTGCGAGGGCTCGATCTCGTCTTCGAGAGATGAAGCATGAAGATCCATCTGATTCATGCTCCGCTCGACATGTGCAGGTTCAATCGCTGGGCTGGCAACCGGGGGTTGATCCGGAACGGGTCGTTCGATGCGGGTCACGCTTTCCACGTTCTTCTGTCCGCGATGTTCGGCAAGGGTGCGCTGCAGCCCTTCCGGCTCTTCGCATCCGAGCGTCGGGCGAGTGCTGCACTCTACGCCTACGCAGATATCGACGAAGGGGAACTGCGGAGCACGGCGGCCACTGTAGCTCCACCCGACTGCCTCGACGTGATCGATCCGGACAGCATGCGGTCGAAGCGCATGCCGTCGCACTTCGAACAGGGGCGGCGCCTGGGCTTCGACCTCCGCCTTCGGCCAGTGCGTCGGCTGCACCGCGATCTGGCGCACCCGCAGCTTGGCCGGTCGTTGTCCAGGGGAGCCGAGGTAGACGCCTTCCGCCTGGAGGTGATGCGGCGGTTTCCCTCGGGATGGGCCGATTCCGCTGCCGCGAGCGCCGGCGTCACGCGGCAGTCGGTCTATGCCGAATGGCTGTGCGAGCGTTTCGGCGATGCCGTAGCTGTGGAAGAGTGCAGGTTGGTCTCCTTCAGTCGATCACGGGCAGTGCGCGGCGACAGTGGAGGGCCGGAGGGTCCGGACGCGGTTCTGCACGGCACGTTCGCCGTGGCCAACGAGGAGACGTTCGCAGCGATCTTGCGGAACGGCGTCGGGCGTCACCGAGCCTACGGCTACGGCATGCTTCTCTTGCGCCCGCCGAACAAGAAGGTTCTGGAGCGGTAGATGCTGAAGGGGCGCCTCGGACTCGAGACCGCACGCATTCCACACGCCGACCGATCCGGGCTCCTTTGGCTCTCGCGCGGCGCGCTCACGGCGCGCGACGGGACGTTGTCGTTCGAGCGCGGTCCGAGCGGGTCGGCGGCAAACGATCCTCTCGAGCCTGGACATTACGCCATCCCGTTTCAGGGCGTGTCCATGATTCTGCTCGGCCCCGGATCGACTGTCAGTCACGACGCGCTCCGGCTTCTCGCGCGCCACGGCACGGCGCTGGCCGCAGTCGGCGAGGATGGGGTGCGTTGCTACACCGCTCCGCCATTGATTGCCGACCGGTCGGGTCTTGCGCGACGGCAAGCCAGGGCCTGGGCGGACCCGAATGTTCGTCTTCACGTCGCCCGGCGCATGTACGCGTGGCGCATGGGCGAGGTGCTGCCTCATCAAGACATTGCGGTGCTGCGCGGCATCGAAGGGGCCAGGATGAAGGAGACCTACCGCCTGATGGCGGCGCAGATAGGCATCGAATGGCGAGGGCGTCGCTACGACCGGGCGCGCCCGGGGGCGAACGATGCACCGAATCAGGCGTTGAATCACGCCGCGAGCGCCGTGGAAGGTGCTGCCGCGATTGCCGTGTCCGCCACGGCGACGCTGCCGCAGCTCGGGTTCATACATGAGGATTCCGGTCAATCGTTCGTGCTCGACGTCGCGGATCTGTTTCGTGACTCGGTCACCATTCCCGTGGCGTTCCGCGCCGCCAGGAGAGTCACGGAGAAGGGCGCCGGAGAGAACATCGAGCGCGTGACGCGGCGGGAATGCGGGCGCACGCTGAGTCGGGAACGGACGATTCCCAAGATGATCGAGCGGATCAAGGCCCTGTTCGAAGAGATCGAAGAGCCGGTGCCACCAGACGCGTGACAGCATGCCGATGACTGTGGTCGTCACCCGCGATGTCGAGGCCAGGTACCGCGGCTTCCTTGCCTCGGCGATGCTGGAGATCGCGCCGGGCGTGTATGTGTCGCCCGATCTCTCGTCGGGCGTGCGCGAGCGCGTCTGGACAGTGCTTGAGGACTGGTTCACCACGCTCGGAAACGGTGCGGTAGCCATGATCTGGCGAGACGGCACCGTCGCCGGGGGCTTGGCCCTCCGGCATCTTGGCGATCCGCCGAAAGAGATCCGAGACGCCGATGGCGTGCTTCTCGTCAAGAGGTTGTGAGCTACCGAGCTCAGGAATCCGCTGCTCCTTGACAACTGAATCGACGGAGATCCGTCAATAATCTGACAGAGGCTTCCCCGCACACGCGGGGATGGACCCCTGAAGCCCGACCCGGAGACGGCCGTCGTGGCGGCTTCCCCGCACACGCGGGGATGGACCCGCGAAGCCCAACCTATCCGCCAAATCGATCAAGGCTTCCCCGCACACGCGGGGATGGACCCAGCGCCGGAACGCCCGTCCGCGGGTCCGGCGGGGCTTCCCCGCACACGCGGGGATGGACCCGGCAGGTTGCGCGCCTCGACGAGCTCCACCAGGGCTTCCCCGCACACGCGGGGATGGACCCTGCGCGCGAGTCAAGGCGTAGCGAGCGCACACGGCTTCCCCGCACACGCGGGGATGGACCCGCGACCACACCATCCGGCTCCGATTTACCGGCGGCTTCCCCGCACACGCGGGGATGGACCCTGCTTACCGGTGCATTCGACGACGACGACGTAGGCTTCCCCGCACACGCGGGGATGGACCCCACCGCCATTACCGGTGTCCGATACGCCCCGGGGCTTCCCCGCACACGCGGGGATGGACCGTATCGGGACCTACAGGCGCAGACACACGCGGCGGCTTCCCCGCACACGCGGGGATGGACCCGGACACCGTGCCACGTTCGCAATCGTCCCGCGGGCTTCCCCGCACACGCGGGGATGGACCCGATCCCTTCCCCGGTGTGCGTCAGCCGCAGCCGGCTTCCCCGCACACGCGGGGATGGACCCGGCTCCGGGAAGGACTGGGAGTCGAACCGCGCGGCTTCCCCGCACACGCGGGGATGGACCCCACCGGACGACGGCGACGAGTGCGACATCTGCGGCTTCCCCGCACACGCGGGGATGGACCGTCTCAGGGCCGCCTGGGTGGGCGCGTGGCGCCGGCTTCCCCGCACACGCGGGGATGGACCCCCACCGTCCGCACGTTCCCGAATCGATCGGGAGGCTTCCCCGCACACGCGGGGATGGACCGCGTCTCCGAGAGAGGGGGAAGAGTGCGCAGTAGGCTTCCCCGCACACGCGGGGATGGACCATCGTCGCGCGCGCGCGCAGCGTGTACCGCGGCGGCTTCCCCGCACACGCGGGGATGGACCGTGCATATCGCAGTTGTGCAACGGGCCCGAGGAGGCTTCCCCGCACACGCGGGGATGGACCCATGACGCGCTTCATCGAACAGCGCGCGCAGGCGGCTTCCCCGCACACGCGGGGATGGACCCCAGTTGGCGTGGTCCTGCGCGACGGCCACGTTGGCTTCCCCGCACACGCGGGGATGGACCGTGCGCGGCGGCAGTGAAGCGTGCGCCGGGGCGGGCTTCCCCGCACACGCGGGGATGGACCCGGCGGATCGCTCTGCGGGCTCGACGGGCCGACGGCTTCCCCGCACACGCGGGGATGGACCACGTTCTCGTTGCCGTCCGACCAGTAGGTCGTGGGCTTCCCCGCACACGCGGGGATGGACCCACGGTCGCCGTCAAGATCGAGCACGCCGCCTCGGCTTCCCCGCACACGCGGGGATGGACCCGACCTCGACGGCCGCCTCGTCCGCCTCTTCCGGGCTTCCCCGCACACGCGGGGATGGACCCTTCGACCAGATGGCGGTGACCGCGGCGAGTGCGGCTTCCCCGCACACGCGGGGATGGACCGTTGGAGATCGCCAGCATCACCAGCAAGCGGGGGGCTTCCCCGCACACGCGGGGATGGACCGCGGCCAGGAATGGGCGTATCGGCGGTGGGTGGGGCTTCCCCGCACACGCGGGGATGGACCCGTCGACTGGCCCAACCGGCAGGTCCTGGACCCGGCTTCCCCGCACACGCGGGGATGGACCCGTGCCGGAATCGCGCGCGAGCATCCTCACCCGGGCTTCCCCGCACACGCGGGGATGGACCCGGTGACGGTGAGGGTTTGACTGGCGCTTCCTCGGCTTCCCCGCACACGCGGGGATGGACCCGTCGACTGGCCCAACCGGCAGGTCCTGGACCCGGCTTCCCCGCACACGCGGGGATGGACCTGGACCGGTCGGTCGCGCTGGAGCGCGAGATTCGGCTTCCCCGCACACGCGGGGATGGACCCTGAATGTGGCGGATATTCGGCCGGCGGCGTGGGGCTTCCCCGCACACGCGGGGATGGACCGTGCCCCGTGCACCGGCCGCCGGCGCCGGCGCCGGCTTCCCCGCACACGCGGGGATGGACCCCGCAGGAAGAAACTGCTGTATCGGTCGGCGACGGCTTCCCCGCACACGCGGGGATGGACCCGAGGCGAAGTCGCCGCGGCTCGGCGTGCCGTCGGCTTCCCCGCACACGCGGGGATGGACCCCCGGTAGTGACCGACCGGCCGAGCGAGGTGAAGGCTTCCCCGCACACGCGGGGATGGACCCGACCAGAAAGGCCAGACCCGAGATTCCCACGAGGCTTCCCCGCACACGCGGGGATGGACCCCCCCCCCTGTTCACACCGTTCGCCCCCGATGAGGCTTCCCCGCACACGCGGGGATGGACCCGCGCGGCTGGCAATGGAGCGCGCCGATCGGCAGGCTTCCCCGCACACGCGGGGATGGACCCCGGCACCGCGCGATCACGACCGCGCCGCACACGGCTTCCCCGCACACGCGGGGATGGACCCTACGCGTGCGGATCTGGAGCAGCCCTGCAGAGGGCTTCCCCGCACACGCGGGGATGGACCCCTCCGGTTGACCCCGCACCACCGCGCCGAGTTGGCTTCCCCGCACACGCGGGGATGGACCCCCCGCGAGCGCCGGAATCGCCGGGAGCGCCCCGGCTTCCCCGCACACGCGGGGATGGACCCTCGAGCGGGCAGGCGTTGAGGCGGTCGTATGGGGCTTCCCCGCACACGCGGGGATGGACCCCGTCTTGCGGCGTTCGGTGTCGACCTTGATCGGGCTTCCCCGCACACGCGGGGATGGACCCATCCCCGCCGAGCCGACGAAGATGGTCACCGGGGCTTCCCCGCACACGCGGGGATGGACCCACGTGCTACGCGGAGCGACACAACATCGTGGAGGCTTCCCCGCACACGCGGGGATGGACCCCCCGCAACGGTGCAATCAGGCACCAACACCGAGGCTTCCCCGCACACGCGGGGATGGACCCCATCTACAGGGTCTGATAGAGTCTCGCATCGTGGCTTCCCCGCACACGCGGGGATGGACCCGCGGCTGAGAGTCGTGAACCGCGGCTGGCAGCGGCTTCCCCGCACACGCGGGGATGGACCGTAACCGGCATGCTCGGCGAGAGTCTCGGCGGCGGCTTCCCCGCACACGCGGGGATGGACCCGTACACCTTCCCGTCAAGCTTCTCGTAGTCGAGGCTTCCCCGCACACGCGGGGATGGACCCTCTTCCGCAACTCTTCCGCAACTCTTCCTGACGGCTTCCCCGCACACGCGGGGATGGACCCGTTTTACCGTCTGGCCTACGAGCGTCTTCAGGGGCTTCCCCGCACACGCGGGGATGGACCGTGACCGTGGTGTGCTCGGAGCTCACCAGTCGGGGCTTCCCCGCACACGCGGGGATGGACCCTACGAATGTGAGCCGGAATTCGACCGGATGCAGGCTTCCCCGCACACGCGGGGATGGACCCGTTGCCAAGGCTCTGAATCGTGTGAGCCTGCGGGCTTCCCCGCACACGCGGGGATGGACCCCTCGCGATTGAGACTGGCAAGTCCACTACGGAGGCTTCCCCGCACACGCGGGGATGGACCCCATGTGCTGTTGCCACCATGCGATGTTTTCCAGGCTTCCCCGCACACGCGGGGATGGACCCGCAGCCCTGACCGAGGGCGATATCCTGGCCGAGGCTTCCCCGCACACGCGGGGATGGACCTGGCCCGGCGCACTACTCCGACGTGCTATGCGTGGCTTCCCCGCACACGCGGGGATGGACCCAGTGCTCAGCCAACTAGCGATATCCCATACACGGCTTCCCCGCACACGCGGGGATGGACCCGTGGTGGAGTCCATGCGCAGGGACTTGGCTTCGGCTTCCCCGCACACGCGGGGATGGACCCCTCGCTACTGTGGACAAATACGGACTCGTACGGGCTTCCCCGCACACGCGGGGATGGACCCGTACTTCGATTCCAAGCTTGACGCCAGTAGCGGGCTTCCCCGCACACGCGGGGATGGACCCTTGGCAGTTTTCGTATTGTCCAGTTTAGCTCTGGCTTCCCCGCACACGCGGGGATGGACCCCGCTCTGACTCCCGAGATGAATATCATGTTGCAGGGGGCTTCCCCGCACACGCGGGGATGGACCTGCGTCTTGCGTCTCATCCCTATTGATGAGTGCGGCTTCCCCGCACACGCGGGGATGGACCCACGTTGTCGTTCCGGTAGACGGTCAGCCGAGCGGCTTCCCCGCACACGCGGGGATGGACCCCTTTGAGGTTGGTCATTGCGCCGTTCATTTGCGGCTTCCCCGCACACGCGGGGATGGACCCGCGAGGATCGGGTCAGGGTTAAGGGCTGACCCGGCTTCCCCGCACACGCGGGGATGGACCCGTCCGCCATGCCACTCCGTTACGGTCGAATCCGGCTTCCCCGCACACGCGGGGATGGACCCTTGGAGATGACCGCCGCGCTAGTCGCCAGGAAGGCTTCCCCGCACACGCGGGGATGGACCCATCACGCGCACGAGTGCCGCCCTGTTCGTGGAGGCTTCCCCGCACACGCGGGGATGGACCCGGATCACTAGGCCGAACCGGCCCACGAGCACCGGCTTCCCCGCACACGCGGGGATGGACCCCGGCTTCGGGAGGGTGGCATCGGTCCAGATTCGGCTTCCCCGCACACGCGGGGATGGACCCGGGCCACCCGTCGGTAGGGTGGCCCAGTTCGTGGCTTCCCCGCACACGCGGGGATGGACCCTTGACGCCGTATGCCTCCATCTCGCTGAGGCCGGCTTCCCCGCACACGCGGGGATGGACCCACCGTTGGGGGCATTGCGCGGCGGCGGCGCATGGCTTCCCCGCACACGCGGGGATGGACCGTGTGGGGCGGACCCGCGATGCGATGCAAGAGAGGCTTCCCCGCACACGCGGGGATGGACCCTGTTGTTGGCGTAGAAGTCAGTACTCACGACGGGCTTCCCCGCACACGCGGGGATGGACCCGTGCGTCAGGCGGGCGACGCGTTCGGGGGCGCGGCTTCCCCGCACACGCGGGGATGGACCGTCGTAGATGACCGGCGCCGACTCGGCCGCGGCGGCTTCCCCGCACACGCGGGGATGGACCCCCACGAGGAGATTCTATCGAATGGCCGATAAGGGCTTCCCCGCACACGCGGGGATGGACCCGCCAGTCGTCCCGGCACCGGCGAACGGGTCGAGGCTTCCCCGCACACGCGGGGATGGACCCCACCGAGCGCAAGTAGGGCACGGAGGGCGGCCGGCTTCCCCGCACACGCGGGGATGGACCCGGTCGTTCCCGCTTCAAGGTCTACCTCGTCGTGGCTTCCCCGCACACGCGGGGATGGACCGCGCCCGCGCCGCCGGCCACCCCCGCGCCGCCCGGCTTCCCCGCACACGCGGGGATGGACCCGCGGGCGGTGCTCCGGTCGTGCAGGTTCCGCAGGCTTCCCCGCACACGCGGGGATGGACCCTGTAGCACGGCAGCAAGGGGCGTGCAAGCGTTGGCTTCCCCGCACACGCGGGGATGGACCCGCGAGCCAGTACGCCCGCAACGCCTGGACGCAGGCTTCCCCGCACACGCGGGGATGGACCCCAGCATGGATCGCCCGGCACGGATCGCGCCCAGGCTTCCCCGCACACGCGGGGATGGACCCGTCCCTCCGCAGTGAGCCGCCCCGGCCGCACCGGCTTCCCCGCACACGCGGGGATGGACCCTGCCACGCTCCGCCGCGAGCGGCCCACCACTCGGCTTCCCCGCACACGCGGGGATGGACCCGGCATCAGCGCCGCCAAGCAGGTCCGCGACCGGGCTTCCCCGCACACGCGGGGATGGACCCGCGTCGAGCGCCGCGCCCGTCGCCCCGGTCGCGGCTTCCCCGCACACGCGGGGATGGACCCCTGGCCAGTCGCGGGTGGGTGGTCGGTGTCGAGGCTTCCCCGCACACGCGGGGATGGACCGCCGGCGGCGACGCGACGATGATGCAGTGCACGGGCTTCCCCGCACACGCGGGGATGGACCCCGCCGACGAGGCCCTGGGGCATCGGTAGACGCGGCTTCCCCGCACACGCGGGGATGGACCCGAGTACGGCGACCTCCTGACCTGCTGTCTCCGGGCTTCCCCGCACACGCGGGGATGGACCCCTCGTGACGTCGATGGACGCACACCAGAAGAAGGCTTCCCCGCACACGCGGGGATGGACCCGGATTGCCGTTCTGGCGCATCCGGCAGCTCAGGGCTTCCCCGCACACGCGGGGATGGACCCGATACGCCTACACTCGGCCATCAGTAGAGACCGGCTTCCCCGCACACGCGGGGATGGACCCGAGTCGGGGATCACGCACCCGGCGTCGGCCGCGGCTTCCCCGCACACGCGGGGATGGACCCGCGGCGCTGGAATACCGGCGGGCGCTCACCCGGGCTTCCCCGCACACGCGGGGATGGACCCCGGACCCTTCCGGAGTAGCGCACCGATCTCGTGGCTTCCCCGCACACGCGGGGATGGACCCGTCGGCGACTGGCGGAGGGCGGCGGCCATGAGGGCTTCCCCGCACACGCGGGGATGGACCCGTGTCAAGGGATCGGCTGGAAAAATCGGTCGGGGCTTCCCCGCACACGCGGGGATGGACCCTGCTCACGCGTCTGTAGCCAGTTGGGCTTCTTGGCTTCCCCGCACACGCGGGGATGGACCCTACACGCCTCGACAGGCGTCCAGGGTTCGGCAGGCTTCCCCGCACACGCGGGGATGGACCCGTCGGCGACTGGCGGAGGGCGGTGGCCATGAGGGCTTCCCCGCACACGCGGGGATGGACCCGTGTCAAGGGATCGGCGGGAAAAATCGGTCGGGGCTTCCCCGCACACGCGGGGATGGACCCCGGGACCACTTCACCAACGCGGGCCTGCCGGAGGCTTCCCCGCACACGCGGGGATGGACCCTCCCCGGTGGTGGCCGAATCGCGAAGCGCCTGGGCTTCCCCGCACACGCGGGGATGGACCCCGCGCATCCGGCATACTCCGCGCTGCCGCTCGGGCTTCCCCGCACACGCGGGGATGGACCGTTTTCGAGGAATAGGCAGTTGCCATGCATCGGGCTTCCCCGCACACGCGGGGATGGACCCCAGGCGCGCCCGTCCCGGATGTGGCCGTTGACGGCTTCCCCGCACACGCGGGGATGGACCCTGTGGGCGCTGTTCCATTGGTGGGTGCCGTCGGGCTTCCCCGCACACGCGGGGATGGACCGTGTTCAGCCCAGACGCCAGGGCGGCCGGCAACGGCTTCCCCGCACACGCGGGGATGGACCCCGCGCCGGATAGGCGATACCGGCGACGAGAAAGGCTTCCCCGCACACGCGGGGATGGACCCTTTCAGGATATCGCGGCGGTGCGGGCGAGCCTGGCTTCCCCGCACACGCGGGGATGGACCCGCGCCGCCAGGGCCGGCATGACAGAAGAGGATGGCTTCCCCGCACACGCGGGGATGGACCTTGGGTCGTGTTCGGCGCCGCGACCTCTTGCACGGCTTCCCCGCACACGCGGGGATGGACCCGAATTACAGACATTTGTCGGTATCCCCTACCCGGCTTCCCCGCACACGCGGGGATGGACCGCGAGCCTGCCGCGCGGAGTGGACTCCATAGTGGGCTTCCCCGCACACGCGGGGATGGACCCGTTTCGCCCGGAAGCACCAACCGCGCGGCTATGGCTTCCCCGCACACGCGGGGATGGACCCACGGCTGCCGCGGGGCAGGCGTATCAGGATGGGGCTTCCCCGCACACGCGGGGATGGACCTCCCACATCGTTAATTGGATTGATGTAGTGTGGGTGGAAATGGCAAGTACAAAAGGGACCCCTGTGGCCACGTGAAAAGGGACCCCCCGTTGACGGGAGCCGTCGCGGGAATCGAAGCCGTCTTCGTACCGGGACGTCCCCGCACCCGGCTCGTTCAGTGCGTCAAAGGTGAGCTCCTCCTTCCTTGAAGAGTGGTTTCCGGCTGTCGGGCAAGATTGCCTGTGACCGTGCGCGGAGCCGGTGTCAAGGCCGCAGCCCCGCGTAGCGGGGGCGTCGCGCAGCGACGCGCCTTGACGCCGGTGAGCACACGGTCACACTGGTCGGCCCGACAGCGCGGGTTGTCGATATCCGTGCTCGACGCAGTTGAGCATTCTTGTCGAGCCGACGCGTGTTCGGCATCGACTACATTTGGCCGGCGCGCTAGCGGTCACGCCCGAAGCCCCTGGGCAGCTCGACAGCCTCGAGTGCCGACAGATCCAGATCGCAGGCCTGTTCGAGCAGCTCCGCGGTCGCGGACCCGGCCAGCGATTCCGGCAACGCGTCGCGCCACTGCCGGTACTGTTCCTGCAACTCCAGGAGTGTCTGCACCGCGTCGTTCCACTGTTGTGGCCGCGACCTCCGGTCCGCCGGCCGGCGGTACCGGAGCCGGGATTCGCCGGCCTTGCGCCGCTCCCGGTAACGTGCCTGCCGCTCCGCGTTGGTCAGCGCCACAAGTCAATCCTGCGCCGTTACGTAACGGAGGGGGAAGCGGTCGGCCGCGCGATCAAGGGGCAAGCGTCGTGACAGGCCCACCGCTCGGTCGTCGGCATCGGTCCACGAGCGGCTCCCCGGCGCCGCACTTCGGACAGTCGAACGCGGGCCGGCACGACTCGCCGGCGTCAACGGGGTCCCTCCTTGCCGGACGCCTGCGTCTGGTTCCGCTTTGCAGCCTGTAACCTGTAGCTGTTGCCCGAGGTCTGCAGTACCGTCGCGTGGTGGACGATGCGGTCGATGACCGCGGCGGCGGCCGTCGGGTCGAGGAAGACCTCGGACCAGCGGGCGAACGGCAGATTCGTCGTCACCACGAGGCTGCAGCGCTCGTAGCGCTGGCTGATGAAGCCGAACAACAAGTCGGCGCCGGCCTTGTCGAGCGGTACGTAGCCAAGCTCGTCGCAGATGACGACGTCAAAGCGGGCGAGCTGGGCGAGCTTGCGGGCCAGCCGGCCTTCCTGCTGCGCTTCGACGAGCATCGTGACCAGCTCGGCTGCGGTCACGAACCGCACCCGGTAGTCGTGCTGGCAGCAGGCCATCCCCAGGGCGATGGACAAGTGCGTCTTGCCCGTGCCGACGCCGCCGACGAACACGACGTTGGCGGCCTCGGCGACGAAGCGGCAGTCGAAGACCGCCAGCACCGCATCGCGGTCCAACGCCGGCTGCGCCTCGAAGGAGAAGGCGTCGAGCGTCTTCAGCATCGGGAAGCGGGCATCGTGAATGCGGCGTTGGATACGGCGCTCCCGGCGTTCGGTCACCTCCAGATGCACCAACTGGGCCAGGTAGTCGGCCGGCGCCTGCCGCTGACGGGCGGCCTGCTCGGCCAGCGGCCGCCACTGCGCCGCGACCGTCGACAGGCACAACGTCTTCAGGTCCGTCTCCAGATGCGGGGGCTCGATAGTCGTAGTCGCCATCAGCAACCCCCTTCCACCAGCGCGTCATAGGCCGACAGCGTCGGGGCGGGCACCGTAATCTGCGCCAGCTCCGGGCGCACCCGGGTCACCGGCGGGCAGACCGGCGGCGGGCCGGCCTGCTGCTGCCGGAGGAGGAGCCGCACCGTCTCCAGGCGCGGCGAATGCCGTTCGAGCGCGGCGGCCACCGCGCGTTCGACGGCCGCGGCCGGGTACGTCTCCATCAACCGCAGCATCCGGACCCACTCCTGATCGGGCTTGCGCGTGTGCTTGGCCAGCTCGGCCCGCACCTGCTCCCACACCGGCGCCAGCCGCCAGCCGGCCAGCGCCGTCGCCTCGGCCACCGCCCGGTGCTTGCGTTCCAGCAACGGCAGCACGTGGAACGGGTCGAGGACCTTGGTGCCCCGGCTGAACGCCCGGGGATGCTCCGCAACCACCTCGGCGCCGACGGCGATCGCCACCCGGTCGTGATACAGCTTCACCCACACGGGCCGCCAGGCGTGGCGGACCGGCACCGAGTAGGTGACGTGGTCCACCCGCACATGGCCGAACTTGTCGGCCACCCGGGCGACGATGCGGCAGGTGGCGGGAAGATGCTCGGGCAACGCTCGCAGATGCTGCCGCTCCAGCGCCAAGGCTTCCTGCACTGGGCGCCCGTCGTCGAGGTGGCGCGTCGGCAGGTCGGCCTCCAGCTCGGTGCGGATCGTCGCGTTGAGCGCCGCCCAGCTCTCCACCGCCAGCCGCGGCCGGAACACCAGGTTCCGGACGTATTTGACGCCGTTTTCCACGGAACCTTTTTCCCAGCCCTTCGCCGGCGCACAGAACTCGGCCCGGAACGGATACGCGCCCCGAAACGCCTCGAATGCCTCGGTCTGCACCCGGTCCCGTCCGGCCAACACGTCCTTGACCGCCAGCGAGGTGTTATCGAGGACAACGCGGTCCACGACGCCCCGAAAGTACTTGAACGCCGACTCGATGCCGTCGAGCAGCGACTCGAGCCGCTCGACCGGATACGCCTTGGCGAAGTACGCGTTCGAGAACGGCAGCGTCGCCACCAAGTACTTCACCTTGCACGGCGCCCCGGCGATGTCGGCCCACGACTCGCCGAAGTCGACCTCCATCGTCGTACCAGCAGCCACGCTGCGGTGGACGAAGGCCTCCTTCGACGTGACAGTCCTCCTCAGCGCCGCCACGTAGCGGCGCACCGTGCGCGGGGAGACCGCGCCGGCCAACGGCAACAGCAACCGGCGGATCCGCTTCGCGGTCAACTTCCGGTCCTCCCGCAGCCACTGCTCGATCTGGTCCCGCCACGGGTCCAGGCTGCCGGCCCTCGGCGGCGACACCCGCACCGGCGGCGTCGGCCGGACTACGGCGCGGCGCACCGTCTTGACGTCCAGCTGCAGGCGCCGCGCAATCTCCTTCTTCGGTACCCCTTCCACCAGATGCAGGTGGCGGATCTCGGCCCACTGACTCATCCTGATCACCTCCGCGTCCTCCTGGCGATGTCGACGAGACGAACGTGTCTCGTCCATCGATTCATCGCCGCAGGAACGCCATTCCTTGAGTGCTCAGGGGGTCCCTTTTCAGGTGGCCACGAGGTCCCTTTTCATGTTGCCACTACCACCGGGGTGCGTGCCCCGGCCTTCGTTGAGCGCGACGAACGTGTACGCGACGTTGAACACTTTCCGAGTGTCGCCGGGGTGCGTGCCCCGGCCTTCGTTGAGCGCGCAAGCTCGCCGCGGTGACCCACGCCGGATCCGGGTGTCGCCGGGGTGCGTGCCCCGGCCTTCGTTGAGCGATGCAGCGATGGGTGGAAGAGCAGCAGGCCGCCGCGCGTGTCGCCGGGGTGCGTGCCCCAGCCTTCGTTGAGCGGTCAGACAGGCGGAGGCGGCCGCGCCGCGGTCCACGGGTGTCGCCGGGGTGCGTGCCCCGGCCTTCGTTGAGCGAGTGCTCGCTCTGCAGCCGGGGGCGGCGCCAACCACGTGTCGCCGGGGTGCGTGCCCCGGCCTTCGTTGAGCGAGCATCACCGAGGTCGGACTCGAGGCGCGGATCGGGTGTCGCCGGGGTGCGTGCCCCGGCCTTCGTTGAGCGCGGTTGGCGCCCCGAACCACCACCAGACCTCAGCCGGTGTCGCCGGGGTGCGTGCCCCGGCCTTCGTTGAGCGTCCCAATCCCGCGCGCTGTGTGTCCGCCAACCGATGGGTGTCGCCGGGGTGCGTGCCCCGGCCTTCGTTGAGCGGGCGCCACGTGCGGGATGAGCAAATGCCCGTTGCCGTTGTGTCGCCGGGGTGCGTGCCCCGGCCTTCGTTGAGCGAGGAACGCATAGACGCGGCCAGCCGCGGCCGTGACGTGTCGCCGGGGTGCGTGCCCCGGCCTTCGTTGAGCGCCCGCCGTCCCGAACACGAACAGCAACGCAATCTCGTGTCGCCGGGGTGCGTGCCCCGGCCTTCGTTGAGCGGTCCTGAGCGAGCACCTTATTCCGGCCGGTCGCCTGGAGTGTCGCCGGGGTGCGTGCCCCGGCCTTCGTTGAGCGGGGTGGCTGTTGCGTCTCTACGGAGGGTGTTGGGCTCAAGTGTCGCCGGGGTGCGTGCCCCGGCCTTCGTTGAGCGTGGACCCATCCGGGAAAGGCAAGGGATTTTTCGGGTGTGTCGCCGGGGTGCGTGCCCCGGCCTTCGTTGAGCGCGGACGGCGCATCATGCGCCTACGCGGACAGGCTACCGTGTCGCCGGGGTGCGTGCCCCGGCCTTCGTTGAGCGACGTGGACCCGGCCTTCGTTGAGCGGACAGAGTGGTCTGCCGGCAATCGCCGCCGGACGGCGTGTCGCCGGGGTGCGTGCCCCGGCCTTCGTTGAGCGCTCGCAGACGCCCAGCCGCCGGACCTTGCCGAGCGAGTGTCGCCGGGGTGCGTGCCCCGGCCTTCGTTGAGCGGCCGACACCGTTCGGCGCGCGCGGGCCTGGATCGCCGAGTGTCGCCGGGGTGCGTGCCCCGGCCTTCGTTGAGCGTGGATCGCAGTCAGCCGCTCTCGCCATGCCGGCGCGTGTCGCCGGGGTGCGTGCCCCGGCCTTCGTTGAGCGTCAGCGGTGGGTGTTGTGGTTTTCAGCGGGCGGCGCGTGTCGCCGGGGTGCGTGCCCCGGCCTTCGTTGAGCGGGAGAGGTCGCGACCGCGGTTCGAGCTGCCACTCGAGTGTCGCCGGGGTGCGTGCCCCGGCCTTCGTTGAGCGGTGACGTACCTGGATTTCCATTACCTGTCCTTCCGGCAGTGTCGCCGGGGTGCGTGCCCCGGCCTTCGTTGAGCGCGGAAAGTGCGGCACCGCAACCTGATCCACGTCGTGGTGTCGCCGGGGTGCGTGCCCCGGCCTTCGTTGAGCGTCCTCGGTCAGCGTGGTGGACCTGGCCTCCATCGAGTGTCGCCGGGGTGCGTGCCCCGGCCTTCGTTGAGCGTGCGTCTCCCAGGTGCCCCGCACCGGGATCCAGCGTGTCGCCGGGGTGCGTGCCCCGGCCTTCGTTGAGCGCAGTCCTTCAGGCCGCCGCACAGCTCGGGCTCGGTGTGTCGCCGGGGTGCGTGCCCCGGCCTTCGTTGAGCGGCGCCAGGTTCCGGGGACTGCCCACATCCACCAGCCGTGTCGCCGGGGTGCGTGCCCCGGCCTTCGTTGAGCGTGGGGAGATCCCGAACGACGGCAGGACGCTTGTCCAGTGTCGCCGGGGTGCGTGCCCCGGCCTTCGTTGAGCGGAGCGAAGCTCATGGCCGCCGGCAGCGTGCGCGGCGGGTGTCGCCGGGGTGCGTGCCCCGGCCTTCGTTGAGCGTCGACCTGCGCCCCAGCCCACCACCGCTGGCGGCCCTGTGTCGCCGGGGTGCGTGCCCCGGCCTTCGTTGAGCGTGCCACCAGGCCCGCACCGATTCCTGCGGCACCAGCGTGTCGCCGGGGTGCGTGCCCCGGCCTTCGTTGAGCGACTCGCACGGTAGACGCGACCTTGACCGCCTGGTGCGTGTGTCGCCGGGGTGCGTGCCCCGGCCTTCGTTGAGCGATGTGTTCCGCCTTGATGCCCCTGGCTGCGGACGATGGTGTCGCCGGGGTGCGTGCCCCGGCCTTCGTTGAGCGACGCCCGCCGCGCGAATGCGGACATGGCCCTGTCCGTGTCGCCGGGGTGCGTGCCCCGGCCTTCGTTGAGCGCCGGGGAGGGTGGTGACGCCGGTTGGTGACCTGGAGGTGTCGCCGGGGTGCGTGCCCCGGCCTTCGTTGAGCGAACTTCGAGGCGGACCCCGAGTTCGACGAGATGCACGTGTCGCCGGGGTGCGTGCCCCGGCCTTCGTTGAGCGGAGCGAGACGGCATGGTCGTGCGCATCCTGGCCGAGTGTCGCCGGGGTGCGTGCCCCGGCCTTCGTTTGAGCGCAGAAAGCAAGGGCGGAAACGCGAAAAGTGGATGGCGTGTCGCCGGGGTGCGTGCCCCGGCCTTCGTTGAGCGCGCTACGACACGCTCGAGTTCGAGAGCCTGGCCGAGTGTCGCCGGGGTGCGTGCCCCGGCCTTCGTTGAGCGGAGCCCGGCACGGCGATACCGCCGGGCGGGTGGGTTGTGTCGCCGGGGTGCGTGCCCCGGCCTTCGTTGAGCGTGGGCGAGGGCCTGCTGGTGGGTGAGGGCCTTGACGTGTCGCCGGGGTGCGTGCCCCGGCCTTCGTTGAGCGACAGCCGAGGGCGAGCCAGCTCACAGCCTCTGAGTTCGTGTCGCCGGGGTGCGTGCCCCGGCCTTCGTTGAGCGGGGTGTGTGCGGTCGAAGTCCGTCATCCTGCGCAGGGTGTCGCCGGGGTGCGTGCCCCGGCCTTCGTTGAGCGTGCGGCGGGTGCGGCAGGGCGACGAGCTTCGCTCGGGTGTCGCCGGGGTGCGTGCCCCGGCCTTCGTTGAGCGTAGCCATCGGGCCGGCAGGTCGTGCAGTACTGGCGTGTGTCGCCGGGGTGCGTGCCCCGGCCTTCGTTGAGCGAGCCGCACGATGCCCGCCCGCGTCAGCCCCTCGGCGTGTGTCGCCGGGGTGCATGCCCCGGCCTTCGTTGAGCGGGGCCCATCACGCGGGTGGACCTGCGGCGGCTGCACGTGTCGCCGGGGTGCGTGCCCCGGCCTTCGTTGAGCGGTCGCAGGCCTGATTGCCCGCGTCGACCTCGAGGAGTGTCGCCGGGGTGCGTGCCCCGGCCTTCGTTGAGCGGGCGTGCCCGGGGTGGTGCAGCGCCTGAAGACAGCGCGTGTCGCCGGGGTGCGTGCCCCGGCCTTCGTTGAGCGACGTAGGCGGCCGCCGTGCCCGCCGTCGGCCACGGCGCGTGTCGCCGGGGTGCGTGCCCCGGCCTTCGTTGAGCGACGGCCGTGGCGGAGAAAATGAAAACCCAGCGGCCGAGTGTCGCCGGGGTGCGTGCCCCGGCCTTCGTTGAGCGCTGCCGGTCGCCGAACACGACCCGCGGCCCGAGGTGTGTCGCCGGGGTGCGTGCCCCGGCCTTCGTTGAGCGGCGGCGCCGACCGTCGCGCTCGTGAGCGCTCCCGCCGGTGTCGCCGGGGTGCGTGCCCCGGCCTTCGTTGAGCGTCGGAGAGGCATGTTCGCAGGCTGTGGTCGCAGCAGTGTCGCCGGGGTGCGTGCCCCGGCCTTCGTTGAGCGGGTGATCGGCAGGATGCGCGTCGCGGTCGTGCGCTGCGTGTCGCCGGGGTGCGTGCCCCGGCCTTCCTTGAGCGGGCAGCGTCGGCGTTCGTCTCGGCCTATGACCGAGTGTGTCGCCGGGGTGCGTGCCCCGGCCTTCGTTGAGCGAACGTGGCGGCCGTGAACCTGACACTGCGCGCGCGTGTCGCCGGGGTGCGTGCCCCGGCCTTCGTTGAGCGTACGAGGTCAAGGACGAGGGGTTGCGGTCCATGTTGTGTCGCCGGGGTGCGTGCCCCGGCCTTCGTTGAGCGTGCGGCGGGTGCGGCAGGGCGACGAGCTTCGCTCGGGTGTCGCCGGGGTGCGTGCCCCGGCCTTCGTTGAGCGGCGGTCGTCATCCTGCTGGCCTACGTGGGGCTGCCGGGTGTCGCTGGGGTGCGTGCCCCGGCCTTCGTTGAGCGGGCGAGTCGCTGCCGTTCTGGCCGTGCAACGCGTGCACCGTGTCGCCGGGGTGCGTGCCCCGGCCTTCGTTGAGCGGGACAATCGACGTTGCGGCGCTCGTGCAGGTGCTGGGTGTCGCCGGGGTGCGTGCCCCGGCCTTCGTTGAGCGAGGAAAACCCTTATAGGTAGCCGCCTTTGGTCTACTGGTGTCGCCGGGGTGCGTGCCCCGGCCTTCGTTGAGCGTGCGTCGAGTGCGAGCGGTCGCGCGGTCGGCTGGTCGTGTCGCCGGGGTGCGTGCCCCGGCCTTCGTTGAGCGTGGAGGAGCTTCCTCGAGGCGCTCCAGGCGCGCGCGGGTGTCGCCGGGGTGCGTGCCCCGGCCTTCGTTGAGCGGACATCGGCGTCGCCCGCTACTTCAGCGCCGGGGCGTGTCGCCGGGGTGCATGCCCCGGCCTTCGTTGAGCGCCGACTGTCTCAGTGCCACCATACCCGTCTAGCCTAGTGTCGCCGGGGTGCGTGCCCCGGCCTTCGTTGAGCGATGATGGACACGCGGCCGCGCTGATTGGTGACGACCAGGTGTCGCCGGGGTGCGTGCCCCGGCCTTCGTTGAGCGACCGCATTCGCTAGCGCCTTGATTTGCTTGCCGACGAGTGTCGCCGGGGTACGTGCCCCGGCCTTCGTTGAGCGACGTGTCGCGTCCCTTGTCGCGCCCCATCGCATACGTGTCGCCGGGGTACGTGCCCCGGCCTTCGTTGAGCGATCGACCGCCGGGTCGACCTGCCGTTCGTCGAGCACGTGTCGCCGGGGTGCGTGCCCCGGCCTTCGTTGAGCGAGGTCGAAGGCGGCGCGGATCCGGTCCTCGGCCCGGGCGTGTCGCCGGGGTGCGTGCCCCGGCCTTCGTTGAGCGGCAACCCTCACATCGAACGACGCCGAAATCCTCGAGTGTCGCCGGGGTGCGTGCCCCGGCCTTCGTTGAGCGGGACCCACGATGCGCCTGCACCGCGCCCTCGCCGCGTGTCGCCGGGGTGCGTGCCCCGGCCTTCGTTGAGCGTCGAACGACGTACCACACCGACAGACCACGCGCGGCAGGTGTCGCCGGGGTGCGTGCCCCGGCCTTCGTTGAGCGGAACACGTGTGCCGCAAACGCAACCGGCGCGTGATGGTGTCGCCGGGGTGCGTGCCCCGGCCTTCGTTGAGCGGTAGACGAGGCGTCTACCGTAGACGCTTGACGTGGGGTGTCGCCGGGGTGCGTGCCCCGGCCTTCGTTGAGCGGTTGCGCCACGAACTGGCGCGGATACAGGGGTGATATGTGTCGCCGGGGTGCGTGCCCCGGCCTTCGTTGTGCGCGAGCGAAGCGGTGCGGCCTGTGAGGGCAGAGAAGGTGTCGCCGGGGTGCGTGCCCCGGCCTTCGTTGAGCGCGCTACAACGGTAGGCCGGCTACCTGCCACGTTGCCGGTGTCGCCGGGGTGCGTGCCCCGGCCTTCGTTGAGCGCTCATCGCTCATGCAGTGCACGTTACGATCTTGCGCCTGTCGCCGGGGTGCGTGCCCCCCGGCGGCAGGGCCGAAAGCCCCGCGAAGCGGGGGCGGAGCGAAGCGAAGCGCCTTGACGCCGGTGAGCACACGCGCACGCTGTTCGTTTGACGAGGCCGCCGGCACCACAACAGCTTGCGGTTGGCGGAACTCCAATATTTGGCGGATCCTCGAGCTCGCCAACAAGGTGCGTGCCCCGGCCTTCATTGAGCGTAGACGGGAAGTACCCTGTCCGTGTGCTGCGAGCAGTGTCGCCGGGGTGCGTGCCCCGGCCTTCGTTGAGCGGTGTTGATGGATGATGCTCTGCATTCACTCGCGGCCTCATGTCGCCGGGGAACGTTCCCCGGCCTTCGTCGCGCATCGACCGATACCACCGTCCTCGATGCGCGGCGGGGCACATGGGAGACTGACTACCTTGGCGACACACCAAGCGACCAAGGTTGCCCCAATCACAAGCGCTGTGCGCAGGTGTGGCGCGCCGGTGGCCGGGTCGTGGCAGCGCTGGCAGCGCTCGGTGCGCAAAACGCGCGCCCTCTCCTGCGCCTTGCCGATGTAGAGCACACCCTCGCCCCCGGGCCACTTGCGCAGGTACTCCTGCGTACGGTCATCTTTGCGCTCGCCCCGACGGAACGACACGAGGTCGATGCCGTTGCGTTCATGCGTCCCGACGAGGTGCTCGAAGCGGTGCCGGGCTTCATCGCCAGCCAGCACAGCGGCGAAGGCAAGGCCAACCAGTACTACCTGCGCGGCTTCAACCTGGACAACTTCGCGACCACCCTTGCCGGCGTGCCCATGAACGAGTCTTCCGGCGCGCACGCGCACGGCTACAGCGACGTGAACCTGCTCATCCCGGAGCTGGTGAGCGGCGTGCAGTACAACAAGGGGCCGTACTTCGCCGAGCACGGCGACTTCTCCGCGGCCGGGTCGGCCACCATCAGCTACGTCAACGTGCTCGACCGCCCGCTGTTGAGCTTGAGCAGCGGTGGCCAGGGATGGGGGCGCGTCTTCTTCGGGGCCGTCTCTCCGCAGGTGGGCGCCGGCAACGTGCTGATGGCCCTGGAAGCGAACACGAACGACGGGCCGTGGAAGCGGCCCGACAACATGCGCAAGGTGAACACCGTCGTGCGCTACAGCCAGGACGACCTGACGAACGGGTTCTCCATCACCGGCATGGGATACAAGGCCGACTGGAACGCGACCGACCAGATCCCGCTGCGCGCGGTCGAGGCGGGGAGCCTGTCGCGGTTCGGCGCCATCGACGACACCGACGCCGGCCGGACCTCCCGCTACAGCTTGGCGTTCGACGGGCTGGATCGAGCGGGGCGGCATCGACCCCCGTGACCGCCTACGCCCTGCAGGGCGGGCTGAACCCTGTTCCAGAACGTCACCTACTTCCTGGAGAATCCGATCGACGGCGACCAGATCGAGCAGGAGGGCCGCCGGTGGGTCTCCGGGGCGCGGCTGCTGCACCGGCGACTCGGAAACGCATTCGAATCAGTCGACGGAGTACGCCGCCGGCGCGTCGTTCCGGCACGACGCGGTGGGCACGGTCGGCCTGCACCGGACGGTGGGCCGGCGGCGCACCGGCGCCATCCGCAACGACGCCGTGCGGCAGAGCACGGTCGGGCTGTTCGGGCAGAGCGAGATCGAGTGGACCCGGTTCTTGCGCACCACCTTCGGCGTCCGCGGCGACTTCTGCCGCTATCTCGGTCGACGCGCTGCGCGCCCTCAACACCGGCTCGGGCACGTCGGGACTGATCAGTCCCAAGCTGACCGCGGTGCTGGGTCCGTGGCGCGGGACCGAGCTCTACCTGAACTACGGCCACGGGTTCCACAGCAACGACCCGCGGGCCGCAGCGACAATGGGTCGAGCCGGTCAGCGGCGAGCGCGTGGACAGCGAGGACCCGCTCGTGCCCGCCCGCGGAGCCGAGATCGGCCTGCGAACCGTCGCGCTGTGGTACCTGACCTTCGACTCCGAGCGGGAATCTGACGGTTAGCTGGCAGGTTTCTGCGCGGTGCCTCACTCAACCGGGTCACCGGCGACCCGAACCCAAAGCACGTCAGCACGTCGTACGTGGAGCGTCAGAACCTGAACTTCAGGATGGGCAACGGGCGGTTCACCCGGTTGACCAACGCGTTCAGCAAGAAGCTGGCGAACCACGCGTACCAGGTGGCCCTGTACACGGTGTTCTACAACTTCTGCCGGATCCACAAGACGCTACGGATGACGCCGGCGATGGCGGCTGGCGTCACGGACACGCTACGGGACGTCCGGTGGATCGTGGGGCTGGTCGAGACGCGGACGCCGCCCGCAGGACCACGGGGGCCGTACCGGCCGCGTCAGGGGGCAACGGTGCGATGCCGGCGCCTAGCCGTTCCAGATGCAGGAGCCATCGCTCAGCGCGCGCTTTCCTTTATCGCACGAGGCCTCCATGGGCGATCAGCCGCGAGACGTGGCTGTGAATATGCCAGCCAGCGCGCCGACGGCTGCCGAACCGATTGCCGTGATGCCATTGGGGACCGCGTTGCCGCAAAGCACAGCCACCAGCGAGCAAACGATGGAGAGCGAGATTGCGATTCCGAGGGAGTATTGCGATTATCCGGTAGAATCGCGCATCACCCCTGTAGGCGTCGACGAACTCTAGCCCCGCGGCCTCAGTCGCATCGCCGAGGCTCTGCTCGTCGTCGGCGGCCATCGATCACGTTCCGGCAGGAATGCGGATCTCCTGCCGCGTCCCGTCGTTGTTGTGGAGAACTAGTCGGCCATGCCGCCGCTTCACGCGCTCCGCAAGCGATCGCGTGACAGCCAGCGCCGTACCAACGGCAGACGCCTCGTTGGGGAGGCTGTACACCTCCTTGATGAAGCGCATGTCGTCAAGCTGGCGCTCCGTTACGCCCATCTTGACCTGCTTGAAGTCACTCATCGCCCTAGTGGTCCGTCACGTGTCAACATTAGGACTATCGGGAAGCTGATCTCAAGCCGAGACAGCTTTCATGCCGGAGAAAAAGTACATCGTTCGACTCACCGCCCAGGAACGCGAGATCTGTCGACAGACGGTCCGCAAGCTCAAGGGGAGCAGCGAGAAGGTGCGCCGCGCTCAGATTCTCTTGAAGGCCGATGCGGACGGACCGGGGTGGACCGACCAGCAGATTGCCGATGCCTTTTCGTGTCGCACCAAGACGGTCGAGAACATTCGCCAACGTTGCGTGCTGGAAGGATTCGAGCGGGCGCTGGAACGCCAACGGCAGGCGTTGCCCCCGGGCCTCAAGCTGCTCGACGGCGAACAGGAGGCGCAGGTCATCGCCCTGCGTCTGGGGTCGCCCCCGAAGGGCTACGCGAACTGGTCGTTGCGGCTGTTGGCGCGCCGTGTCGTCGAGTTGGGGGTCGTCGAGTCGGTCAGCCACGAAACGATCCGGCGGACGCTGAAAAAAACGAGATGACCCGGCGGAGAATCGAGTACTGGGTGATCCCGCCGGAGACCGATGCCGAGTTCGTGGCGCACATGGAACAGGTCCTGGATCTGTACCAGCAGCCCTACGACCCGGATTGCCCCGTCGTGTGCATGGATGAGCAGCCGGTGCAACTGGTCAAGGAAACGCGCCCGCCGGTGGCCGCCACGAAGGCGCGTCCCCGACGCGTCGACTACGAGTACGAACGGGCCGGCACGGCCTCGGTCTTCCTGTTCAGCGAACCGCTGGCGGGTTGGCGGCAGGCGACGGCCCGAGCCCGGCGTACGAAGGCCGATTGGGCGGTGGAGGTCGCCGGCCTGCTGGAGGGCCGCTACGCCGAGTGCCCGAAGGTCACCCTGGTGTGCGACAACCTCAACACGCACACGAAGGGTGCCTTCTACGAAGTGTTCGAGCCGGTGCGGGCACGAGAACTGGTTCGTCGCCTCGAGTTCTGCTACACGCCGAAACACGGGAGTTGGCTGAACATCGCGGAGAACGAGCTCAGTGCCATGACGCGCCAATGCCTGCGGGAACGCCGCATCGGCGACCTGGAGACGCTGCACGGCGAAGTGTCGGCGTGGTCCAGCGACATCAATGGCACCCAACGCGGTGTCGACTGGCAGATGAGGGTCGACGATGCTCGCTGTAAACTCAAGTCCGTCTACCCGAAGATTGTGATGTGACGGACCACTAGTCTCCCGGTCGCCAAGTCGCTCCGTGTACCGCGTGCCGATCCGTGCACGTGATCCATATCCGTATACTAGCACGCACGCGTCCGTTTTGCGGGCGCGATCCAGGTGCATGGCGCGTCCGTCTTCGTGCCCCCGACCCAGGTGCGCGACGCGTCCGTTTTCGCGTGGCGTTTCCAGTACGCGTGTGGACCCGCATTCGCGATCAGTTTACGTGAACGTGAACGCGTCCGTTCCCCGTGCACGCCGATCCCGTACGTGATCGGCGTGCACGGTACGAGATCGACGCGGGGAGGGACCGGACTCCTGTCGAATGATCGATGCGCGGATGGATCCAGATGCTGACGAGGAGCGAACTGATGCGTACGGTGACAGAACTGGCAAAAATCCTCAAGAAGATGCACGCCGCCGGAGGACGAGACGCGATTCGGGCATGGCTCGGCCACGTCAAGCTCGACACGACCAACATCTACGCCGAAATCGATTTCGAGACCAAGGCGAGAGCGATCGCGCTTTGCGATCAGGCGGAATCTGAGGGTACCCGGGCCTGGAAGCGGGATGCCGGCATCATGGCCTTCCTCCGAACGCTATGAGGTCTATCCATTATGTTGCGTGAGTTGAGGCAAAAGCCCTGATTTCAAAAGGCCTTGCACCCTCTACGCAACATATCAGGAAACACAACATTTCAGATCTTGAACGAAACCGCCACGGCGGTAGGCGCTCAGTCGACCCGCCGCCCCTGACGCGTCCGGCCAGATCGTCCGACCGCCGCAGCTCCTCGTGAGCCTCACCTACGCTGCTCGGCGAGCGCCTGGAATCCCCCAGGCCCTTCGCAAAGGAGCGTCAGATGACATCGCTTCGTCAACGCATGCTCGAAGACATGCAGGTGCGGCGGCTGTCGCCGTTCACCCAACGCACGTACGTCGAGACCGTCGCGCGGTTCGCCCGCTACTTCGACCGGTCACCCGAGCGCCTCGGCCCCGAGCAGATCCGCGCCTACCAGGTCTACCTGGCCACCGAACGCGGCTTGGCAACGGGCTCGCTGCTCGTCACCGTGGCGGCGCTGCGCTTCCTCTATCGGGTCACGCTTCAGAAGCAGTGGCCCTTCGACGACGTGATCCCCGCGCCGAAGAAGCCGCAGTCTCTGCCGGTCGTGCTCAGCCCGCGGGAAGTGGTCCAGTTTCTCGACGCGGTCAAGCCCGCGAAGCATCGCGCCATCCTGACCACCTGCTACGCCGCCGGCCTGCGCGTCTCCGAGGCCATTGCCCTCACCGTGTCCGCCATCGACAGCGAACGGATGGTGCTGCGCATCGCGAAGGGCAAGGGTCAGAAGGACCGCTACGTGATGCTCTCGCCGAAGCTGCTGGCGGTTCTGCGCGCCTGGTGGAAAAGTCCAACGGCCCCGGCACTGGCTCTTCCCCGGCGAGCGCCCCGAGGCGCCCATCACGCGCAGCGCGGTCCAGCTTGCGTGCCGCATCGCCGCCCGGCGCGCGCGTCTTGCCAAGGCCGTCACGCCACATTTACTTCGCCATGCCTTCGCGGTCCACCTGCTCGAGGCCGGCACCGATCTGCGTACCATTCAGCTCCTGCTCGGGCATCGGAGTCTGCAGACCACCTCGCGCTACTTGCGGGTCGCGACCACCAAGGTCTGCTCGACCGCGAGCCCGCTGGACCTGCTCCCGCGGCCGCCACTGCGAGGACGGCGGTGCGCACCGCCGTCTCGGCCGCCTCGAAGTCGCCCAGCGTCTGCGTCGCGTCGGCCCCCAGCAGCCGCTCGATCTCACGTGTCGCTTCGGCCGCCAGCGACTTGGCGAGCACCGCGGTCTGCGGTTTTTTTTACTGCGCTGTCGGTCGCCAGCCGCGCCTCGCTCAGGGCATCGTTGACCTCGATGAACAGCTTCGACAATTGCCGGAAGCGGCGATACTCGGCGAGCCGCGCCTGCGTCTCCGACCCGGCGTGGGCCGGGATGATGCGTGTGACCGTCTTGCCGGCCTGCTTGCGCGTCAGCGACAGGACCGGCCCGTGCCCGGAGTCGCCTGGCTTGGCGCAGTGACACCAGGGCTTGCCGCAGGGTCGGAAGCGCTCGGTCAGCGAACCGGAGCGCATCTCGCCGATGGAGGCGAATTGACTGCGAAGGTGTGCGTGTTGGCGTTCCAGCGCCGCAATCTGTTCATCGGGCATGATCGGGTCCTCGTGCTGACAGTCCATCCACTGCCAGCTATCGGCCGATCAAGCCTTGTCCTTTACCCCGGAACGAATCCCCTCACTTTCCTGACGTGCACCCCAGGCCCTCCCCCACCTCGCGTGGCAGCGACATGTTATGCTCTAAATGGCGGTGTATCGGTGCTGGCGCAGGCGTCCTGTGGGCGGCGATTCTAGCCGGCCCGTGCTCGGAGCAATATCTGTGACGACCAGTGCTCGCCGTCCGTGCCCAGGGAGGGCGCCAAGTGGAAGAGACAACCGCCACCATCGAAGAGTCCTTCCGCGCGCTTGATGCCGGCACGGAAGCGTTGAACAGGGTGGCGAGGACCGTCGCCGCCGAAACCCGCCGCGCGACCAAGGCGGCCGCGTCCGGGGACCTGAAGACACTGAACACGGCCACTGACAAGCTCCGCGCGGCACGCCGGGATCTCGACCGCACAGGCGAGGCGCTGGTCGCCGCGGTTCAGGCATGCGAGAAGACCGTTGGCGATCGGCTGGGTAGCGGGTACCTCGAAGAGATTACGCGACAAGTCACGAGTGCGGGCGGCGAAGCGTTGCCGCACGAGGGACAGCTACTGTGCCACCCGTCGATCGTGCGCGTAAACACCGAAACGCGCCGGGTAACGATCGACGGCAGGGCGTGGAAGTCGATCCGTCCGAGCGCGCTGACGGCGGAACTGCTGAAGCGCCAGAAACGTCCCGTCGCGTCCGCGTCGAAGAGTGAGGCGTTCCTCGAAGCACTGCACAAGGTGTACCGCCGCATCGTCAGGCGGGACGCACCCAGCCTGGCAGCGGGGGGCGCTCCTGTGCCGGTGGTATCGCTGGCCGACATCTACGAGTTGATGACTGCGTTGCCGGGTACCCAGCGCGACTACCAGCGGATCGACTTCGCGCGCGATCTGTACCGCCTGGATACCTCCGGGACAACCAAGACACGCAAGGGCAATCGCATGCGGTTGGTCGGATCCACCGGAACGAAGAACCGCTCTCGAGTACTGACGTTCATAGCCCCTGGAGGGCGCGAAATCACGTACTTCGGAATCCGATTCGGAGACCCGGCATGACAGGTGGCACGATCCCCGCGGCGGAATGGACAGAGTTCCTGGACGGGGAGTACCTCAGCGAGTACATCCCGCAGGGAGGTAGCGCCGTCAAGTTCGCGGTATGCGAAGCAGAGGCAGCCGACCGTTTGGCCACGTCGCTCCTCGCGGCCGGGGCACGGCGCAACTACGCCACCGTGACGCTGCGGGCCGAGGACTTCCGGGCGCACATGCCACAGGACTTGTACTGCCAGATCGCTGCTCAGCTCGATTGGCGCGGCTTCGTCCGCGAACGGATCTTGCGGCTCGCCGCCGACGCCAGCCTCGCGACAGAAGAAATCGCGACGGTGGGCAATGACGACCTGTTCGGATCCCTGACGAAGAAGAACCGTATCACTCGGCAGGAAGTCGTGCAGGAAGTGCAGAAGCAAATCTCCGCGCAGGTCTACCGGCGCAGATCCATGACGCGCAACTTCCGTGTCGCCATGACGGAGCTTTGCAGGGCGGAGAACGCCACCGACGGCGCCCCCTACACCGCAGGTCCCGTCCTCGATTGGCTGACCGGGCGGGAGAAGCGGGCGAGCGTCGTACGGCCCTTCTTCATCTACGGCACAATCGACCGGACGACCGCGCGCGGCATGTTCGAGTCAACGCTGCACTGGCTGCGGGACTGCGGACAGGCTGGGTTGATCGTGCTCCTCGACAACCGGCGGGTACTGACCACGCCCAACCCGAAGGACGGTCTCAAGTACTACACGCGCATGATGGTCCTTGACCACTACGAAGTCCTGCGCGAACTGATCGACGACATCGACCGGCTGCCGGGACTGCTCTCGTCGTGACGACGGACTCCGCGTTCGTACAAGCTGGAAAGCGGAGCTACCGCGAGTACCAGGCCCTCGCGATGCGGATCATGAACGACGTCAGGGACGAACAGAGACAGAACCGGGCAGCCGCACTGGTGAACGTGAGCTGACGAGGTCGGTACGAAAAGCGACGGGGAGGGAACAGCCTGCGTCATGGACATCAAGGCCCGCAAGGCGATCGAGGCTCTACGATGCGGGGTACCTAACGAAGAGGTTGTCACGGAACTCGGCTGTAACCAGCCGGACGCCGAGCAGCACTTCCGTAGCCTGCTCTCCAAGGAAGCGGGGATGCCCGCTCCGAATGACGGGCCAAGGTGCCGGGGAATGCTGGTGTCCGGGGGCTTCGGCAGCGGCAAGTCGCACCTGCTGAACTACCTTGAACAGCTCGCCCTCAACGAGGGCTTCGTGTGCAGCAGAGTGACGATCAGCAAGGAAACGCCGTTCTACGACGACGCACGGGTCTTCCAGGAGGCTGCGCGCAGAGCCAAGGTGCCGAGGCGCGCCGGACCACTGTTCGAGGAGCTTTGCAGCGGCAACTGGTGGCAGCAGGCCGCGGCTGGAGAGCTGCTGCGACGCACCGAGCAGAAGGCACAACGCGGCGAGCTGGCAACGATGTTCGCAGCGACGCTACGGGTGTACGAGGACGAGTGGGACGCCGCCCTGCGAACGAGCATCGAGGGATGGTGGAGTGGCGAGAAGCTCCGAGTCTCGGACGTGCGAGACGCCCTCAAGCGGATGCCGGACCACCGGGACGTGCCGTGCAGAGGCCCCAAGGCGCACGAACTGCCGCGCCAACGCACACGCTTCGCGGCCGACTTCATCCGCGCACGCCATCGAGGATGGGTGCTGTTGCTCGACGAACTGGAGCTGATCGGACAGTACTCGCGACTCCAACGGGCACGTTCGTACGCCGCACTGGCCAGATGGATGGGGATCGACGAGTCGGCGCCGGCCCCGGAGATCGTCGTGGTGGGCGCCATAACCGACGACTACGCAGCTGCCAAGATCCGTTCCGAAGATGATGGCGGCGACCAAACCGCCGCACCTGCTACGCTGGCCGAGCGACCGCGCCATCAGCACCTCCGGGCCGCGTGCGAAGCGGGCTTGCAGTTCATCGAGCAGACCTGCATCGAACTCGGGGAGTCGGACGAAGAGGGCACCAGGGAAATCCAGGAACGGCTGCGGGGCATCTACAGTCGGGCGTACGACTGGGACGCGCCACCGGCAACGCCGCTACGCAACGCGGCCGAGAGCTGGACGCGAATGCGCCACCGGATCCGGGCACCCATCGAAGAATGGGACATGCTGCGGGTCGACCCCGAGACTACACCGCACATCATCACAGAAGAGCAACGAGCCGACTACACGGAACGACCGGAATTGGAGAAAGAAGCCAGCGACGACTAGAGAGAGGAGCATCGACAGACCTCAAGATGAGCAGTTGACTCGTTGGGGGCGGTGTTACAAGCGGAGGGGGAGCGGGTCGGTTCAGCGCGGGTCACGGTGCTGCGTTCCGACTCCCTGTCGTACTGGTTCGGCGTCGGGAGGTTGCGCAGGGCTGGTGTTCTCGATGTACTCGGCCCAGTCGTTCATGAGCCGCCGTCGGAGCTCGAACAGGTCCGACCTCGCGTAGGCCGCCTCGACCGGGTTGCGGACCATCGGTCTGTCGTTCCCGCTCGGGATGCTCCAGTTCTACACCGCTCCCCTCCCGGCCGCCGGCCGCAGCGTCCCGGACCTGATATTAGTACACCGGGATGGGCGAGTGGCTCCAGACGATGATCCTCGCCGACGCCGGCAGCGCCATGCTGGAGCAGTTCTCACCCTTGCCGGAACCGCCTGGCGGGAGCAGCTTGGCGGGCAGGGGATCTTCGGGGGGATGGCCACCCTCGGCTGGGGAACGTGGTTACGACCGTGCTTCTGTATCTGCCGCTCTTGCTTATGGGTGGGGGATGGCCACCAGGATGGCCACCCTCGGCTGGGGAACGTGGTTACGGACCTGCCGGGCGTGCTCGATGCGGCGAGGCGCTGCTACCTCAAGCTCGACTTCACTCCCGCGGGCGCGGCCCTACCGCCGCGCCCGCGAGGCCGGAGAGTTGTAGATGGAGCTGACCATCACCGACCTCAAGCCGTTGCTGCCGGGCCTCGAAGACGCGCTCGACGACGAGCGGTCTCCGAAGTGATGATCAACGGTCCGGGCACTGTATTCTGCATGGCCGCACGGTGGCTTTGCGTCCCGGGCGCTGTTCGACTTCCTGGATGCACGGCCGCGGCTCGGGTCGACGACGTGTCCACTTCCTTACTTCCTTCACGTTCCGACGACCGTTGACAGGGTAGAGGCGCGGACAGGATGGGGTGGGGTGGCTCACAGCCGCTTATCGTGCTGGAGCAAGAGCTTGGCGATTCCATTCACCACCCCGTGTGCACGACCAATTTGTCTGTCCGCGTTTACGGGCGACGAACCCCCGGGCGCGGAGCAGCACGGGAGCCGTGCAGGGCCAGTCGACCACCCACGCCCGCTATCCGGGCGGAACGTTACGCTTCGGGGAGCACGGCGTCCTTGAGCTGCTTCGCGATGCGAGCCTTGACCACCTGCTTGGGCGGGATTTCGATGGCTTCCCCGGTTGCTGGGTTGCGACCGGTCCGCGCTTCGCGCTTCTGCAAGACGAGCTTCGCGATGCCGGGCAGCGTGAACTCGCCGCAATCCTGAAGCTGTTGCTCGCACAGCCGCTGCAACTCTTCAGAAGAATTCCCGCGCGTCGGCGCGCTTGAGGCTGATGTTGACGGCAGCGAAATGCTCGACGAAATGCGCGAACAACTCGGTCTTGCTCATTTTGCGAGCTTCGGCCATCGATGTTTCCCCTTGTTGTGAGCACGCTGAGGCGGCTACCGAGACGACCCCGCGCGCAGTGATTCAGTCAGAAAACCCGACAAAAACGCCGAATCGTAGGACCTGGGGCTGTCTTGTGTCAATCCGTGCCGGCCGCCGGCGTGTCCAATCAGGTCGGCAGCCCGTCGTGAAGCCCCGCGCTGCACCGAGAGCGAGCAAGACGCTCCCGACAATCCGGCGCGAAGGAAGGGCATGTCAGACGGCCCCTCCTTCAAAACCGGACCTTCTCGGTAGCGCGACGCTGACTATCCTCTGCCGTCCGATCCGGGAGGTTCGTGTCGCGCGGCCTCGTGTGCGCCCCGATCGCCTGGCGCACACGCATCCGGCGGCGGAGGGTTTGATGAGACGGCTCGTCGAGGCGTCACGTGTGAGGATCCTGCGCCTGTCCGTAGCGTAAGCGTTCGGCCATGCCGGTATGGCGGACCGACACCTGGGCGGTCGACGCGTGAACCCGCGGAGCGGAGAAAGAGCGCGGACGAGCTGAAGCGGGCCGAGCCAGGAAGCGCGCCGTGGGGCGAAGAACGCACTCCCCCCGCAGGCCGAGTTGGTCAGTCTGCACGGATTTCTCCGGAGGCCGACGGCGCGTCTGGCTGGGCCAGCCGCGTGTCCATACCGGCTTCGCCGAACGGTTACTCCGTAGCCGGCCCAGGTGGTCTCGTAGAATCCCGACCAGAATTGCACATGGAATTGGTCATGACTACGCGTGGGCATTCATGGATTCCATTGGCAACAAGGCGGTTAATCCCAAGTTGGCGGAGTCCGCACCGAACGCCACTGTCGGCGTTGAGCCGGGTGCCGATCCGTGAGCTGAGATCCAGCCCCCAACGATCTCGGGAGACCGGGCAACCTGTCCGACATCCGCGCCGAAGACCGACCTCAACCACCGTGACACCGGGTCCGTGACAAAATATGCAATAATGCGAAGGAACGGAATCGGAGTGAGTAATGCCGAAAAATATCGTCGTCTGCTGCGACGGCACAGGCAATGAGTACGGAAGGCACAACACCAACGTCGTGAAGCTCTATGAGGGGCGCTTCAGGATTTCGTGTGGGTGGCAGCGTGGTCGGAGGAGTCCGAACGCTCACGCATCCTCTTGGGACGGGCAGTTCGATCGTCGTGCATCCGTCTGGCTCGATCGATACCGACGGGCACTTCGCGTAGCGGCGTCATGGTGATCCGGCCAGTGTTTTCAGTGGCCGGACGAAGCCGTCCGGCCATAACCAGCCCTGAGCCGGCGCGAGCGGCGAGTCACCTGAAAGGCCGAAGCGCAAGCGGAGGAGGCGCGAAGCGGCTTGACTCGACGGGAGCAGAGGCTACCTCCAACCCCTCATCTACCCACACGATTCCCGGAAGACCCCTATGAGGCGATCGTTCGCGACGCGAGCCAGATCGCGTTCTACGATCCGGGGGTTGGGACCTTCAGCGTTCTGGGGCGGCGACTCGGGCGCCCGGTTGGCATTATTCTCGGCAAAGCCTTCGGATACGGCCTGCGACAGAACATTGAGGATGCGTACCGGTACCTGATGGACCGGTACGACCCGGGCGACAGGCTCTTTTTGTTCGGTTTCAGTCGCGGTGCGTACACGGCACGCGCGTTGGCTGGCATGCTGTACCGGTGCGGTTTACTGCAAAAGGGCAGCGTCAATCTGCTACCGTACGTGTCCAGGATTTACCATACCGGGGATCCCGACAACATCGCGTCGGGCTTTAAGAAGACCTACTGCCACGAATGCCGTCCACACCTCATCGGCGTGTGGGACACGGTCGGCTCGCTGGGCTGGTTACTTGGCCGCACGTTCTTTGATGCAACATTGAACCACGACGTCACGTACGGCTATCATGCGGTCTCCATTGATGAACGACGGAAGAAGTTCCCGGTGAGCCTCTGGCATGAGGAAAAGAGGGCACAGCACCAAACAATCGAGCAGGTCTGGTTTGCTGGCGTGCATTCTGATGTGGGCGGGTCGTATCCGGAAATTGGCCTTTCTGACATCGCACTGAAATGGATGTTGGAAAGAGCCAAAGCGCAGGGTCTACGCTTGAAGGATGGTTGGTGCGACCCGCTAGCTCCCGATCCCTCTGCTTGTCTGCACAACTCGCGTAGTGGTCTCTGGCGCCTGTGGCGGCCGGCCGCGCGCCTCATCCCGGATGGGGCGCTGGTGCACTGGAGCGTCATCGCCCGCATGAACGATGAGATGCTGAGTTACCAGCCGACTAACTTGCCGCCCGAGGACCGCTGTAGGGTGGTCGAGCAGCCTACGTGACGTCGCTCCAAGGCGTGTTCCCGGCGTGCGCCCAACAGGCCATCCAACCCTCAGAGATCCCCTCATTTTGCTATGTGAACCGAATAGGACGCCAGCCCTATTGAGATAGAACATCTGGCATTCTGAAGGTTTGCAGAATAGCGCGCCTGGATTTAGAATGTGGTTCCTATGCATCCAAAGGGAAACCGGCAAACGTCATCCGGGCGATGGCTTCGGAGACACGACCTCCTGAACTTCATCAACGCCTTGTACGAAGGCGACCTGCATGCCAAGCGGGTGCTGTCACTGGCCAACGCCACCCGGGCGTGCTGACGAGTGCGTCGCTGGCAATCCATGCGGTGGGGCGCGACCTGGCGCAAGCCATGGGCACGTTGACCAAGCATGGCGTCAAGCAGGTGGACCGGCTCCTGAGCAATCGAGGCATCAACGTCTGCACCTTCTTCGCCCACTGGACGCCGTACCTCATCGGCGCCCGCACCGAAGTGGTCGTCGCGCTGGATTGGACGAGTTTTGCGGCCGACAAGCAGGAGACGATCGTGCTGTCGATGTTGACCGGGCACGGGCGCGCAACGCCCCTGCTGTGGAAGACGGTGGCGTCGTCGACGCTGAAGGACAATCAGCGGCGCTATGAGTACGAGGTGCTGTCTCATGCATCCCCTCATTCTGCAGGGCGTCAGATCACGCCGAAGACCTCTCGATACACCCGCTGTTCCACCAGCATGCTCCCGAACGTCTCCATCAACGGACGAATCCGATCCTCGGGCCAATTGGAAGATTGTGGTACAGCATCAACTTCTGCCGAAACAACGAATGCGTCCGCCGTTTCACGGTGTTCGCCTTCAACCACCGGTCATTAGCCAATCCGCTCGCCCGCCGCACCCAGCAACGACAGCACAGCAATCGCCAACGCGCTGAGCAGCAGCAAGCGGTCCCGCCGGTCCGGGCGCGACACATGCATCGATGACAGACCCATCCCGAAGCGCATGTCCTTGATGTCTCGGAAGCCCGCCTCGATCCCCCAGCGCTTGCCGTAGTAGCGAATCAACACCCGCGTCGGGACCGACGCTTCGCTGGCCACCAGACACCACGGTTCGTCCATCTTCTTATCGTGTACGCACACGACCGCGCCCACCGGCCACTCGTGCACGTCGGTCACCCGAGCCCCCACCAGCCGCCGCGCACGCCCACCGGCGCCAGCGTGTGGGCGGGCGAGCCCAGCGCGTAGTCGACGCGGTCGAGCTCGGAACCGGCGGCGCCCACCTCGAGGACCAGCGACGGTTGCTCGCCGATCAGCGCGTTCTCGTCGAGACCCTCGAAGATAATAGTGGCGCGCGGGTCGAAGCTGTCCGGCATCCGCCGGAACGGCGAGTTGCGGTCGAACCCCTGCGCGGTGAACCCGACGCCTACCAGCCGTTGCGGCGCCCGGCCGGAACCGCCAGAGTCCGCCGAATTCCCCGGTCGTGGCGTGGTAGGTCTCCCCCGGCGCGCCCTGCCAGTGCTCGGTGCCGTGCTCGCGACGGACCTCGACGAAGCGTCCCGTAGGATCGAGGCTCGTGATCCAGTAGAAGCCGTTGCCGCCCATGTACATCAGACGTCCGCCCCCGGTCAGGCCTCGAGGGCGTCCAGCATCTGCACGGACGTGTACTCGGGATGCGTCCCGGTCAGCACGACGTTGTACGGTTCGAGCAGGTCCACGCCCTCCAGGTGCAGGTCGTGGTCGGTGATGATGTCGACATCGAACCCCTTGGCGTCGAACCAGTCGACCAGATGCGTGTCCGCCATGAACTGCCAGGGGTTGCGGGTGGTGACCTTCGGCCGCATGTTGATGATGGGTCGCCGCGCCGACGAGTAGGTGATGCCGCTGCCGTCGTTGTGCGTGGAGTAGAGGCTCAGGGGGCTGAGACCCTCCGCCATGCTGCCGTAGAAGGCCGACCGCATAAGCATGTGCTTCTCCGTTGAGCCGGCGACGGCGCGGCGGGTCAGCCAGCGAATCAATCTACTGCGATGGCGATGGCCTCTACCTTCCGCGAACGGACCTGCAGCCCCACCGCCAGCCCCGAGGGCTGCCCCAAAGAGGCGGGTGGGCGCTGTCCGGACCTCTGTCTCCGCGGAAAATGAACAGAAAAGGAACCGTCCGCCAGCGAAAATGCCTATGGACAGGCGAAGAAACGGTCTGCGAGAAGAGCCACACCGCAGCCACACCCCCGTGGGTGGGCTACCAGGTCGACCGGGTCTCGGTGTGGGGGACGACCGGCTACGGTGCCGGCGCGCTGAGCCTTACGCCCGACGGCGCCTCGGCGGACGGACGTGTCGATGATGACGTCGGCGGCCGGGGCTCGGGGCGAGCCGGTGGGCTCGGCGCCCGGGGCGCCCGGGCCGGCCGTATTAAAGGTCCCGGCGACACTCCCGTTCGCCTCGCCGTCTGAATCTCGGAAGGCGCTCGCGACGTCGCAGCCGTACCGACAGCCCTCAGGGTCAGGTCGGGCAGAGTCCCAAACCGCCGCCGGTGAGCCGTGGCCGAGCTTGGCGCAGCCGTAGTAATCTCAGAGCGCCCGCCCGTGACGTGACGCCAGTGTTCCACGACTCGGTCGCGGTATCTCGAATGCAGCCCTAGCAGGCCGTTGTCAGGTGTCTGACCGGGCTCCAGCAGGTACACGAAGCCGGCGTTGAACACCGTCTGGGCTACGCCGTACCGCGGCTCCCGCCGGCCTTCGGCCGCCACAACCTGATCGATGGATACGCGTTCCTTCCGCCCTCGGTACAGCCCACCGTCGTGCCCGTCCGGCCAAGTCGTCGCCGCCTCTTCGACTACCTGGAGATCCCGCAGGATAAAGGTGTCCGGCACTTCGTCCGCGTGGGCCAACCCCATCGCGTACAGGTCGAGCCAGGATGGGCCGCCGCTGTTATAGCGAGTCTGCGGCGTGAACGTGCCGTCGCCGTTGTCCTGCCAGAATCTGCCGCCCATGATGGACATGGCTTCTGTGGAGCGCCTGGGGAACGCCGCGGCCGTGTGAAGGTCCAGCCGCCAGTGACATTTGCAGCCGTCCTCGAACAGCGGCTCCCGCCGGCCGTCCCTCTCGAAGGACAGGAAAGCCGTCCAGGTGTGAGTGAACTCGTGCACGAACAGCGCCAAGTCGCGTTCAAAGCCGCTCTCTTCGTGCAGGGCGTACACCCAGACCGGGCGCTCCCACAGCCCCTTGAGCCGGCCCCCGCCGCACGGTGGGTTCCAGTGGGCCGGATCTCCAATGCCACGGTCCGCGCCGCTGGAGTATCTCCTCCAGGGTGAGGCCGATACCTGCGAGTCCACGCGGAACTCGTTGTGGAAGATGAAGAGATCGAACTCCTCCCCAAGAGCCTCAATCACGCGGCAAGCGACCGCCCCAAGGTCGGGGACTCCACGGTAGCTGAATATTTCCCTTTGGGCGCTGCCGCTGGAGAACCCCGCGTCTGGCTCGGACAGATCGGTCATCTCGGCCGCGGGCGGCAACTCTACCCGCAGAGGGCCGGAATTGCCGCCTTGGACGAAGCGGCCATCGTCGAACTGCGCAGCGTCCGCGATCACCGAGGCAGACAGTCCGCGCAGCTCGCTGATGTCCGCCTGCAGTGCGATGCGGTTGCCAACCGCCTCGAACGGTACGCCGCCGATGGTTTTCGCCTGACCGCCCCTCTCAATCATCCACTGGAAGTCCATGTCGGAGCCGTCGCCGAATTCGACCCAATACGGCTCGTCCGTGTCGAAGTACAACCGGTACGAGAAGACCGTGCCCTCGGCGGGCTCGGGGATGGGCGTCCTTGTCGTGAAGTCCAGAATCACGGCATCCGTGTTTGTGGCGTAGATGGTCGTGTCCAGCAGATCGAGATGGCCGGGCAAATCGGGGTTCCCGGCGTCCGGGAGGCTCGCGATGACCGCTCCTCTCGTGAGTTCCGCAGCCGTGAACAGCCCCGCGATGCCGTCGCCGAGGGAAACCTCGGCGTAGTTGAACGCGATGCTCCCATCGGCTCGCAGGACGGCTTGGAATCTGGCCGGTTCCTGCTGTGGATACCCTTGCGCGTGCACGTAGAAGAATGGCTCTCTGACCGTCCACGTGACCACAACGCGCTCTGGAGAGACCGAGACGTACTGCTGATCCGCCTCCGATGTTTCGCCGTCCTGGCCGCCCAGAGTCGGCTTGTAGAGCGGGCTGATGGTCGGCGCAGCGACGAACCGGTTGGCGTGCTCGCGCATCGTGGCGAACCAGTTTGGACCCCAGTACTCGTAGGTGAGCGGCTCGCCGAAGGTCAGCGCGCCGTGCTTGCTCACGTAGAACGACCCCCACCGGCTGCCTGCAAAGTCGAACATGAAGCTCGGCAGGTCGATCTCGGCTCGGTCCGCCACCGGCTCGCCGATGTCCGCTTCCCACGTGAGCGGCCGAACGTCGCGCGCGTATCCGCCTGAGCCGTCCGGCGTGAATACCAGCGTCCGGCCATTCAGGTCGAAGGGATTGGCTGGAGAGGTGTCGTCCGAAGCCAACTCGACCAGGATCTGATTCTCGGCCGTGATCGAGACTCCCGTCGACTGCGCCATCGCCAGCCCAGGGTTGGCGTACGCCGCCAGCAGGACGATGCACGTTGTCTTCAGCATCTTCGATGGCTCCATCGGGATGGACACTACGGCCGACCACTGGACCATAGCGCCACGCCACCGGCGGTCCGGAGCACCACGTCGCAGTCGTTCTGGATGACAAGGAACGCGCCGGGATTGCCAGGGGTACGGGTCGACCAGCGAGGCACGCCTGCCGCGTCGTAGACGACGAAGTTCCCGTCCGACTGCATGGCGGCCGACCCACCGGTGGCAACGCCAGCCGTCCGGGCGCTCCAATACGCCGCCCCCTCTTCGTAGGCGACCAGGTTGCCGTCGGTCTGCAACACGAGCCGGCACGTAGCGGCTTCGGCCTGGATGAATTGTCTGGTCAACAGCCGTTGCCCGCCCACGAGCCAGTTGCGGTCGGAAGACAGTGCATCCGTGGCGGAGACCTTGAACTGCCCCCACGTACCGAGTGTGTCGCAGTCGGCCCGCACGATGCCGCCACCCCCTTGCTCCGCGCAGACGTAGTGTCCACTCTGCACCTGCAGGGTCACGGAATCCAGGTTGCGAATAGACCCGTCCCCACGGTAGCGACGGGCAACGAGCTGCGCCCACGGCGTAGCCTGTGGGTCTGTTGCATCGAGAGTCGATCCACCGCCTTCTATAGCCCGCAAATAGAACCCGTCCGACGTGTGCAGCGACACTATGTCGCCGGACTCGACGCAACCGCCGTTGGCATCCACCACCGTGAATTCGCCCCAAGGCCCCAGACGGGACTCGACCGCGAGGAGGTCGCCGCCGCCGTTGCCGACGGCCACGACGTACTGGCCGTTGCTGGCCTGAAGCCAGATGCGCATGCCGTCCCGAAGGCAGGGTGCCACGCGGAAGTTGGCGACAATGCGCCGCGTCTCGTTGAGCGTGCGGCGGGCGTCCGCAGGACCGGTCACCGACGATGAGGGCTCGTCGCCCGGGACGCCCATCGCATCGCCGTTGTAGGTCAGATCCGGGTTGGAGAAGCGGACCACCCGCACACAGCGAATCCCGGCGTCGCGACACTCCGAGTCGTAGGCCATGATCGTGTTCCAACGACTCGATTCCGGCGCATCCGGCTCGAACTGTCGCTGGTTCACGTAGCCGAACGCGTAGGGATGCGGCTTCCACTTGCTCAGATCCTGTTCTGGCGGATCGCTACAACGCGGGCAGCGGGTTGCCGCGTACCGGTCGTGGTTGAGCCCCATGGTATGACCCAGTTCGTGTGCGAAGGTACTGCCCGAGCGCTCGTGATCGACGACGCTGAACGGCGTCCAACCCGGAGCCAGTGGAGTACAACCAGCGTTTGGTCCCCGACACCAAGCTGCTGCGATACCGCCCGTTCCGTCCGAATAGTGGCCAACCAGGGTAACGATGTCGGCCGCGTACTGGTCACGGGAGGTCAAGACCTCGTCCAGATGTCCATCGTTGGGATTCCTGAGACGTCCGAGATCTACTGTGCCTGCCAACAATCCCCTTTCGGGTTCTGCCTCCGTGTAGTCCACCATCGTGGCCAGTACGAGATTGAGCCGTTGAATCACGCCGCTGTCCGCGTACGCCTGATTGGTTTCGGCCACCCAGAGGTCGATCCGCGCCTCGATCTCTTCCCGACCGCCTTGCGCGTCGCGCGCGGCCGGGGTGTAGACGACCATGACATCGATGCGCGAGCCGTCCTCGGCTTCGCCCGGCACGGAGGCGACTCCGCTTCGTGAACGGGACGCGTCGTGCGTAGGGGCCCGGACCGGCCGGAAGCGATCGGTTTCCTGCGTGCTCCCCGACAAGGGTGGGGCACCGACTACAACATCACGAAGCGGTCGCGCCGACAGGTCGATCTCCCGAATGGCCAAGACGCCATCGTCGCCGACCGTCCGGATCGAGAACGTCCCCGCCAGCGTCCGCACGGTGCCGGCCACGACATCGCCGTTGACGACGAGCGTCACGGAACTCAGCGGCGTGCCCTCTACCCGCCCCGACAGCCAGTATCCGGCCGACGTCGGCCCCGTGCGGTCGACCACGGCGCGGAGCAGCACGTCCTCGAACAAGTTCAGGCGCAGGCTGGCGGGCGCGATGCCCTGGCCAGCGACCAGCCGGGTGGATTCCAGGATCTCGTCGTCGACCCGCGCGAGGCGCTGGCGGTGCACGGTCAAGACGCCCGCGCCGATCCTGGGATCGGCCACCGCAGTCTCCGCTTCGACAGCGACGAACAGCGGCCCACCGGTCGGGGGGCCGGGTTGGGAAGCGGCGGTGGCGGCTAGAGCGACGAGGACGACGAATGGACCGAACCAACAGACGCGCATGGCACCTTTCCTTCGGGGGGTGAGACGGACGCCGGAGATCGAAGAACTCCGTCTGGAACTCCGGCTCTCGCCCTCTTCAGCAGCGTCCACTCACTCGCCGGGCTCGTTTGGAAACTCTGGTACAGCCGTCGTAATCTGCGATCGTCCGCCCGTGATGTGGAACCAATGTTCCAGTACCTTGTCCCTATACTCCGCGTGCAGGCGGAGCAGGTGGGGGTCGGGCGCCTGCCCCGGCTCCAGCAGGTAGACGAAGGCCGCGTTGAACACGCTCTGCGCCTGTGCCGGGGGCGGCTCCCTTGCACCCTCCGCGTCGATGACCTGCTCGATTGACACCCACTCCTGCTCGCCCGTGTGAGGACCCCATTGGTCCCCTTCCGCAACGGGCTGCAGGTCTCGCAGGATGAACATGTCCGGCACTTCGCCGGCGTCGGCCAGACCTATCATGTAGAGGTCGAGCCAGGAATGCCCGCCGCCCCAGTAGCCGTCCAATGGTGTGAACGTTCCGTTGCCGTTGTCGCGCCAGGACCTGCCGCCCATCAGCGACCGCGGCCCGGGATCGTCCTCGTGCCAGGGGAACGCCGCAGGTGCGTGAAGCTCTCGTCGCCAGTGGCAGCGACAATAGTTGCCGAACAGCGGTTCCCGTTCCCCTTCCAGCAGGTACGACGCGTGCGCGGTCCACGCATGCGTGAATTCGTGGGCGAACAACAGGAGCCCGCGATCGAACCGTGTTCTTTCGTCGTGATAGCGGTTCTCGTTGACGACGGAATCGGACTTCATCCAGACGGGCAGGTCCCAGACGGCCTTGAGGCGTCCTTCACCGCAGGGTACGGCGAAGTCGCTATCGATCCCGGTTCCTTCCTTGCCAGCGTTGCCGAAACGCGGTCTCACTGGAGTCGCGGCTTCCTGAGAGTCCACCCGAAACTCATTGTGGAAGACGAACAGATCGAACTGGTCACCCAGGACGTTGATGACCCGGCAGGCGATGTCGACCGGATCGGGCTTGCTCCGGTAGTGAAACACCTCGCCTTGCCGGGTGGAGAAAACGTCGTCGGAGCGCGAGAGGTCGGTCGCTGGCGACGTGTCGGGCAGCAAGACCCGCGTGGAGCGGGATCCCCAGTTGCCCTGGACGAAGCGCCCGTTGTCGAATTGGGCGGCGTCAGGCTTGACGCTCGCCGTGATCCCGAAAGCGTTCGGATCCTCGACGAGCAGGGCGATCCGGTCGGCGGCACCTGTCTGCAGCCGCCTCCCCCCGCGCGTCCAACTCTCATCAGCCGCCACCTCGACGCTCCACATGAACTCGAAGTCGTCATCCCCATCGAAGTACGGCTCATCGGTGTCGAAGTACAGCCGGTACGAGTAGTTCGTGCCGCTCGGAGGCGCGGGAACGTCGTCTCGCAACGTCCACTCGACAATCAGGGCGGCCGTGTTCGATTCGTAGATGGCCACGTCGAGCAGATCGAGATGGCCTGGAAGCTCGGGATTCGTGGGGTCGGCGATGCCGGCGATCAAGTCGCCCTTCGCCACTCCCGCATCAGGAAACAAACCGACGACGCCGTCACCAAGGGTGACATCGGTGTAGTTGAAGGCAATGCCGCCATCGGCATCCAGCACGAGCTGGATGCGCGAGGACTGCGCAGGTGGAACTCCGTGCACGTAGTAGGCGGGCTCGGTCGTGGTCCACGTGACGACAACCCGATCCGGCGAACGCGCGACGTGTTGGGTTGCGCCGTAGCGGTCGGACCGGCCGCCGAGCATCGGTTTGTACAGGGGACAGATCGTCGGGGCCGTCACGAAGTTGCCGGCGATCTCCTGCATCGTGTCGAAGCGGTTCTCGGAGTCCCAGTACGAGTACGCGGGACGTTCCCCGAACGTGATCAGACCGTGCCGGCTGACGAAGAACGAACCCCACCTGCGACCGGCGAAGTCGAACATGAAGCTCTCAAGCTGGATCTCCACACCGTCGGCGACTGACGGGCCGATGTCGTCTTCCCAGGCAACGGATCGAACCGCCCGCGAGTAACCGCCGTGGCCATCTGGCGTGAAGATCAACGTCCGCCCGTTCAGGTCGAACAGATTTGGGGCAGTGGTGTCCTCGGGCGCCAGTTCCACAAGGATCTGGTGGTCTGGAGTGGTCGATACTCCTCCAGAGCGATCCGCCCGCGCTGCGTCCGCCCAGATGCTTGGCCGAAGCGGTCGAGAACCTGCATCTTCGATTGCGACATCCGGATGGTCGTGCTCATGCGGGCGGGGCGACTGAGCGGAAGCGCCAGAACTGAGCAGCAGCACACCGATCACGCATGCTGTCGACCAACGCACGTTCGCAGACTTCATGGGCGTCACCTCGCGTTCGGCCAAGACCACGTCGGCGGCGACCGGATCGTGGCGTTGCCGAACCGGCACGCCGTCCCCCTCCGGCTGGCGGCTGTTGCGTTCCGACACGCCAACAAACCAAAAGCACAATCATAACGATTGACACGCGATATTCAGGCGATTCACAAGCCTTAGAAGTTTACGAGATTCTCGAATCAGAAGCCCCGGAAACGCAACGACTGGCGGCTCAACTCGCAGGAGTGGGTCGAGTGGGTAGACGATCCGGTGCTGGACTACCCGAAGTGGCCGCTTCCCACGCGACGAGGACGCGGCGAAGGCGCTCAAGACCCCTCAAGAACCGGACGTTGACGAACCTCTGCAACGCCCGGCCGCAGTGGCGCCCCCGACGCGCAAGCGGCGCTCGATGCCGCCGTGGCGTCGGCGTACGGCTGGCCGCCGACACGTCTGACAACGATGCTCTGCCCGAGCCGTTGGCACTCAATGGACCGTAGCGGGTCCACAGGCTCCGCAAGCTCGCCGCATCCGCAGCCTCACGGAGGGATCCGGCGGACGCGAGCCGGGGCGAACCGGGTCCGCCGAGATCGGTGATAATAGCTGGCGGGCCGTCGGGGCCTCGCCCGGATTGTGTATCCAGAGGATTCGCCATGAACGCCGAGTCTGCCGGTCTGCCGAATGCAGCGCTCCGCGTTCAAGGCAGCCGTCATGCGTTCATTGGTCGCGGCGCCGGCAGCGGCGCAGTGTCTACGGTCTGGTGGGCGGCGGGTTCGGCGACGGCACGGTCGTCGCGACTGGCGCGGGCGTCGGTCTCAGGCTGACGCAGCATCTTGGCCTGGATGTGAAACTGGAGGACTTCCCGGCGCTCCCGCTGGCTTTGACTCGTGGTTTCGGACCGTTCGGATCGAGGACCGGCAGCGGGACGTGACGACGTTCCTGACGACATTCACCGTGGCGTTTCCCGTCGCGAATGGCCGGCTCTTCCGTATCTGCCCTGCGGCGGCGGGGTGGGTCGTGTCACGGAGCGCTGCAGCATCGTCGTCGATTTGATTCCATGGACTCCGTTGGACCCGCCGGGCGCCGGAGCGATGGAGCACCTGTCCGACGGCATCAGCACGGTGGTTTCGACAGTTCCATCTTCCCGCCGCCGGTTGAGTACTCCGAGCTTGGCCTGAGCCTCGTCTTGGGGGGGCCGGCGTGTGCGGTTGTGCCGCGGACTCGGGGGCGGCGTCGATGTCCGCTGGCTGCGAATCCTTCGAAGCTACGACGCCTTCGACACCGGTCAGGTGACCCCGCGCGTGAACTGAGCTATCGGTTCTGAGATGGCGGAACTCACTGCACGCGTGTCGTCTGTTGGCGTTGGGGGGCGCGACCGAGATTCGGCATCGTCGGACAAGAGCCCGTTGTGAGAATCAGGCCCCGTGGCCGGAAGTGGTGCGCGAAAATCAACCGCCTGGTTGGCGTCTGGCAGCGCTACTTCTCGTACGGGACCGTGAGCCGAGCGTACTGGAGCCTGGACAAGTTCCTGCCGTCCCGCGCCCGTAACTTCCTGATGCGTCGGCACAAACTCCCTGGGCGAGGGACGCGGCGCTTCACGGCGGAACAGGTCTTCGAGCGCGACGGCCTGTTTCACCTGGGCGCAGCGCATCGTGCGGCCCGGTCGCATGTCTTGGCGTGAAACCAGTCCGAGAGCCGTGTGCTGGAAAACGGCTCGCACGGTTCGACGAGCGCTCGCAGGAAACCGGGTATGGTCGGTGGGACTGAGGCGTTGCCCGAAAGGATGCGACGGGACCCACCCACGGGCTCTGGCCGCGGCGCCTGCGTTCGACTCTACCATTCTGCTGCTCCTCGATCAGGACAATGGCTCGTCCTGCAAGTCGCCCAGTTCTGCGTCGGCCCTGACTGCCGGCGTTGTGCACGTAAGCTGCTGATTCAAAACACGTTACCAAAGAGGCTGGCTCAAACCTGACCGCCCTCAACATCCTGAAGTCACTTCCCCAAAGACAGCGAGAGACTGAATTCCGGAGCGGCAGTGGTAAAAGGAACAGGATCGGCGCCGACAAGCTGATACCCCGGAAGACCGAGATGACCGTTCGCCAGACGGTAGCCGGCATGCAGGGAAAAGGTGCCCGAGGAAAGGGTGACTTCGTACCGCATCCCCACGTGACCCGCACGGACGGAAAAACCGTCTTCCGCACTCTGGCCGTAAGTGCTGAGCAGGGAGAGACGATGTCCGTTGCGCTCGTAGAAGGGACGGCGGGTGCCGATCTCCATGAAGGGAATGCGATGCGCTCTGCGCAGGAGAGTGCGGACACCCAGCGGTACGTAGGACAGACCGCCGGACACGAAGAGGTCGTTTCCCCGGACGGAGAACTGCCTTCCCACGTGGCCTGTGCCGCCGTACGGATTGAAGGCGTAGAAGACCGGAGCGTATGTCTGCAGCGGTACGCGGGAAGACCCCAGCATTTCCGAGAGCACCGGTGAGGCGGAGTACGTGGTTTGCACGGACGAAGAGACGACGCGTAGTTCCCTATTCTGCACCGTGTCGCAGACGATGGAAACGATGCCTCGTCCGAATTCTTCGTCTATCCCAGGTTCTCCCACGTCCTCCGCGCATTCCTTCAGAACCCCAACCACTTCCTGGGGAGTGTCCCAGAGCTGAAAGAGGTAAAAGGCCAGCGAGGCGAGCTGCTCAGCCGCGAAGCCACTGCTGTTACCATAGTACAGCTCGCCGGATGGTCGTGTTACCGAAAAGCAGACATCCTTCGCCATGCCGCAACTGACATTGTCCTCGACGGGAGTGATGTTCCCCGCACCGTCGCGCTCAACGTACTTAGCCACGATGACCTTGCCGGTCGCAAAAGCCCTCATGGCAGTTCGAAATGTGCGTGGCGTCTGCCACCTCGGGTGGTCCGAATACCATATATGGCGTCCATACTTGCTCGTAGTGTCTCCGCCCCTGTGAACAACCAAAACGTCATGCTCCACCAGCAAATCTAACTGTTCTCTATAATCGGCAATTTGCGCCGCCCAGTTCTCGTCGAAGTACACTACAACTGTATCGTCATGCAGACTTTGCCACCTCTGCCGAAGAATGTCAGAATAAAAGCTGCCTGAACCATCTTCAATGCCTAGGTGTAGGTTCTCTTCAGGGATGCCCAGGTCGAGGAATGTGCGTGAGGAAGCAGAACCGAAGTATGTAATCTTTCCCTGCAGGGGAAGCCCGGCGCCCTTGACTCTCTCTACAAGGTCATTCTGGCCGGAGAAAACCTCGTTTGGCCCCGGCGCACTGGGTGCCGACGGCTCGTCTACCACCGGCGGCTGGGGCTGTTCAGGCGGTATCCGGGGCGCCGGGATCGTCTTGCTCGCGCATCCAGCCAGAGACAACACTAGGCAAATGCGGCACCACGCAAGCAGACGGCTTACGAGTGCGGCGCAGCCCAGCGCACACGCGGACTCCTCAGCGCTGGAGACGCCGAAACCAATCAGCGGTACTGACACGGAAAGTCTCCCACGAACCAGCTGATCGACTGCTGGCAAGAAGGGCTCCTCCACCACCATTTTCCGCAGCGACGTAGTGACCACTAGCCACCTCAAGGGTCACGGAATCGCCGGCCCGCAAATGGGTGTCGGTGCCCGTACTCCGGCGGATTATGAATTGTTCCTCTTGACTCGCTGACGTGCTTCTGGCATCAACGACTGATTCTGGACCGCCACCGAGATCCGCTCGCAGATAGAACCCGTCAGACGTGTGGAAGTACACTGCATCCCCAGCTTCCACGCAACCTCCGTTGGCATCCACAAGCGTAAAGTGCTCCCAAGGTCCTGTTGAGTCGCGGGTCGCTGAGACATCGTGCCCACCGTTGCGGCTTGCGGTCACGAATTGGCCGTCGCTAGCTTGAAGACGGACTCTGACTTCGCTCGTTAGACACGGCGCTCGGCGAAAGTTCGCAACGATGTGGCGCGTCTCGTTAAGCGACCGTCGGGCGTCTGCCGGCCCGTCGATGCTTGAAGACGGATCGTCGCCCGGCACGCCCATTGTGTCGCCAGGGTAGTCTGGATTCCACGAAAAGTTCTGGTCCGGATTGGAGAAACGCATCAGAGATACGCCAGGACATGGTACTCCTTCATCGTAGCACTGTGTAGGATAGGCCATGATGGTGTACCAGTGCTGCGCATCCACAGCATCCGGTTCGAATGCTGCCTGGTTCACGTAACCGACGCTGTAGGAAAACGGTCTCAAGTCGGCCAAATCATCGGTTGTTTCCTGCCTCCTCTGGTAGCGGTCGTGATACAACCCCTGGATGTGACCGAATTCGTGGGCTAAACCATACCCACTGACGCCCTGTGCGGTGAACGCGTATTTCTCAAAGTCCGTCGACAACTCTTGCAGCATGTCGAATGCCAGGCCCTGAATGTGTCGGCCGCCGGGGATAAGCGTCACGATATCCGCGGCGTAGCGGTCACGAATAGCATGAACTTCATCCAGGTGGCCGTCGTTGGGGTGCTGAAGTCGCCGAAGGTTCACTTCTCCATCATCATGCGGAACGTAGTCGACTTCTGTCGCCAAAACCACGTTTATCCTCTGGATCACGCCGCTGGCAGCGTAGGCCCAATTGGCGTTGGCGACCGCGAGATCGATTTGGGTCTTGAGCCTGTCGTATCCGCCGGCGAGTTCCCTCGCTGTCGGTGTGTACACGACGAGAACATCGATACGCGACCCGTCTTCAGCCCCCGCATCAGGAGCCGGCGATTCCGATACCTGTGTGGAGGCCGGCGCGGTGATGGGCAAAAAACGGTGCGGTTCGCGATTCGGAGCCGTTGGAGGCAAGATTACTTCATCCTTCCAAAGAAGGGCCGAGGAAGGGAGTCCGGAAATTCTCACGAGGCCGTTGTCAGTGGTTCGGATCGTGTAAATCGTCGTAGGCGTCCGTACCGTGCCGGCAATGAGTTCACCGTTCACTACGAGGGTCATGGAGCCGGCTACTCCTCGTAGCCGCCCGGATAGCGAGTAGCCAGCAGATGTGGGGGCGGTGCGAGCGACGACTGCCTCCCAACGCGGGACATCGTCGAACAGATTCAGCCGCAACGCGCCACCGCCGGAGCGAGCCTGGAGGCGTGCCGTCTCCAGGCTGCGGCGATCAACTCGCGCAACTCGGGACGGCCCGCTGACTTTCGATCCAGGCGACCGGCCAAGCACGGGCGCAAAAAGGTCACGAGGGGTGGGCTGCCCGTTGACGCCGGCCACCATGATCAAAACGAGTGCGATTACGCTGACAATGACGCGCATGGAATTCTTAGTCTAGCAGGCTGAGGTGGCCGGCGCCGGCGACCGTCGGCAAGTGGCGCACGAACTTCGTGCGAGATCGCCTGGACGGGTTGCTGGATGAACCGCGCCCAGGCGCGCCACGAACCGTCACTGATGCCCAAGTCGAACAGGTGGTCATCGCCACGTTGGAAACGAGCCCGCCCGGCGTCACGCACTGGAGCACGGGCTCGCTCGCGCGACCGGGATGAGCGGCATGACCATCAGTCGCATCTGGCGCGCCTTCGGGCTGCGTCCGCATCGGAGCGAGACCATCTGCCGCAGCGGCAGTCCTAGGTTTACAGCCGGCGAAGTGCACGACCAACCACTTGAGGATGTTCGGATGCCCTCGAAGATGGACCCGTCGCATCCGGCCGGATCTCGCACACGTGCGCGAACGGTTCGCTCCAGCGTTCTCCCCCGACAGCGCAGTGCACGATCAGCGTCTCAACCGCCTCAACCATCGACGACATCTCGCCCGTGTCGTAGTGAGTTCCTCGCCTGTCGTTTGGCGCCGGTCTCCAACCACGCCCTTGCCGACCGCGACCAACCCGGCCCGTTTGGGCGGTCCTGCTTCGCCTCGCCGCGCGGAGTGCCCGCCCCGGGCACTTCGCAACCCTGAAGTGGTCTGCCAGGGGCCGGTGCCTGCCGGTCGCCGCGTCACATGGAACTGCCTGTGTCCGCATGCTTGAGGCTATCCTAACCCACGATGCGTAAAATCACCCGACGGATCCGGCTGCACGGGTTGTTGCCGGTGGCGCTCGACCGCGACCCGGTGACAACGACAGCCCCCGGCCGGGGGCGGCGGTCCCGCGTGGGTGGAATCGTGGGCTTACCTGGCGTGTTCTGGCAGAGACTCCAATAGATTCAGGGGTTGTTGGATGTATTCGTGCTATCGCTGCCCGAACGGTGCGGGTTCTCGGTCCCGAGTTCGCCGCGTTGCGCCGCGTCTCCGGGGCGACGGTGCTCCGCTGGGGGGCCACGCCGGGACCGCTCGACCTCCGCGCCCGCTCGCGCGAGGCGCTGATAGTGCTGCGCCGCGAGACCGAGCGGCAGGGAGACTGAAGGCCCCTCGTTCTTCATGATCGTGTCGGCCGTGATCACCGGCACGCGGCTCGACCGCGTGCAACGAGCACTCTGCCAAGGGTTTCGTGCCTTCGACGGGGAGAAGCGTCCTGAAACAAGGGATTGAGCCGGAACCCAACACTGACGCGACCACCGTTCAAGAATCACGGTGACCGCGATGAAGGCGTACGACGGGGCGACTGCGAAGCTCACGGCGATCGCCTGCACGATGGGTTGCCCGTCCATCGGGGTCTTGAAGGCGAGCACCCAGATTCGCCGTGCCAGCGCACTGGCCTCCTGGACGCGGCCCAGACGCTCGGCGCCGCCGCCGGCGGCTCGTGTTAACGGTAGTCGGTCACCGTGTCGACCGATTCGATGCGCCTTCAGTCTGGCGTCGTGGTGGATCAGCGATATCAACCCAGTATGCCGATCGTACTGAGGCGCTCGACTGTCGTCTCGCCCTCAGGCGTCGTCATTGAGGGCGGAGTCAACGGGGCGAGGACCTCGTCGTCGACGGCAAGGTCGACGGGACGATCGAGCTGCCGCAACATGTCTCGGACGGCCCGCGGGGGCAGCCCTGGAGCCCCGCGGGCGCGTGGTAGTCTGCCCGAGCGTTTCGCTGGCGCGGGATTCGAGTTCGGGGGACACCTCCCGGGAGCGGGCTTTCATGCGATACCTGCCGTACGCCGCCGCCTCGTCCGAGCCCAACGTCATCGTCGACGGCACGGCGAATGATCGCACGCTGATCACGCTGTCCCACTGGCGTCGGAGCCGCACCCCTGCCGACCTGATGGCGGACACGTTGACGGCCATCGTGTTCAACTATCTCGACCGCCCCGACCTACACGTTCCGGCCGACGTCGTCTCCAACAACCGCTTCGACGAGGACGGGCTCGTCGGCATCATATGCGTTGCTGGAGCCCGAGGTCGCGGCGTCTCGCCGCGACCTGCTGATCGACGTTGCCTAGGCCGGTGACTTCGGCGTGTTCAGGAGCCGGCGCACGGCTCGAATCGCGTTCGCATCTCGGCGCATGTGGACCCGGCGACGTCGCCGTTCTCGCGGCCGCTCTTCGACCGCCCCGGGCCGCAGGTCGAGGAGGGGTTCTATCGGGCGTTGCTCGACGTCTTGCCTCGGCTGCTCGCCGACGTCGATGAGTACCGGTCGCTGTGGGGCCCGGAAGACGCGGGGCACGACACGGAGCACCTCTTCGACGCCGGCCGGATCACGATCGAAGAGCAGCCGGAGATGGACCTGGCCGTCGTGCGGGGGCCGTCGGCCGGCGAGTGGCATCCGATGGCGGTGCACACCCGCACGGCGGCGACCCGGCTGCTGCTGGTCCATGGCGCGCGCGTGGAGTTCCGCTACCGCTACGAGAGCTGGGTCCAGATGGCCTCGCGTCGGCCGGCGCTCCGCGTCGACCTGACTGCGCTGGCCGGCGAACTGACCCGCGAGGACGGGGCCGCCGGCCGATGGCGCTTCGAGGGGGTCGAGCACATCACCCCGCGCATGTACCGGGAGGGCGATGTGTCGATCCTGACGCCCGAGGACATCCGCCGCCGGCTGGAGGCGGCGCTGCGGGCCGGCGCACCGGCGTGGAATCCATACGGGTGACGAGCGACACCACGCGTGGCGCCGCAGCCGTTGCGCGCCGTGGTGGATCACGAGCAGGGCAGCGTCGGTTGCGGCGTGTGCCGATCCAGCGCCGACCCGTGCCGGCAGTTCATCCGCGGCATCCTGGCACAGCGCCCCTGTCTGTGCGCCCCGCGGATTCCGGGCTGCTCGTCCGCACCGTCGACCGGTTGCTCGACGAAGACAGCGGTTTCGAATCGCGACGGGCGCTGACCGCGCGGTTGATGCTTGCCGACAGGATGTTCATCGACGGGGGCGCCGCAACGGCGTTCGTCGACACGCTGCTGGAGAGGGTACTCGGGCTGCCCGGGGTGCAGGCGGCCGGGGTGGGCAGCCTGCTGCCTCCCGACGAGGCGCCGCTGATGGTCAACATGTTCTTCGAGAGTGCGACCCGCGCCGAGTACGTCACACTCTCTTTCCGCACGGTCACGGCCGGCTACTTCGAGGCCCTGGGCACGCCGCTCGCGGCCGGTCGCAGATTCGATGCCGGCGACGATCTCGCGGAGGTGTCCCCGGTGATGCTGAGCGAGACCGCCGCGCGTTTCGTCTATCCGAACCGGGATCCGGTGGGCCCTCCGATGATCTACGACTTCGATGTCCTGGGCATCGCGCGCGGAGACTCGTCGGTCGTGGCGGTCGTCGGCGACGTGAAGCACCGGGGGCTCGACGCGCCGCGCGCGGGCTCGATCTACGTCCCGTGGCGGCGTGCGCCGACCGGCGTAGCGCACCTCGTCGTGCGGACCACCGGCGATCCGGCGGCGCTGGTCCCGGCGGTTCGCGATCTCATCCGTACCTTGAACCCGTCGCTGGCGATTCCAGAGGTGCGCACGCTCGCGGACCATGTCGCCGGCACGATCGCCGAGCGGCGGCTGCGCGTCGTGCCGGCGGCCGGCTTCGCGGCGCTCGCGCTGGCCGTCGCCATGGCCGGTCTCTTCGGCACCCTGGCCCGGAGCGTCGCGGAACGGCGCCGGGAGCTGGCCATACGCGCCGCGGTGGGCGCATCGCCGGGCCGGTTCGTCCGGCTGGTCATGGGAAGCAGCCTGGGCGTGACCGCGGTCGGCCTCGTCGCGGGCACGACGATGGCTGCCGCCACCGGCCGGAGTCTCGCCGGCCTGCTCTACGGGGTCGGACCGTACGATGCAGGCACGTTCGCCACGGTCACCCTCGTCGTCGCCCTCGCCGCGCTGGCCGCTTCGGCGGTTCCCGCGCGCCGGGCCGCCCGGCTCGACCCGATGACGGCCCTGCGGGCAGAATAGCGACGTCACGCACGCCACCGAAGCCGGTCTTCTGCGCCGTGAGGTTACCACCTTGATGTTCGACCAGTACGGCACGGTCGTCGACATGCAGGGGGGGTGACCGAGATGGCGACACCGTTCCTGGCCGGCAAGGGCTGGCCCGGCAACCCGCACCGCTTCGTCACCTGGTGGCGCCGCACGCACTTCGAGGACTCGATGATCGACTCGCTGAGCGACCGCGGGCACACGTCCTACCGGCAGATCGGCCGCAGCGCGGTCTCGCAGTCATGCGCCGCGCCGGCATCGACCATACCCACGATGAGGTGCGCTGGCTCGTCTCGTGCATCGAGCGGCTGAAGCCGTTTCCCGACGTGCGCGAAGCGCTCGGGCGCCTGCACGAACGCTATCGGCTCGACGACCGCGGGATCCGTCCGCAGAGGGCTAGAATAGTCCAGTACAGTCGTATCACAAATTGTGCACGGAAATGCACACGGCCGCTGGGGGCAGCCACCTAAACGACTGAAAATAAATGGATTGCCCTTCAGCCCGAGATTTCACCACGGACTGCTACGCCTGCCGCGGGTAGATCTGCTTCGTTTCCAGGATCTCGTAGCGCTCGAACACGTCGTTGACGATGTAGGGATCGCGCGCGAAGGTCGTCTTCGCGTCCGCCAGGCTCTCCGCCTCCAGGATGATCAGGCTGCCTACCGCGTTGTCGCCTTCCAGCAGTGGGCCGCCATGCCGCAAGCGCCCGGCCTCGTCGAGCCGGTTCATGTGCTCCAGGTGCGCGGGCCGGGCGCGCTGGCGGCGTTCCGTTCCGGGGTCGCGAGCGATCAGGGCGTACAAGGGCATGGCTTGGGTTCCCTCCAGGCGGTCGTGAGCAGCGTCCGAATGCCGGCCCCGTGGCAGGGGCGGCGACGTTCGCCGTATTGTAGGTGAACCATGCACGCCGCCATATCCGCGCAAGCAATGAACCGGAACGGCCGCTGGACGATCTGGTCGTGGTGTCTGTACGACTGGGCGAATTCCGCGTTCACCACCCTCGTGGTCACCTTCGTCTACTCGGCGTACTTCACCGCCGCGTTCGCGGACGATCCGGGGCGCGGAACCGCCCTCTGGTCGCGCGGCATCACGGCGAGCGCGCTCGCCATCGCGGTGCTGGCGCCGATCGCGGGCGCGCTCGCCGATCGCGGCGGCCGGCGGCGGTACCTGATTCTCTGCTCGCTGGTTTGCGTCGCGGCGACGGTGGCGCTGGCATTCGTACGGCCGAGCCAGCCGAACGCGGTCGTGATCGCTCTGACGGTGTTCGTCGTGGCCAACGTGGCGTTCGAGCTCGGACTGGTGTTCTACAACGCGTTTCTCTCGAGCATTGCCGCACCGGGACGGATCGGACGCCTATCCGGCTACGGCTGGGGACTTGGCTATGCCGGCGGCCTGATGGCGCTGCTGGCCGCCCTGGTCGTCTTCGTGCTGCCCGAGGCGCCGCTGTTCGGGATCCCGACCGAGGAGGGCTTCAACCTGCGTGCGACCAACCTGCTGGTTGCCGGGTGGTTCCTCCTGTTCGCGATTCCGGCGTTCGTGTTCCTCCGAGACGACGCCGTGTCGGGCGAACGGCTGAGCATCCGCCGCGCCTTCGGCGATCTCGCCGTGACCCTCCATCATCTCCGACGCTACCGGCAGGTCGGCCGGTTCCTGCTGGCGCGGCTCTTCTACAACGACGGGCTGGTGACCATCTTCGCGTTCGGCGGGATCTATGCCGTCGGGACGTTCGGTTTCGACTTCACCGAGCTCATCACGTTCGGCATCGTCATCAATGTGGGCGCCGGCCTCGGCGCGCTCGCGTTCGGTTTCATCGACGATCGGATCGGCGGCCGCGCGACCGTCGGGTGGAGCGTGGCGGCGCTCGCGGGAGCCACGCTCATCGGGGCGCTCGCCCCTTCGCGCGAGTGGTTCTGGGTCTCGGCGATCCTCGTCGGCGTCTTCGCCGGACCCAACCAGTCCGCCAGCCGATCGCTGATGGCGCGCTTCGTCCCGGCGAAGCACGAGTCGGAGTTCTTTGGTTTCTTCGCCTTCTCCGGCAAGGTCACGTCTTTCCTCGGTCCGGCGCTGCTCGGCGTATTGAGCGACGTGTACAGCCAGCGGGTCGGTGTGGCGAGCCTGCTGGTCTTCTTCCTGGTAGGCGGCCTGATCCTGCGGCGCGTCGACGAACGGGAGGGGATTGCCGCGGCCGGCCGGTCATAGTACGCCGTCTTGCGGGACGGACCGGCGCAGTTCGTGCGTTCACGCATGGCGAAGCGGTGATAGAGTAGTTTTCCGGAGGCAGCGTCCCGGCGCACGTGGCGCCCGGAGGCATTACCTGGAGGCTGTCATGAAGCGTTTTGTTACCTGGAGCGCCGCAGTCGTCGTCGGCCTGCTGCTGATACCCGGCGCCGTCTCGGTGACCGTGGCGCAGGACGCGGACTCGTGGATGCGCGTCGACATCCTGCAGGTTCTGCCCAGAGAGCTGGACGAGTTCATCGAGCTGCAGCTCGATGAGGTGAATCCGGCCCTGCAGCGTGCCGGCGTGCCGTGGCGCTCGGCCTGGCGCACGGCGGAATTCGGCAACACCTACGAGCGGCTCTTCGTGACGCCCATGGAGAGCCTCGCCGAGCTCGATTTCGGAGGTCCGCTGGGGCGCGTCCTCGAGCCGGATCGCCTGGCGCGGATAGCCGATCGCGTGCGCCGGACCCTCGCCAGCCGGCAGAGCTACGCGGTGCGGTATCGCCCCGATCTGAGCGTCGAGTCGGACGACGTCAGCGGTCTGTCGCTCGCCTGGATCACGAGCGTTCAGGTGGCCCCGGGACGGTCCGCCGACTGGGAGGCGTTCCTGCTCGACAACGTCCCGCAGTTCCAGGGCGCCGACGTGGTCTTCGGTGTCTACGAGCGTGTCTGGGGGCCGGGCCCCTCGGTGTGGCAGATCGTGGAGAATCACGCGAGCTTCGGCGAGCTCGACCGTCCGACCATTCTGGAGCGCACCTACGGGGAGCGGGCGGATGAAGTCGCGTCCCGATTGGCCGGCGTGCTGCTGTCCATCGAACGCACCGTGCTGCGGTACGATCCCGAACTGAGCTTCTCCGCGGCCGTGCCGTAACACCGGAGCTGCTTCGGGAGGCATGCGCAACCTGCCCGCACCGGGCACAGCCCGGGGCGGGCAGAGGATTCATGCGAGAGGTACGCGGGCTGGACGAGCTCGAGCGGCTTGTCGGCCAGCAGCTCGGGGCCAGCGAATGGCTGGCCATCACCCAGGAGCTGGTCGATGGTTTCGCCGACGTCACCCTCGACCACCAATGGATCCACTGCGACGTCGAGCGGGCCACACGGGAATCGCCCTACGGCGGTCCGGTGGCGCACGGGTTCCTTACGCTTTCGCTGATCCCCGGCTTTCGCTGCCAGCTCCTGACGGTGTCCGGCGTGTCGCGCGTCATCAACTACGGAGTCAACCGGGTGCGCTTTCCCGCCGCCGTGGCGGTGGGAAAGCGCGTGCGCGGCATCCAGACCATCAAGACGGTCGAGCGGACCACGCCCGATTCGGCGCGGGTGGTCAGCGGGTTCGTGATCGAGATCGAGGGCGAATCCAAGCCGGCATGCGTGGCCGAGACGGTCACACTGGTATTCGCCTGAACGGCGGCGGAGAGCGTGGGTACGACTCGTGCTCTCCTGATCCGGCAACGGTCGACGTTTCCCGCGATCGTGACGCCGCCAGCGGGGTGTGTCTCGATGGGGCCCAGCCGGTGGTCAACACGGGCACGCTGCCCGCTCAAGCGACGGCGGCGGGGTCCGGCGGCCTGGCGATGGCCGCCGAAAACCCCTTCCGGTTGTACCTGCCTCAATCGAGTGCGAATACGAAGAGTCCGTTGCCTCCGACCGGGCGCCTCTCTTCCGGCATCAGATCGGTGGGAATCATGCCTTGCCAGCTCGCCCCGCCGGCACCCACCGGCACGGCCACGTACTGCCGGCCGTCGACCGCGTAGCTGATCGGGAACCCCTGTATGGAGGTCGGCAGCCGCCGGCTCCAGAGGATCTCGCCGTCGGTTGCGTCGAAGGCGTAGATGTAGCGGTCCCAGCTTCCCGCGAATGCCAGTCCCCCGGCGGTGGTCAGCGCAGCGCTGTTGATCGGCGTCTTGAAACGCTGCCGCCAGAGGACCTCGCCGGTGCGGATGCTCATCGACAGCAGTTCGCCGAGCTGGCCGGGGCTGTCGGGATGGAAGTGGTTGGTGCGCCGGACCGGACCCGTGCCGCCCCCCCCTTCGACCCGCTCGACGGGGCCGAACACGCCGGTCTCGCAGTTGAGGTTGATGGGGATGACGAACGCCTCGGTCTCCGGGTGGTACGACATCGCCCGCCAGCTCTTGAAGCCGGCCGTGCTCGGGCACCAGAAGACCTCCTCGTAGAGCTCGGGGATCATGCCTTCCCGGTGCGTGACCTCGCCGGTCTCGGGATCGACGTCGGCGAAGGTCTGGTAGCCGAGGTCGTGCGCGTTGCGGAACGCGCCGGTCTCGACGTCGAGCTCCCAGAGCACCGCCATCTTGCCCATCGTGAACACCGAGCGTTGCCCGTCGTAGTCGACCAGGATCCGCTCGAAGGTCTCGTCCATGTCGAGGGTTTCGCCCGGGATGTGCTGGAAGTACCACTTCATCTCGCCGGTGTCGGGATCGAGGGCGAGGGTCGAGTTGGTGTAGAGGGCGTCACCGTCGGTGCCGCGCACCACCCGCGCCCACGGCTTGGCCTGCGACGTGCCGTGGAACAGGGTGCGGGTGACCGGGTCGTAGCTGCCCGGAATCCACGAGTCGCTGCCGGCCCGGAACATGAGCGGCAGGTCGCCCCATGTGTCGCCCCCCCGCTCGCCGGGCAGGGCGATGGTGGAGGTGCGCCACAGCTCGTCGCCGGTGCGCGCGTCGAGCCCCACGATGTAGCAGGTGTCTTCGCGGTAGCGCCCGCAGCCGGTCAGGCCCGACACGACCTTGCCGTCGGCCACGATCGACCCGCTCGAGTACTGGAACCCCGCGCCTCTGCCGACGTCGGTGTCCCAGACCGCTTCGCCGGTCCGGGCGTCGATGGCGATGATGTGCGCGTCGGCCGTGTTCAGGTAGACCTTGTCCTCGTAGATGGCGATGTTGCGGTGTTGCCGGCCCGGCGGCGGACCGCCGAAGCTGTTTCCGGGCTCGGGGGCGTCGCGCCGGTACTCCCAGAGGAAGTCGCCGTTGGTCGCGTCGAGCGCCTGCACGATCTCGCCGGGGTTGGCGATGTAGAGGACCCCGTCGTGCACGAGCGGGGTGGTCTGCTGCGAGCCCGGCCCGAGGCTCCAGCTCCAGGCCAGCCGCAACTGGTCGACGTTCTCCGTGTTGATCTGGTCGAGCGGGCTGTGGCCCTGCCCGTCGAGCGTACGGCGCCAGCTCAGCCAGTCCGAGGGAGCCGGCTCGCGCAGCATGTCGTCGGTGACCGGGGCGTAGTCCTCGACCTGGGCGCCGGCCGAACCGGCGAGGCCTCCGCCGAGCAGGACGGCGAGGATGGTTGCAGCGAACGGGAAGCGACGTGTCATGTGGTAACTCCGAATCTCTGTGTGGTCCGTGACCGGCTACTGCTGCTGGGCGGCTCTGGCGTCGTCGGCGCGCGCGCCGGCGAGGATGCCGTCCATCCCGATGTTGCCCTCGTGGCAGGCGTACTCGTAGACCGGCTCGTCGGTTCGGAACATCGTCACCTCGAAGGTCCACGGCTGCGTCCAGGTGGACGGATCGTCCATCGTCGCCGCGTAGAGCAGCGTCTCGCCGTCGACGCGGGTGAAGCGCTCGGTGAGCACCATGTCGGGGCTCGATCCCTGGCGCTCGCTGAACGCGGTGTCGGTATGGAAGTTGCGCGTCTCGACGACCAGCGAGTCCCCCTCCCAGCGGGCGCGCGAGTCGCCCCGCCACTGCGCGACGTCCTCCGGCAGGTGGTTCCGTCCGTCCAGCGGAATGATGCGCGAATCGTTGACCATCTCGTTGAGGATCACCACGTGGTCCGGGGTCTGGAAGAGCTGCGTGTGGTTGTTGTAGGCGCGCGGCTCCATCGGCGGGCCGGCATTGAAACCGAGCAGGCAGCGCTCGCCGATGCTGCGGTCCTCGGGGCCGAAGGCGGGACGCCCGCGCCGTACGGCCACCGCGTCCTTGCGGGCCTGACCGTCCGCGGTCACCGGCGGAATGCGTCCGTTCGGGGGATCGACGATGAGCGACGTGCGCCGGTTGCTGACCGTGCGCGTGCCCCGGTCCATCCAGAAGTTGTTGTAGGCGCCGACGTTGCCGCCCGCCTCGGTCCGCCGCGCCTCGGCCTCCAGCAGTTGCGCGTTGCGATCGACGGTGGCCTGCTCCAGGTTCGCGGCTTCCTCCTCCGTCAGGTACGCCTGGTCGCCGAGCTCCTCTGGGCGCTCCATCGGCGTGATGGTGCGGAAGTCCCAGATGCCCTGCAGGTCCGGCGCGCCCCACGCCGTTCGCGGCATTTCGTTCTGCGCGGTGGCCGGCGCCGCCAGGGATACGGCCAGGATTCCCGCGAGCAGCAGCACAAGATGACGGGCTTTCATCGGAACACCTCTCTGATCTCTGAAGGAGACACGGACACTCGATGCAATCTCAAAGGATCGATCCAATCGCCGGCGGGGTCAACCACGAGCGGAAACAGCGTTCTGCGGCGCAAGCTCCTAGACGAGCTGTCGCACGACGATCGCCGCGCCGGTCAGGGCCACGACGGTGAGAACGGCCGGCCGGGTGCGGCCGCGGTCGACGTAGGGCGTGACGTGTCGCGACAGGGCGAGTCCGGCCAGCATGCCGGGCAGCATCACCAGCGCCAGCCGCAGCTCGCCGGCGCCGAAGCGGCCGACGATCCACAGCGTCGCGAGCGACACGATGGTGCCGACCACGAAGAAGCCCGAGATCGTGCTGCGGATGCGGGCGCCGGAGGCGTCCTGGTAGAGCAGCGCCAGCGGAGGGCCGCCGACCGCAGCGACCGTGCCGAGCACGCCCGAAAGCAGGCCGGCAGCGACCAGGGCGCGGCCCGTGGGGACGAAGCGCAGGCCGGAAACGCTCATCGCCACGGCGGCCAGGATGAAGACCCCGAACAGCAGCACGAGCGTATCGGCCGCCACGACTACCAGGATGCCTCCCGCGACGACCGTGCCCGCGACGCGTCCGAGCATCGCCCACTTGATGCCGCGGACGTCTATCGCGTGGCGCTCGCGATACGCCATCAGCAGCGTCAGCACCATGGTGCAGACTAGGATGGGCGCCGGCACGAACCGCGGATCCAGCAGGATGAGAAGCGGCGCGGCGAGCAGTCCCATCCCGAAGCCGATCGCGCCCTGCAGCGTCGACCCGACGAAGGTGAGCACCGTCACGAAGACGATGTCGGGGATGGACAAAACGGTACAGTGTACGTCTACTTGGAGCGTGGCGGGTCGAACCCGGCCGAGGTTCTTCGCGATCCCGCGAATCGGGGCGTCCGGGGTTCGGGAACGCCGCGCCGGCCGGTTGGCGGTACACTACCCCTCGTGAGTGCGACCGTTGTGACGCCGCGGCCCGCCGCTTCCGTGATGCTGGTCCGGCCCGGGGCCGGCGGCCTGGAGATTCTCTTTCTGCGGCGGAACCCGACGCTTGCGTTCCACGGCGGCTACTGGGTTTTTCCCGGCGGACGGATCGATGCGGAGGACGCCGATGCGGCCGCGCCCGGCGACGAGGAGGCGGCCGCACGGCGCGCCGCGGTGCGCGAGGCGCGCGAAGAGGCGGGGGTGGAGGTGACGCCGGAGTCGCTCGCCTTCGCCGTCCACTGGACGACGCCGGAGGTGAGTCCCATCCGCTTCGCCACCTGGTTCTTCGTGGCCCCGGCCCCGATGGAGCGCATTACGGTGGACGGCGGGGAGATCCACGCGCACCAGTGGCTGCGGCCGTCCGACGCACTCGCACGGCAGGCGGCGGGTGAGATCAAGCTGGCCGCACCCACGTTCGCGCTGACGACGCGGATGGCGGCGTTCGCCGATGTGGACACTCTGCTCGCTGCGGTCGCGGGGTGGCCCGACGAGCGGCTGCTCGGGGATCTGCTGGATGTCGAGGGCGGACAGGTCGCGCTCTATCACCAGGACGCCGCGCACGGCGGCCGTCCGCTCGATCTGCCTGGCCCGCGGCACCGCCTGTGGATGCTGGAGTCCGGCTGGCGCTACGAGCGGGCGTTCTGATTGTTGTCGGGCCAGCAACCCGAGCGGGCGCGCCGGGCTGCACCGCCACTTGCTTCCAGCGGAGCGGCGGAGCCTCTCCGCGTCCGGCGTTACTCCGCGTCTTCCGCGTCGAGCGGCTGGATCGTGCCGTACATCATGCCGCCGTACTCGCCATGGTCCCAGGTGCCGGCGTAGCGGCTGTCGTAGAAGACCACCCGCGCCCCGAACTCCTCGCCCAGGCCCGGGATGGCGAAGTCGGTGATGCTCACCATCGGCGTGTCGCCGGCCCAGACCATCGGGACGACTACCGGCAGGGTGGCGTCGACGCTGCCGTAAGTCAGGTGAACGTCGAACCGCCAGCGGTCGCCCTCCAGCTTCGTCACCTCGCTGATTTCGTAGCGCTCGGGCAGGCCGTCGCGCCGCTCCCGTCCCTCGATGGTGAAGTGGCCGACCAGGACGACGTTGCGCATCCGCTCAGTGAACTCCCGCTCGAGGTCGGTCAGCGAGGCGGGATCCGCTTCCTGGCCTCTCCCCGTGGCGGCGGTCAGCCAGCCGAGGCCGAACACGACGATCAGGACCGCGCCGGCGGCGGCGATCTTGGCTACGGCACCAACGTTGACGGGTTTCGCCTCGGCATGCATCGGAATCAACCTCCCAGGTTGCCGGGATTATAGCGTGCGGCCGGTCGTCCGCCGTGCAGGTCGGTCGTGGGTATCCGGCGGCGTCGATGCGGGGCGCTCAGCCGCCGCCCGCGCCCGGCCAGCGCAGCCAGTGGTCCGCGAGGACCAGTGCGACCATCGCTTCCGCCATCGGGATGAAGCGGGGCAGCAGGCAGGGGTCGTGGCGGCCCTTCGTGGCGATGGTCGTCGGCTCGCCGTCGCGGGTCACCGTCTGCTGCTGCTGCGGCAGGCTGCTGGTCGGCTTGACCGCGGCCCGCAGCACGATCGGCATGCCACTGGAGATGCCGCCGAGCATGCCGCCGTGGCGGTTCGTGCGGGTGGCGATGTGCGGGACACCGGGGCCCGTCCCGGCGGGGCTTGCTGCCGTCCCGGCGTCGCCCGATCCTCCCTGGTCACCGCCGGATGCAGTTTCATCGCCACGCGGCGGTGTCTCGTCGCTGCCGGGCGCTCCCGCGCCGCTGCCGGCCGAGTAGAAGACGTCGTTGCTCTCGGTGCCGCGCAGCGTCGCGCAGCCGAAGCCGACCCCGTACTCGACCCCAAGCACCGCCGGCAGGCTGAACAGCGCCTTGCCGAGGTCCGCCTTCAGTTTGTCGAACACCGGCTCTCCGAGGCCGGCCGGCACCCCGGTGGCGACGATCTCCGCCACGCCGCCGATGGAGTTCTGCGCGGCGCGCATCTTCTCGATCAGCGCCACCATGCGTTCGGCTGCCGCCGCGTCGGGGCAGCGCACGATGTTGGGCCGACCGCCCGGGAGGCGCTCGACGTGGTCGAGGGTGACCGCGGGCGGGTCCGGGACCTCGGCCATCACGTCGCCGACCTGCTTCACGTAGCCGACCACGCGTCCGCCGAACCGCTCCGCGATCAGCTTCTTGGCGATGGCCCCCGCGGCCACGCGGACCGACGTTTCTCTCGCGCTCGACCGCCCGCCGCCGCGATAGTCGCGGAACCCGTACTTCGCGTCGTAGGTGTGGTCGGCGTGGCCGGGGCGGTACTTGTCCTTGATGGCGCTGTAGTCGCGGCTGCGCTGGTCGCGGTTGCGGATGAGGATGGCGATGCTCGTGCCGGTGGTCCGGCCTTCGAACACCCCGGACAGAATCTCCGGCGCGTCCGGCTCGTCGCGCTGCGTGACGATGGCGCTCTGACCGGGACGGCGGCGCGCCAGGTCGGGGAGCAGATCCTCGACACTGAGCGGCACGCCGGGCGGGCACCCGTCGACGATGACCAGGTTTCCCGGACCGTGCGACTCGCCGGCCGTGGTGATGCGGAACGCCTGCCCGAAGCTGTTGCCCGGCACCTGGGGAGGGATCGTACCATCCACGTCGGGCCGTCGGAACTCCTACCTCGCCAGCCGCTCCGGCAGAGCGAAGACGTACATCGCGTTCGGCGCCCCCGGCACGCGGCCGCCGCCAACCGGGACGGCCAGGTACTGCCGGCCCTCGACCGCGTAGGTGATGGGGAAGCCCTGCACCGGCGACGGCATGCGGGTGCGGTACAGCACGTCGCCCGTCTCCACGTCCATGATGTAGAGGTAGCGATCGCCGTCGGCGGTAACGACCAGGCCGCCGGCGGTGGTCAACGCGGCGGCGAGCGAGCGCAGGCGCGTGGAATGCCGCCAGCGCACCTCGCCGGTCTCGATGTCCATGGCCACGAGGTGCCCGTCGTGGTCGGGGCTCTTCGGGTGCGGCAGCCGGCCCGCCGACTGCCAGCCGGTCCAGCGCGGGTTCCCGTAGTAGTAGAGGTCACCCGTGGGGTGCGGCTCGCGCGCCACCTCGCTGAACGTGCCCTTGACGCAGGTCGGGTGGATCGGGATGTAGAGCATTCCGGTCCCCGGGTGATACGCCGACGAGCGCCAGTTGCGGATGCCCTGGAAGTCCGGGCAGAACTCCAGCTCCTCGCCCGCCTCGGGGATCATCTCCGGCCGGTAGGTGGTCTCGCCGGTCTGCGGGTCGACGTCGACCAGCGTCTGGTAGCCGAGGTCGTGGGCGGCGACGAACGCACCGGTCCGCCGGTCGATCTCCCACAGGATGCCCAGCTTGCCCATCTTGAACAGCGACTGGCGGCCGCGGTGGTCGATGAGCACGCTCTCGAAGACGTCGTCGAGGTCGTGCGTCTCGCCCGGCACGAACTGGTAGTACCAATCGAGCTCGCCGGTGTCCGGGTCCAGCGCCAGCACGCTGTTCGTGTAGAGCGCGTCGCCGTCGGTGCCGCGCGACAGCCGCGCCCACGGCTTGGCCTGCGAGGTGGACCAGAAGGTGAGATTGGTGGCCGGATCGTAGCTGCCCGGAATCCAGGCGTCGCCGCCGGCCCGGAACATCGCCGGCAGGTCGCCCCAGGTGTCGCCGCCCGGATCCCCCGGCTGGGCGACGGTCGACGTGCGCCAGAGCTCGGCCCCGGTCTGCGGGTCGTGGGCGGAGATGAAGCAGGTGCCGTCCTTGTAGCGCTCGCAGCCGGTCATGCCGGCGACGATCTTCCCGTTCACCAGGATCGGTCCGCTCGTGTAGCGGTAGCCGAGCCGGTTGTCGGCCACGACGTGATCCCAGACCACCTCGCCGGTCCGCGCGTCGAGGGCGACGATGTGGGCGTCGTTGGTATTGAGATAGATCTTGTCGTCGTAGATGGCGATGGACCGCGTGCGCGCGCGGAACGAATCGTCGGGCGAGCGGTCGAAGCGCTTGCGGTACTGCCAGATGAGGTCGCCGGTGACGGCGTCGAGCGCCTGCACGACGTTGAGCGGGCCCGGCAGGTACATGACGCCGTCGTAGACGATCGGCGTCGGCTGCGACAGGCCGGTGGTCATGGTCCACGACCAGACCAGGCCGAGCTGGTGGACGTTGTCGCGGTCGATCTGGTCGAGCGGGCTGTAGCCCCAGCCGTCGAGCGTCCGCCGCCAGTTGATCCAGTCGGCCGGATCGGGGTCGGCGAGCATGGCGTCGGTGACCGGCGTGAATTCGCGGTCCTGCGCCGCGGTGGGTCCGACACCCGCGATCGAGGCGGCGAGGATTGCCAGCGCGCACGTTCGTGACATCCGGGCCGGAGCGGTCGTCCACCACGTCTTGATGCTCATCCTCGCCCCCGTTCCTCAAGCAGCCTGACTTCAGGCCGGTCCCCCGTGACCGGGACGTCCAGTGCCGATTTCGCCATCATACCCGTGCAGCGCGGACCGGTGTTCGAGCGGCGGCCTCCACGGGAGCAGGTCGCGCCTATAATCGGGAATCGCGTCGGACGCGAATCGAATGTCGAGCCGGACAGGTGGCGTGATCGGCCAGGAGCTCAGGCGATACCTCGCCGGACGCGGGACCGGTGACGATCTCGCGGCGGCCTGGCTGTTCGGCAGCGTCGCGCGCGGCGACGACGATGAGCGGAGCGACGTCGACGTCGCGGTGCTCTACCAGCGCGCTCCGCCGGCGACGTTCGAAGGGCTGCCGTTGGGGCTGGAAGGGGAGCTCGAGAGTCTCCTCGGCCGCGGGACGGAAGTGATCTCCCTGAACTCCGCGCCGGTCGATCTGTGCGCCCGCGTGCTGCGGGACGGCGTCCTGCTTCTGGACCGCAACCCGGCCCAGCGGATTGCTTTCGAGGTGCGGACCCGGAACGTGTGGTTCGACCTGCAGCCGGTGCTCCGCACGTATCGGCGATTGGCGGCGCCGGCCGAATGACCGATCCGGAGCTGGTCGCGAAACGGCTCGCGATCATCGAGACGAGCGTCCGCGAGCTGCGCGAGCTGGCCCGCCCGACGGCGATTCCGACCGACGTTCGCGAGGCGCGGTTCGTGGAGCACACGCTGCAGATCGCGATCCAGGCGGTCCTCGACACCGCCTCGCACATCGTGTCCGACGAACGGCTCGGCGAGCCGCGCACGAATCGCGAGCTGTTCGATCTGCTGGAACGGGCCGGCTGGATCGAGCCGGCGTTGGCCGGAACGCTACGGGACATGGCCGGTTTCCGGAACATCCTCGTGCACGGGTACGACACGGTCGATCTCGCCGTCGTGCGGGACGTGGTGGAGCATCATCTGAGCGATCTTCTCCTGTTCGCCGACACCGTGCGGAAGCGCCTCGGCGGATGAGCTATACTGATTCCTTGCAACCAGGAAGTCTTCCGATGTTTGCCACCTTCATCGCACCACGCATGCGCGGATAGCCTCCGCTCCCTCACGACAGCTTCGCCGTTGGTTCGGCCCGATCCCTCCGCACGGCGCGGCTGATCTACTCACTTCTTCGTTCGGCTCCGCGGGCTTCGCCGCACTCGACGCGGCGTCCTTCATCGTTGTCTCCGGTCTCTCTCGTGGTGCTCTGATGTCCTTCGTCAATGTGGTTTCGAACGGCCGCCGGATGCTGGCGGCTCGCAACGCGAACCTGTGGGGCGACGTGCGCGACGCCGTGCGCGCCACCCCCCGCGACTACACCAGCGGCAGCCTCGGCCGGGCCGTGCTGCTGCTGGCCGTCCCGATGGTCCTCGAGATGGGGATGCAGTCGGTGTTCTCGGTCGTCGACGTCTACTTCGTGGGCCGCCTCGGATCGGAGGCGGTGGCCATTCTCGGCCTGTCCGATTCGCTCATCGCCCTGGTCTTCGCTGTCTCGATGGGTCTCAGCATGGGAGCCACGGCGATGGTGGCGCGGCGTGTCGGCGAAGGTGCGCCCGAACGCGCTTCGGCCGCCGCCGTGCAGGCCATCGCCGGCGGCTGTGCGGTGTCGTTCGCGATCGGCGTGGCCGGGGTCGTCTGGGCCTCCGATCTGCTGGTGCTGCTGGGAGCCACGCCCGAGCTGGCGGCGAGCGGCCGGAGCTTCACGGCGATCATGCTGGGCGGCTGCGTCACGGTGACGCTGCTGTTCATGATCAACGGCATCTTCCGTGGGGCGGGGGATCCGGTGCTGGCGATGCGGGCGCTCTGGCTGGCCAATCTCGTCAACATCGTGCTGGACCCGATCCTGATCTTCGGCCTGGGGCCGATCCCGGCGCTGGGGCTCGAGGGGGCGGCCATCGCGACTACGGTGGGACGCGGCCTCGGCGTCGCCTACCAGCTTCGAGCGCTGACCAGCGGCGCCGGCCGCGTGGTGGTCGACTGGCGGCGGGCGCGCATCGAGACGCAGACCATGCTGCGCCTGCTGCGCGTCAGCGGCATCGGCATCCTGCAGTACCTGGTCGGGACCGCGAGCTTCGTCGGTCTCATCCGCATCCTGGCGCCATACGGAGATACCGTGCTGGCGGGCTATACGGTGGCGGTGCGGATCATCATCTTCGTGCTGCTGCCGGTCTGGGGCGTCGGCAACGCCGCCGCGACGCTGGTAGGGCAGAACCTGGGCGCCGGCCAACCGGATCGCGCGGAGCGCGCGGTCTGGTTCACGGCGCGCCTGAACACGGTGCTGTTGGGCATCGTCGGCGTGATCTTCGTCGTCTTCGCCCGTTCCATCGTCGGGTTGCTGGCCACCGACCCGGAGGTCGTGGCGCTGGCCGCCGCCTGCCTGCGCATCGTCGCCTGCAGCTACGTGTTCTGGGGCTTCGGGCTCGTCACGGTGCTGGCGTTCAACGGCGCCGGGGACACCACCACGCCGACCTGGATCAACCTGTTCGTCTACTGGCTGGTGCAGCTTCCGCTCGCCTGGGCACTCGCCGGCCCGGCCGGTCTGGGGCCGACCGGGGTGTTCGTGACGGTCGCCGTTTGCCAGACGCTGATGGCGGTGGTGGGCGTCCTCGCGTTCCGGCGCGGAGGTTGGAGGACGCGGGTGTTGTAACCGCACTGTTGCGGTGCTTCCCCAGCCTGCTGTCGAATTCCGGCGCGGGCGCCGGAAGAGGCGGGTGTTGTAGCAGGAGGAGCCGTGGGCGCGGGCGTTCGCGATCGGCAGGCCGATAGCCGATGCGCTCGCCCTCCGTCCCCGGTTCGGATCTACGCTACCGGCTTCTTCCAGCGCGACAGCGTGTAGGTGAGCACGGCCAGCAGCGACTCGTCGAGGAACGGGATCGGATCCGGGACGATCAGGTCGATGACGAACAGCGCCGCGGCCAACAGGAAGAGCTGCCAGGAGCGGAGGCCGTCGAGGAACGTGATCATGAAAGCCTCGTTGGCAGAAGATGCATGCACTATGCATACTACATGTATGTCAGCAAGACGATATCGCTCAGGGAGGAAGCCTGCGAGCGGCTGCGAGCGGCGCGACGCTACCCCGGCGAGTCCTTCAGCGCGGTCGTCCTGAGGGCGGCCTGGCCCGAGACCACGACGACGGGGAAGGCCTTCCTCGATCGATGCAAGCAACGGAACGGCGGCCGGCGATCCTGCTGACCGGGGCCACCGGCTGCATCGGGGGGCGCCTGCTCGCCGTGCTGGAAGCGCGCGGGCACCGGCTCCGCTGCCTGACGCGGCGTCCCGCGGCGCTCGACGGTCGCGTGGGAGCGCACACCCGCGTCGTCCGCGGCGACTGCCTCGACCCGGGTTCGCTGCAGGGTGCGTTCGCCGGGGTCGTCACCGCGTACTATCTCGTCCATTCGATGGGGGGCGCGGCCGACTTCGACGCCCAGGACCGTGCCGCTGCGCGCAACTTCGGGGAGGCGGCGCGGGCCGCCGGAGTGCGTCGCATCGTGTACGTGGGCGGGCTCGGGGCATCCGCCGGCCTTTCGCGGCACCTGCGAAGCCGACGCGAGACCGGCGAGATCCTGCGGGAGTCCGGCGTGCCGGTCATCGAGTTTCGCAGCGCCGTGGTGCTCGGGGCCGGGAGCCTCTCGTTCGAGCTGATACGGGCCCTGGTCGAGCGGCTTCCGATGATGATCTGCCCGTCGTGGGTCCGCACGCCGACGCAGCCGATCGCGCTCGCGGACCTGGTGGCGTATCTGGCGGCTGCGCTCTACCTGCCCCACGGCGCCAGCCGCGTCTTCGAGATAGGCGGGGCGGACGTGGTGTCGTACGGCGAGATCATGCAGGAGTACGCCCGCCAACGTCGTCTCCGACGATTGCTGATCCCGGTGCCGCTGCTGACCCCGCGGCTTTCGAGCCTGTGGCTCGACCTGACGACGCCGGTCTACGCGCGGGTTGGCCGCGAACTGATCGACGGACTTCGCACGGCGACGGTCGTCAACGACAACGCCGCGCGCTCCGCGTTCAGGGTCCGCCCGCTGGGGCTCCGGGACGCGATCGCGCGAGCACTGGAGGAAGAGGACGCGGCGTTCGCCGCCGGGCCGTGGTCGGAGGCCGCGCTGCGGGTCGGGACGGTTCTGCGCTCGGGCGGGGCTCGCATCCGGACCCGGCTGGTGTACTCGTGCGCCGTCGACGTGCCCGCGGCGCCTGCCGCGGCGTTCGCGCCCATCCGGCGCCTCGGCGGCGATAACGGCTGGTATTACGGCGCCTGGATGTGGCGCCTGCGCGGCTTCGCGGATCGACTGCTTGGCGGCGTCGGCATGAACCGCGGCCGGCGGGACGGCGAGCACCTGGCGGCGGGGGACGTGGTCGACTGCTGGCGCGTGGAGGCCTGCGAGCCCAACCTCCGCTTGCGGCTGGCGGCGGAGATGAAGCTGCCGGGGCGTGCCTGGCTGCAGTTCGACGTCACGCCTCGCGACGGCGCCGGTTCCACCGTCCGCCAAACCGCGGTCTTCGATGCGGCCGGCCTGCTGGGGCGGTGCTACTGGCACATGCTGTACCCGATCCACGTCGTACTGTTCAGAGGGCTCCTGCGGAGCATCGCCAAGCGGGCTGTGGGGACGCCGTCGGTCCCGGAGTCGCGAGCAGTGCCGTGAGACGGGGATGGCTGTGTCGGCCAGAAACGACCGCGGCAACCCGCCCCGGAACCAGAGTCGCGGATACGCCGGTTGACGAAATCCCCAATACGCGTACCGGCGAAATGGAACCGAAGACGGCGGGGGGACCTGGACCTGAAGTAACTCGACACGTCGGCCCCGGAGGGGGCTTCCCTACGTGCACGGCCCCTTCGAGGGGCCTTCCTAAACCCACGCCTCTGGGCATGGTCGTTTGGTTGACTAAGTCCTTTTCCAAGACTATTTTGGATCGTCATGATCATGGTCAACGTTCACGAAGCGAAGACCCAGCTCTCGCGGCTTCTCGAACGTGTGCGCGCCGGCGAGGAAATCGTGATCGCGAAGGCGGGCAAGCCTTGCGCTCGCTTGGCGCCGTTGGAGCCGCCGCCGGAGCGCGTACTCGGACGGTACCGTGATCGTGACGGCGATGTCCCGGACGCGGTGTTCGAAGCGCTGACCGGGGCCGAGCTGGACGCGTGGGAAGGCGACGGATGAACCTGCTGCTCGACACGTGCACGCTGCTGTGGGCGTGGGGGCAGCCCGAGAAGCTCAGCCGCCGGCTGCAGGGGCTGCTGCGCGATCCGCACAACCATGTCTGGGTCAGCGCCGCGAGCGCCTGGGAGCTGGCCACGAAGCATCGCGTCGGCAAGTTCCCGCATGGTGGACACATCCTCGCCGAGTGGGACGAGCGCATCGCGCGGGATGGCTATCGCCCGCTGGCCATCGCCTTCAAGCACGCGTTGCGAGCCGGCTCGATACCTGGCCCGCATCGCGACCCGTTCGACCGCATGATCGCCGCCCAGGGCCTGATCGAGACACTCCGCATCGCGACTCCCGACCCGGAAATCGCCGCCCTCGGCGCGGATACGATCTGGTGACGTGCGGCGTGCTGCCCTCGGGACATGGCGCGACAGCAGGAGCAGATCGACGAGTGGCTTCGCGGCGCGATTCGTGCCGGCGCAATCGGAGCGCCGTGGGAGGGGCACTTCCCCGCTACGCGTGGTACACGCACCGGAAGAAACGGGGAAACCGCGAAAAGCTAAAATTCGCGCAGCGCGATAAGCTAACGGAAGCACGCCGGGATGACCCCGCCCTCGGAGAAGCTGGCCGGCTCGCTCGACGCCCTGCGGTCCCTTCAGGAGCGTGGTGTCGTCGCCGTGCGCGCCGCCGATCTCCCGCGGTCGCATCGCGAGCGGCTCGTCCGGCACGGGTACCTGCAGCCGGTCATGAAGGGCTGGTATGTCGCCGGCGCGCCCGACCGGCAAGCGGGCGACAGCACGGCGTGGTACGCGTCGTTCTGGCAGTTCTGCGCCGGTTACCTGCGCGCCCGTTTCGGCGCAGCGTGGTGCGTGGCGCCGGAACAGTCCCTGATGCTGCACGCGGGCAATCGAACGGTGCCGGGGCAGCTTCTCGTCCGCGCGCCGCGGGGACGCAACCGGGTCACTCCCTTGCAGCATGGGACGTCGCTGCTCGAAGTCCGCGCCGCGCTACCCGCTGCCGGAGATGTCGTGGAGGTGGACGGGATGCGCGCGTTCAGCCCGGCTGCCGCGCTGATTGCGTGTCCGGCCCGGTTCTTCCAGCGGTATCCGGTCGATGGGCGGGCGGCGCTTGCCCTCGTGCGCGACGCGTCGGACCTGTTGTCGCGCCTTCTCGACGGCGGGCACGGCACGGTCGCGGGTCGACTGGCCGCCGCCTTCCGCGACGTCGGTAGGGACCGCATCGCGAACGAGATCGTCGCGACGATGCGGGCCGCCGACTTCGACGTCCGTGAAGCGAACCCCTTCACGACGCCGCTGCCCCCCCGACCGATTCCCCGCGACGCTGCCCCGGTCGTTCACCGGTTGCGCCTGACCTGGGATGCCATGCGGGGCCGCGTACTCGACCTCTTTCCTCGCCCTCCCGCCCGCTCGGCCGATATGGACGCCGTGCTCGGCCGGATCGAGGACGTCTACGTGACCGATGCGTATCACTCGCTCTCCATCGAGGGCTACCGCGTCAGTCCGACGCTGATTGCGCGCGTGCGCAGCGGCGCCTGGAACCCCGACCGTCACCCGGAAGACCGGGAGCACCGCGACGCGCTCGCCGCTCGCGGCTACTGGCAGGCCTACCAGGCGGTGCGCGACGGCGTCCGCCGGGCGGTTGCGGGCGAGCCTCCCGGCGCCGTCGCGGAGGCGGACCATCGGATCTGGTATCGGGAGCTGTTCGCGCCGAGCGTCGCGGCCGGTCTCGTCCGCGCTGCCGATCTCGCGGGCTATCGCAACGCGCCCGTCTACATCCAGCGCTCGATGCACGTGCCGCCGAGCCCGGCCGCCGTCCGCGACGCGATGCCGGCGCTGTTCGGCCTGCTGCGCGAGGAGCCGGATCCCGCCGTGCGGGTCGTACTCGGACACTTCCTGTTCGTCTACGTGCATCCGTACCCGGATGGCAACGGCCGCCTCGGCCGGTTCCTGATGAACCTCATGCTGACCGCCGCCGGCTATCCCTGGACCGTGATCCCGGTCGAGCGCCGGGATGTGTATATGGCCGCGCTCGAAGCGGCGAGCGTGCGGCAGGACATCGGCCCGTTCACCGACTTTCTTGCGGCGTTGGTGGGTGAGAGTGCGGAGCCGGGGCACGATGCGGGGTAGCGGAACGTTGCGGTGAGCCCTTGTCGAGGATGAGCGGGACGAGCGCGAGGGTCGCCCCGTTCCGCCACCCGGCCAAACTGTCGTTCGCCTTGATGTCGTGAGGGACGGCGGCCGGGGGATGGGTTCTCCATCGGACAGCATGCCTTCGACGTGAACGACAGCGCCCCGCCCCGCGGCGGAGCGCGTCGATCGGCGGTGTCGCCATCCGAGACGCAGCCGGGGCCGGCCTCCGCACCGGACGGCAGGCTCGCGCGCCTGACGCCTTCGATCAAGGGCTAGATCGGGTCTTCCGGCGACGTGTCCTGACCCAGGGTATCAGGGGCGCCAGACCGCGTAACCGGACGACAATGCGATGCAGCGGGCGAGCCGAACGGTGGGGCCGGTGCGTACGATGCCCGAAAGGGTGCCCGAAGGCATCCGCTCAAAGTGGTAACGACCGTGGGAACGGCTGGGCCGGGGCGTCCGCAAGAGCAGACCGATCGACTATGCACGACCGAGAGACGCCGGTGGCCGTAGGAACGGCTGGGCCGCGGCGTCCGCAAGAGCAGCACTACGGTACCTGTCGTCTCGATTCTCCAGCGACGAGGCGTCGTCTCTCGGCGGCCTGGCGTCGTGCCGGCCGGTCTGAATGCCGCGTTGTCGGGAGCCTCGCCGGGGCTTGCCGGCACGATCGTTGCTCCCGCGCGTCGGTCGGGACCGCGCTGGCGGCGGGCGATATGCTACCCTGCCGCGCATGAGCATCGAGACGATTCTGGGTTACCTCAACGCGGTGCCGGTGCGAGCGACCTACGGAGCCGTTGCTGACGTTCTAGGTGTCCGTCCGCAGGTGGTGCCTCGCCTGCTTGGACCGCGGCGGCCGGAGGCTTCCTGGGTCGTCAACGGGAGCACCGGCGAACCAACCGGCTACGCGCCGGATGAAGTGGATCCGCGCCTTCCTGGCAGCGACGTGGTTCGTACGGGTGATGAACTCCGACGTCGCCTGGAGAGCGTCGGCGATACTGGGGCGGTGCTCGATGCAGCGCCCGATGCAGCGCCCGTGGCGGCGCCCGATGCAGCGCTCGTGGCGGCGCCCGATGCAGCGCCCGTGGCGGTGCCCGAGGCGGCGCCCGTGGCGGTGCCCGAGGCGGCGCCCGCGGTGGACGGTACCGGCGGCATGGGAAGTCGGGAAACGGAGTCCTTCGATCTCGGCGGCGACGCGCGGTGGATTATCGGAACCCTCGTTCCGGTATTCCTGCTGATGGCCGGCCTTCTCGCTGTGCAGACTGCCAGCGTGGGCCGCGGTCTCCACACGCGCATCGACGGGGTGAGTGATCGCATCGACGACCTTGCGGAACAGGTCGGCGCCCTGGACGCCCGGATTGGCGATGTGGGTACCGAGCTCCGGGACGAGATTGCCGTGCTGCGCAGCGACGTCGGGAGCATCGCCGAGCGGCTGAGCGCCGACGAGCCGGCGTCGGGCGGGACCGAGCCGGACGTGGCGCCGGCGCCGGATGCGGGCGAGCCGACGGTGGCGTCCGACGCACCGGAGGCGAGTCCCGATCCCGAGCCGGAACCCCCGGCCGATCCTGACGCGCCGACCGCGAATCCTGCACCGCCCCGGGAGTGACATCGAAGGCCTCCCGATAGTCGAACCTCCCGGGCGCAAGACGGGGCGGCGGATCGCCATGAAGCACCGCATCGTGGTAATCGACGACGAGATCGCCATTCGCGACTCGTTGAAGATGATCCTCGAGTACGACGGCTACGAGTGCCTGCTTGCGCCTGGCGGTCACGCGGGGCTCGCCTGCGTCGAACGGGAAGGCCCGGATCTCGTGTTTCTCGACGTCAAGATGCCGGGGATGGACGGCATCGAGGTGCTGCGCAAGATCCGCGCCATCGACGAACTGCTGCCGGTGGTCATCATCTCCGGACACGGCACGGTGAGCACCGCCGTGGAGGCGACCAGGCTCGGGGCATTCGACTTTCTCGAAAAGCCGTTGTCGACGGACCGCGTGAGCGTCACCATCCGCAACGCGTTGAACCAGCGACGGCTTCGCGCGGAGAACAGGAACTGGCGGCGGGCCGCCGAGGCGCGCCACGAGATGGTGGGGGAGAGCCGCGCCCTGCGGGCGCTCACCGACGAGATCCGCCGCGCCGCGCCGGTGCGCAGCGCCGTGCTGATTCGGGGCGAGAGCGGCGTCGGCAAGGAGCTGGTCGGCCGCGCCATCCACCGCAACAGCCCGCGCGTGCGTGAGCGGTTCGTGCAGGTCAACTGCGCCGCGATCCCGGACGATTTGATCGAGTCGGAGCTGTTCGGCCACGAGAAGGGGTCGTTCACGGGCGCGACCGAGAAGCAGGTCGGGAAGTTCGAGCAGGCGGATCGCGGCACCATCTTTCTGGACGAGATCGGCGACATGTCGCTCAAGACCCAGGCCAAGGTCCTGCGCGTGCTGCAGGAAGGCGAGGTGGAGCGGCTGGGATCGGCCCGCACCATCCGGGTGGACGTGCGTGTCCTGGCCGCGACCCATCGGAACCTGGAGCAGGCGATCGAGGCCGGCGAGTTTCGGGAGGACCTGTACTTCCGCCTCAGCGTGATCCCCATCCACGTGCCGCCGCTGCGCGAGCGGCCGGAGGACATACCGGTACTCGTGCGGTACTTCGCGACGATGTTCGTGCGCGAGAACAACTTCAAGCCGAAGCCGTTCGGCGACGATGCGCTCGACGTGCTCGCACGGCACCACTGGCGCGGGAACGTCCGCGAATTGCGCAACTCGGTCGAGCGCCTGCTGGTGATGGTGCCCGGGCCGTCGATCTCGTCCGCCGACGTGCGCTCGGTGCTGCGGCTCGACGAGCGGTCGCTCGCGCCGGTCGGCGCCGCGGCGGCCGCGCGCACGCTGCGCGAGTTCAAGGAGGCCAGCGAGCGCAGCTTCCTGGTCAACCGGCTGCGCGAGTTCGACTGGAACATTTCCCGGACCGCCGAGGAGATCGATACGCCCCGTAGTAACCTGTACAAGAAGCTGGAGCAGTACCGCATCAGTCAGGAGACAGACGGCTAGGAGCCTGCGCCGCAGAACGCAGCGAAGCGTAGTGCCGAGGCGCAGGGTCATGGAGCGGGAGGGATGGGCCGAAACGCCGAGCCAGCGAGGCGTTTCGGGGCGCTAGGAGCTTGCGCAGCAGGACGCAGCGATGCGAAGTGCTGCGGCGCAATTCGGAGCCGCGGCTGACGGTTTTCGGGCGAGCAGACGTTCTTTGACATTCCGCCGCAGTCGGCCGGGCGGCCGCTGCGTCCGGCGCGGCGTCGCCGCGACCGGACGGGGAGGAAAGTCCGAACTCCGCAGGGCAGTGCGCCGGGTAACGCCCGGTCAGGGCGACCTGAAGGAAAGTGGCACAGAAAACATACCGCCTCGCGCCTGGCGCGCGGTAAGGGTGAAAAGGTGCGGTAAGAGCGCACCGCGTCCGCCGCAAGGGGGATGGCAGGCTAAACCCCGCACGGAGCAAGACCAAATAGGGAGGCGCTACAGGGCTGCCCGTCCGAGGCCTCCGGGTAGGTTGCTCGATCCCGCCAGCGATGGCGGGGCTAGAGGAATGGTCGCCAGCGCGTTCCGGCACGCTCACCGCGTGGCGGCTCGCGTTACAGAATTCGGCTTACGGTCCGGCTGCGGCGGAACCTTGTACCCGGTGGCGCGGGCGAGGGCGGGACCTTGTACCCGGTGGCGCGGGCAGAGGCCGCGGGCGTGGTCCCGGTCCCGGGCCGCATTGCTGTTTCGGAGGTGACATGCGACGACATTGGGTTGCGATTGCGGGCGTGCTGCTGGCGCTCGTCGTCGTGTCGGCACTCGTGGCACAGGCGCAGCGAGGCCGGGCACGGTCCGGCGAGCCGGCGTTGACCGTCGAGGAGTACGTTCCGCGCTCGACTCTCGTCGTCGACGCGAATCCGGTGCCCCGGGCGCGCTTTCCGGTGATCGACGTGCACAGTCACCACTGGCCCGGGTTCACCGCCGGCCGGCTGGACGAGATCGCCGGCGAGATGGACGCGCTCAATCTGGCGGTGCTCGTCAATCTGAGCGGCGGTTCCGGGTCGACCCTGCGGAGTTGTGTCGACACCGTCGGCAAGAGCCGGCATTCCGGCCGGATGGTCTGCTTCGCCAACCTCGAGTTTCGCGGCGGTGTGGGTCCGGGTTTCGGTGAACGCGCGGCGGCGCAGCTCGAGCGCGACGTGGCCGCGGGCGCCGCCGGGCTGAAGTTCTTCAAGAACTTCGGCATCGACGTCCGCGACCCGACCGGGGCCCGGGTGCCGGTGGACCACCCGGAGCTCGACCCGGTCTTCGAGACGGCCGGACGCCTCGGCATCCCCGTGCTGATGCACGTGGGCGAGCCGCAGTCGTTCTACGAGCCGGTGGATCGCTTCAACGAGCGCTGGCTGGAGTTGACGCTGCTGCCCGACCGCCGGCTTCCGGCGGATCGGTACCCGTCCTTCGAAACGATGATGGCCGAGCGCGACCGCCGCTTCGCGCGGCACCCGGACACGACGTTCATCGCCGCCCACATGGGTTGGCATGCCAACGATCTCGGCCGGCTCGGCGCCTTGCTCGACCGGCTGCCGAACGTCTATGCGGAGACCGGCGCCATCCTGTACGAGCTGGGCCGGCAGCCGCGGGCCGCGCGCGCATTCTTCGAGCAGTACCAGGACCGGATTCTGTTCGGCAAGGACCGCTACGCGCCCGACGAGTTCCCCTACTACTGGCGCACGTTCGAAACGCACGACGAGTACTTCGACTATTACCGCCGGTATCACGCCTTCTGGAAGATGTACGGGATGGGGCTGCCCGACGGGGTGCTGCGCAAGGTGTACTACCGGAACGCGCTCGACGTGATTCCCGCCATCGACCGTTCCCTGTTCCCGGCGCCCTGACTCGCGGGAGATGGCTCGCTATCTCGTCACCGGCGGCGCGGGGTTCATAGGATCTCACGTGGTGGACGCCCTCGCGGCGCGCGGCGACCGGGTCCGCGTGGTGGACGATCTGTCGACCGGCCGTCGCGAGAACCTCGCCGGCCATCCCGACATCGAGATGGTTGAGGCCGATCTGGCCGAGCGGCAGGTGGCCGAGAAGGCGGTGGCCGACGTCGACCGTGTCATTCACCTGGCCGCCATCCCGTCGGTGCCGCGGTCGGTGCGCGAGCCGCGCCGCTCGCACACCGCGAACGTGGAGGCGACGCACGAGCTCCTGCTCGCCGCCCGCGACGCCGGTGTGGGGCGGGTGGTGCTGGCCAGCTCGTCATCGGTCTACGGAGAGTCGGAGACGCTGCCGAAACACGAGGGGCTGCGCCCCGCGCCGCTGTCGCCGTACGCGCTGCACAAGCTGATTGGCGAGCAGTACGCCGCCCTCTTCAGCCGGTTGTACGGACTCGAGACCGTGGCGCTGCGCTTCTTCAACGTGTTCGGGCCCCGACAGTCTCCGCAATCGCAGTATTCCGGCGTCATCTCGCTCTTCACCGCGGCGCTGCTGGCGGGACGGGGGGCGACGATCCACGGGGACGGCGAGCAGACGCGCGACTTCACCTACGTGGCGGACGTGGCTCGCGGCATCCTCCAGGCCTGCGACGCGCCGGGGGCGTCGGGCCGGGCCGTCAACATTGCACGCGGCGGCCGGATGTCGGTGAACGGGCTGTATGCGGCTTTGCAGCGGGTGACCGGCGTCTCGGCGGCGGCGCGCCATGCGGAGCAGCGGCCCGGTGACGTTCGGCACTCCCAGGCCGATGTGTCGCTCGCCCGCGATCTGCTGGGCTTCGCGCCGGAGGTTGCGGTGGAGGAGGGGCTCGCGCGGACCGTCGACTGGCAGCGGGAGCAGGCGGCGGAGTGTCCCGCCGGGAGTGCGGGGGACGCCAACGTCCGGATCGGACCCCGGCGGGCGGGCCGTTCAGGAGGGTGAGGCACGAGTGCCGGCTTCGGGGTCGACGTGCCGGACGGCCAGGATCAGTCCCTTCGCGCCGACGACCTCCACCGCCAGGTGCGGTGCGATGGGCGTCGCGTCGTTGGCGCGAGCCCTCCACAGCTCGCCGCCGATGCGCACGTAGCCGGAGGGCTCGAGGGGCTCGATCGCCACGCCACGGCGTCCGATGAGGCGCTCGACCGGCGGCGCCTCGTTCGCCTCGTAAGCGCTGCGCAGCAAAGGGTAGAGCGCCATGTCCTTGACCATCCAGGCAAGAGGGAGCGCGGGCGCCAGCCAGCCGGGCGCGTCGAACGAGGAGTGGATCCACCAGGCCAAGGCCAAGGCCAGCACCCAACCGGGCACCTGCAGCGCGGTGTAACGCCAGAACGGCGAGCGGCGCGGGGACACTGCACTCATATAATCAGTTGGCTTTCGCACGGGCAAGGTGTTCGGGAAGGGGCACTGAATGAGGATTGCTTTCCGCGGGTCGCCGCGTCCGACCGTCGGGGTCGAGCTGGAGCTGCAACTCCTCGACCCCGAGACGATGAATCTGGTTGCCGGTGCGCCGGCTATCCTCCAGCGGACCGCGGATCGAGCGCACGTCAAGGCGGAGCTCATCGAGTCGACGATCGAGCTGAACACGGATGTCTGCGAGGACATCGCCGAGGTACGTCGCGATCTGGCGGAACGGATCGAGCAGCTCCTCGTGGTCGCCGACGAACTCGGCTACCAGGTGGCGTGCGTCGGTACCCACCCTTTCTCCAAGTGGGTGGAGCAGCGCATCACGGACTCGGAGCGTTATCGCCGGCTCGTCGAGCAGTGCCAGTGGCCGGCGCGCCGTCTGATGATCTTCGGCGTGCACGTGCACGTCGGCATCGAGAGCGGCGAGAAGGCGATCGCCATCAGCAACGGCCTGACCACCTATCTGCCGCACCTGCTTGCGCTCTCCGCCAGCTCGCCGTTCTTCAACGGTGCGGATACGGGGCTTGCGTCCTGCCGGAGCAAGATATTCGAGAGCCTTCCGACCGCCGGCCTGCCGTACCGCCTGCTCAACTGGGCGGAGTTCCAGCGGTTGATGATCACCCTGGTCAGCGCCAAGGCCATCGAGTCGATTCGGGAGATCTGGTGGGACGTCCGGCCGCATCCCCATTTCGGCACCATCGAGGTGCGGATCTGCGACGGCCTGCCGACGCTGGACGAGGTAATCGCGGTCACTGCCCTGGTCCAGGCGTTGGTCGTATGGCTGGGCGACCAGTACGACGAAGGGATGTACCTGCCGCTGCACCGGCACTGGATCGTGCGCGAGAACAAGTGGCGGGCTGCGCGCTGGTCCACCGAGGCGGAGATCATCGTCGACGAGGACGGCAATCTGGAGCGTCTGGACGAGAGCCTGGCCAGGCTCGTGGAGTCGGTGACGCCGGTGGCGAGGCGTCTCGGCAGCGACGCGGAGCTGCAGCGGGTCGGCGCGATGCTCGGTGGGGACTTGAGCTACCGGCGCCAGCGAAGCATCTATCGGGAGACCGGAGACTACACGGCGGTGATGAAGGCGCTCGTCCGCGAGTTTCGCGAGAACGCGCCGGTGCAAGCCTGAAAGCCGGCACCTCACTCGCCCCAAGCCATCCAACGGCCGTCCCGTCGGTCCAACGCCAGCCGCAGCCCGAAGCATTGGGAGAGGCTCTCCGCGGTCAGGGTGTCGGAGATCGGCCCCTGGGCCGCGACCTTGCCATCGGCGAGCATGAGCACGTGGGTGAAGCCACGCGGAATCTCGTCGACGTGGTGGGTGACGAGGACGATGGCCGCGGTGGCCCGGTCGGCCGCCACCCCCGCCAGCATGGCCACGAGCTGCTCCCGACCGGCGAGGTCGAGTCCGGCCGCGGGCTCATCGAGAAGCAGCAGCGGAGGATCGGCCATGAGGGCCCGCGCCAGCAATACCCGCTGGCGCTCGCCGGCGGAGAGCGTGGCATAGCGTGCCCGGGCGAGGCCGGCGCATCCGAATCGCGCCAGCAGATCCGCGGCGCGCTCGCGATCCGCCGCGTCGTACTGGTGCCAGTACGGCGCCAGGGCGGCGTTGCGTCCCGTCAGTACGAGGTCGACGGCCTGCAGCCCGGGCCGGAGCATGTCGGCGAGCGCCTGGCTCGTCATTCCCAGCCTCGTCCGCAGTTCCCGTACATCGGTGCGGCCGAGGCGTTTGCCCAGCACGTCCACGTCGCCCTTCGTCGGGTGCAGATAGAGGCCGGCGAGGCGGCAGAGCGACGTTTTTCCCGAGCCGTTCGGTCCGAGGACGATCCAGCGCTGACCCGGAGCGACCCGCCAGTCGATCCGGTCGAGGATGGTGCGTCCGTCGCGGACGAGCGAGACTCCGGTAAGGGCGAGCACGGGTTCGGTCGACATGCGGAGAGAATATAGACCGTGAACCCGATGCGGTTGTTCGTGCGCCTGCCGAACTGGGTGGGGGACATTCTGATGGCCCGCCCGGCGGTCCAGTCGCTTCGCGCGCGCTGGCCGGAAGCCGGGTTCGTAGGAATGGCGCATCCGAGGCACGCGGCGCTGGTGGAGCGCTTCGGCGTGTTCGACATGATCGTCGGGGCGCCGGTCGGATCCGGGCTGGCGCGGATCGCCGAAATCCGAACCGCGGCGCGGACGTTGCGGTCGCGGCAACTGGATGCGGCCGTCATCCTGGCCCCGTCCTTCGAGGCGGCGTTGACTGCGTGGCTGGCGGGCATCGGCCGGCGGATTGGTCACGCCACCGACCATCGGCGTCCCTTGCTGACCGATCCCATCGCGCTGCGCCCCGCCGCGCACCGTGCGGAGGAGTATCTGGACCTCGTGCGGGTTCTGGATGCCGGCGTTTCGCTCCCCGCGGCTGGGCCGCTGGCTCTGACCGCTGCCGATCGGGCTTATGCGGCACGGCTGTTCGACACCATGGCGTGGCATGAGGACACCCGCCCGGTGTTCGTGAACCCGGCGGCCGCCAAGACGCCCCGTGCCTGGTCGGCGGCGGGGTTCCGGGCACTGGTGGAGCGTCTCTGCGGCGCTGGACACCCGGTCGTGGTGCATGATCGGCCGCCATTCGGCTCGTGGTCGGACCACACCGGCCGGCACGGAGTGGCGCCGGTGGGTGACGCGACGCTGCCGGAGCTCGCCGCCGTGCTCGAGCACTGCGCGCTCTATGTGGGGAACGACAGCGGTCCGGCGCACCTTGCGGCGGCGGTCGGGATTCCGACCGTCACGATTCACGGGCCGTCGTCGCCGGGCCGGACGGCGCCGCGCCACATGGGTGAGGGGCCGCCCGTGGCGGTGTCGGCCTCGTTCCCTTGCTCTCCCTGCCGGGAACGCTTCTTCCGCGAGTGTCCCTCGCCGCCGTCCGCGGACGGCCGGCCGCCCTGCCTCGCCGCGATCACGGTGGACGAGGTCGCCGCCGCCGTGCGGCAGGTTCTGGAGCGGACGGTCACTCGTCCAGCTTCGCCTTGAGGGCGTCGAGCTCCGCGCGCAGCCTGGCGATCTCGTTCGCCATCCGGGGCAGGCGGTGGATGTAGCCCCGCTGCTTCTTGATGTCCTTGAGCGGCCGCGCGGGCGTTCCCCAGAAGGGCTGGCCGGCCGGGACGCGCTTGCGCGACGGAATGCCGCACTGCGCGCCGACGATGCCGTGGTCGTCGACACGGCAGTAGTCCGCAATGCCGACCTGCCCGCCGATGACGGCTTCGCGCCCGACGGTCGAGCTGCCGGCGATGCCGGTCTGGGCCGAGATGACGGAGTGATCCCCGATCCGCACGTTGTGCCCCAGGTGGCAGAGGTTGTCGATCTTCACTCCGTCGGCGATGATCGTTTCGTCCAGGGCACCGCGGTCGATGCACGCGTTGGCTCCGATCTCGACGTCGTCGCCTACCTGGGCGCGCCCCACCTGCGGCACCTTGATCTGGCGCTCGCCGTCGAAGACGAAACCGAATCCATCCGAACCGATGACGACCCCCGCGTGGAGAATGACGCGATCCCCCACCGTCGTTCCCGGATAGAGCACGACGCGCGGGTACAGGATGCAGTCGGCGCCGACGGTCGCGCCGGCGCCGACGTAGCCGCCGGGGAAGATCACGGTACCCGGGCCGATGCTCGCTCCCGGCTCGACGATCGACCAGGCCCCGATGGAGACGTTCGCGCCAAGGGTGACGTCCGAAGCCACGAGGGCCGTCTCGTGCACGCCGGCGGCCGGCAGCCGTGGCGGCAGCAGCCACTGTGCGGCGCGGGCGAACGCGACGCGGGGCTTGGCGACGACGATGACGGTGCGTGCGGGCAGCTCGATGTCCGGGATGAGGACGCACGACGCCTCGGTCGAACCGACCATGGCCAGGTGCTTGCCCTCGGCGTAGGCCAGCGTTCCGTGCGTCGCTCGCTCCAGGCTGCCGACGGTCTGGATTTCAAGCGCGCCGTCGCCATGGACGCGACCGCCAACGAGGTCCGCAATCTCCTGCACCGTTTTCATCGGCTCTCCCGAGAGGTTCTGCGGTCCGGACGACCGGCCGCCGATCAAGTGCCGCCCAGGGTCAGTGCCGTTGCGCCCGGCGCGATCGTGATTGCATGGCGGCTGCGTTCCGCGCCGGCCTGCACCACGGCGGTGTACGAGCCGGCGGCCACGTCGTCGAACGCGAAGCTCCCGTCGCGGGAGGCCACGGCGGCGTAGGGCGCCGACGTAACGACCACGCTCGCGCCCATGGCGGGATGGATGTCGCAGGCGACGCGATACGTGCCGGCGGTGTCGAAATAGTGCTCGTAGGTGCCGCCGATCGGGGTCGAGATGTTGAACGCGGTCTCCTGCGTGTCGATGTTGTAGACCCGGACGTTGTGCAGCACGTCCTCGCTGTTGTGAAAGTGCACCGGTTGACCGACGTTCGCCAGCAGGACCGGCGGCAGGAACTCCATGCCGAGCTGGTCCATCTGTACCGGATCCTCGGGGGGCTCGAACGGGGTGGCCGGCACCGGCTCGAGGACCACGACGGTGAGCGAGCCGTCCAGCGAGGTCGGTGCGGTCCCGGTCACCTGCAGTCCGGTTCCGGCCGGCTCGGGCGCGGCCGTGGCGGCGGGCGCGGTGGTGGGAGTCTCCATCACCGCGGGCATTACGGGCGGCCCGCTCCCGCAGGAGGCGCAGGCCACGGTGGCGACGAAACAAGCCGCTCGATGCAAGCGACCTGTCTTGCGCCGGGCCCGAAGGGCGCTCTGACCACAACTCATGCGAACACTCCTGCGGGAATTATACGGACATGGACCTCGGAGTTCCGGCTCGACGCCGAGCCGGACCCCGACGGCGGCCGGAGACTTGCCGTTAGAATCGAAGTATGCAGCGAATCGCGACCCTCGTTCTGATCCTCTGGGCCGGCGCGGCGCCGGCCGCGGCGCAGGAAGAGCGCATTGTGGTCGAGGTGGAGCGCGTCATCGAGCGCATCACCGAGCTCCGCCATCGGATCCACGAGTACCCCGAGCTCGGCAACCGCGAGTTCGAGACCGCCCGGCTTGTCGCCGACCACCTGGTCGGGCTCGGGTTCGACGAGGTCCGGACCGGAGTGGCTCATACCGGGGTGGTGGCGGTGTTGCGGGGCGGACGTCCGGGGCCGGTGGTCGCCGTGCGCGCGGACATGGACGCGCTGCCGGTGACAGAGGACACCGACCTGCCGTTCGCATCGACGGTGCGCACGACCTACCTCGGTCAGGAGGTCGGGGTGATGCACGCCTGCGGCCACGATGTCCATGTGGCCGTGCAGCTCGGCGTGGCGTCGCTGTTCAAGGCGCTGCAGGCGGAGCTGCCCGGCACGGTGGTGTTTCTCTTCCAGCCGGCCGAGGAGGGGCCCCCGCCCGGGGAGCAGGGCGGCGCGGCTCTGATGCTGGCCGAAGGCGTATTCGACGAGTTCCAGCCCGAGGCGGTCTTCGGCCTGCACGCACGGGCCGGCCTGGACGTCGGCGGGATCGAGTACACCCCGGCCGGCGCACTGGCCGCGGTCGATCACTTCCGCGTCACCATCCGCGGCGAGCAGGCCCACGGAGCCGCGCCGCACCTGAGCGTGGACCCGGTGGTGACGGCGGCGCAGACGATCACCGCGCTGCAGACGATCCGCTCGCGAAACCTGTCGCCGCTGGCCCCGAGCGTCGTGACCGTCGGGATTGTCCGCGGTGGCACCCGGTTCAACATCATTCCGGGGGAAGTTCTCCTCGAAGGAACCGTTCGCACCTACGACCCGGATGTGCAGGACACCGTCGAGCGCCGCATGCGGGAGATCGTGGACGGCATCACGCGGGCCGCCGGCGGCTCGTTCGAACTCGAGTACGACCGCATCACTCCGGTGGTCATCAATGACCGCGACCTGAGCGCGTGGGCCGTGCAGGTCCTGGGAGACGTCGTCGGCACCGACCGCGTATCGTTGGCCGATCCGTGGATGGCGGGCGAGGACTTTGCCTACCTTGCCAACGAGGTGCCCGGGTTCTTCTACTTTCTGGGCACGCAGAAGCCCGGCACCACGTCGGGCGGCCACCATTCGCCGACGTTCCGGGCCGACGACGGGGCGCTGCCGGTCGGCGTGCGGGCCATGGCGCACCTCGTCTGGCGGTATCTGGACGGCCGCTGAGCGGTTGATTCTCGGGCGCTGATGGCGCTACACTAGCGGCGCAATTCTGTCGGGGCGTTTTTTGTACTCGGCACGTGCCGTGCCGCTCTTGGGGGGGGTGCTCAGATGAAGAATGCCGCATTGGCGCTGGCCGCAGTCGCGGCCGCCGTTGTGGTGCTGCTGCCGGGTGTCGTTGCCGCACAGACGGACGACGTGACGTTCCACAAGGACATCGAGCCGATCCTGCAGCGCTCGTGCCAGGTCTGCCATCGGCCCAACAACATGGCGCCGATGTCGCTGATGAACTACCAGGAGACGCGTCCCTGGGCGCGCTCGATCAAGAACAAGGTCGTCGCCCGCGAGATGCCGCCGTGGCACGTCGACCCGAACGTGGGCATCCAGGAGTTCAAACAGGATCGGTCGCTGTCGCAGACCGAGATCGACCTGGTCGCGGCCTGGGCCGACGCCGGTGCGCCGCGCGGCAACCCGGCCGATGGGCCGGCGCCCGTCGAGCTGCCGGACTTCGGGGCGTGGCAGATCGAGCCCGACGTCATCGTGACCTCGCCGCCGCACACCGTGCCGGCCGAGGCGGGCGACTGGTGGGGCGACTACATCGTCGACTCCGGCATCCCCAACGACCGCTACATCCAGGCGATCCAGACCAAGGCGGGCGATCTGCGCGTCGTGCACCACGCGCTCACCTACGCGGTCACGGATCCGGACGCGCCGATCAACGACAGCTCGAACGACTTCTTCCTGAACGAGTACGCGGTCGGCAAGAACGCCGACCTGTACCCGGAAGGCACCGGCAAGGTCCTCGAGGGTGGCTCGCGCGTCCGCTTCAGCTTCCACTACCACTCGATCGGCGAGGAAGTGGTCGATCGGACGGATCTGGGGCTGGTCCTCTATCCGGAGGGCGAGGTTCCCGACAAGATTCTCTACTCGCGGCAGCTCGGCCAGGCCGGCGAGCTCGACATTCCGGCCGGGCAGGTCACGCGCCACGACGGCTACACGACGATGTATCTGCCGGGCAAGTTGACAGGCTTCCAGCCGCACATGCACTTCCTCGGGAAGCGCCAGTGCCTCGAGCTCATCTACCCGAACGCGACGACCGAGATGGTCAGTTGCGTCAACTTCGACTTCAACTGGCACATCGTCTACAACTATCAGGACGAAGCCCAGCCGGTCTATCCCGCGGGCACCAAGCTGCACGTCATCAGCTACCACGACAACACCGAGTCGCATCGGGGCAACCTGGACGCGCTGAACTGGACCGGCGGCGGCAGCCGGACGATCGACGAGATGGCGTTCGGGTGGATCAGTTGGTACGACCTGACGGAAGAGGAGTACCAGGAAGAGTTGGACGCGCGCGCCAACAACAACGACTAGGAGTCTGTTCCGCAGGAACGAGTTGACGCGCGGGCGACGCGGGACCAGCTCGTTGCGGTCGCGGAGGCACGGTTTGGACCAAGGCACTCTGCGGGGCTCGCCTCCGCAGAGTGCCTTTTTTCGTTGTCGACAGACAGAGGACATCATGAGGACGCATTCACGTTGGGTGAGCGCCGCTGCCGTCGCGGCTTTGGCGGTCGGCGCCGTCGGCGCGGCCGACGCGCAGGTGAACCCGCGCGACGTGCCGATCGTCTCGCAACCACAGCAGCGGTTCGACGGCGGGCAGGACATCCAGCCCATCTTCGAGGGCTGGACGCGCACCGACGACGGCAGCTACCTGTTCCACTTCGGGTACCTGAACCGCAACTACCGCGAGCAGCCGAGCATTTCGGTCGGCCCGGACAACTACTTCTCGCCGGGTGAGGAGGATCGCGGACAGCCGACCCACTTCTATCCGCGCACGCAGCGCTACCAGTTCACGGTGCCGATGCCGGCGGACACCGGTCCCAACCCGGAGGACGGGGTCATCTGGTCGGTGACGGCACACGGCAGCGAGCAGCGGGCCTACGGGTGGCTGCAGCCCGAATGGGAGATCGACGAGAACACGATCACGTCCAACTCGCGGACCGGGTTCGGACGTCCGGTGGAGCAGTTGTTCGCCAACCGCCCGCCGGAGGTGGAAGTGTCGGCGAGCGCCGAGCGGATCGGGGTCGGCGAGTCGCTCACCCTGACCGCGGCTATCCGGGACGACGAGCTGCCGTCGGAGCTGCCGCCGCGTCCGCCGCGTTCGCGTCTTCCTGCTCTGATTCCTCCCGAGGGGATGCCGCGCGTGCCCGACAACATCCGCTGGTATCAGAAGCCGCGCCCGCCGCGCAACGGACTTTCGCTGCACTGGACCGTCTATCGCGGGCCGGCCGACGGCGACTTCGAGCCGGACGGCTTCCAGCGTTCGGTGGAGGAGAAGGAGTTCGAGCGGGAAGTGGACGGGGTGCTGACCGAGCCCACCTCGTCGGACAATCCGGCGACCCATATCGACGGCGACGGCTGGACGTCGGCGACCTTCGAGACGACCGTCACGTTCGACTCGCCAGGCACGTACACGCTTCGTGCCTGGGCGTCCGACGCGATGTTCCTGACGACCGGCGACCTGACGGTTACCGTGCGGTAAGAGCGGCGCTTGTAGCGGCGCCACGGCGAACACCGGCGAGGGGTGCCCCGTTCGAGGGCTCCCCTCGTCGCATACGGCCGACCTTCACCATCGACTTCTCCCGCGTCCAGAGCCGAGCCGCGGCCCGAGGACTCGCCCGCGAACCGTTGCCGTAGGCCGTCACCGCCCGGTCAGTGCGTCGAGGCATTGCAGGAAGTCGGTTCTCGTCGCGACACTCGACGAGGCGCAGCGAAGAAGCAGTCAGCCGCGCCGTCGACGTTCCGTTCCGCCCTCCGAGGTGCCGGACAGTGCCGTGACGGCGCGGGCCAGCAGAAAGACCGCGATCGCCAGGCACGCGGCGCCGACCGGGACCAGCGCGATGCCGACGCCGGGATCGCCGCTGTAGAAGACGACGCCGCTGGCGAAGAACCCGGCAGGCAACAGCACCGTGGCGGCAAGCAGGGCGGTCGAGATCAGGGGGAGGCGTCCGTCGCCGGGCAGTTCCGGCAGGGCGCGCATCGACAGGCCCGCGGCGATGTTGACGAGGCCGAGCAGAGCGCCGTGGGCGTGCGCAAGGGTCCACATGAGGCGACGGGTTTCGTTCGACGCGTCCAGATAGAAGCCGACCTTGAAGCCGTGGAGGGTCTCGAGCGTCGCTCCGAGCAGCAGGAAGACGAAGAGCGACCACCAGCCGAAGCGCAGGTGGCGGCCGACGTAGTCCGATTGCCGGGACGAAGGAGTAGCTGACACGGTGGTGCTACTCGCGCAGAAAGAGCGGGCGGTTGTCGCGCTGGTCGAAGATGCGCCGCATGGCCGCGGTGTCGAGGGTTCCGTCGACGCCGAAGAGCAGCTCGGGATCTCGCCGAGCGCGAGCCAGGGAGCCGTTCCGCCAGGCACGGAGCGCTCCGACGGCTGCCTCGATCCGGTCCTGGCGGTCGCCGGCGAAGTCGTACTGCAGTGTTTCGAAGCCGGGAATCGTGCGTAACGAGCGCGCCGCGATGAAGCGGACGGCGTCGTACCGGTCGCCGAGCAGCTCGCCGAGGTAGGGCACCATCCAGCTCGTTCCGGAGACCTCTTGCGCCGGTTCCCAGCCGTAACTCCAGGCCGCCAGGGCGCGTTGGCCGGCGTCGCCCCGCAGCAGCCAGAGGATGGACGCAGCTACGGACCGCTCGTTGTCGTCGAGGCGAGGCGCAGGCTGGGCATACCATTCCCGCAGATGATCGGCCGACCAGGCGAGAGTTCGATCCAGATGGCACAGGTTGCACGCGTTCGGCCGCCCCAGCTCGACGCTCTCCCGGACGGACGGGCTGGTGACGGTGTGGCTCCGGATGGCGCGCAGCAGGCCGTACGAGGTGTACGGCATGTGACAGTTGTAGCAGCGGCTCCCCGTCGATTCCGGCGCGTGATTCGTATGCGCAGGCAGGTCGGCGGCGATGGGGGCATGGCACTGAGTGCACGCCGCGTTGCCGTCCATGCCGGCGGAGACCTGGTGCGTGTCCGCCCACTCGGCGACGGTGCGCGGATCTTCCGGCGTCTTGTGCATGGTGTGGCACGAGAAGCAGGAGAGCGTGCGTTCCGGCTCCGTCGCGTCGGCGAAGCAGGGAGAGTCGAGAAGGCCGTTGTACTCGCGGCCCGACACCCGAACGAGACCGTCGGGCCAGAACGACCCCCGCACGAAGTCGGGATCCGCGGCGATCAGGGCCTGCATGGTGTCCGACCGGCCGTTCACCCGCGGCTGGGCGACGAAGCGCGTTGCCCGGAGCTCGTCTCCAGGGCGATACGGCAGTCCGCCGGCGCTGGCGGCGCGTTCGCCGGCCGCATCGGGGAACTCCCAGATGCTGTGGCACTGGCCGCAGACCTGCGACGACCGTTGCGGGTCGAGCCGTGTCGGCTCGACGATGGTCGGGTCGGGTGCGCCGCCGGTGTGCAATTGGTAGCGCCGGAGGGGGTTCCGGTTGGCCGCGACGTGCGCCGCGGCGGGGCCGTGGCACGCTTCACAGGCGATCCCGAGCTCGGCGACGGTAGTGTCGACGGCCTGATCACGGATCGGCTCCGAAAGAAACGGCGTGTCGAAGCGGGTCTTGCCGTGCGTCGTGTGACAGTCGATGCAGACGGCGTTCCAGTGACCGTCGAGCATCGCCACTCCCTGTCCCGGCGGCGCCAGCACGACGGCGTTGCGGGGCGTCCAGCGATCTTCTTCGAGGAGGTAGACACCGGGCAGCACGTTGAGGGCGCGGTCGTGGCCGGTCGCGTACCAGTAGATGTTCTGGTGGTGCGAGCCGGTGATCATCACCACCTGCCGGGTGATGCGGGGGCGATCGCGCGGAGCGCCCTCCCAGCCCGGGTCGTCGAACTCGGCCCAGAACTCGTCGCCGCGGCGCTCCAGCCGCATCGGGCGTCCGGGGACCGCCTCCACCACTATCGCGTCGAAGTCCGCACGCACCGACTCCGGCGTGGCGACCTGGGTCATGGTGCGGTGGAACGAGCCGTGCCAGGTGGCGTACTGCGAGGGATGGCAGGAGCGGCAGGTCGTGGACGAGACGTAATCGTCCTCGGAGACTGCAATGGGGCGGTGCTCCACGCTTGCCTCCGGGACGATCGGTTCCAGCGAGAGCGCCGCGGCAACGCCCAGCGCGGTTGCGCCGACGAGCAACGCTGCGGCCGGTACGGGCGGCCGAAACCTGGAGCGGACAACCGGGGAACGCCGTATCATGCGGTCGTGTTCCGATTATATCGGGGGGTTGGCAGAGTCGTGACGCTGCTTCGTCCGTACAGGAAACAGGCCCGCCGCCCCGTGCTTGCAGGGGACGGCGGGCCGGGTAGCCAACGGTACGCTGGCGTCGCCTAGTCGATGGCGAAGCAGTAGTAGAAGCCGTTGCCGCCGGTCGCCTGCAGGTTGGCCTGCCCGCAGCCGCGCGAGCCGTGCGCGGTGCTCCAGTGGCTCGGGTTGGCGCCGCCGCCGGTCCGGTCGTGGTGGCCGACCAGCGCGCTGCCGTCCGCCGAGTTGCTCGTCCAGTTGCCGCAGGTAGTGTCGCCCTCACCCTCCCAGGCGGTGCCGTCCATCTGGCTCCCGGTCAGGATGTCGTGCATGTTCGGATCGTCGCCGCGGCCGTTGACGATCTCGCCCTTCTCGTTCAACTGGGTCTGCTTGGTCAGGTTGTTGTCGCCGAGCAGGTTCGCCACGCTCGACGCGACCTCGACCCCCTGAGCGTTGTACCACGGGCCGCTGCCGATGCGGTCGCGGGCGTTGACGCCGGTCGATCCGGACGTGCTCAGGTAGGCGCGCCAGGTCTTGCCGCCGACGCCGGCCGCCTCGGCCAGCATCGAGCAGTGCGCGTCGGCGCCTTCGAGGCCGCCGAGGTTGGCGCCGTCGCCGGGGCCGGCGCTGGTGATGAAGAAACTCATGCTGTTGGACTGCGTGGCGGCAGGCGTGGCCATTGCGGCCGTGAGTGCCACCGCCAGCAGCAGGGCGATGCCGAACGAACGTGTACGTGTCATGTTGTCCCTCCTCGTGCGTGCCGCCGGACTCAACTCCCGGCAGTGAAGCACGAAAACGCTGGGAGTGTAGCGCAACGGTCGTTTCGGGATCGCCGACCTGGGTGCGAGGCGGCGGAACGGCGTAGTATTGGCGTCGTGAACACCACAAGATTCGGGTTTCGGTGTGCGCCGATCGTCACGGCGCTGGTCATCGCTCTCACCGGCGCCGGATCGGTTTCCGCGCAGAACCCGCGCGCGGCGCTCGATCGAGCCGTCGGCGACTTCGCGGCGGGCCGGTTGGAAGCGGCGGCGAGCGGCTTCGACGAGGTGGCGGCACTGGTGCCGCGGGCCGCGCCGCAACTGTGGCAGCGGGGAATCGCGCTCTACTACGTGGGCCGCTACCAGGACTGCCGGGAGCAGTTCGAGTCGCACCGTTTGGTCAATCCCAACGACGTCGAGAACGCCGCGTGGCACTTCCTGTGCGTGGCGCGCGCCGACTCGCCGGCCGCGGCCCTCGATGCGCTCCTTCCGGTCGGGCCCGACTCCCGCGCGCCGATGCGCGAGATCTACCGCATGTTTCGCGGCGAACTGACGCCGGATGAGGTCATGGCGGCGGGTGAGCGAGCGGCCGACCGAGGTCGTGCATCCGGGCTCTTCTTCGCGCACCTGTACGCCGGTCTCTACCACGAGGCGCTCGGCAACGACGGCGATGCGCGCACGCACCTGGAGGCTGCGGCGGACGACCGTTTCGCGCCGGCCGGGGGCTATATGCACATGGTGGCGCGCGTGCATGTGGAGCAACTGGCCCGTGCGGCGCCGCGGTAGAGCGTGGGCGTACCGTATCGCACGGCGAGGTGCCGCGCTCGTGTCGCGGACTTGGAAAAGTGCTACTGTCGGCTGTTCAAGGGTGATCGAGCCGGGGGGCCGAGACGGACCGACCCGGTAGACCCGGGAAACGAGAGCGCAAGGGGAGGCGACGAGATGCGTAGTGACATTCTCTATCGAGCCGGTATCGCGGCGGCAGTCGGCGCCGCCGTCGTGGTCCTGTCGGCCGGCAGCGCCGGCGCGTGGCAGGCGGTGGCGGTGGACGGCGACGACATCGGCGGCGTGGTGACCGGTCCCGACGGTCCCGAGGCGGGGGTCTGGGTGATCGCGGAGACCACGGACCTGCCGACGAGGTTCAACCGCATCGTCGTCACCGACGACGACGGCCGCTACCTGATTCCCGACCTGCCGGATGCGACCTACGACGTGTGGGTCCGCGGCTACGGGCTGGTCGACTCGGAGAAGGTTCGGACGCCTCCCGGCTCGACCCTCGATCTGACCGCCGTCGTGGCGCCCGACGAGGCCGCCGCGGCGCAGTACTACCCGGCCGGCCACTGGCTGTCGCTCATCGAGGTCCCCGACCGCGACCAGTTCCCGGGCACCGGACCCGACGGCAACGGCATCTCGCCCAACGTGCGCAGCCAGGCGGAATGGATGCGCACCGTGAAGTCGGGCGGCTGCACGGCGTGCCACTCCCTCGGCAACAAGGCCACGCGCGAGGTACCGCCCGAACTCGGCGAGTTCGACTCGATGGTCGACGCCTGGGACCGGCGCATCCAGTCCGGTCAGGCGGGCGGTTCGATGTCGAACGGGCTCGACAGGATGGGGCGGCAGGCGGCACTGGAGATGTTCGCCGACTGGACCGACCGCATTGTGGCGGGCGAGCTGCCGGAGGCGCCGCGCCGGCCGCAGGGTGTCGAGCGCAACATCGTCGTATCGCAGTGGGACTGGGCCGACGAGAAGGCCTACCTCCACGACGAGATCGCCACCGACAAGCGCAACCCGACGGTCAACGCGTACGGGCCGATCTACGGCGCGCTGGAGGCGAGCGCGGACTACGTGCCGGTGCTCGATCCGGTGGCCAACGCCTCGAGCGAGATCCCCGTGCCGGTGCGCGATCCGGACACCCCGGTAGCGGCCGGGCCGCCGCTGGCTTCCTCGCCGTACTGGGGGGACGAGGCGATCTGGAACAGCCAGTCGAACGTCCACAACCCGATGCTCGACCAGGACGGGCGCGTCTGGCTGACCTCGCGTGTGCGTGGTCCCCAGAACCCGGACATGTGCCTCGAGGGCTCCGATCATCCTTCGGCGCAGGCGTTTCCCAACGCCCGGGCCAACCGGCACCTGGCCGTCTGGGATCCGGCGACCGAGGAGATGACGCTGGTCGGCACCTGCTACAGCACGCACCACCTGATCTTCGCCGAGGACGAGAACGACACCCTGTGGACCAGCGGCGGCGGGCCGGTCATCGGCTGGCTGGACACGAAGATGTTCCTCGAGACGGGCGATGAGGAGGCCTCTCAGGGCTGGACCGCGCTGGTGCTCGACACGAACGGCAACGGGCAGCGCGACGAGTTCACCGAGCCGAACGAGCCGATCGACCCGACGAAGGATCACCGGGTGACGACCGGCTTCTACGGCGTCGCCTATAACCCGGTCGACGGGACCATCTGGGGCTCGTCGCTCGGTTTCCCGGGCGCAGTGCTGCGCCTCGATCCGGGTGACGATCCGTCCAACACGGCGCTGACCGAGGTGTTCGAGGTGCCGTGGGACAACCCCGGCGCCGAGGTGCAAGGCTACTCGCCGCGCGGCATGGACATCGACCGCAATGGCGTGGTCTGGACCCCGCTGGCCAGCGGCCACATGGCGAGCTTCGACCGCAGCAAGTGCACCGGGCCGCTGAACGGCCCGGAGGCGACCGGCCAGCACTGCCCCGAGGGCTGGACGCTCTACGAGGAGCCGCTGCCGAAGTTCAAGGGCGTGGACGATTCGGGCAGCGCCGAGGGCAGCTACTACACCTGGGTGGACCAGTTCAACACCTTTGGCCTGGGCGAGAACATCCCGATCAACACGGGCAACGCCTCGGAGGGCCTGCTCGCGCTGAAGGACGGCGAGTGGGTGATCGTCCGGGTGCCGTATCCGCTCGGCTTCTACACGAAGTGGATGGACGGCCGGATCGACGATCCGGACGCTGGCTGGAAGGGCCGCGGGCTGTGGGCGACCTACGGCACGCGGGCGCCGTTCCATACCGAGACCGGCAAGGGGACGCCCAGCAAGGTGGTGCAGTTCCAGCTCCGGCCGGACCCGCTGGCGAAGTAGACTGCCGGCGCGGATTGCAACTACCGGCGCGGCGCGCCGTCCGGACGTTTCCGGACGTGCGCGCCGCGGCTTCGCCGCGCCCCGCGCACCTCGCCTTACCCCGCGGCAGTCAACACACCAGATGGTCGAACGCCGGCTTGGCGGACACGGCCGCGGTCGATGCCCGCACCGCCTGGATTGCCGCTGTCACGCGCCGCAACCCGGCGTTCACCACCACCCGCCATCGTTATCCCCCCAGCGCATACGCCTCGATGAGTTCGATGCCGCTCCGTACCGAGGGACTCGCATTCACCACGTAGATGAAGCTCTGTTTGGCCCAGGCAAGGCGCAAAGCGTCGTACAGCAACGCGTGAAGATAGCTCTGGGTGGCGATTTCCATCCCTAGAAAGTCCAGAACAATCGCCTCCTTCCGCAGGATTCGGGGCTCCAGTTGCTCCCGCGCGAACTTCTCCGCCTGTTCAGTGTTCTCGGACGTGTAGTGCACGACGAAGGGCTTGGCGTCGGCAGGTGAGCGGCCATACCGGATCCAGTGATGCGGCGCGCGCTTGGGCGTCCGCTCGCGCGCGCGGCCCTGGATCGTGTGGATCAGGTCGTCGTAGTTCGCAACCGAGTCGTTGGGAAGTTCAAAGGCGACAAGCGTGCCGGGATAACCCAGCCCATCCGGCTTCAGAAACTTCATCTCGTGGTTGTCGCCGGCCTCCGGATCCGCAGTGAGAAGCAATGAAGCCCCATGGGAAGCCAACAGGAGTCGGCCGCCCGTCAGCTTCGCCATCTCCGAGATGAAGAACAGTCCGAGGCCGGCATTCTGCCTGGACCCGGACAGCCCTTCCTCGAAGGTGCCGGAAAAATGTGGCCAGAGGGCCTTTTCAAGGGCCTCCCCGTGGTCGCGGAGATTCGGGTGCTTCTCGATCATGGCGTCGAAAATACCCACGCCCGCGTCCGCCACCGCAACCTGGAGTGATGACGGATCCTGGTGGTCCATTCGCTGGGCCGCCACTACGCCGCCGAGCTTGTCGTTGCTGTGCTGAATCACGTTGCGCAGCAGCTCGACGACCACGTACTTCACCGTGAGGCGGGTATCTCTTTCTTCCTCGTTTCGTACGAGCAGATGCGAGATCTCGCGGGCGGCGTCGTCGATTTCGCCGAAGGACGTGAGCCGGCGCAGTTTGGCCGTCCGCCCGGGTTCACCGGGATCGGGCGGGGCCACGCCCCGGACGAGATCCTCGGATCCGATGGCATACGCGAATTTCCCGGCCGCGCTCTGATCGTAGTCGGTGAGGGTCAGCGGGCGGCTCGACTCCGAACGGGCGAGCGTGGTCGTCGCGACAACCCCCCACACTTCGAACTTCCTCAGCGTGGCGAGACTGAACACGCCGCTGTGATTCCGTCCCATCCAGCTCAACAGCGGCGTGGGGTCGTCGAGGCGGACAGACGTCGGAGGCGACTCGCCGCCCGCCGGCTCAGGCGCCGGACCCTCGGGGGTGCCTTGCAGTGGCGGTCGAACCGCCGGGGCGTCTGCCTTGGTGTCCCGTGTTGACGGCACGGGGAGAGAATCGCCGAACTTCGCCGCCCACAATCGCTGTGCCGGCGCCGAATCGGAATCGCCCGAGTCGATGAGAGAGCGGAGCCGTCTGCGGAGGAAGGTCGCCGTCACACCACTCAGAATCTCGTTGATATCCGCGGGCTCGGCGCCCGCGTCGAGCGCCCGCAGCGCCCTGGATACGGCTTTCTTGGACATGTTCCGGGGCGGTCGGGGCAGAGCGAACACGTAGAGGGTGTTGCCCGTAGCGGGGCGGATCTCCGGGGTCGGAGCGACGCACGCTAGGTGCGATTCACACGACAGTATTCACACGAGGGGCGATCGTCAAGCCCGAACGGGCACGCGGCGCGCAGCGGCGGGCGGGCCGCGCGGGGGCGAGGACGGCACTAGAAGCGGGTTGACTCGCGCGAACGAGACATTCAACACACGTCTGGTGGACACAGAGCCGCCTGTCGGACGACGATTGAGATCGCGTAGTCAACGGCAGGGAGCGGTAGCCGCCACGGGGAGGCCTCGGACGACGCCGACGCGGGCGGTGACGCTGGTTTCCGAAAGCGGTGCGAGGGGAATGAAGTGATGAGAGTCAGGACAGGATTCGCCGCGGTGTTGCTGGCTCCGTGCATCCTCGCGCCGTCGGCGCCCGCCGACGCGGAGGTCATCCATGTGCGGATCACCTCCCGCGAGCCGTTCGCGGACGACGTGCCCGACAAGGTGGGGCGCTACGAGCGGATTCGTGGGCGCGTGGTGTACGCCCTCGACCCGGGGCACGAGGCCAACCAGGCGATCGTCGATCTGGGGCTCGCCGCGCAGAACGGCGAGGGCCGCGTGGAGTTCTACGGGGACTTCGAGATCATCGCGCCGCTGGACCGTTCCCTGGCGCAGCCGACCGTGCTCTACGACGTCAACAACCGCGGCCGCAAGCTGTGGGGCACGCAGCCCTTCTTCCTGCGCCATGGCTACGTCTCGGTCTGGAGCGGCTGGATCGCCCAGGTCCGGCCGGACCGGTCGCTGCTGCGCCTGGAGGCGCCTGTAGCGCTCGACGAGGACTACGTGCCGGTCACCGGGACCGTGCGCGCGGAGATGATCGGCGACGTGGCGACCGATAGGCTGGCGGTGTCGGACCGGCGGCAGCTCGCCTTCGAGCCGGTTGTGGAGGCCCTGCCGCGGGCCACCCTGACCCGGCGCCTCCGCGAGCGCGATGCCCCCGAGCCGATCGCGCTCGACGACTGGGAGTTCGTCCTCACGAGGACGGCGCGCGAGGAGGGGAGCGGGCTCGTCGGGGCGGACGTCCTGCTCAAGGGCGGCTTCGAGCCGGGCGTCATCTACGAGCTGATCTACGAGGCGTTCGGATCCGTGGTGCAGGGCGCCGGGTTTGCGGCGATTCGCGACTTCGTGTCGTTCCTGCGCCACGACGACTCGTCGATGAACCCGTTGCGCGACGCCCGCGGCCGGCCCCTGGCGCAGCGCGTCATCGGCGAAGGGCGCTCGCAGAGCGGGCGGGCTCTGCGGATGTTCCTGTACGAGGGCTTCAACGCCGACGAGCAGGGGCGCATCGTCTTCGACGGCGTGATGCCGGTCATAGCCGGCGGCGGCCAGGGCTTCTTCAACCACCGCTTCGCCTCCCCGACGCGCACTGCAACCGAGCACAGCGGCCACCTCTACCCGGTCGACGTCTTTCCATTCACTTACGGCGACGAGTCCGACCCGTTCACCGGCCGGACCGACAGCCTGCTGCGGCGGGCGCGGGCCAGCGGCAGCACGGCCCCGAAGGTGATGCACCTCGACACGAGCTCCGAGTACTGGCAGCGCAGCGCGTCGCTCGTCGTGACGGACCCGACGGGGCAGCGCGACAGCGAGATCCCGGACGACGTGCGGGTGTACGTCTTCGGCGGCTCGCAACACAGCCCGGCCCGCGGACCGTCGAACCGGGGGCAGTTGCCACCCAATCCCAACGTCTACCAGCCGTTCCTCGAATCGCTATTCCTGGCCATGGATCGCTGGGTCACCGACGGCACCCTTCCGCCCCCGAGCATGCATCCGCGCATTGCCGACGGCACTCTCAGCGGCTGGAAGGCGGACGAGGCGGGCTGGACCGCGCTGCCCGGCGTGCCGTACCCGACAGCGATTCAGCAGCCGGACCACCTCGACTACGGGGAGGAGTTCGCGACGAAGCGCCGCATCGACAACCACCCGCCGGTCCGTTCGGGAAAGCGGTACGGCGTGCGCGTGCCCGCGCTCGACGAGGACAACAACGAGATCGGCGTGTTGCGCATGCCGGCTGTGGCCGTGCCCGTCGCCACCTACACCGGCTGGAACCTCCGGAATCCGGCGATCGGGGCGCCAGACGCGCCACTGGGGCTCGCCGGCGGCTACATCCCGTTCCCGCGGACGAAGGCGGACCGCGAGGCGTCGGGCGATCCGCGCCCGTCGGTCGAGGAGCGCTACGTCAGCTTCGAGGAGTATCGCGCTCAGGTCATGCGTGCCGCCGAGGCGCTGGTGGCCGAGGGCTACCTGCTCGCCGAGCATCTTGCGGGAGTCGAGGCCCGGGTGGAGGCCAACCGCGGCCTGTTCGACAAGTAGCCGGCGGAGGACCTGCCGCATGAGGCTGCTCCACTACCTTGAAATCCGGAACTTCAAGCGTTTGCGGCGACACGCAGCGCATCGAGCTCGACCACCCGGCGGTGCTGCGCAATCTCTGCCTGCTCGTGTGGCAGGAAGACCGGCGACACTGGGCACGCATCAGCGCCTGGATGGACCGACTGTTCCATATCGAGCTGGGAGAACCGGCCCGGACCGCGCGAGGGAGCATCGACCTGTTCTATGGGCAGGAATCGGTGAGGGAGCCGCTGGACATCATGCCGGATGGCGAGATGCTGGAGGAAGTCACGGCGAAGCTCGACCTGCTTGCAGAGCTGTTCACCAACGCGCGGCCGGAGGAGGAGTCCTGACGCGCTCCGCCGGTTTCGCGGTCGGTCGCCGCGGCCGACCGGGAGACGGCCCGCCGATTTCCGGCCCGCGTGTCCCTCGACCGAGACACGGCCCAACGCCGGCAGTATCCAATCGGGAGGCGTGCGATTCGCCCGACGACCGCGCCGCGGTCGTGGCGTTGCCGCGGTCCTCACGCTAAAATCACAGGTTGCGCGCCGCGCCCGCCCGAAAGGCGCGCACGAGGAGATCCCAGATGCGTAGACGATGCCTGATTTCGACCAGCTTGCTCGCCGCCGCCGTCGCTCTTGTCGCTCTCACGGCGCCGGCGGCCGCCCAGGACGGCGACTGGACGCTGCCGCGCACCCCCGACGGCCAGCCCGATCTGCAGGGCGTGTGGGCCAACAACAACGTGACGCCGCTCGAGCGTCCGCCGGAGTGGGCGGGCAAGGAGCGGCTGACCGACGAGGAGCTCGCGGAGCTGAGGGCCGCGGCCCAGCTTGCCGTGGACGACGGCGACGCGCTCTTCGGCGACCAGCTCGTCCTGGCCGCCATCGAGCGGACGAAGGCCACGTCCTACGATCCGACGACCGGCAACTACAACCAGTTCTGGATCGCCGAGCGCGACTTCAACGACCGGACGTCGCTGGTGGTCGATCCGCCCGACGGGCGCATTCCCGCCCTGACCGCCTCGGCGCGCGACCGGCAGGCGATGCTGCGGGCGCACCGGCGCGACCATCCGGCCGATTCCTATACCGACCGGCCGCTGTCGGAGCGCTGCGTCACCTACGGGGTGCCGCGGCTCGGCGCCGGCTACAACAGCTACTATCAGATCTTCCAGAGCCCCGACCACGTCGTCGTCTACCACGAGATGAACCACGACGCGCGCGTCATCCCGATCGACGGGACGCCGCCGCTCGACGACGACGTCCGCCTGTGGCACGGCGACTCGCGGGGCTACTGGGAGGGCGACACGCTTGTGGTCCAGACCGCCAACTACTCGTCCCAGGCGACGTTCCGGGGTCTGTCGTCGGCGAACCTGCGCGTTACCGAGCGCTACACGCGCGTCGGTCCGCAGACGCTGAACTACGAGGTCACCATCGACGATCCGACCACTTACACCCGGCCGTGGACGGTCGAGATTCCACTCATGGGCACGACCGACGCCATCTACGAGTACGCCTGCCACGAGGGCAATATCGGCATGGACGGCATTCTCGCCGGGCACCGCGCCGAGGAGCGGGAGGCGGCCGGCGGGGTGAAGTAGCGGTTCGTGCTTCCGCTGCGGCGCGGTGATACCGCGGCGCGGCGGGGCGCTTCCTGCCCCGGCGGGCCGGACGGTCGCCGGCCGGGCGATCCCTCGTCAGAACTTCCAGAGCGCTCGGTCGGAGCGACCCGCAGCGAGTCGCCGGGCGCTGCAGAGCGGAGGACCCTCATGAAAGTCTGCGTTGTCGGCGCCGGGGCCATCGGCGGCTATCTGGCCGTGCGCATGGCCCGCGCGGGGCACGACGTCTCGGTCATCGCCCGCGGACCGCATCTGGCCGCCATCCGCGCCAACGGCATGAAGTTGATCGAGGAGGATGGCGAGTCGGTCGCCGACAACCTCACCGCAACCGATCGGATCCGGGACCTCGGGCCGCACGACATCGTGTTTCTGGCGCTGAAGGCGCACCAGATAGCGGCGGTCGTCGACGACCTGCCGGTGCTGATGGGGTCCGACACCTGCCTGGTGACGCTGCAGAACGGCATCCCGTGGTGGTACTTCCAGAAGCTGGGCGGGGAGTACGCGGACCGCGTGGTCGAGACCGTCGATCCGGGCGGGGTGCTGTTCAACGCCATCGATCCCGACCGCATCGTCGGCTGCATCGCCTACCCGGCCGCGACCATCGCCGAGCCGGGGGTCATCAAGCATATCGAGGGGAACCGATTTCCTGTGGGCGAGCTCGACGGCAGCGAGTCGGCTCGCGTCCAGCGCGTGTCGGAGCTGCTCACCGAGTCCGGCTTCAAGGCGCGGGTGCTGACCGACATCCGCTCGGAGATCTGGCTCAAGCTGTGGGGCAACCTGACGTTCAACCCGATCAGCGCCTTGACCCACTCGACGCTGGTCGACATCTGCCAGTTTCCGGCCACGCGCTCGTTGGCCGCGGCGATGATGACCGAGGCGCAGACGATAGGGGAGCGCCTCGGGGCCGGTTTCCGCGTGACGATGGAGCGGCGCATCGCCGGCGCCGAGAGCGTCGGCAAGCACAAGACCTCGATGCTGCAGGACGTCGAGGTGGGCAAGCCGCTGGAGATCGACGGCATGCTCGGCGCGGTGGTCGAGCTGGCCGAGGTGACCGGGGTCGAGGTGCCGACCCTGCGCGCACTCTATGCGTGCGTCAGCCTGCTCAGCAAGACGATCGTGGACGAGGGGATCAGGATCAAGGGAACGCCCAGGTAGAGGCCGCTCGGTGCGGCGGCGCGCATCCCGAATGCGGCCCGCGGGCAATGCAGCGCAGCGGCGCTCGACGGAAGTGGACGGAGACCGACATGAAAGCGCTCGACGGAGTTCGCATTCTCGACATGACCCATGTGCAGTCCGGCCCCACCTGCACGCAGTTGCTCGCCTGGTTCGGCGCCGACGTGATCAAGGTGGAGCGGCCGGGAGTGGGGGACGCCACGCGCGGCCAGCTCCGCGACATCCCCGACGTCGACAGCCTCTACTTCACGATGCTGAACCACAACAAGCGCAGCATCACGGTCAACACGAAGTCCGAGACCGGCCGGGCCATCTTCACGCGCCTGATCGAGTCGTGCGACGTGCTGGCCGAGAACTTCGCGCCGGGTGCCCTCGACCGGATGGGCTTCTCCTGGGAGCGCATTCAGGAGATCAACCCGCGCATCATCTACGCCTCGGTCAAGGGCTTCGGTCCGGGTCCGTACGAGGACTGCAAGGTCTACGAGAACGTCGCGCAGTGCACCGGCGGCGGAGCCAGCACCACCGGCTTCGACGACGGGCCGCCGACCGTCACCGGCGCCCAGATCGGCGACTCGGGCACCGGGCTGCACCTGGCCCTCGGCATCGTCACCGCGCTCTTCCAGCGCGAAAAGTCGGGGCGGGGCCAGCGCGTGGTCTGCGCCATGCAGGACGGGGTCCTGAATCTCTGCCGCGTCAAGCTCCGCGACCAGCAGCGTCTGGCGCACGGGCCGCTCAAGGAGTATCCGCAGTATCCGAACGGCACCTTCGGCGACGCCACTCCGCGCTCGGGCAACGCCTCGGGCGGCGGCCAGCCCGGCTGGATCGTCAAGTGCAAGGGCTGGGAAGAGGACCCGAACGCCTACATCTACATCATCACGCAGGCGGCGGCGTTCGCCGGCCTGGCCCGCGCCATCGGCCACGAGGACTGGCTGGAGGACCCGGAGTGGAACACGCCGGAGGCGCGCCTCCCGAAGCTCGAAACCGTCTTCGACGAGATCGAGAAGTGGACGATGACGAAGACGAAGTTCGAGGTGATGGAGATCCTCAACCCCCTCAACGTGCCGTGCGGTCCGGTGCTGTCGATGAAGGAGCTGTCCCAGGAGCCGTCGCTGCGCGGCACCGGTACCGTCGTCGAGGTCGATCATCCGACCCGCGGGAAGTACCTGACCGTCGGCAACCCCATCAAGCTGTCGGATTCTCCGGCCGACGTCGTGCGGTCGCCGCTGCTCGGCGAGCACACCGACGAGGTACTCGCGTCGGTGCTGGGGATGAGCGCCGAGGAGATCGAGGCGGCCAAGGCGGCCAAAGCGGTGTGAGCACCTCGAGCCGCGGCTGACTGCGTCGAAGGACGCGCCGCCGTCGACCATGTTCGATTCAAGGGTCGCACGCTCTCGCAGGATCTGCCGATGCTCGTCAGCCTGTCCGTAAAGAACTTCAAGAGCATCAGGGAAGCGCACGTTCGCTTCGGGCCCTTCACTTGTTTCGTCGGCCACAACGGCGTCGGCAAGAGCAACCTGTTCGACGCGATCCACTTCCTGAGCGCGTTGACCGACCGGGACATATCCGAGGCGGTCAGCGACGTTCGGCGCACGAGCGACGGCGGCTACTCGCCACTGGACCTGGTGTTTGGCCGGGATCCCGGTCGTACGATCGAGCTGTCGGCGGACATGGCGGTGCCTTCGGAAGTGGAGGACGATTTCGGCGAGTCGGCGAAGCCGAGCACAACGCTCCTGACCTACACCGTAAGGCTGCGATACGCGCCGGATTCCGATCGGCTGCTGGTGGAGTACGAAAGCCTGACGCACGCTAAACTAGGAGATTCCAAGACCTTCATCGGGTTCAAGTCTTCCAAGGAATTCAGGAAATCGGTCGCTTTGGGAGGGCGCTGGGGCGGTCCTCTCATCTCCACCAGGCAGGACAGAATCCAACTCCACGGCGATGGGGGCAGCCGAGGGCGTCCAGCGCCGGTCGGCAGGTCCCCGCTGACAGTCGTCGGGGGCACGAACACGTCGGACTATCCGACCGTACTCGCCGCAAAGCGGGAAATGTCGTCCTGGCGTGTGCTGCACCTCGAGCCGAGTGCGATGAGGACCCCGGATTCGCGTTCGGCCTCGCCCCACGTCTCGGCCTCGGGAGGCCACATACCGGCCACGCTCCATGCGCTCGTGGGGAGAGATCCCGATGCCAGTGCCGAAATCCTCTACCGGCTTCGCCAGCTCAATTCGGACGTTGCCGAGTTGGGTGTCTACTCCGATGACGTTCGGGACCAATTGGCTCTGCGTGCCCGTGTCCGGGGCGTTGACAACTGGCTGTACGGCCGGTCTCTCTCGGACGGCATGCTGCGGTACATCGCCCTGGTCCTGATGCTGGTGGATGTCCAGGATCGGGCCGTTCTCTGCATCGAGGAGCCCGAGAACGGCATTCACCCTTCGCGCGTACCCAACCTGGCGGAGCTGCTGCGAGACTACGCGGTTGACGTCAGCGAGGCGGTGGACTCCGACAATCCGTTGCGGCAGGTCGTTCTCAATACGCACTCTCCCGAAGTGGCAAGACAGTTTTCCTACGATGATCTGGTGTTCGTCGAGCGGGCGCTCACCGGTGCGGACGGGCCCATCAGCGTGTTCCGACCAATCTCCGCCACGTGGCGGGCCAGCGTGTCGAATGGAATGAAGCCGGGCGCACACCCTATTGACCGGCAAGCCGTCCTCGACTTCATTGGAGGCTCGCCGGTCAACTCGGAGTTCGATCAATTGGAGCTCCGGTTCGGGTCGGCGAAGTGAACTGGCAGTTGGCGTGGTCGGTCGTGGCCGATGGCGGAACCGACTCGCTGCTCGTCCCAATCATCCAGTGGGCGGTGCACCGGATCGACCCCGGAGTGGAGATCCTCGAGCCTGAATTCCGGAAGCGAATCGGGAGCGTCGCCGACTTCCTGACGACGTACGAGACGGGGGCGATGCTGATATTCGTTCACCGCGATTCGGAGAACCTCGGGCTCGACGAACGCCGCAGGGAGTTCGAGACCCTCGACCGACAGGATTTCGTGCCTGTCGTGCCCGTTCGGATGTCTGAATCCTGGATCCTCTTCGACGGACCCGCTATCGCGAAGGCGGCCGGCTCACCCTCGTCGCAAGTGCCTGTGCCCCCCATCGCTGAGATCGAGAACATTCCGGATCCCAAGTATCGCCTGAACGAACTTCTCTTTCAGGCGGCGGGGGCACCTACGGGGCGCAAGTGCTCGCCGAGCGCTACCCGTACCGGATCCGGCATGAAGAATAGACCCGCGACGCGCGGCGTGTATCGAGCCCGCGACCTGTCACCGTCCCGCGGCATCCTCCCGGATGAACTCCGCACCCTTCTCGGCGATCATCACCGTGGGCGCGTTGGTGTTGCCCGACGTGATCCGGGGCATCACCGAGGCGTCGATGACCCGCAGGCCGGAGACGCCGTGCACGGCGAGCCGGTCGTTGACGACCGCGAGCGGGTCGTGGCCCATCCGGCAGGTGCCGACGGGGTGGAAGATCGTCGTGCCGAGGTCCCCGGCCGCGTGCGCCAGGGCCTCGTCGCTGTCGACCTCGGGACCGGGAAGCCACTCCTGCGGCTCGAACGGCGTCAGGGCCTGTGCGGCCATGATGCGCCGGGTGAACCGCAGTCCCGCGACGGCAACCTGCCGATCCTCGTCGCTTGACAGGTAGTTGAGGGTGATGGCCGGCGCCTGCAGCGGGTCCGGGTCCTTGATGCGGACGTGCCCGCGGCTGGTCGGCTGCAGGTTGGCGACCGACGGCGTGATGGCGTTGAACTTGTGCAGCGGGTCGCCGAACTTGTCGAGCGACAGCGGCTGCACGTGCCACTCGATGTTGGCGGACGCCCGCGACGGATCGCTCCGGGCGAAGGCGCCGAGCTGCGACGGAGGCATCGTCAGCGGGCCGGTCTTGAACAGCAGGTACTCCAGCCCCATCGCCGCCTTGCCGAACAGCGAGTTCACCCGCTGGTTCAACGTGACGGTGTTCTTTACCCTGTAGATGCTGCGGATCTGCAGGTGGTCGTGCAGGTTCTCTCCGACGCCTGCCAAGTCGCGAACGACCTCCAGGCCGTGCTCCTGCAGCAGCGCGCCGGGACCGACCCCCGACAACTGCAGGATCTGCGGCGAACCGATGGCGCCGGCGGCCAGGATCACCTCGCGCCGCGCCGTCAGCCGCTCGCCGGTGATCAACTCGACCCCGGTCGCGCGCGGTCCGGCGTCACCCGTTTCGACCACGAGACGCCGCACCTGCGCGTTCGTCCGCACGGTCAGGTTCGGCCGGTGCATGACGGGGCGCAGGAACGCCTTGGTGCCGCTCCAGCGCCGGCCGCCGCGCTGGTTCATCTGAAAGTAGGCGTTGCCGAAGTTGTCGCCCCGGTTGAACTCGGCGATCCTCGGAATCCCGCACTCCTCGGCGGCCCTCCGCCACGCGTCGAGGATCTCCCAGCTCACCCGCCGCTCCTCGACCCGCATCTCGCCGCCGACCCCGTGGAACTCGTCGGCGCCGTGCTGGTAGTCCTCCGAGCGCTTGAACACCGGCAGCACGTTGTCCCAGTCCCAGCCGCGGTTGCCCAGCGATGCCCAGTGGTCGTAGTCGCTCTTCTGGCCGCGCATGTAGATCATCGCGTTGATCGAGGAACAGCCGCCCAGCACCCGGCCGCGGGCGTAGCCGATGGTGCGGCCGTTCAGTCCGGGGTCGGGCTCGATCCGGTAGCACCAGTCGGTGCGGGGGTTGCCGATGGTGTAGAGATAGCCGACCGGGATGTCGATCCAGAAATAGTCGTCCTTGCCCCCCGCCTCGAGCAGCAGCACCGTGGCGTTGGGGTCCGCGGACAGGCGGTTGGCGAGCACGCACCCGGCCGTCCCGGCCCCGATGATGATGTAGTCGTGCGTCACGCGGGGATCCTACATGAGCGGATCGAGAACTGTGGACAAGCGCGCGTCCGGCGCCGAGGAACGATGTCGAGTTCGTGCGGGTTCTGCACCGCCGCGACGGCTATCGGTATTCTCCGTGAAGTTCGGTGCAGGGTTCCCGACCTGTCCAGTGCTCTCTCCGGCCGTCGTAGCCGATGGGTTGACGACCGTGCGCAAGCTGCTGTCGAGTGCGATCCGGCAATGGAAGCTGGAGCACTACGTACGGCTGTACGGCGATGGGAAGCTCGCGCTTGCGCGGGCCGCACGAGATGCCGGCGTGTCCCGGTCCGGTTTTCGGTAGACTCTCCGACATGGGAAGGGGTTGGCGTCGCCATAGCCCTCCCAGATACGGTTCCATTCCTGATCGTCGAGGAAACCGACCGATTGTTCCACGCCGCATACTTCGTCCAGGCCCTGGTCGAGCCTGTAGCCGCCACGATCGGCCAGCATGTATCGCGCGTGGAAACCGGGCGGCTCGCCTTCACGCATGCGCCAGCGCTTCACCGGCCGGGGGCGATCTCCGGGAACTCTCTTTGATAGGCAGTGCTCCGTTGCGTTTCCGGGCCAAGCCGGGAGGCCGCGCCGGCGGGCTCGCCGGGTCGGTCGGGCGATCATGTTTGGCTGGCATGTTTACTTCCAGAGCCTCACGAAGGATCAGGGTTCCGTTCGAGCCTGGTGGTCACCATCTGCCTTATGGGAGTGTGAAACTCGTCACCAGCTTGTGTCGCCGACTGGTTGGGTCGAATTCACGCTGGATGTCGTCACGGTCATCCCTGCTGAGGCGAGCCCACGTGGTGCGCCCCTTACCGGTGTCGAAGCCGTCCGGCAACGAGACCCCGATCAGGTTGCTAATCAGGTAGCGATCATGAAATCGCGTCGGAGTCTCCCACATGAAGACTCTCGCGTGAAAGCCAGCGGAGCGTACGGGCGCCATGAGCGCGTCCCGAAACCGGCGTTTCATGTCTTGGGCCCAGGGGCGTCGTTCTGGGCGCTGCCCGGGCTTGAATCCTTCCCGCCCGGCACACCGCTCAAGGTCGTCGAGCTTCTGGCGGTCCGGGGGAACTCGGCGGTGAATCTCAACCAACGGTGCCGGTATCCGGTTGCCGGCGCGCTGGAGCAGTCTTGCTAAACCGGCGTATCGCGGCTCGGTTGAATCCAGGTGCGGATCGATGAACATGAGCGAGTTCGAGCAGCGCAGCACCGGATCGAGGTGAGTCTCGTAGTCGGCAAGTGTGCGATCGAGTCTGGCCGAACAGTGTTGCCTGCGTCTCCACCAGTCTGCGCTCGACAATCGGTCGATGCGGGCGACGATCTGCTCGGTCGCGTAGCGTTCCTTCACCGCCTCCGTCACGATCACTCCGCCGGTGAACGGCTGCGCGGCATGCGTGGCGAGAGCCTCGGCGCACCACTCCGCGTCGTCAGTTGGCGGAGCGGGCCGCACGGGTCGGTACCGGACTAGGCGGTTCTGTCTGGTCAGTTTCCTGACGAGCTCCGTTCCCCGACGATGCCACGTGCGCGCGCCCGCATCCGACGCTGGCGCGGGTGTACCCGCGGTCGCGTGGTCGTGCATCTGATGTCGGCGGGGGCCGAAGAGTGCACTCCACAGCCCATCGTGAAGATCTCGTACCAGACCGGCGTTCAGTATCGTCTCCTTGATGTAGTCGAGACGTGCCTCGCACTCGTTGGCGTTGGAGTACGAAGTGACGTCGAGCACGTCCGGGGTGATGGCGTACTCTGCGAGGAGCGGCATCAGAATATCTCGTGCAGATCTTCTTCGAAGAAGCCGCCCGGCCATGCCTTGACCAGCTCTCCGCGCTCGTTGAGCGGAATCTCGCGAATCAGGGTTTCCGTGCCGTCGGGATCGATCTCCACGAAGTACACGGCAATGTCTTCCGGCCGCATCCTGGGGTTTCCGTTGCCCAGGGTGCCGTCGTACGTTTGCCGCATGCGCTTCATGAATCGCAGGAGAAGGTGTTCGCTGTGGGTTTCGATCAGGAAGATGCCACCATTATCGACTTGCTGCGCAAAAAGATCGCCGAGCTCGACCTGGATCCGGGGATGGAGGTGGAGCTCCGGTTGCTCGATGGCGGTGATTCCGGGTCGGTCCGGGTCAACCGCCGCGACGACGACCGGCACGAGCTGGGAAATGCCGACGCCGACGTCCAATGGTCGCACCGGCATCCCGGTGGTGTTGTTCACGAGCAGGACTTCCCTGTGCAGACGGGCACCGGGAATCGCGCCAACCAGACTGCAGGCCACTTCCGGTGCTCCATCTCCCTCGGACTCGCCGGGAGACTCGGATGACTCACGGTTTGACGATTGAATTGCCTCCGCCAGTTGCTTGCCCACGGGCAGCTCCGCCCGGGAGCGCACCTTCAATCCATAGCCTGTGTCCAAACGCTCCGCGTGCATCAGCCAGTTGCCCGCCGCTTGAACTACTTCGGGGCTGTTTCTGGCAGCCGCGTCGTTCAGCACGTCCCAGGCCGCGGAGCCATCGGCCCAGCGTCCGAGGTCCGGCCTTTCCCCGTACACGTTGTCGGCGAGCAACCCAACGTCCTTCCTGACTTCGCGCCAATCTCGCTCGCTGGATTGCTTGCGGCCGGTCTCCCTATGCTGATGCAGGGCGCGTAGCGGTCCCAGGTATCTGAACTGCGCTAATGCATCACGGAGAAGATTGGCAATGCCGACCAGCAGAATCGAGAGTTGCCAATGGAGACAGATTGTATCGTCATCGCGAGCACCTTCCGATGCGAATGAAAGGTGTTGCCCAAGGGGAGGAACTGCTGAGTGCAGGTTCATGCGGATAGGCACGCACGGCTCGCCATATGGATCCGATCGCTCGCGTGCGTGGGTGGAGTCACTGGATGTCGTCGCCGGCTCATCGTGAGCTTGGTATTCGATCAACGGATGGGACGGGTTCGCCAGCAGGCTCACTTCGGCGGGAGCGGTGGCGCTGATGAGTCCGACAAGTCGACCGTCGATCTCAACCTTGTACTCAACCAGAAGCGGCTCCTTCCGTTCTTCAACCCATCGCGCGGTCAGCTCCACCCACCCGTCGGAATCCCGCAGAGGGTCGGCGAAGGCCCAGGAGGGCAGGCGAGCCGGAGCGCTGAGCGTATCGAGATCCGGTAGTTGTCGATCTCGCAGGTTCAGTTCGAACCGAAGCCGAACCGGGCGTTTCAAGTCGCGCGCGTGGACGAGGTTTCGAAATCCTCCCAGGTCAACCTGATCGCCGCCGAGGTCGGTCTTGTGGGCGTCGGCGGAGCGGTGACTCAGGATCTCGTGCGCGTAGCAGAGCGCGTGGAGCACGGTGCTTTTGCCGGCGCTGTTGTTGCCGAACAACAGGGTGATCGGCCGGAGCTCGACCCGCATGCGGCGCCCGATGCCCTTGAAGTTCTCGATCTCGACGGCGGTGATCAGCGGGCCGGCAGCTCTCTTCGACGACGGCACGTGCGCCTCGTCGTGGTCGACGCCATCCGTCGACGTGGCGACGACCGATTCGGGTGCCCCGGCGGCGCCGTCGTCGCCGCGATGGCCGGGGGCGGGCGATGCCGAACTCGGGTCCGGTCGTCGATTGCGTTCATCCGGCGTGGTCTTGTCCGTCATCTCGTCCATCCACTAAGCAACGAGCGTGCCATCATCTGCGGCGCGCCCTGTCCGGAAGCGTCACATCGTACCGCTTCATCCAGTTGGTGAGCGTCTGGTAGCTTGGCAGGCCGATCAGCTCGGCCGCCCGGGTCTTGTTCCCATCCGCCTCGGCGAGCGCGCGCTCCAGGTAATGACGAGCGAGATCGGCGACCAGCGTCGGCAGTTCCAGCCCACTGCCGAGTGGACGGTCCAGAAGATCTCCTGCCTCGTCCCGAACTGCCCTGAGCAGCTCTTCGCGGACGTCGTCCGCGGCGACGGTCGCGGCCGGCGCCCAGAGCACGAGCCGGTCGATGGTCGCCTGGAGTTCCCGCACGTTCCCCGGCCACGGATGCCGCAACAGAAGGTTCCTTGCCGGGGGAGAAAGGCTCTTCTGCTCGACGCCGGGCTGGTCGGCGAACTTGCGGTTCGCGGCGGCGAGGAAGTGATCGATGAGCGGCGTCAGGTCGCCCTGGCGCTCGCGGAGCGGCGGGAGCCGGATGACGCCGGTGGCGAGGCGGTAGTAGAGGTCCTCGCGGAACCGGCCGGCCGCCACATCGGCCCGCAGGTCGCGGTTCGTGGCGGCGACGACCCGAACATCGACGGGTATCGACTTGTCCGATCCGAGCCGGCGCACGGTCTTCTCCTGCAGCGCGCGGAGAATCTTGACCTGCGCGGGTAGCGGGAGCTCTCCGATCTCGTCAAGGAAGAGAGTCCCGCCGCTGCCGGCTTCGAAGTGACCCACGTGCGGGCGCACCGCGCCGGAGAAAGCGCCGCGCACGTGGCCGAAGAGGAGCGACTCGACGAGCCCCTCCGGCAGCGCGCCGCAGTTGACCTCCTCGAACGGACCACGGCGACGTCGGCTCTCCGCGTGGATCGCGCGCGCGAACAGCTCCTTGCCGGTGCCCGACTCGCCCTCGATGAGCACGGTGACGTCGTGCGGAGCGATCCGCCGCGTGCGGGTCCGGGCGCGGTCCATCGTCGGGCTGCGGCCGATGATGCGGTCGAACGCGGGCGACTCCGGCGGCAGCCCGGCGGTCAGGCGCGTCAGCTTGTCGTCGGTCTCGCGCAGCAGCGCTGGCACGTACTCCGCTGCGATGTCGAAGGGTACGGAGACGGTCCGGACGCCCGTCTTCTCGTGAGACTGGATCAACTCGGCGGGGTAGCGGGTCTTGGCAAGCAGCACCCAGATCGCCTGCATGGCCGGCGTGCCGGGACTGACGTGGATGGAGAGATCGACTTGCGGGGCAAACGTCTCGCGTGCGTACTCCAGCGCCCGAGCCGCGGCGGCGTGGATAGCCCCATAGTCGGTCGGGTCGTCCAGTGTCTCCGGCCTCAGATGGATGGGAGGTGCGTTCATCTCAGCCAGCCAGTCCACGAACGCGCGGTTCTTCGGCGGTTCGTAATTCGATAGCAACACGAGTGCGTCGAAGCAACGGGCGGCTACCACGCTGCCGATGGGGCCGGGGCCGGGCCTTCTGCTGTTCGCGCAGTCGAGATCCGTCTGGCCGATCCAGGCGACAAGGACGGCGGACATGCGTTAGAGCATAATGTTTCTGTCGTCAGATAGATGAAATGTTGTGCATCGAGATACGCGGCGCACCAGGCCATGCGTGCGGGCTACCGGGATCGTGATGAACGCCCGGCTCCGCGATCCGTCCGGCGAGCAGGCGCCAGGCTCGCCCGACCGTGGTGACGATCATCTCTGGCGGCTCCTCCACGCCGTGCCGGATGCTACGCTGGTCACCGGGGACCGGCGGTTGATTGAGCAACCGCCGGACTTCGCATCCGTCATTTCGCCTCGCGCTGCGATGGAGGCGCTGGATCGGGTATGACTGACCGACACGGAGGAGCTCGATGCGATTCACTCCCGTCCTGATTCTCTGCCTGGCCGTCGCCCCGCTGGCCCAGGCGCCCGACACGGTGTTCCTCGAAGAGCTCACCTGGACCGAGGTGCGCGACAAGCTCGCGGCCGGCGTCACGACGGTGATCATCCCGACCGGCGGGACCGAGCAGAACGGGCCGCACATGGTGCTGGGCAAGCATAACTACCTGGTCCGGCACAAGGCGGGCGCGGCGGCCCGGCAACTGGGCGACGCGCTGGTCGCGCCGGTGATGGCGTACGTGCCCGAGGGGAACGTCGATCCGCCGACGGGCCACATGCGCTTCTCCGGCACGATCACGACGCCGCCCGAGGTGTTCGAGCAGGTCCTGGAGTACGCGGCGCGCAGCCTCCGGCAGCACGGGTTCGTCGACATTGCGCTGATGGGAGACAGCGGCGGCAACCAGGCGTCGCAGGCGGTGGTGGCCGAGCGGTTGAACGAGGAGTGGGCGGACACGGCGGCGCGCGTACACCATCTGACCGACTACTACCCGGGACCGGGCGACGAGTGGCTCATTGCGCAGGGCGAGCGCGAGGAGGACGTCGGCTCGCACGCCGGCATGCACGACACGTCGACCCTGCTGTTCCTCGAGCCGTCGCTGCTGCGCGTCGACCAGATGGCGCCCGGCACGCGCGGTGACGGCAGCGGCGTCTCTGGAAACCCGACGCGCGCGACCGCCGAGTACGGCCGGCAGATCATGGAGCTGCAGATCGACGCGGCGGTGCGGCAGATACAGCGGCTGCGCGAGACGAGTCGGGACTGAACGGCCAGTAAATCGAAGGACCGACGGTCGTTGATCCGTGCCGGTCATCGCCGGTTCACTGACCTGGAGTTGCTCCAGTTCCAGGCGCTGCGCCGTCACTCGAAGAGCTCGTTCAACCACGCCTGCCACAGGGGCTCGTCGCGGGCGGCTGCTGTGGCCGCGGCGTCGCCGTACAGGTAGATTCCCAGCGTGATCATCACCTGATCGCCGGCCGCGAAGGCGCTGGGCGCGACGATGCCGGGCAGGGGATCGTCGAGCCTGACCAGCGCGTAGGGCTGCCTGCCCTCCGTGATGCGTTCCACGACGCCGGCGAGCGGCCGGATGCCTGCGGGCCGGCTGCTCCAGCGTTCCGAGGTGGCGGAACCGGGAATGGCGAGCGCGCCGGTCAGCTTGTCCCACGCATCGGAGACAGCACCCGGTGTGGTCCCCATGGCCCGGATGACCGCTGCGGGCCGCCCGGGGAAGTGGGTCAGATACAACCGCAGTATGCCGAAGAAGTACGGCCAGCCCGATTCGCTGCCCGCGAGCTGATCGTCCCAGTCGTCAGTGCTCGCGAACAGGCTGTGCACGACACGCACGAGGCAAACGCCGCCGGAGCGTGGCTCCACAATCCACTCGGTGGCGATGGGAGGCGCGTCGGGGGTGGGGCCGGGACTGTCGGCGGCGAACCGCCGCGGCGGGTCCCAGGCGGTCACGGCGGCGTCGGTCTCCATGCCGGGTCCGATGTGACAGCGGACGGAGCCGCCGACGCGCTCCTCGACCTCGCTCGGGCAGAACCAGGCGGAGATACCGGGTCCCGTGGCAATGGCCGCCCAGACCTCCTCCGGTGTGCCCGGGACGAGGGTCTCGACCTGGACTGAACGGCGGCCGGACTCATCACGTTTGACGGTCATGTCGTCTCCTTCGTCTCCGGCGGCGGGAACCGGCGCTGCATCCATGCCTGCCACGCCGGATCCTCGCGGCCGGCGACGGCGGGCGCATCGTCGCCGTACAGTGTAGATGCCCAACGACGTCATCACCCGGTCGTCCATCGTGTACACGATCGGCGCGGCGATGCCGGACAGGGGAGCGTCGATCCGGAGCAGCGCATGCGGCAGCGGTCCCTCCACGATGCGCTCGACGGTGCCGGACAGCGGCGGCGCGCCGTCGGCAGGCGTACGCCAGGGCCGGCCCGCCGCCGCGGTCGGCGATGCGCCCGGTCGCCAACCAGCCGATGGCGAACCAGGGCCTGGCGATGTCGTTGCGTGCAGGCAGGGGATGTCTCGGCTGCGGCTTGATGGGCGCGTCGGATGCGGGCAACCGATAGTGGCTAGTTTGCCTCTCGGCTGCGATCCCGTTCGTCCTGCCGGCCGCGCAGGTAGGCGACGTCCTCGGTTACCCGCACCAGGAGACCGCGCAGTTCGGCGTGCGCGGCCTCCTGGTGCGGGTCTCGTAGTGCGCCTCGATTCGCCAGACGCCAAGCAAAACGCCGATGCCGGTCAACACGATCGACGCGATCTCGGGATTCACTGATTTCCAGTCTACTACGGCAGGGAGCGGCTCACGCCACCTCCGGCGTGAACGTCACATCGCCCGCTGCGGTGTCGCCCGGCGCGACCACGATGATGCCGGTATCGGTCCGGCCCGCGTCGGCCAGGTTGAAGCCGTCGATGCAGTTGGTCGCCGGCTCGACACAGAAGAAGTCCTGGCCGGCCGGTGTGTAGACGACCAGGCAGGCGTAGACCGGGTCGGCGTCGATCCGCAGCCGTGCGTTCCATTCCGGCCAGTCGATGACGGCCTGCCCGCCGAAGCCGACGAAGTTGTTGTCGAGGGTGGTGGCGTCCGGGTTGAGGCCGGCGCCGTCGAGCAGGAGCTGTTGGGGCGGCGGGACGAGGCTGATCGGCATGAGGCCGGCGTCGGCCTGCCACATCCGGCCGACGTCGGCGCGTACGGTGGCGCGCGGCGTGCGGACGAAATACGGATGCAGCCCGAAGCCGACCGGCATCGGCTCCGCGGCCTCGTTGGTCACGGTGAAACGGACCCGAAGCTGCTCGTCGGTCAGATCGAACATCTGCTGCGCCACGTACGTCCAGGGCCAGGCGCCGGCCGGGTGCCGGTACTCCAGCGTCAGGGCCGCGTCCGACCGTGAGAGCACGTCCCACGGCTCGCGCCAGGCGTGCCCGTGGATGGCGTGCGGCTCGGGCCGGAAGTTCTGCGGAAGCTGGATGGTACGTCCGCGGAAGCGGAACGCGGCGTCCCGGATGCGGTTCGAGAACGGCACCATCGGAAAGCTCGACGTGCCGCCGGCCGAGCGGCTGGCGATGGCTTCCGGCGGCGCCGGACGCATCCACTCGATGGTGGCGCCCCCGCGGTCCGAGGCGTAGCGGGTGATGGAGCCGCCGACACCCGGCGCCACGGCAAGGCGCGTCGAACCGGCCCGCAACTCGATGACTTCCGGTGTGTCCTGCGTCATGGCGGGATCGTAGCCCGACAATCGCCGCCTGCGGCTCGGATTGCCGACTGAAGCAACGATCCGTGGGTCGGGGCGCGCCGCTGCGGCGACATCGCGGCCATTCTCGCCTGCACGGGCTGGAGCGCTGGCTTCCCGGCTACGACTCCTTCTTCGGCCGCATGTTCGCGGCCAGAACTTCCTTCCGCAGCCGGATGCTGCCGGGGGTGATCTCCACCAGCTCGTCGTCGTTGATGAACTCGATAGCCTGCTCCAGATTCAGCAACCGCGGCGGAACCAGGCGGATTGCCTCTTCGGCGGTGGACGAGCGCATGTTGGTCAGCTTCTTTTCCTTCGTCACGTTGACGTCGAGGTCGGACGGGCGCGCGTTCTCGCCGATGATCATCCCCTCGTAGACCGGCGTGCCGGCGTGGATGAAGATCTCGCCGCGCTCCTGCAGGTTGTAGATCGCGAAGGCGGTCGCCTTGCCGGCCCGGTCGCCCACCAGCGCGCCGGTGGGCCGGCCCGCGATCGGTCCGCTCCACGGCTCCCATCCCGCAAAAAGGTGGTTCATGATGCCGGTGCCGCGCGTGTCGGTGAGGAACTGCGACCGGAAGCCGATGAGCCCGCGCGTCGGGATCCGGAACTCCAGCCGGACGCGGCCGCTGCCGTGGTTCACCATCCGCGTCATGGTCGCCTTGCGGTTGCCGAGCTGGGCGATGACGACTCCCTGGTAGTCCTCGGCCACGTCGATGACCAGCTCCTCGACCGGCTCCTCGGTCCGTCCCTTCCGCTTGCGGGTGACGATGCGGGGGCGCGACACCTGCAGCTCGTAGCCCTCGCGACGCATCATCTCGATGAGGATCGACAACTGCAGCTCGCCGCGGCCGATCACCTGCACTTGTTCCGGCGAGTCGGTGTCCTCGACGCGGATCGACACGTTGCCGACCAGCTCGCGGGCCAGCCGGTCGCGGAGATTGCGTGACGTGACGTACTGGCCGTCGCGCCCCGACATGGGCGACGTGTTCACGCCGAAGACCATCGACACCGTCGGCTCGTCGACGTGCATCGGCGGGATCGGCCGCGGGTCGTCCGGGCTGGTGATGGTCTCGCCGATAGTGATGTCGTCGATCCCGGCCAGGCAGATGACGTCGCCGGCCGCCGCCTGCGCCACCTCCATCCGCTCCAGGCCGTTGAAGACGTACAGCTTCGTGACCCGGGTACGCTCGACCGCGCCGTCCAGCTTCGAGACCGCGATCGTGTCGCCCGTCGCCACCCGGCCGTTGACGATGCGGCCGATGGCGATCCGGCCCAGGTAGTCGTTCGCATCCAGGTTCGCCACCAGCACCTGCAGCGGAGCGTCGGGATCGCCCGGCGGGGCCGGCATCCGGTCGGCGACGGCGTCGAGCAGCGGCCGCAGGTTGCGTCCCGTCTCGGCCGGATCGGCGGTGGCCGTGCCCGCCTTGGCGTTGGCGTACAGCACCGGGAACTCGATCTGCTCCTCGCTGGCGTCCAGGTCGATGAAAAGGTCGTAGATCTCGTCGAGCACCTCGGCCGGCCGCGCGTCCGGCCGGTCCATCTTGTTGATGACAACGATCGGCGGGAGTCCCTGCTCCAGAGCCTTGCGCAGCACGAAGCGGGTCTGGGGCAGGGGACCTTCGGAGGCGTCGACGAGCAGCAGCACCCCGTCGACCATCGTCAGGGTCCGCTCGACCTCGCCGCCGAAGTCGGCGTGGCCCGGCGTGTCGACGATGTTGATGATCAGGTCGCGGTAGCGGATGGCCGTGTTCTTGGCCATGATCGTGATGCCGCGCTCGCGCTCGAGGTCGATGTTGTCGAGGGCGCGCTCCTCCACGCGCTCGTGCTCGCGGAACACGCCGCTCTGGTGCAGCATGGCGTCGACCAGCGTGGTCTTGCCGTGGTCCACGTGCGCGATGATTGCGATGTTGCGGCGGAGGGGGTTGGCAACGCCGACGCTGGCGGGCGCCCTCATGGGGCGGGACGCCCCGACGAAACGGTCACGGCCTGATTATCTCACGGAGGCGGGGTGCCGGGTGACGGGTGAGGCGGCAAAGCTGGTATCGTTGACGGTTGGCGGGAGAGCTTGCAGGAGCTCGCGCTGCAGCGCGCAACGGAGTGAGTTGTGCGGCGCAAGCTCTTGTGGCGGTGGGAATGGGGCCAAGCACGGCGCTTTGCGACGGGTTTGGCGGCGCTTTTCCGGGAGGGTCTTGAACATGCGTGGGAAGTCCTTGGGGATGGCGGCGATAGTCGTGGCGCTGATGCTCGGCTCCGGCGCACCGTTCGGGAGCGGCGGCACGGAAGCCGCCGGGCAGCAGGAGATGACCGAGAATCCGTTCTTCACCGAGAGCACGCTGCCGTACCAACTGCCGCCGTTCGACAGGATCGACGATACGCACTACGGTCCGGCGTTCGAGCGCGGAATGGCCGAGCAGATCGAGGAGATAGAGGTCATCGCCGCGCAGTCCGATCCGCCGACCTTCGAGAACACGATCGTGCCGCTGGAGCGCTCCGGCCGGACGCTCGATCGCGTCGCCCGGACGTTTTTCAGCCTCGCCAGCGCCCATACGAACGACGCCATCAACGAGATCCGCAACGAGATGGCGCCGCGGCTGGCCGCGCACACCGATGCGATGCTGCTGAACGCGGACCTGTTCGCGCGGGTGCAGGCGCTCCACGACCAGCGCGAGTCGGCGGGACTCGATGCCGAGGCGCGGCGGCTCGTCGAGGAGTACTACGTCGACTTCGTGCGGGCCGGGGCGCGGCTGTCCGAGTCCGAGAAGGAGCGGATGCAGGAGATCAATGCGGAGCTGGCCGCGCTGTCGAGCCGCTTCACGCAGAACGTCCTGGACGAGGTCAACGCCTCGGCGGTGGTGGTGGAGAGCGAGGAGGAGCTGGCCGGCCTCTCCGAGAACGAGATCGCGGCCGCCGCTGCTGCGGCCGCCGCGCGCGGCCTGGAGAACCGCTACGTCATCCCGCTGCTGAACACCAGCGGCCAGCCGGCGCTGGCGGCGCTCGACAACCGCGACCTGCGCGAGCGCATCGCCCGGACCTCGCTCGCCCGCGGCGTCCAGGGCGGCGAGTACGACAACCGCGAGGTGATTACCACGATGGCCCGGCTGCGGGCCGAACGGGCCGCGATGCTGGGCTATCCGAACCACGCCGCCTACATCCTGGAGCGGCAGACCGCGCAGACGGTCGAAGCGGTCAACGGGCGGCTGGCGAGCCTGACTCCTCCGGCGGTGGCGAACGCCGAGCGGGAGGCCGCCGATCTGCAGGCGATGGCCAACGCCGAGGGCGCCGATCTGGAGCTGGCCGCCTGGGACTGGTCCTACTACACGGAGAAGGTGCGGGCCGACCGCTACGCGTTCGACGCGTCGCAACTGCGTCCCTACTTCGAGATGGACAACGTCCTCGAGAACGGCGTCTTCTTCGCCGCCAACCGGCTCTACGGCCTGACCTTCGAGGCGCGGCCGGAGCTGCCGGTCTACCACCCCGACGTCCGGGTCTGGGAGGTGTTCGACGCCGACGGCGAGCCGCTGGGCCTGTTCCTCGGCGACTTCTACGCCCGGCCGTCCAAGCGCGGCGGCGCCTGGATGAACGCCTACGTCTCGCAGTCGCACATGCTCGGCACCTCACCGGTGGTCGCCAATCACCTCAACGTGCCGAAGCCGCCGGCCGGCGAGCCGACGCTGCTGACCTTCGACGAGGTGACGACCGCGTTCCACGAGTTCGGCCACGCCCTGCACGGGTTCTTCTCGAACGTCGAGTACCCCTACTTCGCCGGAACCTCGGTGCCGCGCGACTTCGTCGAGTATCCGTCGCAGGTCAACGAGATGTGGGCCACCTGGCCGGAGGTGCTGGAGAACTACGCCGTCCACTACGAGACCGGCGAGCCGATGCCGGCCGACCTGCTGGAGCGCGTGCTGGCGACGCAGCAGTTCAACCAGGGATTCGCCACCACGGAGTATCTCGCCGCGTCGCTGCTCGACCAGGCGTGGCACCAGATCACGGCCGACGAGGTTCCGGCGGCGGCGGATGTCGAGGCCTTCGAGGCGGATGCGCTCGAGGCGGCCGGAGTCGCGCTCGACGCCGTGCCGCCGCGCTATCGCAGCACCTACTTCTCGCACATCTGGAGCAGCGGCTACTCGGCCGGCTACTACTCCTATATCTGGAGCGAGGTGCTCGACGCCGACTCGGTCGAGTGGTTCAAGGAGAACGGCGGCCTGCTGCGCGACAACGGCGACCACTTCCGGCGCACGCTGCTGTCGAAGGGGGGCAGCGTCGACGCGATGACCCTCTTCCGCGACTTCAGGGGCGCGGACCCGGACGTGCGGCCGCTTCTGGTGCGCCGCGGGCTGAACTGATCGAGCGGCGGGCCTCGTCCGTCCAGTACGTGGTCCGGGACTGCAGGTGGGCGACCAGCGCGTCGCGCACCTCCGCCCTGACGTGCGGGCAGGTGTCCGCGACGTACGCGCGCCAGTTTGCGACGTAGGTCTGCAGCCACGCCGCATAGCCCCGTCGCGCCGCCGCGTTGTCCACTGCCGCGAGGCCGCGCCGTGCCTAGGTGTCGAAACGCATGGTCGCAAGGGCGAGCCAACGATGCGCGTATGACGCCGGGGTCGGAGTGGCGGAGACGGACGCGGCGATATCGTCGTCGTAGCGCCGGAGCGTGGCCCGCGCTTGAGCAGTCGCCTGTTGCCACCGCGCGTGACGGAGATCATCGGCGGGAAACGGGTTGCCTCCTTCCACCGGATCCCGGTGCGACCAGCGGGGCACGGCCGACATCGGTGGTGGACCCGACCTTCCTGCAGAGGCGGACATGACGGTGATCCCTTGGAACTTCCCCTACCGTCGTGGATCGAATACGCGTTGGAACCACTCGACGAATCTGAGGGCGGCTGGGCTCTCGTGTTCGAAGTACCGAGCAGTGATTGCCGTGCCATACGGCAGGCCGGGCTCTTGTTGCCACGCCAACCAGGCATGCAAGACAGCCTTGCGCCGACGAGCCTTGGTCGTGATTCTCATCGCCAGGGCATTACTCTCCAAGTATCACCCTCTACGCAGGTATGGAGTATATTGGCCGCACGGCGAACCGAAAGGGGCGCGCCATGGGAACAGGTCGGTTCGCAACGGCGGGAGCGGCTGCGGCACTCCTGGTCGCCGTGGTCCTGCTCGGCGCGACCCGGATCGGTCTGACGGGCCAGACCGCCGGCAGCCGGGCCGACGCGTCGATCAGGACGCCGTGGGGCGAGCCGGATCTGCAGGGCATCTGGACCACCGAGGTCGACACGCCGTTCGAGCGGCCGGAGCGGTTCGGCGATCGGGAGTTCCTGACGCCCGAGGAGCAGGCCGCCCTCGACGAACAGCGCGCCGGGCTCCTCGGCCGCAACCGCAGGGTCGAGCGCGGGACGGAGCTCGACGTGGCGGGGGCCTACAATGCGGTCTTCCTGTCCTTCAAGCCGACCGACCGCCGGACCTCGCTCATCGTGGATCCTCCCGACGGCAGGATACCTCCACTGACGCCGGAGGCTCGGGCCGTGGCCGACGCGGACCGGGCGTTCCGGTTGGAGCTGCTTCGTTCGACCGAGACCTGCCGGACCGGATCGGTGGCGTGCCGGGGCGGCGAGTACGACCCGGAGCCTTCCCCCCGGCGTTCTCAGATGCAGCCGCCCCGCTACAACACGGGCCGGATGAACCGCCAGGACAACATCGAGGACGGCTCGCTCGGCGACCGCTGCCTCAGCGGCGGAATCCCCGAGTTCGGCACCGCGTTCGGAGGCAGCTTCCGGCGCATCGTGCAGACCCCGGGCGGGATCTCGGTCTTCTACGACGTTGGCCAGGGACAGGGCTTCCAGCGAAACATCGTCATGAACGGCAGTCCGCATCTGCCCGACCACATCCGGCAGTGGTGGGGAGACTCGCGCGGGCGCTGGGAAGGCGACACCCTGATCGTCGACGTCACCAACTTCAGCTCGAAGCGGGACTTCCGCGGATCCCGAGAGAATCTGCACCTGGTCGAGCGCTGGACCCGCACGGGCCGGGATACGCTGGACTACGAGGTCACGATCGAAGACCCGACCGTGTGGGCCCGGCCGTGGACCGTCCGGCAGGAATTCCGCAAGCAGAGCGATCCGCAGAACCGCATCTACTACGAGCCCCGCTGCTACGAGGGCAATTACGGCTTCCCGGCCCTGCTGCTGGGGGCCCGGATCGCGGAGGCGGAGTACGCCGCCGGCCTCGGCCCCCATCCCGCGACGTTCGACAACGCCACCGATTTCGTAGGTGTCGAAGAGAATCCGCTGCGCTAGGAGCTTGCGCCGCAGAACGGAGCGAAGCAAAGTGCTGAGGCGCAAGGTCATGGAGCGGGGATGGGCCCAAACGCCGAGCCGGCGAGGCGTATCGGGGCGCTAGGCGGGACGGCTGCTACCCAGGAGATCGAACATGCGCCATCGTCAAGCAGGCACGTTGATCGCCGTCGCCCTCGTGGCGGCGGTAGCGGGCGGGGTGTTCACGGTGTCCAGCGGCCTGGTGTCGGGCCAGGCCAGCCGGGCTGAGCGCCCGGAGCGAATCGAAGGACGTCCGAATCTCAGCGGCATCTGGCAGGCCAACAACGAGGCCAACTGGGACCTGGAATCCCACGCCGCCCGGCCGGCGATGATCACCCAGCCGGGCGTCTATCCCTACGAGTACGCCCGGCTTCCGGCAGCGCCGGTCGTGGCACTCGGAGCGGTGGCCGCCGTTCCGGGCTCGCTCGGGGTCGTGCAGGGTGACGGGCGCATCCCCTACACCCCCGAGGCGCTGGCCCGCAAGCGGGAGAACGCGGAGAACTGGGTCGACCGGGATCCGGAGATCCGTTGCTACCTCCCGGGCATTCCGCGCGCCATGTACATGCCGCACCCGTTCGAGATCACACAGAGCACGAACAAGATTCACATGGCGTTCGCCTACAGCGCGACCGCCCGCACCATCCACATGGACGAGGTGGAGCTGCCGCCCGACTACACGTGGATGGGCCACTCGGTCGGCCGCTGGGAGGGGGACACCTTGGTGGTCGACGTGGACAACTTCCACGACAACGGCTGGTTCGACCGCGCCGGCAACCACCACAGCTCGGCGATGCGTCTCGAAGAACGCTTCACGCTGGTGACCCCCAACATCATCGACTACGAAGTGACGATCGAGGACCCGAACACCTTCACCCGCCCGTGGCAGATCGCCATGCCTCTCTATCGCCGGATGGAACCGCAGATGCAGCTCCTCGAGTTCCGCTGCCAGGAGTTCGCCGAGGAGTTCATGTACGGCCATCTGCGCAAGGAGCCGCTGGTCACCCGCTGGGAAAGCGCCACGATGGACATCGAAGTCACGCGGAAGATTCCGGAGGGTGACGCGTTCTACGAGTGGTACTCGCGCTGAGGCCGACCGGCTACGACGCCACTTCCAGCGTGCCGCCGCGCGACTCGAACGCGTGGAGGACCGGCTGGAGGGCGGAGCGAAAATCGTCGCGCGCAAGCCGGACCGTCTCCCGCAGCCTCACGCGGCTGGCCCGCGCCGACTGCTCGGCGAGCCGGGCGAGCAGGGCGGAAGTCGAGCCGTTCATTCTCGCCTCGACGAATGTCATGTAGAGCCGCTCGCACGAGACCTCCAGGGTGCGCGTGCGTCCGCGGCCGAGCAGGATGAAGTCGCGGCGATTCATCAACCTATGGCGCAGGCTCCTGGCCGCTTCCGGCCAGGGAAAGCAGCGTCCGGCGCACCAGATTCTCGACCAGCGGGATCTTGTAGCGGTTCTTCGACAGCGGCCGGGCGCCGTCGACGGCAAGCCGCCCCGCCTCGGCCGCGAGAGCAGCGGTCACCGGCTGCCCCGCCAACAACTCCTCGACGGCTGCGACCCGCCACGGAATGGGAGCGACGCCTCCCAGCACCACGTCCGCGCGGCGAATATGGTCGCCTTCCATCCGCAGCGCAAGGGCCACGCTGACGACGGCGTGCGTCCACGCTTCACGGTCGAGCACCTTGGCATACGTGCTCCGGAGACCGGCCGCGGCCGGCATCGTGACCCCGGCCAGAATCTCGTTCGGTTCCAGCACGTTCTCGCGCTCCACGCCGACGCGCGGCAGCGTGAAGAACTCGCCGGCCGGGACCACCCGTTCTCCGCCGGGGCCGATCAGACGAAAGCGTGCTTCGAGGGCCACGAGTGCCGGGGCGGTGTCCGAGGGGTGGACGATGTAGCTGGGACCGCCGCCGAAGATGGCGTTGAACTGGTTCTCGCCGGTTCGCGAAAAGCAGCGGTTGCCGCCGTGCTTGTAACAGGGGAACTTCTGGCGGTAGTACCAGCACCACGGACGCTGGCAGAGGTTGCCGGCCAGGGTGCCGACGTTGCGGATCTGGGGCGTGGCCGCGGAGCCTGCCGCCTCTGCCAGCACCCGGTAGCGGGAGGCCACCTCCGGATGGGCGCCGAGCCGGGCCAGCGTCACCAGCCCGCCGACGCGGAGCTCCGTCGGTCCCGCGACGATGGTGTCCAGGCCTTCGGAAGCGCCGAGCGTCCGGAGATTCACCAGGACGTCGGGAGACACCAGGTCGTCCTTGATCATCCCGAGCAGGTCGCGGCCGCCCCCGACCGCGGCCGCCCGCCCTCCGCCACTGTCCAGGCGCTCGACGGCGTCGGCCAGGCTGTCCGGGTTCACGTTGGCGAGCGGTCTCACGCCAGCGCCTCCAGCACCCGATCCCGGGTCATCGGCAGCTCCCGAATCCGGCGGCCGGTCGCATTGAATACCGCGTTGCCGATGGCCGCCACCACCGGGATGATCGGCGGCTCTCCGACGTTCTTCGCCCCGTACGGGCCATACGCGTCGTCCGGCTCGATGAACCGCACCTCGATCTCGGGTGCGTCGAGGTGCGTCATTACCCGCGCGCCGTAGTATCCCGGGTTGACGGGAACGCCGGTGAGACGGTCGTAGATCAGCTCCTCGTGCAACGCCATGCCGATGCCCATGGTGACGCCGCCCTGCACCTGACTCTCGGCGGTCAGCGGGTTGATCACGCGCCCGCTCTCGTGCATCGCCAGATACTGCAGCACGCGGATGCCGCCCAACTCCGTGTCGACCTCGACCTCCACGAAGTGCGCGGCCGAAGCGTAGCGCGCCAGGCCGTCGAGGACCGGCTCCGGCGTCGCCTGCGCGATCAGCGTGCGGCTCTCGAGGGGGACGTCGACCGCTTCGATCTGCCGCTTGAGGTCTTCCGCGGCTTCCACAATCGCCTGGCCGGTATGGGTCGTCGTCCGGCTGCCCGACTCTCCCACGGAGTACGGGCACCGATCGGTGTCGCCCCAGACCACGGTGACGTCGTCCAGGTCCATCTCCATCGCCTCGGCCGCCAACTGGGCCATGGCCGTCTTGGCGGCGGTGCCGATATCGGTCACCCCGATATGGAGAAAGAGGCGTCCGCCCTCCAGGCGCAACACCGCGCTGCTGCGCCCGAGGCGGGCGGCGAACATGCCGATCGCCATGCCTACGCCCCTTCGGAGCGGACCGGTCCGTGTCCCGGCGCGCCGCCATCGCGCCGGCCAGCCGAACCGGTCGGCCCCCTCGACGAGGCAGTCGCGAAGCGCCCAGCTCGTATAGGGCGTCTCGTCGTTGAAAGCGCGCGTCAGGTTCCGGAGATGAAAGTCGAGCGGGTCGATGGACAGTTCGTGCGCCATCTGGTCCATGACCGATTCGATTCCCCAGACCCCCTGGGGATAGGACGGTCCGCGGAAGTTCGCGGCCACGGTCATGTTGGTGTAGGCGGGCGAGACCTCGCGGCGCACGTTGGGGCAGCGGAACAGCTCGATCCCGGCGATGCCGCCACCGCTCTTGCGGTGCGGGCCCATTCCGCTGCAGCCCCGGAGTCGGATGGCCTGCAGTGTGCCGTCGCTTGCCGCCCCGACCTTGTAGTGCTGCACGGTCGGCCAACGGCCGTGGACTCCGAGAAAGTCCTCCTTCCGCGACAGCTCCAGCTTCACGGGACGCCCCGCTTCCCGCGCGAGGAGCGCCGCGATGAGGTCGGCGTCCTGACACTGGTTCTTGTTGCCGAACCCGCCGCCCATGTACTCGCACACCACCCGGACCTGCTCGGGCGGCAGCCCGAGGTCGCGCGCCATGTCCCGGCGGCAGTTCGAGATGCCCTGGGTCGGCGTCCACAGCGTGAGCCGGTCTCCCCCCCAGCGCGCCACGGCGGAACGCGGCTCCATCTGCGCGTTGCTGTGGTGCTTCGAAATGTAGGTCTCCTCGACCACCACGTCGGCTGCGTCGAGGCCGGCGTCGACGTCGCCGCGCTGATAGGTGTCGGGCAACGTCTCGCCGTCGCGGCGGCGGGACAGGTTGCCCCCCGGCTGGACCTCGACCGCCCCGGGCTCGAGCGCTTCCTCCGGATCGAGCACGAAGTCGAGGGTTTCGTAATCGACTTCAATCGCCAGGATTGCCGCTTCGGCCACGTGGCGGTCGACGGCGGCCACGGCTGCGACCGGATCCCCGACGAACCGTACCGGATTGTTGAACAGGTAGCGCGGGTTCTGCTGGTCGCCGCTGCTCCAGACCGTGTCGCAGTTCTCGCGGGTCAGCACCGCCTGCACGCCCGGCATCTCTTGCGCCCGCCGGGTGTCGATTCCCGTGATGCGGGCATGGGGATGCGGGCTCCGGAGCACGCGTGCGTAGGCCATCCGCGGAAGCTTGACGTCGCCGGTGTAGCGTGCCGTCCCGGTGACCCGCTCGACCGCATCGATCCGGGGCCGAGTCCGGCCGACGACGCTCATCGGACTTGAATCCGTGGCCCGTGCGGGTGGGCGGCCGAGGACCGCGGCCACGTAGCGGTTGTAGTTCGAGCAACGGCAGATGTTGCCCGTCATGCCCTGCCGGACCTCGTCCTCGGTGGGACTTGGCGTGTCCGAGACGACCGCCTTGGCCGCCATCAACTGGCCCGACGTGCAAAATCCGCATTGCGGGCCGTCGCCGGCGACAAACGCCTCCTGCAGCGGGTCCAGCCGCTCGCCGTCGGCGAGCCCTTCGACCGTGGTGACGGCGCGGCCGTGGGCCCAGACCGCGAGCTGGCTGCACGAGTAGACCGGGTCGTTGTCGAGATGGACGGTGCACGCACCGCACTCGCCCCGGTCGCAGCCGATCTTGGTCCCGGTGAGGTCGAGATGGTCGCGGACAAGCTCGGCCAGCGTCCACCGATCCTCGACCTCCACAGTGCGCCGCACGCCGTTGACGGTCAGGGTGATGGTGGTCCGAGGCGCCGAATCGGCAGGGCCGCCCTGCGCGTCGAGCGGCGCCCGGGAGCGCGGAAGCGCCGTCACGGCGGTGACGGCAGCGCCTGACTTGAGAAACGTCCGCCGCGAGACGGGTTTCACGCTCTCATCATAGACCGACGATCCGTATTCGAGTTCGCGTGTCGCGAAGGCAACATCGCGATGGAAGGGATTGTCGGCGGTCACCGGGTCGAGGAGCGGGAGGCGGCCCAGGAACAGTAGTCCGCGGCCTCTTCACGTCGGGGAGCCCGCGCCCGCGTCACGCAGGCTCCCCGGACCCTGCCCCGTTCTCAGGGGATGCCCGCGAACCGATCGATCCCCGCCCCCGAGGCGTTGTCCTGCGTCGCCGGGTGCGGTCCCGTTCCTTCCGCGTACCGCTCGTCGGCGATGCGTGCGGCGCGGAGCAGGGCCGGAAAACCGTAGTTGCCCTCGTGGCATCGCGGCTCGTAGTAGATGCGGTTCTCTTCCTCGCTCTGCTTCCGGAACTCCTGCCGGACCGTCCAGGGGCCGATCCAGACGGTCGGGTCTTCCATCGTCACCTCGTACTCCAGGGTGTCGGCGCCGATTCGGGTCCAGCGTTCGACCAGATGCAGGTTCTCCCGGGAGCCTCTGAAATCGTGCTTCGGGCTGAAGTTGGTGACGTCGACCACCAGGGTGTCTCCCTCCCAGTGCCCGCGTGAGTCGCCCCACCACTGACGAACATGGTCGGGCAGGTGCGGGCTGCCGTTCATGACGATGTTCCGCTGGAACCCCTGGCCCTGGCCGACATCGTAGAAGATGGAAATGCCGCCCGGCGTCTGCACGATGCGGCGGAAGCTGCCGCCGAACGCCGTGCCGAACTCCGGAATCCCCCCGACCATGCACCGATCCCCCAGTGCTCCGTCCTCGGGATGATCGTGTCGATTCATCCGGGTCGTGTTGTACCGGGGAGGCAGCTCCGACCGCCGGGGCGAGGGAGTCGGGTCATAGGTGCCCCCGGCGCATTGCGGGAGCTGATTCCGGCAGGTCTCGGTGGACCGGAGCAGCTCGAGGCGAAACTCGCGCTCGGCCGCGGCCCGCGCCCGGGCCTCCTCGGTCAGCGGAGGAATGCGGCCGTTCGGCGGGTCGACGATAAGGGAAGTGCGCCGGCCCATGTGCTTGAACGAAAGAAACGCATTGCTGTACGCGCCGGCGACGTCTCGCTCGCTCCCGCGCTCGTTCCGGCGGTCGCCATCCGATTGCCGCTGGTCGTCGAGAGCCGCGGCGCGGCTCCTGTCGAGTTCGGCGTACTCCTCGTCCGTCAGGAACTCCCGGTCCCCGTAGCGTTCCGGCCGCTCGAGCGGAGTGTCGAACTCCTCGGTCCAGATTCCCTGGAGATCGGGCTCGCCCCAGGGTGTCAGCGGGGTCGTCCCGGCACCCGTCGCCGTCTGTCCCACCAGGGCGACCCCGATCGCCGCCGACAACCCCACGACGAGCGCGAAGACTGCACTCGCCAGCCGAACGTACTCGCTCACGCGCATTTCCTGGCGCCTCCTGTCCCGAGCAGGTCGTGCCCGGATGAAGCCGGGGCACGCCTGGATCACAGGTTGTTCCGGCTTCAGTTTCCGGCTTCCTCCACTGCTTCCTCCAGATCGCTCAGCGCCATGACCGCGCCGTGGATCGGCACGACCCGCTCGACCCGCAGGTTGCGGTCCTCGATGCTTTGGAGCAGCGCGGCCGCGGTATCCGCGAACTCGCCGCCGATCCCCGGGATGAACATGTCGGCCTGTATCAGCATCCGCTCGGCAGGCAGGTAGACGACGAGCGCTCCGTCGGCGTGGGGATTGTCACCCATCCGAAAGATCTGCATGGTCCCGCGCCCTTCCCCCAGCTCGAGCGTGTCGTCACCGGCCACCGTCTCGAGCATCAGCTCCGCCGGCTGCTGGGCCAGATGATCGGCCACCAGGGTATGCGTCCGGGACGTCAGTTCTTCGAACAGGGCCCGGTTCGTCTCGTGGGTGACCACCGTCAGGCCCTCGGCCACCGCCGCCCGGACGCCGCCCGAATGGTCGAAGTGGTGATGGGTGTTGACGACGTGGCTGAGCGGCTTGTCCGGCACCAGCTCGCGGGCCCGCGCGATAGCGGCCAGCGTGCGCGTGTCGTGTTGCGGCGCCTCCACCAGGACGGCCTGCTCGGCGAGCTCGACCAGGACGCTGTGGTGGGATTGACCGGCGAGCAGCCAGACGCCGTCGGCGAGCTCCTCGTCCGTCACGTTGGCGGCCGGCGGACCGGGCTCGGGGGCCGTGGCGACGTCGGCCGGCGCGGCGAGATCGCCGAGGTCGGCATCGATCGTGTGAGTGACCCGCAGGAACGTGACGGGCTGGCGGTCGATCGTCCTGGTGATCGCCCCGGGCAGCATCAATCCGCCCGCCGCGGCGTAGTCTCTGAACGTGGTCGCCGTCTCGACATCCCCCAGATTCGAGTGGTACCCCGGCGACGCGATCCGCACCACCTGCCGGGACTCGGAGTCGACGTGCAGCGTGAGCTCGCTGCCGTCGGGCGTGATGATGTCGACGACGTCCTGTCCCGACTCCTGTCGCAGGTTGCCGACCGTCGCGGCCGCTCCTTCCTCTCCCGCAGTCAGCGCCACCTGGAGCAGCGTCAGTGGATGGTGGTAGTACTCCGTGTGACGCTCCCGCGCCACCGTCGCGGCCGCGCGCCGCGCGCCGTCCTGCCCGACGTTGAATGCGACGTCTCCGTCCATCGCGGTGACCGCCGCGTTCACCCGTCCGGCGAAGTTGGCGCTCGCGATCTCCCATCGCATGCGGTGGTTCCGAAGATCGGCCTCGACGGTGTACGACTCGACCGCGGCCCTCGGGAGGGCCGCATCGGGCGTCCGATTCTGCCCCAGCCGGAAGTTGTTGCCGCTGCCCTCCACGCGCAGCGTGGCGACCGCCTCTACCGCTTCGACGCCGCCGAGGGCATTCGCGGCGTCGTGAATCAGTTGCATTTCCGGCGAGAGCTGCTCACAACCGCCAACGGCCACCGTGACGACGAACAACCAGACCATGCGTCGCTTCATCATCGGTTCCTCCTCCCGTGGATTCGGCCCGCACGTCACGACCGTGAGCGAGTAGGTTTCATTCAGTCAGCGGTGCGCTCCTCCTGTGCAGTTCGCTAAGCGGCAACACCCACGCCAGCACCTATTCTGCCTCTCCGGCGAACCGGGCGCCATCTCTTTTTGGACAGCGCGAGGGAACGACCCCGCATGGAGGGCGACTCCGCGTACCCGATAATGGCGCGGTGCCAGCCGCTCTTCACGTCGCTTTTCTCGGCTGCGGCTTTATCGCCGGGGTCCACGGCGGGCATCTGCGGCGGCTCGGGGAAGAGATCGTTCCGAGCTACGCCAGCCGGGACCGAGACCGGGCGGAGGCGTACCGGGTGCGGTACGCGGGAGTACGGAGCTACGGCGACTACCGCGCTGCCATCGAGGACCCGGGTGTGGACGCCGTCGTGGTGGCGGTACCGCCGCGGTTTCACCTCGATCTGACGCTTCGGGCGCTGGCCGCCGGGAAGCATGTCCTGGTGGAGAAGCCGGCGTTCCCACGGATGACCGACTTCGAGCGGGTTCGCGACGCGCGCGACCGCGCCGGCCGGGTCGTCCTGGTGGGGGAGAACGACCACTACAAGCCGCTGGCGGTCCGCCTGCGCCGGCTCCTGGCGGAGGGCGCGATCGGCGAGCTGGTCCTGGCCCACTTCACCACGCTGGTGCGCAAGTTCAAGTCGGCTGGCGACTGGCGCAACGACGAGGCCATGGCGGGCGGCGACGCGTTCTTCGAGGAGGGGATTCACTGGCTGCACATCGCGAACAGCCTCGGACCGGCGATCACGGCTATCCACGGGTACCGGCCGCCGCCGGCCCGGAACGGGTCGGACGTGCGCGCCAAGACCATGCTGGCGGCTTTCCGGTACGACAACGGCGCAGTCGGGTCGCTGCACTACTCGCGCGAGGTGCCTTCCCTGCTCCGGGGGGTACGCTTGTCGAAGCTGTTCGGCCGCGACGGCATCATCACGTTCGAGTCGAACGGCGGGTTCGTGCTGGTGCGCGGCCGGGAGCGCGCGTGGCCGGATGTGCTGTTTCCCGGCTTCCGCGACATCCGCGGCTATCAGGCGATGTACCGGGACTTCGCCCGGTCGATCCGCACCGGTAACTCTCCCGAGATGAGCCTGGAGACGGCGATGACGGATCAGCGCCTGATGGAACGGATCTACGCTACCGCGGACGGCTGACAGCGATCCGATGCCACATCGCTTCGATATCGTCATCATCGGCAGCGGCGCCGGCGGCGGCACCGTGGCGCGTGGGCTGGCGTCCACCGGCGCAAGCATCCTCATCGTCGAGCGTGGCGGGTTCGTGCCGCGAGAGCCGGAGAACTGGAACCCGACCGCGGTCTGGAAGCACCTGCGGTATCGCACGACGGAGACCTGGCTCGACCGCAACGGCAGACCCTTCCTGCCGTACACCCACTACTGCGTCGGCGGCAACACGAAGTTCTGGGGCAGCGTGCTCTACCGGTTGCGGAAGGACGACTTCGAGGCGGTGGAGCACCTCGACGGCGTGTCTCCGGAGTGGCCGATAGATTACGCGACGCTGGAGCCGTACTACGAGCGGGCCGAGCGGCTCTACCAGGTCCACGGCGAGGCGGGGCACGATCCGACGGAACCGCCTCGCGGGCCGTATCCGTACCCTCCGATTCCACATGCGCCGGAGATTGCCGAGACGGTGGACCGGCTGCGCAAACAGGGCTTCCATCCGTCACCACTGCCGCTCGGGCTGATCGATCCGGGAGAGCCGGACGGCTGCATCCTCTGCAATACCTGCAACTCGTTCCCCTGCCAACGCCATGCGAAGAGCGAGGCCGAGATCTGCTGCGTCGTGCCGGCGGCCGGGGAGGAGAATGTCACCCTCTGGACGCGCGCGTTCGCCCGGCGTCTGCTCACCGGCGGAGACGGCCGGCGGGTCAAGGCGGTGGAAGTCGAGCGCGACGGGGAGACGCTGCGGGTGGAGGCGCCGCTGGTCGTCGTCTCGTGCGGCGCGGTCAATTCCGCCGCGCTGTTGCTGCGGTCCGGAAACGACAGGCACCCGGACGGTCTGGGGAACTCGTCGGGACTGGTCGGTCGCCGCTACATGGCGCACCTGGCGACCATGATGCAGGGGTTCCACCCCTTCCGGTTGAACCATGCGGTGTTCCAGAAGACGGTGGGGATCAACGACTTCTACTTCCGCGGGCCGAAGACGCGGTTTCCGCTCGGCCAGATCCAGTCGCAGGGCCGGACGCACGGGGTCATGGGGCAGACCGTCGTCCCCTGGGTGCCCGTCCGGGCCTACGACGCCTGGATGGCCCGCGGCAGCGACTGGCTCGCCCTGTCCGAGGATCTGCCGCGGCCGGACAACCGCGTCACCATAGCCGCGGACGGCCGCATCCGGCTGGAGTACCGCCCCAACAACGGGCGCGCGCATCGGCGGCTGGTGCGGGAGATGCGGAGGATCCTCCGCCGGCTCGGGTACTGGCTGGTCATGACCCATTCGCACAAGACGAAGAACACCACGCACCAGTGCGGAACCCTCTGCTTCGGAACCGACCCGCGGACGTCCGTGCTCGATCCCCTCTGCCGCTCGCACGACGTCGAGAACCTGTTCGTCGTCGACGCGTCGTTCTTCCCGTCGTCCGCAGCCGTCAATCCGGGCCTGACCATCGCGGCGCAGGCGCTGCGCGTGGCCGACCACATCGCCGAGACCGAACTGAGGAGCCTGTCGTGAGAGCCCGATCCTTCAGCCACGCCGGAATCACCGTGTCCGACTTCAACCGGGCGGTGAAGTTCTACTGGGACGTCTTCGGCTGTCCGCTCGTGGGCGTCGCCGACCAACCGTCGGACCGCGTGCGCAGCTTCTTCGGCGTCGACGCCGAGGCGCCGAGCTGCAAGGTCGGCTGGATCCGCGTGCCGGGCGGCGCCGTGCTGGAGATCTTCGAGTTCCAGCCCCAACAGGCGCCGATCGACATCCCGTGGAACCGGGTCGGCCTGACCCACATCGCTTTCAACGTCCGCAACACGCGGAAGTGGTACGACTACCTCGTCGACAAGGGGGTCGAGGTCGTCAGCCGGCCGGAGCGCTCGCCGCGCGGCCACTCGTTCTTCTTCGCCAAGGACATGGACGGGAACCTGATCGAGCTGATGGACCTCGGCTACATGTACCACGTGCTCGACTGGCTGGGGCCACTGGGCGGGTTCCTGTTCCGGCGGGGGATGTACAAGCGTTACTACGAGTAGGCGTTGCTCCCGCACCGATACCCACCGGGGTTCGCCGGGTCCCCGCCGGGCGCGGGCTCGGATGGGTCTGGGCGCAGGAGGAGTCACGCGTCGCCGGGCAGTGGAGCGCTTCACCCGGCCGGCATGCCGTAGCCCAACCCGTGGGCCGCCTTGCGGAACGCCTTCTCGGCGGTGGCCCGCACGACGAGTTGGCGCTCGCCGGCGCGCAGGCACAGCTTGGCCGTGCCTGCGTCCGTGGCGAGCCGCGCGGCGATCTCTGCATCCGCGCACTCGACGAGCACCGCCGTTCCTTGCACCCTGAGGGCGCGAGCGCCGCGTTCGGCGTTGCGGAGGAATCCGTCGACGGTTTCGGGCAGAGGCTGATCGTCGCGGGCGGCGAGGAACCGGCGGAACGCGTCCGGATCGTGGCCGCTCTCGATGGCGTCCAGCGCCTTGTCGGGATCCAGGCGCCAGACGCCGTTCTTTTCCTCGTTCGCGTAGATCTCCAGCATCAGCCGCTCGTCGGGCGACAACGGCGCCAGCGCCTGCAGCCAGAGGCCCGGATAGATGGTCAGCGCAGCCCGCGCCGGGGGGGTGCTCGGCTCGTACGCCTCGGCGAGGCCCAGGCAGTACGCGCCCAGCGGATTCAGCCGGAAGTAGTGCAGACCGTCGTACCGGCTCAGGTACTCCAGGTAGTCGGCGCCCCACATGTGAGTGAAGTCCGGTCGTGCGTTGCCGGGATCGGTGTAGGCGACGTCGATCAGCCCCAGGGTGGCGGCGTACTCGAAGAGCAGGCAGAGCATGTACCGGTCCTGGACAATGCACCAGTCGTGAGAGCCGCTGGCTCCCAGGCTGCCGTACTCCGGTTCCGAGAGGTACAAATGCCAGGGGTCACGGGTGACGTCGAAGTGGAAGGACGCCGCCTGCATGAACTGCGAGAAGTCGTCGAAGCGCACCCACCGGCCGACCGGGCATTCCGCGAGCGCATCGGCGACGACCGGCCGGCGACCTGACGCGGCGGTCATCGATTGGCGGCCTTTGCCGCGGGACTGACCCTTGATGGCTTCGACCCTGTTGAACTCGTCCAGCAGGGTGCGCTGTGGGACAGGCTCGACGAGACCCAGCAGCTCGCGGTGCGCGAAGCCCTCGGGCGTGGAACGTTCTGATCCATTGCCGGTGCGTGTCGTCGGCGCCCGACCCCTGCTTCCCCGCCGGCTGGTCGTGGACCGATCCGCCGTGCCGGCGCCGGGGGAAACCGGTGCGGTCACCATTCGAAGCGGCCCGGTGCGGCGACTATAATGCAATGGAAGGTTGTGCCGTAGCGCCGCGCCGTCATCATCTCCCCTTTGCGACAGGAGCCCGAGTCATGCACGATAACGCCGCCGCCTCCGACCGCGGTTGCAGCGCGATCGATTCAACTTGCCTGACCCGCCGGTCGTTCCTCGGCTCTCTCGCCGCGCTGGCGGCGGCGCCGTCCGTGCTGCCGCGGACCGGCTTCGCGGCGGGCCAGGAGGACGGACCTCCGATACCGGTGCGCTCCTGGAACCACCTGACGATCAGCGTGACGGACATCGGCCGATCCCGCGAGTTCTACCAGGGGCTGTTCGGAATGACGATCGCGGCGCGCCAGGCGCGGACGCTGGTCATGCGCATCGGCGACGGACCGCAGTTTCTCGCGCTGGGCGGCGGTCGACCCGACGTGCGGCCCGGCATCAGCCACTTCTGCCTGACGGTGGACGCCTTCGACCACGACCGGCTGGTCAGCATCCTTGGCGAGAACGGCGTTGCGCCGGCTGAACCGGGAAGCGGGAACGCCCCGCGGCGCGTGCGCATCCGGATGCGCGGGGCCGAGTTCGGCGGCGCGCCGGAAGGGACGCCGGAGCTCTACTTCGGCGATCCCGACGGCGTCGTGGGACAACTCCAGGACACCACCTACTGCGGCGGCGAAGGATTCCTGGGCGAGCTCTGCGAGAATCCGGAACCGTCCTCCAGCGGCGGGTTGATCGCGCTCCGGGACATCAACCACTTCACCGTGTTCGTCTCGGACCAGCAGCGATCCATCGATTTCTACCAGCGGCTGTTCGGGATGCCGATCACCCGCCACCAGGGTGCGTTGCCGCTCCTTTCGGTCGGCTCGGGTCGGCAGTTTCTCGCACTGGCGCAGGGGCCCGGGCCCGCCCGTATCCACCACGCGAGCATGTCGATGGAGAACTTCCAGCACGAGGCAGTGATGGCCACGCTCGAGGAGTTCGGCATCCGGCCGCGGGCCGCGGGCGCCCAGGGGCCACCGGAGCCGCTCACCTCCTACGTCACCATGCGGATGCCGGACCGGGGCGGCGCGCCGGAGGGCACGCCGGAGCTGTACTTCACGGATCCGGACGGTATCCTGCTGCAGCTTCAGGATGTACGTTACTGCGGCGGCGGCGGCTATCTCGGCGACGTGTGCATGTAGATGCGGGTGCAGGGGACGGCGACAGTAGTTGGTGCATCCTTCAATGGCGGACGACACCGATGCAGCGCCGTTGATCGACGTTGCGGCACCGTTCGGATGCTCACGCCGCACGCTTCTGCTCGTAGGCATTTCAGGTCAGGCCTTCACGTCTCGTCGCCATCCCAGTGCCTCCCGAAGGCTCTGGAATACACCTTAGCCGACTGTCCGAAAATGCGGGACCACCTCAGAACACCAGCAGAAGCCGGGCTGGGAGAAGGGACATATCTTCCAGGTCGGAAATCGGACCACCCGCGCGGCGGTGCTGGAGTGGGAACGACATCAAAGAGAGAAGGGCAAGCCGACAGGTCCGTAGTGGTCCGTTGGAGGCTTCCTGCAGTTGGAACCGGAACGTACGCAACCCACGAAGAAGAGGAGGGACTTCATGAAGGGTCAGCACGTTCGTATGGGTGCCATCGGGGTCGCATTGGCCACCGCAATCGCGGGAATCTCATTCACGGCGGCGGCGCAGGAGACGCCGCAGATGACGTTCTTCGTCACCAGCGTCGGGCTGGGCGACGGCGCGAACCTCGGCGGCCTGGAGGGCGCCGACGCGCACTGCCAGGCGCTGGCCGCAGCGGCCGGCCGGGGTGACGCGACCTGGCGCGCATATCTCAGCACCCAGGGGGAGAACGCGGTCAACGCGCGGGACCGGATCGGTACCGGTCCCTGGCATTCGTACGATACCCGGCGCCAGATTGCCGCCGACCTCGGCTGGCTGCACGGCGACACGCTGGACCAGGCGCGGATCGGCAACGCGATCGGCAAGATGATCGCCCTGACCGAGCAGGGCAACCCGGTCAACGGCGTCGGCGACTCGCCCAATCAGCACGACATTCTCACCGGGTCGCGCCCCGACGGGACCGCGTTCATGGACGATGCCGACCACACCTGCAGCAACTGGACGAGCAACGGCGAGGGCTCGGCACAGGTCGGACACTCCGATACGCAGGGCGGCGGCAACAGCTCGTGGAACTCGACGCACCCGAGCCGAGGCTGCAGCCAGGAGAACCTGGTGAGCACCGGCGGGGCGGGGCTGTTCTACTGCTTCTCGATCGACTGATTCCGGAATGAGACGCGCGCCGGGGTGTGACAGCCTCGGTGCGCGCCCGGGCTACACGAACCGAACGAGCCTCACGTTCAGCGCCCGCGCCGGACCGGCGGCGCCCTTCCACTGGACCAGGATCGGGCTCTGGTAGGTGCCCCAACCGATCTCGCCGACCCCGTCCCCGTTGCGGTCCAGGATGGGCAGACTGATTCCCCGCTTCATCCGCAGAAAGTGCGAGACGGGGACGGCCAGGGCCCGGTTCACCAGGCGCTCGACCACCGAGCGGCGCACGCCCACGCGATCCATGAGCTCGTTGAAGAGCTGCACCGCATCGTACTGCGCGTAGTTGAGCGCCCGGGCGGGGATGGTCCGGGGCGCCTGGAGCGCTTCCCTGCCCATCTTGCCCATCTGCGCCACGAAGCGCAGGGGATTGCCGAGGACCTCGCGCAGGTCATGGGTCATCAGTAGCGTCTCGTATTCGTTGACGGTCAGACCGGCGTGGCGCTCGTCCGCGGGCAGCGACACGTCGAAGCGGCCGAAGGCAACCGCATGCTTGCGGGCCAGACGCTGCAGCTGGTCGATGAAGCCCAGATGCGGGGCGCGCAGGTTCTGGGCGTCGATGGAGTGCGGCGACGCGGGCACCGGCACCTGCATCCGGGCGACGTCCTCCTCGCGGTTGTAGGCTATGACCGTCGTGCGCCGCTGGCGGGTCCCGCCCACGTGGACTCCGTCCAGCTCGACGAACCACACCGGCTCGTCGCCCCGCAGGTCGTAGGACACGCAGTTGCGCAGGCCGCCGCCTATGAACGTCAGATGGGAGTCCGCATTGCGGGGCTCGGTGGCGCGCTGTTCGTCGGAGAGCTCGGTCCGCAGGTGGATCTCGTCGTGGACGTAGCCCGCGTCGGGCGGAAAGAGCCTCTGGAAGACCTGGAGATAGTCCTGGATGTTGTCGCCGTCGTGTTCCAGTACCTCGGCGAGGCGCCGATCCAGGTAGCCGGCCGTGGTGTGGTCCGAGATGTAGAACGTCTTCGGATACCGCGTGAACTCGGACCCGAACTCGTCGCGCAGGG
>CATQHX010000010.1 GCA_958296065.1 Vicinamibacterales bacterium | reverse complement strand
TTCCTGAAGGCGGCCGAGCTGCTCGCCGGCAGGTACCGCCCGATCATCAACGCGGCGACGATGCTGAATCAGAGCAAGACGGTCCTCCAGGCGGAGATAGACGCCGCCTGCGAGCTGATCGACTTCCTGCGCTACAACGTCTCGTACATGCCCCAGATCTTCGCGGAGCAACCTGCGAGCGCTGCGGGGATCTGGGACTACGTCGAGTACCGGCCGCTCGAAGGCTTCGTGCTGGCGGTCACGCCCTTCAACTTCACCTCGATCGCGGGCAATCTGCCGACCAGCCCCGCGATGATGGGCAACACCGTCATCTGGAAGCCGGCGTCCACCGCGGTGCTCTCGGCCTACCGGCTGATGGAGATGTTCAAGGAGGCGGGGCTGCCCGACGGCGTCATCAATCTGGTGCCGGGCAGCGGCGGGCAGATCGGCGACCCGGCGATGAACCACCCGGATCTCGGCGGCGTGCACTTCACCGGCAGCACCGCCGTCTTTCAGGGGATGTGGAAGGCGGTCGGCGCGAACATCGCGAGCTACCGGAGCTATCCGCGCATCGTCGGGGAGACCGGCGGCAAGGATTTCATCTTCGCGCACGCTTCCGCCGACCCCGACGCGCTTGCGACGGGGCTCATCCGCGGCGCCTACGAGTACCAGGGGCAGAAGTGCAGCGCGGCGAGCCGGGCCTACATCCCGAGGAGCATCTGGGATCGGTACGGCGACGAATGGTGCCACCGGATCGAAGGCATCAAGTACGGCGACGTCGCCGACTTGACGAACTTCATGGGTGCGGTCATCGATCGGGCGTCCTACAACACGCAGAAGTCGGCGATAGACGCCGCGCGCGCCGACGCCGGCGCCGATGTCATCTGCGGCGGCCACTACGACGACAGCAGGGGCTACTTCGTCGCACCGACGGTCATCCGGGCCCACGATCCGCGCTACCGGACGATGGAGGTCGAGCTGTTCGGGCCGGTGCTGACCGTCTACGTCTACGACGACGACGCCTACGAGGCGACGCTGGAGCTGTGCGACGCCACGTCACCCTACGCGCTGACCGGCGCCATCTTCGGGACCGACCGCAAGGCGATCAATCTCGCCCACCGCAAGCTTGTGCACGCGGCGGGGAACTTCTACATCAACGACAAGCCTACCGGCGCGGTGGTCGGCCAGCAGCCGTTCGGCGGTGCCCGCGCCTCGGGTACGAACGACAAGGCGGGCAGCCTGCTGAACATGATCCGCTGGGTGAGTCCGCGGACCACGAAGGAGAGCTTCGTACCGCCGCGGGACTACCGCTACCCGCACATGCAGGAAGACGCATCATGAGCTTCTGCGAGCACTGCGCAGGTCAACGCTTCGATCGGGCGCAGGTGCTCCGCGCCCTGCGCGCCGCGCGCAAGCGGTTGACGGACGGGCCGGAACTCTGCAGTGCCGTGGAGGCTCTGGACGACGTCATCCAGGCCGTGCGCGAGCTGGAAATACCGCATCTCGAGCCGCTCGACGAGATGGGCGACGACACGGTGATCCACTAGCAGTCCATATCCGGGCTGCCAGGAGTTTGCGCCGCAGAACGTAGCGAAGCGAAGTGCTGCGGCGCAGGCTCATGGAGCCGGGGGGATGGGCCGAAACGCCAAGCTTGCGAGGCGTTTCGGGGCGCCAGGCCGCGCGGCGCGCGTGCTCGGCGACGGCCGGACACGCGCGCCGCGCGGCGGCTACGACCCAGGGAGCGGCACCGCCCCTACTTGGGTTGCGGGACGATACGGATGTAGGGGAGCGGAGCCTGCCAGCCGTCCGGGTACTTCTCGCGCGCCTCGGCGTCGGATACCGCCGGCAGGATGATGACGTCCTCGCCCTGGCTCCAGTTGGCCGGCGTCGCCACCTTCTTCGTCGCGGTGAGCTGACACGAGTCGAGCAGCCGCAGGATCTCCTGGAAGTTGCGCCCGGTGCTCATCGGATAGGTCAGCGTCGCCTTGATGCGCTTGTCCGGACCGATCACGAAGACCGAGCGCGCGGTGGCATTGTCGGCCGGCGTCCGCCCCGCGGAAGTGTCGCCGGCGTCCGCCGGGAGCATGTCGTAGGCCTTGACGACCCTGAGTTCCGGGTCTCCGACCAGCGGATAGTTGAGCGCGTGGCCCTGCGATGCCTCGATGTCCTTCGACCACCGTTCGTGGTCGCTGACGCCGTCGACGCTGATGCCCAGCACCTTGCAGTTGCGCTTCGCGAACTCCGGTCCGAGCCCGGCCACGGTGCCCAGTTCCGTCGTGCAGACCGGGGTGAAGTCCTTCGGGTGGGAGAACAGGATCGCCCAGCCGTCGCCGATCCAGTCGTGGAAGCTGATTGTGCCCTCGGTCGTCGCGGCCGTGAAGTCCGGCGCGATGTCGTTGATGCGCAGTGACATGATTCTCTCCTCCGCAGGCGTGCGGTGCGCCGCCTCCCCGGCTTCCCACCAGTTCCAGTGCCAGGACTCCGGAAAGGCATGATTCTCCTGTTCGCAGGCAGGTGCCCGTCCCGCGCCGGAACCGCACCGTGGTCGGGCAGGCCCGCTCTCCCGGAATTATAGGTCGCGGCGTCGGTCCGGGAGTCGGCGGTCGTGTTCCCGGCCGCGCCGGACCCGCGGGTCGAAGTGATATTCTATTGGCGGATTCGGCGGTCGTGGGCCGCGTTCAGGCCCGTTTTCCCGTCGTCTAACGGAGCTGCGAGATGGATCGGGTGCAGATTGCGATACCGGTGCGAGGGTTCGGTGAGACGTCCCGGCGCGACGCGTGGTGGGTGCAGCCGGCCGCCGTTTTCGCCGGTCTGGCGGCAGCCCTCGTCTACATGACCTGGGCTGCGATCCAGGGCGAACACTACGCGTTCGGCAGCTACCTGTCGCCGCTGTACTCGCCGGAGATCTTTGGCGATTCGTCGCACAGGCTGTTCGGGCCGCAGCCCGGCTGGTGGCCGGCGTGGCTGCCGTTCTCGCCCGCGTTCCTCATTCTCTGGGCCCCCGGTGGCTTCCGGGTCACCTGCTACTACTACCGGGGCGCCTACTACAAGGCGTTCTGGGCCGACCCGCCGTCGTGCGCGGTCGGGGAGCCGCGCAACGCATTCCGCGGCGAGAACTCGTTCCCGCTGATCCTGCAGAACGTGCACCGCTACTTCCTCTATCTCGCGCTTGGCTTCATCGTCATCCTGAGCTACGACGTCTGGAATGCGCTGTGGTTCGAGAACGCCGCCGGGGCCGCGTCGTTCGGCATCGGCGTCGGGACGCTCGTGCTCGCGCTGAACGTCGTGCTGCTCGGCGGCTATGTCTTCAGCTGCCACTCGCTGCGGCACCTCGTCGGCGGCCGGCACGACTGCATCTCCGCGAACCCGGTCCAGCAGCGCGCCTACGACTGCGTGAGCTGCCTGAACCGCCGCCACATGCTCTTCGCCTGGCTGAGCCTCGTCTGGGTTTCGTTCTCGGACGTGTACGTGCGGCTCTGCTCGATGGGGGTCTGGACCGACTTCCGCATTCTCTAGTTGCGGCGGGATGCCGCGGGATGCCGCGGAGCAGTCCGCCGGGCAACGCGGCGCATCCGCACGACCGTAGCCTCACAGGAAGCAAGGAAGCGTAGGAAGCAAGCGAAGCGAAGGATGGACTACCAGACATTCGAACACGACGTTCTCGTGATCGGCGCCGGAGGGGCGGGGCTGCGGGCGGCGGTGGAGGCCTCGGCGGCCGGCGTCTCGGTCGGGCTGGTCTGCAAGTCTCTGCTCGGCAAGGCGCATACCGTGATGGCCGAGGGCGGGATGGCCGCGGCGCTCGGCAACGTCGACGACCGCGACAGTTGGCAGACGCACTTCGCCGACACCATGCGGGGTGGCCAGTACCTCAACAACTGGCGGATGGCCGAGCTGCACGCCAAGGAGGCGCCCGACCGGGTGCGCGAGCTCGAGGCGTGGGGCGCGGTGTTCGACCGGACCCGCGACGGGCGCATCCTGCAGCGCAACTTCGGCGGCCACAAGTACCCGCGGCTGGCCCACGTCGGTGACCGCACCGGCCTGGAGATGATCCGCACGCTCCAGGACCACGGCGTGCACCAGGGGATCGACGTGCACATGGAGTGCACGGTCGTCGAGCTTCTCAAAGATGGCGAGCGGGTCGTCGGCGCGTTCGGCTACGACCGCGAGCGGGGCCGGTTCCGCCTCTTCAAGGCGAAGGCGGTGGTGCTCGCCTCGGGCGGCATCGGCCGCGCGTTCAAGGTGACCAGCAACAGTTGGGAGTACACCGGCGACGGGCAGGCCCTGGCCTACCGCGCCGGCGCCGAGCTCATCGACATGGAGTTCATCCAGTTCCACCCGACCGGGATGGTCTGGCCGCCGTCGGTCAAGGGGATCCTGGTCACCGAGGGGGTGCGGGGCGAGGGCGGCGTGCTGCGCAACAGCGAGGGGCGCCGCTTCATGTTCGACGACATCCCCGACCTCTACAAGCACCAGACCGCCGACAGCGAGGAAGAGGGCTGGATCTACACGCAGGGCGACAAGAACGCCCGCCGGCCGCCGGAGCTGCTGACCCGCGACCACGTCGCGCGCTGCATCGTGCGCGAGATCAAGGAAGGCCGTGGCAGCCCGCACGGCGGCGTCTTCCTCGACATCGCCTGGATCAAGTCGAGGCTGCCGAACGGCGCCGAGCACATCCGCAAGAAGCTGCCGAGCATGTACCACCAGTTCAAGCAGCTTGCCGGCATCGACATCACCGAGACGCCGATGGAGGTCGGTCCCACGACCCACTACGTCATGGGCGGCGTCCGGGTGGATGCCGACTCGCAGATGTCGACCGTGCCCGGGCTGTTCGCGGCCGGCGAGGTGGCCGGCGGCCTGAACGGCGCCAACCGTCTCGGCGGCAACTCCCTGTCCGACCTGCTCGTCTTCGGCAAGCGGGCCGGGGAGTACGCGGCGGCGTTCGCGCGCGACCAGCAGGCCGGCGTCGTGGACGAGGGGCAGGTCGAGGCGGTGGCGCGCACCGCGCTCGAGCCGCTCGATCGGCAGGGCAGCGGCGAGGCCTCCTACCAGTTGCAGTACGAGCTGCAGGACCTGATGCAGAGCCAGGTCGGCATCGTCCGCAACGACGCCGAGCTGCGCCAGGCGCTCGATTCGCTGCAGCGCTTGCAGGAGAGGGTCAAGCGGGTCGAGGCGCAGGGCAACCGCGAGTACAACTCGGGCTGGCACACCGCGCTCGACCTGCGCAACCTGATGCCGGTGGCCGAGGCGGTGACGCGTTCGGCCATCGAGCGGCAGGAAAGCCGCGGTGCGCACTTCCGCGAGGACCACCTCGGCAAGGACGAGGAGTGGGGCAAGACCACTCTGGTCATCCGGCAGGGGGCCGACGGGGCGATGGAGCTCCGCCGCGAGACTATCCCGCCGCCGCGCGAGGACCTGCAGCGCATCATCGAAGAGAGCCAGAAGAGCTGACGAAGCGGGGGAGACCGATGGCGAGGGCGACGTTCAGAATCTGGCGCGGCAACGACGAGGGCGGCGACTACCAGGACTACACCACCGAGGTCACCGAAGGGATGGTGGTGCTCGACGCCGTGCACCAGGTCCAGGCCGAGTCGGCCAACGACCTCGCCGTCCGCTGGAACTGCAAGGCGGGCAAGTGCGGGTCGTGCTCGGCCGAGGTGAACGGTCACCCGAAGCTGATGTGCATGACGCGGCTCAACAGCCTGAACCTGGACGAGCCGGTCACCATCGAGCCGATGAAGGCGTTCCCGACCGTCCGCGACCTGGTCACCGACGTGTCCTGGAACTACGAGGTCAAGAAACGGATCAAGCCGTTCACCCCGCGCCCGCCGGACGCGGAGGACGGCACGTGGCGCATGCAGCAGTCCGACGCGGAGCGCGTGCAGGAGTTCCGGAAGTGCATCGAGTGCTTCCTGTGCCAGGACGTCTGCCACGTGCTGCGCGACCACCGGCTGCACCACGAGTTCATCGGCCCGCGCTTCTTCGTCTACAGCGCGGCGCTGGAGATGAACCCCCTCGACACCGCGGACCGCACCGAGGAGCTGGCGAACGACTTCGGGGTCGGCTACTGCAACATCACCAAGTGCTGCACCAAGGTCTGCCCCGAGGAGATCACCATCACCGACAACGCCATCATCCCGCTCAAGGAGCGGGTGGTCGACAAGCTCTACGATCCGCTGAGCCGGCTCCTGCGCGTGTTCAGGTCGTAGCTCCCGGTTGGCGGAGGGGGGCAAGCTCGCCGTTCCCCCACGCCCTCACATGCCCCACACGGTGACTGGCGCGGCGTCCGTCGACAGGTCGCGGCGGAAGATCTTCTCCGCCCACGTGCGTTCCGGCTCGCGATCGAACACGATCAGGTGGCCCGACTCCGCCCCGCATCGGTCCATGTAGCCGCGCGCCTGCGTCACGCCCTCCGCGACGGTGCGCTCCAGGTCCCCGCGGCGCAGCTTGCACTCGACCACGAACTTCCGCGTCCGCCCGCCCTGCGGCCAGCGAATCAGCAGGTCCGTGCGGCCCCGGCCGAGCGCGTACTCCCGCTCGATGACCCCGCCCCCGTTCACCACCCGCTGCAGATGCGCCTGGAGCAGGAGTTGCGGACCCGCTTTCCGATACTGCTCGAAGCGCTGCACCCAGTGCTCGGAGTGCTCCCGGAAGAACGTCTGGAAGTCCGCGATCAGCCCCTCCACGTTCAGGGCGCCATCCGCGTCCACGTACCAGACGCGCTCGTGCGGCAGGCCCGCCTGCACCGCGGCGTTCAGGTGCCGCGGCACGACCTCGGCGTAGATCGGGTTGGCGATGCGCGGCGCGCCGCCGGCGTCTTGCGCGATCAGTCCCAGGTCGCGGAGGTAGAGGAGGTCCTCCTCCGACCACGCCTGCTCGTCCGCGCCGGACAGAATCGGCTCGATCACCCGCCGGACCCGGTCCTCGCGCAGTTTGTGCGCCAACTGGTCGATGTGCGTATCGCGCCGCTGGATCAACCGTTCCTGGGCAGCGAGGACGTCGTCGCCGGTGACGGGGCGCGACCGATCACGGCCCGCCCTGTCGTCGAAGCAGGCGTCGTAGCACAGCGCGTTCACCAGCCAGGGTTGGCCGGCGGTACGGGTCCAGACCATCTGCAGTGCGTCCTCGGTGAACGTTTGTCCGGTCTCCGCGGTGTGCTGGACGAGCAGAGCCCGGACCTCGGCCTCCGTGAAGTCGCCGAGCCGCAACGATTTCGACTTGACGTTGAAGGCGCTGCCCCCGAGCACGAGCGCGTTCGCGGCGCTCGACCGGATGCGGTAGTCGCGCACGTCGACCACGCCGCACAGGACGACGCTGTGGGGAAAGCCTGCGGGCCGCTGGTCGTAGCCGGCGCGCAGTTGCCGCAGCACGGAGACCAGCGTGTCGCCGATCAGCGTGTCGATTTCGTCGATCAGGAGCACCAGCGGCCGCGGGTCGGCCGCGGCCCAGCGCGAGAGCACGTCGACCAGCGCGCCATCGGGGCCCTCGGTCTCGAGTGCGGCGCCCCGCAGGGCGTCCGGCGTGTCGTCGCCCAGCGTGACGCGCGCCCGGCGGGCCAGCTCCCCCAGAAGGGCGCGCATCGCCCGCGCCGTGTCCTCGCGCGCGGCCTGCCCTACCTCGAAATCCGCGTACACGCAGCGATAGTCGCCACCGCCGTTCAGCAGGTCGCGCAGCGCCAGCAGGGCCGATGTCTTGCCGGTCTGGCGCGGCGCGTGCAGCACGAAGTACTTCTTGTCGCGGACGAGACCGAGCACGGCGGCGAGATCGATGCGCTCGAGCGGCGGGATGCAGTAGTGGTCATCCGGACGGACGGGACCCTCGGTGTTGAAGAAGCGCATCCGCTCCATTGTCGCAACCCGCGGCGCGTCTGTCATGCGCCGGCGCCGGCCGGGGACGGCTCCCGCCGGTCCGGCAGACACGCGCTCCCGAGCCGGTCTTCGCGATCGCCGACGACGGGTGCGTCGGAGCGACGTGGAATAATGAGCAGTTTGGCGTCGTCTGCGCTTGTCGGTTGCTTGCGGCGCAGGCTCTCGGGAAATGGCAGCGGGGAGGGGACGATGCGAAGACGATGGCCGCGGTATCTCCTGTGTTGCGTGCTCGCGTTCGGGTGGACGGCGGGCGCCTTCTCGTCCCAACTGCCCGACGTCTCGACCGAGGAGGCCCTCATCGCGCTCGAGCGGGGCTGGAACGAGGCGTTCTACGCCCGGGACGTTGAGTTTCTCGACAGCATTCTCGCCGACGACTTCATCGTCACCTACGACGACGGCGCGCGGGGCGACAAGGCCCGCGAGCTGGAACTCGCAGCGACATTCAACCAGCGCGTGATCTCGGCCACGCAGGAAGACTTCACCGTGCAGGTCTACGAGGATGCCGCGGTGGCCTGGTTCACGCTCCGCGTGGTCGGTATCCGGCAGGGGCAGGAGGCCGAGATCGCCCTGCGCTATACGGACGTCTGGGTGGTGCGAGACGGCCGGTGGCAGTGCGTGGCGTCGCAGAGCACCCGGATGAATCCGCGATAGCGCCCCGAAACGCCTCGCAGGCTCGGCGTTTCGGCCCATCCCCCCCGCTCCATGAGCTTGCGCCTCAGCACTTCGCTGGCGCTGCGTTCTGCGGCGCAAGCTCATAGCCAAGGAGGACTGGGCAGGTGCGGCACCGGCGGTTCCAGCATGCGGCTGCCCGTCGGTGGTTCCTCGGTCCGAACGCCGTCGGCGTCAGGGCTGATCCAGCGCCAGACAGGCCCACGTTGCGGGCTATTCGGCGCCCCTCAGCGTCCGGTCGCGCGCGCGCCGGCCGGCGCCGCGGCGATCCAGGCCGGGAGCAGCGTCAGGGCCACGCAGGCCGCCACGTTGACGCCGAGTCCGACGACTCCGGCGTGGACGTTCCACACCTGCGGCCGGCCGGCGAGCAGCAGCCCTGCGTAGGTCGCGCAGCCGGCCAGCATCCCGCCCAGCGCGGCGGACGTCGACAGGCGCCGCCAGGTCACGCCGAGGACGAACAGCGGCGCCACCTGGGCCAGGATCTCCATCTTGATCTCGGTCAGTCCCCACAGCGTCACCCGCGGCGAGAGCGCAATGACCACCAGCACCGCGACGACCACCCACGAGAGCAGCTTGCCGATGCGGGTCAGGCGTTCCTCCGGCGCGCCCTTGAGCAGCGTGGTCCCGACGACGTCCTTGGCCAGAATGGACGACAGGCTCAGGAGCACCGAGTCCGCCGTCGACATGACGGCCGCGACGACGGCGGTGATGACCGTCACGCAGAGGACGTAGAGCAGCACCGAACGCCCGCTCCAGGCGGTCAGCAGCGCCGGCATCACCTGGTCGGCGTCGCCGGCGGCGGACAGCTCGCGTATGGCGAGGATGCCGACCATGAACATGACTCCCGTGGTGACGAGCGGCAGGAAGACCATGACGCTGAAGGCGCGCTTCAGCGTCGCCGCGTCGCGGGCGGCGTAGATGCGCTGGATCGCGTGCGGGTAGACCGCGCCGGAGAAGCCGATGAGCAGGAGGGTGCTGAGCCAGTTGCGCGAGACGTCCCAGGACGGTACGGCGACCTTCTCGGGCGCCTCGGCCGCGACCGCCAGGGTCAGCTCGGCAAGATGGGCCGGGGTCGGCACGACGGCCAGCAGCAGGCCGGCGAGCCCCACCAGCAGCATGCTGCCCTGCACGCAGTCGGTCCAGGCGACGGCGCGCATCCCGCCGACCGTCTCGTAGACGATGACGACCAGGGTCAGCAGCACGACGCCGACCCAGTAGGGCACGGCCCCGCCGGAGAGTCCCTCGGTGACGTGGCCCATCGCCATGAGTTGGGCCAGCAGGTAGTTGGAGATCGCCAGGATCAGCAGCACGTTGGCGATCAGCGTGAGAGACGGCGAGCGGAAACGGTGGGTGATCCAGTCGCCCGGGGTGACGAAGGCATGGCGGCGGGCGAGTCGTTGCAGGCGCGGGGCGAAGATCAGGTACACGACGATGATCGCCATCATGAAGCCGACGCTCATCACCCACGCGTAGCCGATACGGAACGCCTCCCCCGGGTAGCCGAGCAGTGTGTTGCCGCTGTATTGCGTCGCGTAGAGGGTCAGCAGGAGCACGAAGCCGCCCAGATTGCGGCCGGCCAGGTAGAAGTCGCCCAGGCCGGTCTGTGCGCCGCGCCTGCGGGTGGCGTAGCCGACCGAGATCAGCACCAACAGGTAGAAGCCCACGGCGGCGCCGGCGCCCAGCGCGAGCGACGCGCTCATGGCGTGCCCTCTGTATCGTCCGCGTCCCCGTCCGCGGGCGGGACGCGCCAGTAGCGCGTCACCACGAACGCGGTGAAGACGGCTATGGCGAGGTAGGCGAGCAGGGAGATGACGACCCAGTGCGGCAGACCGAGCCAGAGCCGTGCGGGACTGCCGGGCGGGAGGTACCACGGCACGGAGACGGCGAAGAGAAGCACGTAGACCGCCCAGATCCAGGGGTGTGATCGTGGTTCCGGCGGTGCCTGGTGAGACCCCGCGGCGAGGTCGTCGCCACGGGCCGCTGGAGGTTCGGGCGGGGCCGGCATGTTTCCCGGGGCCGCCGCCGACGCTGCGGGGCCGCCGCTGTCGCGGCCTCCTTGCGGCGGGCTTCCGGCCCGGTCGCCCTATGATAGTGCCGTGCGGTTCGAGATGAGACAGGCCGGGGCGCACGCAGTCCACGCGGGATCGATCGCGGCTCGAATGCAGCGGGGTTTCGCCGCGCGCTTCCCGAGCCGGTGTGACACAGGAGGGATTCGATGGATCGAATGATGCGGGTCACAGTGTTGCTGGTCGTTGCGGCCGGAATGGCGGGCTTCGGCGCGGTCGGGCCGGCGGCAGGTCAGGACGCGGAGATCTCCCTGGCGGGCGTCGTCGATCTGCACTTCCACACCGGACCCGATTCGCGTCCGCGGTCGGTGGACGACATCGAGGCGTCGCGCCTGGCGGCAGAGGCGGGACTGCGCGCCATCCTGCTGAAGAACCACTTCACGATGACCGCCGACCGGGCGGCGATAGCGATGGGGCAGGTGGACGGCCTGGAGATCTTCGGCGGGCTCGTTCTCAACCGTGCCGTGGGCGGGATCAACCCCGAGGCGGTGCGGCAGATGGCCACGTTCGCCGGCGGGCGGGGCAAGGTCGTGTGGCTGCCCACCTTCGATTCCGAGTACGCCGCCACGTCGTCGGGCAGCGATGGGCCGTACGTGTCGATCCTGGACGACGGCGAGCCGCTGCCGGCGGTGCTGGAGGTCTTCGAGCTGCTTGCCCAGCACGACCTGACGCTGGCGATGGGGCATTCGGCGCCGGGCGAGGTGCTGCGCCTGATTCCGGAGGCGAAGCGGCTCGGCGTGCCCCGGATTCTCGTGACGCACGTGTTCAGCCAGGGCGCGACGCGCGAGCAGATGCGGCAGATGGCCGATGAAGGCACCATCATGGAGATCGACTGGCTGGCCGTGTACTCCGGCGGGAGGACGATCGAGGACTACGTCTCGGCAATCCGGGACTTGGGCGCCGAGGCCTTCTTCATGTCGTCCGACCTCGGACAGGAAGGCAATCCGGTCCATGCGGACGGCCTGCGTTCCTACATCCGCGCCATGCTGGAGGCGGGCATCACCGAAGAGGAGATCGACATCATGGCCCGGCGAAACCCGGCCCGCCTGCTTGGGCTGGAGCCCTGGTAGGAGACGTCCGGCGCCGCGCGAGCGCCGGCGACCGGTGGGGCGGTGCGGGTTTCGGCCCCCGCGTGGGGCTCAGTGCACCCGATAGTCCGGCCGGTGTTCGTCCCAGGGATCCGTATCGAGCGCCTCCTCGGCCTCCCAGCGGCGCCGGCGCTCGGCGCGCCGCAGGCGGTGGCGCCAGATCGCGGCCAGGGCCAGGCTGGTGATGAGGGTCCAGAGGGTGAAGGGGCTGGCGATGAAGGTGATCCATTCCTCCCAGCCGCCCGAGCTGCGCCAGAACAGGCGCGTTGCGCCGCGCACCGTGGTCCCGGTGGCGCCAATGAAGGCATTGTCGAAGGTGGCTCCCGCCGCTACCGCGGACAGGATGCGCGGGACGACGGCGGCGCCGTGCCTCCGGATGATGTCCCGCACGATGGCGTGGGAGATGATGTAGGCGCGCGCCGCGTCGCGTCCGTCTCCCGCGAAGAGTCCCTCCAGCGTGGTGACGGTCGGCCGGCCGGCCATGGCCGTCGCCCACAGGAACCGGGACCGGTTGCCGATACCCCAGCTCCGTTCCGCGACGCTGGCGAGCCCCTCGCCGAACCAGCGTGGCAGGCGCCCGCCGCCTGCGGCGCGCGCGGCCAGGATGTGGGTTACCTCGTGGTGAAGCACCACTTCCATCGAGTCGTGCGGATAACTGCCGATGCGGTCCGGAAACAGCACTATCAGATCGTGCGGCGGATCGGCGAATGCCGCGACCCACGGCGCGGTGTCGCGCGCGATGCGGGATTCCTCCGGAACCAGCACGATCCGGATGGGGTTGCCCGGATCGCGGAGGCCGACCAGACGCACTACCGCCTGCAGGCGGCCGGCGTCGAGCCGCTGGATCCGGCTGGCGACGGCGCGCAAGCTCTCGGGAGCCTCGATGGCCATCTCGGGCAGATGCGGCTGGGCGCTCGCCGGCGCAACGAAGGCCAGCGAGAGACATCCGATGAGCCGTGTGGCGATGGACCGCGTCGCCGGGCTCCGTTTGCGGGTCGGGATGCCGGGAGGGTCAGCAGGCGTCGCCCGGCGCGGCGGCCCGGATCGATGCGATCGTTGCACCGAGGTGAGACCCGGGCGCGTCCCAGAAGGCGGTGACCAGGGGATGTCGCTCGAGCGTGGCCTGCACGTTGCCCCTTTGAACCCCGGAGCCCCGACCGTGCACGATGCGTACTTCCCGCAGGCCGGCCGCCGATGCGGCGTGCACGTACTCCGTGACCACGGACCGGACATCGCGGGGTGCGAAGGTGTGCAGATCCAACTCTGCTTCGATGGGCACTTCGTGTGGCGGCTCATGATTGCTCATCGCCCGGAAATCGTCCGCCCGTCAGTTCCGTTCTCCGTCGAACCAGCTTCGCAACGAATCCACGCCGTTCTACCGCGCGGACTCATGGGTTGCCGTCACCCGGGTGGTGATGCCGCCGCGTACGGAAAAGTCGCCGACCACGGTCATTCGCCGCGGCTCGCAGGCTGCGACGAGGTCGTCCAGGATCCGGTTCGTCACGTCCTCGTAGAAGATGCCCTGGTTGCGGAATCCGACCAGGTAGTACTTCAGGGCCTTGAGCTCGATGCAGCGTTCGTCCGGCACGTAGGTGATCCGGACCTCTCCGAAGTCGGGGAGCCCCGTCTTGGGACAAAGCGACGTGAACTCGGGACAGTGGATGGCGATTTCGTAGTCGCGCCCGCGTCTGGGATTGGGAAACGTTTCGATCGGCGGCACCCGATGAGTTTAGCTTGAATCGGGGATGTGCCGGGCCGTGAACGAATTGACACGCGGCTCGGCCCACGTTAGGATTTTCCCGCCTCCAATTGAGTTTTTTGTCCGGATGATCGCCTGCGCGCGCGGTCGCCGAGGCGTCCGGGGACAGCGCGCCAACACCAAGGGGGAGCGTCGATGGCCGCAGCCCGGAAGATGGGCAAGACCGAATTGTTCGCGCATTTCGTCGAGCACATGGAGCAATTCGATATCACCCTCAGGCGCGGGGACGTGCGTGCGTTCTTCGATGAGCTGCAGCAGCTGTGCGAGCAACAGCTTCAGGACTCCGGCGAGTTCACGCTTCCCGGTATCGCCAAGCTCGTATTGCAGAAACGCGAAGCACGGATGGGCCGGAACCCGGCGACGGGAGAAGCCATCGAGATCCCTGCGAAGCAGGTGGTCAAGGCACGCATCGCGAAGCAGCTCAAGGACGCCGTTCTTCCTGAAGCGTAGACACCCCACGCGGATCGACGGTGCGGTCCGTTGATTCTCGGTATGCGAGGCTGGATCCAAGTTGATCCAGCCTCCTGTTCTGTACATGGCTCTCGTGCGCGGCGCCCGGCGTGAAGCCTTCACGCCCTTCGCCATGCCGGCCGGAACCCATCGATGGCAACCAACGTGCTCATGCCGCAGCTCGGCGAATCCATCGCCGAGGGCACGATCGTTCGCTGGAACAAGCGCGTAGGTGAGCGGGTCGATCGGGACGAGCCGCTCTTCGAGGTGTCGACCGACAAGGTGGACGCGGAGGTGCCCTCCCCGGCCGGGGGCGTCCTAGCCGACGTACGCGTGGGGGCGGGTGAGACCGTACCGGTGGACAGCATCGTGGCCACCATCGCGGCGCCGGGTGAAGCGGTCGGCGAGTCCGACGGCCTACCCTCGCCGGCGGAATCGGAAGTGCCGGATCGTGCGGCCACGTCCGGGGCCCGGGTGGGACGGCGCGGTCAGGGTCATGTCTCACCCGTGGTTCGCAGGTTGGCGCGCGAGCACGGCGTCGACCCTGCCGACGTGGCAGGGACCGGCGCGGGCGGACGCGTCACGAAGGACGACATCCTGGAGCATGTCGCATCGTTGCCGGTGGAGAACGGGAAGAGCCCGGTCTCGCCCGTCGGCGATCGACCTGTCGAGCCTCTGTCGGTCATGCGGCGCGAGATCGCGGGGCACATGCTTCGCAGCCGCCGCACAGCGGCCCACGTCCATACCGTGTTCGACGTCGATTTCTCGCGGGTTGCGGCACTCCGAGAGGCGCACCAGGCCTCGTCGGCCGGGCGCGGCGCCAAGTTGACCTTCCTGTCGTTCGTGGCCAAGGCCGTTGTCGATGCACTGGTCGAGATGCCGGTGCTCAATGCATCGCTCACCAGCGACGGCGCCGGTGTGATACATGCACGGGCGGTCAACCTGGGCATTGCCGTGGCGCTCGATGACGACCAGGGCCTGATCGTGCCGGTGATCAAGGGCGCCGGGGAGAAGAGCGTCCTGGAGTTGAGCGCGGCGATAGCCGATGTTGCAGCGCGTGCCCGCTCGAAGCGCCTGGTACCCGAGGAAGTGCGGGGCGGCACGTTCACGATCACCAATCCCGGGGCGTTCGGGTCCATCTTCGGAATGCCGATCATCAACCAGCCCCAGGTGGCTATTCTCTGCGTGGGCGCGGTCGAGCCCCGCCCGGCGGTGATCGACGACTCCGGCACGGTCGCGGCCCGGCTGCGAGCGTACCTGACGCTCGGCTTCGATCACCGGCTGCTCGACGGCGCGATTGCCGATCGATTCATGGCCAGGGTCAAGTCGGGCCTGGAGCAGTTCGACAGCAGCCTGCTGTAGTGCGGTCCCGGGAGGCGCCATGGGTCAACGGGCTCTCGAGGTGCGGCGCCTGGGCGTTGTCGGGTACGATACCGCGCTCGACCTGCAGCAGAGGTTGGTGGCCGAGCGCCAGCGGGACCTGATTGCCGATCAGTTGCTGCTGCTCGAACATCCGCCCGTCATTACACTCGGTGTCCGCGCCGCCGCGTCGAACGTGCTGGCGTCACCCGCGGTCCTGCGCGGTCGCGGGGTCGAGGTCCATGACACTCGTCGCGGCGGGGACGTGACCTACCACGGCCCCGGGCAACTCGTCGGGTATCCCATCGTTCTGTTGAAGCCCGACCGCTGCGACGTGCACCGTTACGTCCGCGATCTCGAGGAGGTGCTGATTCGGGCGGTGGCCGAGTTCGGTGTCCGCGCGACGCGCATTCCGGGGCTCACCGGGGTCTGGGTCGGCAACGACAAGCTGGCTGCCATCGGAGTGAGGCTGTCGCGCTGGGTCACCAGTCACGGCTTTGCGCTCAACGTGACGACCGATCTCGACGATTTCGCGCTGATCCGGCCTTGCGGGCTCACGGACTACGGTGTGACCTCGCTGCAACAGCTCACCGGCGGAGAGATATCGTCCGTTACGGTGGCGGACTGCGTCGCGAAGCGGTTCGTGGAGGTGTTCGATCGCGAGTTGCGAACGCGAATGGCTCGGGAGCAGTCCACCGGCGCGTCGACTCAACCGGTACACGCGGCTTCGAGCTGACTGCGCTCACGCACGTTCAGTTGTGGCTCGACGATGTGTGCCACGCCGCTCGCGTCCAGTCGGACGGGAGCGGCCAACACCTGCTTCCGCACCCCGAATTCACCGTCGACGTTGACGAAACACGACATCCGGCGGCTGCTTCCGGTGGCGTGGGACGCTATGACCCGTCCGGCGGCGGCGGCAAGCGCGTAGGGTCCGGGTGGCCACAGGGCCGCCGCACGCTCGTGCAAGCGTCTTTGCCGCGCAGGCGCGAGGCCAGCCTCGAGCGACATTCCGGCCACCGTCGCCTGGCTCCAGGGCACGACGACGTGCCCAGGAGGGGCTCCGAGCACGGAGAGAGCGACCTCGGACGCTTCGCAGCCGACTTCGAGGGCGACGATTGCGCGCAACGCGCCTCGCAGGGCTTCCGGCGACGATCCGATCAGCCGCCCCCGGTCGAACCCCGCCTCGGACACACCCCGCTCGACAAGTCGACGCTGCCCGGCCCCCGCGCAGATGACAAGGGCACCTCGGCCGAACGCGGCCACCTGCCGCAGCCGGTCCAGGCCGTCGCCAGCGTTCCACTCGGCATCGGGAGTGGTTGCCGGGCCGGTCAGGACCACCACGTCGGCTCCCACCGCCGCCGAGGCGCCGCTGTCCCCGACGACTGCCGTTCCGAAACGCTCGATCCCGCCCGCTTGCAGGATGTCGAGCGCCTTTCCCGCGGCCACGTCGCCGGCGTCGTCGATCAGCCGCACCTCCCGGCAGAGGTCGTGCGACGCCACGAGGTGGGCAAGCGTGCCGCCGAGTGTGCCCGCGCCGAGGATTGCGATGACCGACATGATTCGGGTCTCGCGAGACTGCCTGCGAGGCTCGCGGTATTCTAGTGGCCATGACACTCGAGGGAGGGAAGGAGGCGCGGGGCGGAAGCACGCGTTTCGCTGGATCGGTGGCCGTGGTGACCGGCGGCTCGCGCGGGATCGGACGCGAGGTGGCGGAGAGCCTGCTGCAATACGGTGCCGACGTACTGATCTCGGGGCGCTCGGCCGAGGCGCTCGCCGAGGCGGCGTCGGTGTTGCCGGAGGTCACGGGCGCCGCAGGCGCCGGGCGGCTCGAGACCGTGGCGGCCGACGTGCGGCGTCCGGCCGACGCGGAACGTGTGATCAAGACGGCGGTCGACCGCTTCGGCGGCGTCGATATCCTGATCAACAACGCCGGAGTAGGTCACTTCGAGGCGGTTGCCGAGCAGTCCGTGGATGACTGGGCACAGGTCATCGAGACCAACCTCAGCGGGGTCTTCTACTGTTGCCGCGCCGCCATTCCGGTGTTGCGGCAGCGCGGCGGCGGATGGATCGTCAACATCGGCAGCCTGGCGGGCAGCTACCCGTTCGCGAACGGCGCCGCCTATTGCGCGTCGAAGGCGGGACTGGACGCGTTCTCCGCCGCCCTCATGCAGGAGGTGCGTTTCGACGGCATCCGGGTGAGCGTGGTCGCGCCCGGTTCCGTCGGGACCGCGTTCGCGGGCAGCGATGATCGGCATGCGGCGGCGCCGTGGAAGCTCACGGTCTCCGATGTCGCGCAGGTCGTCGTCGATCTTCTGCGCCACGAGTCGCGCAGCTTGCCCAGTCGGGTGGAAATCCGTCCGTCGCAGCCGCGGAAAGGCTGAACACGGGAAAGCGCCATGTGGATTATTAGTGCAACGGTCGACGAACAGACACGCACCTTCCGCCTGCCGCCGGGAGCGGGCCGGACGCTGGGCAGAGGGACGAGCGCCGACTTCATCGTCGGCGATGCGCTCCTCTCGCGAGTCCACTGCAGGTTCACGGCGTCTGAACAGCAGCTTCAGGTCGAGGATCTCAAGAGCACGAACGGTACCTTCGTCAACGACAAGCGTATCGATGTGGCGTACCTCGCCGACGGCGATCGTGTACGGGTGGGCCAGGTGGAGCTCAGCGTGAGTCGTGAGAAGCCCGGCGCAGCCGAACAGAGAAACTGACCTGCCGTTCACCTTGGCAATCGGAGCCACGGAGCGACGCTTGTCGGGCTATTCGAGCGACAGGGTTCGCTCGATCCAGCCGATTAGCACCTCGGCGATCCGGGGCGTGATTTCCTGGCTTCCGGACGACGGGTTCTCGGGGCTCGCATCCGTTGCCGGCAGCAGCAGGTGATTGATGCCGTCGAGCGTGACCAGCTCCACCGTCGATTCCCGCCGGTCCCGCCGCTGCGCTATGCGTTCGAGTCGCTCGGCGTGATGCGGCGGGACGAGTTGATCCTCCGAGCCCTGAATCAGCAGCAACGGCTGGCGCACACGGCGCAGCTCTGCCGTGGGATTGAAGGCCAGGAAGCTTCGAAACAGGGGCGTGTCCGCCTGCCTGCGCAACGCGTCGGGGATGCCGTCCCACTCGCCTTCGCCCAGGACGGCGCGATTGATGCGCGTCTGCAGAGCGATGCGTTCCCGACGCTCGTCTCCCGTCGAGCCGATGCGCCGCAGTTCGTCCCGTTGCTGCTCGAGCACGAACGTCGCGCCGGAGCTGCCGGGGGTCGCCAGCAGCGCGAGCCCCTTGATGCGGTTCTCGCGGCGTGCCGCCAGCAGGCCGATCCAACCGCCCTCGCCGTAGCCCACCGCGACGATGCGGTCACGGTCGACGTCGTTACGCCGTTGCAGGTGCCGCACCATGGTGCGCACGTCCTCGGCATAGTCGCTGAGCGTCGCCGATTCGGCCCGGCCGCCGCTCTGTCCGTAGCCGCGCTTGTCGTAGCGCGCGACGACGAATCCACGATCCGCGAGGGTCCACGCGAGTTGACGGAAGACCGGTACGCCGGAGACGGTCTCATCGCGGTCGACCGGGCCGGTTCCGGGCACCAGTACCACCGCGGGCCAGCGGCCGTCGGGCGGCGGGGGCACGTCCACCGGGGCGATCACCGTGGTCGCGAGACTGAACCCGGCAGCTTCCACGCGCACGCGCTCGCTTCCCGGGTGGGGGGGATCGGTGGTCAGCCGTGCCGAGACGGACGCGATATCGCGGCGCGCGACCTCCAGAGAGGCATACGGCAGGCTTACTCGCAACAGCCGGCCACTCTCGTCGATCCATACCTCGGCGTCCAGCGGCTGACTGGGATCGACGAACGTGATGCGATAGGTGCGCGCTTCGATGATCCGTTCGGCCGTCTCGATATGCTGGATGCCGACGGCTTCGATGCGGGCCGACAGAAGGCCCCGTGGCGGGACGTAGATCGGCAACTCCTGGCCGGGCTGCGACTGGGCCAACCGCATCGCCAGCGCCTCGTAGCTGACGAAGATGGAGTTCGGCAGCAGCACGGACTCCGGGTCGATGCGGTCTTCGTTCGTGGCCTGTCGATCGCCCTCCCGCAGGGCATTCGTCGCGGCGCCGTCCGCGAACGTGCTGTCGAGACGGAAGGGAATGCCGGCCTGTGAACCCTCTATCGTCAGCCGCCGGGGGCGCCACTCCGCGTCGTAGGCGGCTTCGAAGACCCGGGTGTCGACCGGGACCGGCGCTGTCAACTGGCCGCTCGCCTGCAGGAGCCACCCGTCTTCCGTTCGCACCACGCGCACCCGCTCGAAGCCGGCGGGTGTCGAGCCCACGAAGATGTTGAAGAGGGCCTCTCCGGCCGCCGGATCGGCCGGCGCCTGGGTCCAGCCGGTGACGCCGCCGGCGGCCGCCACGGCCAGCGCCAGCGCCAGGCGGATGCTCGCGTGAAATCGTCGTCGCACGGAAGTCAGCATATCATCGACCTGTGGTACGAACTGAGCCATGAATATCGCCGATTATCGGATTCTGCGCAACGGTGCGGGCCTTCTCCGACTGGAGGGCCGCGGCTGGCTCGCGGTCGCCGGACACGACCGCGCCGACTTCCTGCAGGGCCTGTTGAGCAACGACGTCGCCGCGCTGTCGCCGGGGAGCGGCTGTTACGCCACCTGCCTCACGCCGCAGGGGCGCATGACCGCCGACATGTACGTCTTCGCGGATCGCGATCGGCTGTTGCTGGACGTGGACGGCAGCGTCGCGGACCGGCTGCGGGAGCGGTTCGACGACCTCGTCTTTACGGAGGATGTGCGTATCGAGAACCTGACCGCGGGACGGACGGCGTTCGGAGTGCACGGTCCGCGTGCTCGCGAGGTGATCGCGGTGCTGGCCGGCGTGCGAGCGTGTCCGCTGGCGGTCTGCGAGCATCGTGCTTTCGACCTCGGGTCGGGCGCCGGTCTGGTGGCGCGCACCGACGACCTAGGCGTGGAGGGCTACCGCGTGGTGGTGGAGCGGCCTGCCGCCGGAGCGTTGCAGCGGGCGCTTGCGGCGGCTGGCGCGGTCGCGGTGGAGCCCGCCGCCGCCGAGGCGGTACGCGTGGAGTCGGGCCGGCCCCAGTTTCCGATCGACATGGATCACGACACGATTCCGCTCGAGGCCGGCATTGCCGACCGCGCCATCAGCTTCGACAAGGGATGCTACGTGGGGCAGGAGGTCATCGTCCGCATTCTCCACCGCGGTCAGGGGCGGGTGGCGCGCCGGCTGGTGGGTCTGACCTTCGAGCGGTCCACGGCTTCGGAGGCGCCGCTCCCGTCGCCTGGAGCCTCGATCTTCAGCGGCGACGACGAGGTGGGTCGAGTCACGAGCACGGTGCGCTCGCCGGCTGTCACCGCGGTGATTGCGCTCGGGTACGTCCGGCGGGAGCTGGCCGAGGGGGGCGGGGCACGTGTCGACGTCGCGCTCGGAACGGACCGCGCGCCGGCGGTTGTTACCGGCCTGCCGTTCGTGTCCGCCGACCGGCGCGTATGATAGTTGCCGATGCCTCTCTATACCGGCATTGGCGACCGTGGCACCACGGCCCTTTTCGACGGCACCACGGTTCCGAAGGACGATGCCCGCGTTGCGGTCTATGGTGACGTCGACGAGCTGAACGCGACGGTCGGTCTGGCCCGCGCCGCGGGGCTGCCCGACGACCTCGACGAGATGGTGGTCGAGGTGCAGCGCGACCTGTTCGCCATTGGCGCGCGACTGGCCGATCCGCGGTCCCGCATCTCGGCCCGCGTGACCAAGGCGCGGATCGACAGGGCGGACGTCGAGCGGCTGGAGGGGTGGATCGACAGCGTCGACGGCGGACTGCCGCCGCTGCGGAGCTTCATCCTGCCCGGAGGCGGCCCGCCCGGGGCCGCGCTGCATCAGGCCCGCGCCGTTTGCCGGCGCGCCGAGCGGCGGATCGTGGGTCTCGGGGTGGAGTCGCTCGAGCCGGAACTCCTGCGCTACGTCAACCGCCTGTCCGATCTCCTGTTCGCTCTGGCGCGCGCCGTGAACCATCGCAGCGGCGTTTCCGAAATCGAGTGGTGACGTTGGCGGTCCGGTTGCACATGGCGGTGCAGGCTCAGCCGCGAACCTCGATGGCGCGCTTCACCGCGTCGAAGATATTGCGGGCGAGTTCCTGGGAAATCTGCTCGCGGATGGCGCCGCAGGGGACGAGCACCGTGTCGTCCCCGGTGTCGATCGCCACGTCCCACTGGTCACGGGAGAGCCCCTCCGGCCGCTGCTGGACCATCTCGCTCGAGACCGCGGCCGCGTCCCGGTGATCGGGGCTGGCGGCAACGGCAATCGGGGCGCCGTTTATCAGGACGCGCGCGGCCTTGATGGCCGTCTTCGGGATCGGCCGCTCGCCGAGGTGGAACGTCTCGGCATCCTCGGTGAAGAAGACGAGGCCCGTGTTCGACGGTATCTCGGCCAGGATCGTGCGCCCGCTCGCCGCTATCGCCTCGCGCTCGCTGCCGCGTTTGCGCCGGTCGCGGGTCAACGTCGTCGCGAGCCGCAGGGCGAAGAAGAGCAGCGCGAGCGCCACCAGGGCCGCCAGGACGTCACGCATGCTTCCATGGTAACGCCTGGGGGGGCGCGGCGCCCGATTGGGGCGGCCATTGGATCACGGCCGCGCTGGCGGGTACGATCCGGGACGGGCCAGTTACCGTTTTGAAGCCGATGGAGTCGGTCATCGTCCACTACCAGGAGATTGCGCTCAAGGGGCGGAACCGCCCGTGGTTCATCGAGCGTCTCGCGGGCGCTCTGCGCGACGCGACGGCCGATCTGGATGTCGCCCGTGTGCGCCCGCTCATGGGACGGATCGAAGTGGAGCTGGGCTCGGCCGCTGAATGGCCGGCGGTGCGCGAGCGCCTGAGCCGGATCTTCGGCGTGGCGAACTTTGCGCGCGCCAGGAGCAGCGGCAGGGAGATCGATGAGATCGCCGGGGCGATCCTCCGGCATCTCGACGAGCCCGGCCTGGACGTCGATCGCGTGACGAGCTTCCGGGTCCGGGCCAGCCGGGCCGACAAGACGTATCCGTTGACGTCGCCGCAAGTCGAGCGCGAGGTAGGCGGTCGCATCAAGGCGGGAACGGGCTGGCGCGTGGACCTCGCTTCGCCGGACCTCGCCATCGGCGTCGAGATACTCCCGGATCGGGTGTTCTACACGCTCGGGAAGGAGCCGGGCCAAGGGGGATTGCCGACCGCTACCAGCGGCGCCGTGCTCTGCCTGCTGTCCGGGGGGATCGACTCGCCGGTCGCCGCCTACCGACTCATGAAGCGGGGCTGCCGGGTCCGGTTCGTTCACTTCCACGCGTACCCGATCCTCTCTCGCGCGTCGCTCGACAAGACCCGCGAGATCGCCGATCTGCTGACGCGCCACCAGTTGCGTTCCCGGCTCTATTCCGTGCGCTTCGGGGAAATTCAGCAGACGATCGTGCTCTCGGCGCCGCCCCCGCTGCGCGTCGTCCTCTACCGTCGGATGATGATGCGGATCGCCGAGCGGCTGGCCGGCGCCTGCGGCGCCAAGGCGCTCGTCACCGGGGAGGCGGTGGGTCAGGTGGCGTCGCAGACCATCGAGAACCTGGCGGTAATCAACGACGTCGTCACGCTGCCGGTGCTGCGGCCGCTGATCGGTTCCGACAAGGAGGAGATTACGCAAGAGGCGCGGCGCCTCGGTACGTATCCGGTTTCCATCATCCCGGACCAGGATTGCTGCACGCTGTTCGTGCCGCGTCGGCCGTCGACCCGGGCGCGTTTGGAGGAGGTCGAGCGCGCCGAGCGGAACCTGCCGGTCGCGGAACTGGTCGACAAGGCGCTGGCGGAGGTCGAGCGCCAGGAGTATCGGTTTCCGCCGCAGGCCGCGGCGCCGCTCGTACCCGTTCCCGAGGAGGGCGCCGCGGGCTGAGGCGCGGAGCCGGTCCGCCTGCGCCCCGAACGTCGCGCTGGCTCGGCGTTTCGGGGTAGCGATGCCTTGACGGGCCGCTCGATCGTGCGCGCAGGCCCCGGTGTCCGGGGGATCAGATCAGATCCCGGTGGATCAGGCCCCTGCGATGGTCTCGCAGCGCGTCGCGGGTGCTCCGAAAGGCGAGGTCGGGCCACGGAACATCTTCCGGGGCGAACCACGCGGCCTCCAGCGACTCGTCGGCCGCGTCCAGCGTGCCGCCCACCACCGACGCCTCGTAGACGATGACGATCGGCACCGCCCCGGCATACGCGTAGATGTTGATCAGTCCGTCGAGCCGGATGTCGAGGCTGGCCTCTTCACGCGCCTCGCGAACCGCGGCGACGGTCGGCACTTCCCCGCGGTCGACGTAGCCGCCGGGGAAGACCCACTTGCCGTAGCCGGGCTCTATCGACCGCCGAACCAGCGCGATGCGGTCGTCATCGTCGGTGATCACCGTCCCGACGGCTACCTTCGGATCCAGGTAGACGACGTGCCCGCAACGGGTGCAGACGGGCCGCTCGGGCTCGCCTTCCTTGATCCGCTGCGGCGCGAGGGGGCCGCCACAGGACGAGCAGAACCGGAGCGCGGGGTCGTGGACATGCGGGTGGTTCACCGGGCGAATATAATGTGAATCGATGTCCATCCTGAAGGTGGCGCGGATGGGGCACCCGGTGCTCCGCCGTCGCACGCCGCCTCTCGACCCCGCCGACATCGGGTCCCCGGCCGTGCAGCAGCTCATCGACGACATGTTCGAGACGATGAACGAGTACGCCGGCATCGGGCTGGCCGCGCCGCAGGTGCACGAGAGTCTGAGGCTGTTCGTCGCGGGCGTGGACGATCCGGACGGCGGCCTGCCCCCGATGGTGATGATCAACCCGGAGATCGAGCCCCTGGGTCTGGCGGAGGAAGAGGACTGGGAGGGTTGCCTGAGCATCCCGGACCTCCGCGGCCGCGTGCCCCGGGCGACGGAGATCCGTGTGCGGTGCCTCGATCGTCACGGCACGCCGCAGCGCATGACCGCCAAGGGCTTCGCCGCCCGCGTGATCCAGCACGAGACCGATCACCTCGACGGCGTGCTGTTCCTGGACCGGATGGGCTCGTTCGACAGTCTGACCTTCCTCACCGAGTACGACCGCTACTGGCACAAGGACGGCGAGTCCGGCGGGTGAGATCGCGCGGGGCGCGGGGCGCCTGTGGCTGGCGGAGCGTCCCGTCGGGCGCTCGGGGTCCCTTCCGCGCCCTCTCGGGGAATCGCTACGTCAGGGCGCTCTGTGTCGGGCCGCCCGCTTCGTGTCGAGGGCGCGCTCGGAAGCGAGCCGCTCGAGCTCGACGCTCGAGTGATCCGCGAAGGTCATCGCATCGGCGATCGCGCGGTGCCCCGCCTCTTGGGCGATCAGCCGGTGCATGCGCTGGCAGACTCGCCGGTAGGCCGGGTGGCCCTGCGGGGTCGTGCGGAGCTCGATGACATGCATGGCCTCGCGCGCGTTCATCCGCATGTAAAAGCGGATGCGGTAGGCCATCGAGACGGCGTACTGCGCGACCGCTGGCGAACAGCAGCGGGCCAGGCGGTCGTGCAGCGCAGCGGAGTCGTCCATCACGCGCCGCCAGTCGCCCAGCGCCCCGACCTCCTCTACCGCATCCGTTGGCGGGACGGGACCGTGGCTCGTGGTCAGTTCCTGCCAGTCCAGGGTGAGCATGCGGTGGCGTTGGAGATCCCGGAACGCGCCGTAGTCCGACACCACGTCGAACGTGTAGGTGGCATGCTCGAAGGCCCGGCCGGGGCGGTGCCGCCGGTTCTCACGGGTTCCTGCGTAGGTTCGGAGCACGCGGATCCGCTCTTCTGCCGACAGGCCTCGGGCCACCGCCAGCAGCCGGTCGAGCGGCAGTGGGGACGCCGCGTACAGGGCTGCGGCCACCACCTTGATCTCGCCCTCCGGGTCGAAGTCGGCGAGTGTAACCTCCTCGCGCGACTCGGGGTGGAGTGTGCCGGTCATGGTGCTCGCCAGCGCGCGCGCCTCCCGCTCGCACGTCTCGAGGTAGTCGCTCCAGCGGATGCCGCGGTCCGGCCGGTCGACCCGCCGCAAGAGCGCCGGGATCACCCGTCGCAACTCATGCAGCATCAGGTCGGCCACCTCGCGGGTCTCGGCCAGCGGGTGGGCGCGCATCCGGAGCAACAGCATCTCGTAGGCCTGGCCGGAGCCGTAGATCCCCACGTTGGACCGGGTCGCGGCCGGCAGGAGGCCGCGCAGCGTGTCGAGCGCCTTGGCGCGAATCACGGCGCGGTAGACCGCGTCCGAGTCCGTCGCGGATTGCGGGTGCCGTGCGCGGAAGTACTCTTGTGCGGGGCCGATCCAGCGGGCGTAGGTATCGAACGCTCGATCGAGCGTCGCCTGGAACGCGCGGCGGTCCGCGTCGTCCTCGAGCTCGGCAGGAACCACGTACTTCCAGCGGCCGCCCGGACGGTCGGTGTACGGCACGTAGCGGGTCGACTGCTCCAGGTACGACATCAGCCGGCCGCGCTCGAGCACCTTCGTCAGGATGTTCGACACGCCCTCGCAGGCGATATGCGCGCCGCCGAGCTGCGCCACCGAATCGTCGCCGTACTGATCGAACACTCGGCGGTACAAGCGCTCGGCGCGCTCGCGGCCGGGGGCAGTGCCCGTACCGGCGGGGTCGGCGCCCGCTTCGACGCCGTCGGAGAATTCGTCTAGGAAGAGACGGCGGATGGATTTCGCCGAACGCGAATACCGTGCGAACAACGCCCCCTTGACCGCTTCAGGAAGGTTGGTCAGCACGAAGACCGGCTGGTCGGTGTTGCCGAAGTAGGGCGCCAGCGCGACGGTCTCCTCGGGGGCGAATGTCTCCGGAATCGCGAGCGTCGAACGCACGCGGTATCATACGCCGTGACTTCGGCCTTCACCCACCGCATCGAGGTGCGCTTTCGCGACTGCGACGCGATGGGACACGTCAACAACGCGGTCTATTTCACCTACTTCGAGCAGGCGCGCGCCGTGATGGCGGAGACGCTGGGTCTGCGCCGCGAGCTGGCCCAGGCCGGGCTGGGCGTCATTCTGGCCCATGCGTCGTGCGACTACAAGGCGCAGGTGGTCTTCGGCGACCAGATCGAGGTCGGCATGCGCGTGGTGGCGCTCGGCCGCACCAGCTTCACCTCCGAGTTCGAGGCGCGCCGCGTGCGGGACGACGCGGTCGCCGCGGTCGGCAAGGCGGTACAGGCGGTCTTCGACTACGACGCCAATCGGACCACTCCCATCCCGGACGGTTTCCGCGCGAAACTCGAGGCGCTGATGACCGGGCCCGTCGCCGCCACGTGAAGATCACGCGGATCGCCGGCTTCAACCCGGGTCCCTACACCGGGGCCGGCAACAACACCTATCTGCTGCCGGGGCGCGAGCCGGCCCTGATCGACGCCGCCACCGGGGAGTCGCGCCATCTGGCCGCGCTCGACGAGGCGCTCGGCAACGCCTCGCTGTCTCGTGTCCTCGTGACCCACGCGCATCCGGATCACGCATCCGGGGCCGTCGGCCTTGCCGCCCGCTGGATGGACGCGTCGTTCTTCAAGCTGCCCTGGCCGGAGCGCGACCGCGAATACCGGGTGGCCTGGAGGCCGCTGGCGGAAGGGGACATTGTGGATGTCGGGGACGGTGCGTTGCGCGTGCTGCACACGCCGGGCCATGCGCCGGATCACGTCTGCTTCTTCGACGAAGCGGAGGGCACGCTCTTCTGCGGCGACCTCCTGATTCAGGGCGGCACGGTGGTGGTGCCCGCCAGCTACGGCGGCAGCCTGACGGACTACCTGGCGTCGTTGGCGCGCGTGCGCGAGCTGCGGCCGGCCCGCGTGCTGCCGGCGCACGGGCCCGAGATCGACGACGTGACGGCGCTGATCGATCAGTACGTCGCCCATCGGGGCCGCCGGGATGACGAGATCCTGTCGGCGCTACGCCGTGGACACACCACGCAGGCGGCGATCGTCGAGGTGGTCTATCCGCATCTGGCGGCCGAGTTGCGCGGGGCGGCGGGGGAGAGCGTGCTTGCCCACCTGCACAAGTTGGAAGCCGAGGGAGCCGCCCGGCGGCACAACGCGATGTGGCAGGCTGTTTGAGTGCCGGTGGGAGCGGCGCGATTGGGAGAATCGCATGGAGAACTCGAAGGGCTACGCCAACCCGGAGCTGTTGATCGAGGCGGTTGAGCTGGCCGGACGGCTGGGCCTGGGCGGGGAGGACGGAACCGGGTCCGGGGCCGCCGGCGAAGCGCCCGTGCTGCTGGACTTGCGTCCCGCCGAGGACTTCGCGGCCGGTCACATCCCCGGCGCCGCGCATCTGGATCTCTTCGGGTTGAGCCTGGTCGACACCGATCCGGCGCCGCTGGCGGCTTTTCTGTGGATCATCGCGCATCTGCTGACCGCGCGCGGCGTCGATGCCGGGCGTCCCGTCGTCGTCTACGACGACAAGTCGGGCATCCGCGCCGCCCGCGCCTTCTGGTTTCTGGAGTTCTTCGGCCACCCGGATACGCGGATCCTCGACGGCGGCTTCGGCGCCTGGGAGCGGGCGGGGCTTCCGGCGACCCGGGACGCGCAGGCACCGGCGCGGGGAACCTGGGAGGTCGGCAGCGACGAGTCGCGTCTCGCGACGTGGCGGCACGTCAACGAGCGCCTGGGTCGCCGGGACGTGACGATCCTCGATACCCGCAGCGACGAGGAGTACTGCGGGACACTGGTGCGGGCCAGGCGCGGCGGGGCCATCCCGGGCGCCGTCCACATCGAGTGGACGCGCAACCTGGACGAGGCGGGCGCGTTCAAGCCCGCCGCCGAGCTGCGGGCGATGTACGAGGCCGCCGGCGTCACTCCCGACAAGGAGGTCGTTTCCTACTGCCAGGGCGGCTATCGCGCCGCGCACGGCTATGTCGCGCTGCGGCTGCTTGGCTATCCGCGGGTCCGCAATTACCTCGGCTCGTGGAAGGAATGGGGCGACCGCGAGGATCTGCCGCTCGAGACGCCCGCCGTCTGAGCCGCGCCGCCCTCGGCGGCGACCGACCCTGGTGATCGGGAGGGCATCGCACCCTGGCTACGCCTGCCAGACTGGCGGGGCGGGACCACGGGGCCCCGCCCCTTCATCGACGAGTCTTCGTTTCGTTGCGTCCTGCGGCGCAAGCTCCTGGCTGCCGCTACCAGAGATAGCGTGCCGAGAAGACCATCGTGCGCGGCGGCCGTGCGGAGATCACCTGCCCGAACCGCGAGTCCACCTGGTTGCCGTTCTCGTCGAACTGCGCGTCGAGGTCGACGTTGCGGAACTGCACCTGGTTGAACAGGTTGTAGATCTCCCAGCCGAGCTCGAAGAACTGCCCGTTACCGACCGGCATCCGCTTGCCGAGGCGGACGCCGGTGTCGTAGAAGCCCGGCAGCCGCAGGTCGTCCTTGCGCACGTTGCCCACCTCGCCCTCCGCGGGGCGGCTGAAGCAGTCGGTGTTGAACCAGCGGTCGATCGAGCCGCCTCCGGCCGACAGGTCGCAGTTCCTGTCGATGTTGGCCGGCACCACCAGGTCGATGCTCGCCAGCCCGTCCGGGTTCGTGGACCGGCGCATCAGGTCGCCGCCGCCCAGGATGTCCTGGTTGTCGGTGGTGCTGAAGGCGACCATGGCCGGCGCGCCACTGACCATCTGCGTGATGCCGGAGAGCACCCAGTCGTCCAGCAGGAATCCGGCCGCGCCCCCGGGGTCCGGCATGTCCCACGTGTAGTTGATCGTCAGCAGGTGGGTCCGGTCGAAGTCCGACAGGCCCCAGGACCAGGTGTCGCGGTTCTCGTACTTCGGCACGCGCGAGCGGGCGCCGTAGAGGATGTCGGCCGACGTGTGGTCCTTCGACTGCGACAGCGTGTAGGAGACCGAGAACTCCAGGCCGCCCGTGAACCGGCGGTTCACCTGCGTCTGCAGCGCGTTGTACTGCGACCTGCCGGCGTTCTCCGTCATGATGATGCTGGCATAGCCGGGATAGGGGCGCATGAAGTTGTCGGGCAGCGGGCGGCCGGTCGTCGGGTCCTGATTCTCGGGCAGGAACCGGGCGCCCCGCTCGATGGTGTTCTCGTCCCAGAGCTGTGGGAGGTTGGTGGCGCGCGTCCCGACGTAGGCGATGTCGAGCACCGTCTGCCAGCCAATCTCGGTCTGCACGCCGGCCGTGTAGCTGTAGAGCGTCGGCGCCCGGTGATCGGTCACCACGCCGTAGACCGTGCCCGTGGGGTACACGATGCCGCCCGTGCCGGCGAGCACGCCCTGGCGGATCGTCTCCCAGTTGTACATCGTGTTGTACCAGACCTGCGGCGTCGCGACGAGCGGCGGGTTGAGCGCCTGCCGCCAACTGAGCGCGCCCGCCTGCTGCGTGTTGTGGAAGACGCCGAAGTTGGCCCGGAGCGCGGTCCGGCCGTTGCCGAACAGGTCGTAGGCGAAACCGATCCGCGGCTCGAGCAGGATCGTCGGCAGGTCCTGGAACGGGGCCGGCACCTGCGGGTCGTCGTGGCGCACCATGCCGTTGTCGCGGGGCGATCCCGGCACGAGCGCGCCGATGACGACCTCGGGCCGGAGGTCGGTCGGATCGTTCGGGTTCATCGCCATCCGCACGCCGTCCACCAGGGTGGGCACGTAGAGCTGTGCGGCGTTCGCGTGGTCGAAGCGCGACGGCAGGAACGACGCCGAGGGGTTCGCCTGCTCGAACACCGTGTACTTGCTGAAGCGCATCCCGATGTCCAGCGTCAACCGGTCGATCGGCTGCCACTTGTCCTGCACGAAGACGTTGCCGATCCACTGGCTGGCGAGTTGTCCCAGCCGCGCGGTGTTCTCCTGGTACGACCGGAACGATCCGAGCAGGGCGTTCGCGTACGGGTGGCCGGTGCCGAACGGGTTCGCCGGGTCGCGGTTGAAGTCGTAGTTCCCCGCCAAGGCGCTTGCGCCCTTGCCCTCGATGTTCGTCAGGTGCTCGACGTAGGCGCCGACCTTGAAGTTGTGGCGTCCCGAGGTCCACGACAGCCCGTTGTAGAAGTTGAACAGGTCGTCGTTGCCGTAGTTGATGAAGCGCGAGTCCCAGCTCGGGTTCGCCGCGTTCGGAATCGGCGCGCCGAAGCTCATCGCCGGAATGATCCCGTACAGGTTGTTGTTCGGGTACCACTGCGCGAGGGTGTACGGCACCGTACCCTGCGTGTTGGAACCGTCCCCCCCGTTGTCGCGGCCGTCGTCGCCGGGGAAGGCGGTATGGGAGTCGGTGCGCCGGTTCCGGTTGATGTCGAAGGAGCTGGCCCACGGGTTGTGCTCGGACGAGTGGCGCCAGCCGAAGTTGAACTCGTTCACCATGTTGTCGCCGATGACGCGCGTGTAGTTGGTGGCGACGGCGAAGTCGTTGTAGGTGAACGTTCGCTCCAGGCTCTCCCAGTTGCCGCGCCAGGAGCTGGTCGGCTGCAGCCAGTGCGAGAAGCGCGCGTAGATCGCGTCGTTCGCGCTCGGCCGGACGTCGACCCGGGTGACGTTGTTGATCCGCGGTGCGCGCTGCTGCCCCTGGAACTGGTAGTTGTAGTTCGACTGCCCGTCGACGTTCGGATCGGGGTACCAGTTCAGCAGCGCCTGCCCGTGCGGGTTGATACGGCCGGCCGGCACGACGTTGCCCGGGAACGGCATGCCGGTCAACGGATCGATCACGGGAATCAGGTTCCCAGACTGATCGAAGCTCCGCGAGAAGTCGCCCATCCGCTCCGCCAGGCTCGGCACGGTGAGCTGGGCGAGGCTCTGCGGCGTCCTGACGCCCCACTGCTCGTAGCTGTAGAAGAAGAACACCTTGTCCCGCACGATGGGTCCGCCGGCGTTGGCCCCGAGCGTCCAGTAGCGGTAATCGGGCTTCGGGATTCCGGCCTGCTTGTCGAAGTAGTCCTCGCTCCGGAACTGCTCGCTGCGGCCGTAGGTGTAGGCGGTGCCGGAGAAGTCGTTCGTCCCCGCCTTGGTGACGAGGTTGATCTGCGCGCCGCCGTTGCGCCCGGTGTCGGCGGTGAAGTTGGTGAGCTGGACGTTCACCTCGCCGACCGCGTCGGGGTTCATCGAGTGGCTGGAGACTTCCGGCAGGCCGATGTCGTTGCCGGGGATCCCGTCGATGGTGACGGTGCTCCAGCCCTGGCGGGTGCCGCCGACGTTGGGCAGCCACGATCCGATGACGATCTCGCCGATCGCGTCCGGGTCGGGCTGGTAGCCGACGCCCGGGAGGATGCGCAGCATCGAGGTGACGTCGCGGCCGCGGACCGTGATGGCGTCGATCGTCTCCTCGGTGATCAGCGCCGAGCGGTCCGAGCTGATCGTCTCGACGATCCGCTGCGCGGTGACCTGGATGGTCTCCTGCAGGGCGGCGATCGAGAGCTCCACCGTGCCGACGTTGTACTGCTGGTTGGTCGACAACTGGGCGCCGGTCAGCTCGTAGGTTCCGAAGCCGGGCAGCTCGATGCGGACCGTGTACGGCCCGGGCTGGACCGCGGCGAAGTTGAAGACGCCGACCTCGTTGGTCACCGTGTTCCGGATCGCGCCGGTCGCTTCCTGCAGAATGGTGACCGTCGCGCCCGGCAGGACCAGGCCGCTGTCGTCGACAACGTTCCCGGAAAACCCGCCGGTAGTGGTTTGCGCGTTCGCGCCAAGCGCCCCGCTCAGGACGAGCAGGGCCGCAAACAGGAGCCTCGACGAGCTTCTCATTCGATGTACCCCCTGAGAAACGAATCGGTCCCGCCGCACGAGTGAAACGCCGGGCTTCGCCGGCACGATGCGAATCCCCACTGGAACACACGCCGGAGGATCTGTCAACGAGACATTTGAGGCCGGTTGAACGCCGGTGAGAGGCCCGGCTGATTCTCGTCGCGGGCGCCGGACGCCGCCGGGGGGCGGCGCCGAACGTGCGCGCCGTCAGTTCAGGTTCGCGACGCGGCGGCGGAGCGCCTTGACGTGCTCCCAGATCTCCTTGTGCTCGTCCTCGTCCGAGTCGGCGTCGTCCCCCTCGGCGTCGCCGGTCGCCGAGCGTGAGGAGAACCGCAGGTAGGCCTCGAGGTCCCGCAGGGCGGCAGGGTAGTTGTTCAGGTGATAGGCCAGCAGCCCGCGGTCGCGCAGCTCGGTCGTGGCCGAGGGGTCGAGAGCCAGAAGCAGCTCGGTGACCGCATGCGCCTGGGGAAACGAGCGCATGCGGACGTAGATGCGCTTGAGATTGACGAGCATGCGGACGATGATCTCCGGCTTGGTGGCCCGCGCCAGCAGGCGGCGGTCGAACGGGACCTCGTCGCCGGCGTGCGTTCGCAGCAGCTTCCGGCAGTCGAGTTCCGAGAGGATGGCGCCGCCGTGGAAGGGGTCGACGATCAACTGCCCGCCGTCGGTCGCCAGCGCGGCGGGTCCGTCCGGAGCGCCCGGATGCACGCACAGAAGGAAGTGGCCGGGGAAATTGACGCCGTCGATGCGAAGGCCGGCCCGTCGGGACACCTCGATGAAGACGAGGGCGAGCGTGATCGGGATTCCGGTGCGCCGGTCGATGACGTTGTTCAGGAAGCTGTTCCGGGGGTCGTCGTAGTGCTTCCGGTTCCCCGCGAAGCCCTGCTCCTTGAACAGGTAGGTGCTGATTCCCGCGATGCGGCGCAGCAGGTCCGCGTCGTCACCGAGGGTTGCGAGCCGGTCCGCCGCGTCGTCGCCCATCCGGTCGAGCGTCCGCAGGTAACGCGATGCGTCGAGCTGCGGATACTCCATGCGCGCGATGGCCAGCGCGGCGGGCGCCAGATCGGGCGAAGGCGCCTTGGCGACCTCGGTAAAGCGCCGGATGAAGTCCGCGGAGACAACGCTCGTCACTGGTCTCCATTGTGCACCGGTGGCGTGCGTACGTCGACCGGTGCCGCCGCCCCGCGCTGCGCGGCGGTCAGCGAGCGGTGGTCGATGTCGGCCAGACCCGGCACGACGACGGCCGCCCCCGGCAGCTCGTCGGCGCCGTAGGTCGTCGCAACGCCGATGCAAGGCAGTCCGGCGGCGACGGCGGCTTCGATGCCCCAGCGCGAGTCCTCGATCGCAATGAAACCGGTCGGCGACGGGGCGCGCCCGAGCGCCTCGCACAGCAGTTCCACCGCCCGGGTATAGCCGTCCGGCGCCGGCTTGGCGTGCTCGACGTCGTCGGCGGCGACGATCGCGGAGAAATGGTCGCGGAGTCCGGCGGCATTCAGAATGTCCTCGATCTCCTGGTGAAGCGCTCCGGAGGCGATTCCCAGAACGAGATCGGCGGCGAGCCTCTCGATGCAGGCCGGCGCGTCCGGAAATACGACGTCGCCTGCTTCGACCAGAGCCGTGAACCGCCGACCCTTTGCTTCGATCAGTCGGTCCAGCTCGCCATGATCGAGGGTAGAACCGCGGTCGGCCACTATGGCGGTGAACACGCCGACATCGTCGAATCCCAGATAGCGGGCCTGATAGTCGTCGCGGGACAAAGTCATCCCGCGCTCGCGCAGAACATCCTGGTACGCCTGCAGGTGGAGACGCTCCGTGTCCGCGATGACGCCGTCGAAGTCGAAGACGACGCCAAGCAGCGGCTCGGCGCTTGCGATCCGCTCGCCGGGATTCCGGCTTGCCGGCGGGCTCATGGCCCCGGCGCGTCGGCCGGCGGTTCCGGAGCGAAGATCGGCAGCCGGCGCTCGTCTTCGGGAGGCAGTTTCTCACCGGCGCGAATCGCCGTCGGGAGTCGGTTCTCCGGAGGAGGAAACGGGCAGTCGTACTGCTCGTCGAAGTAGCACGTCGGGTGGTAGGCGCGGTTGAAGTCGAGGTCGTAGACGCCGGTCGGACTGAACGGCAGGTCGATGTAGCGTCCGGCCGGATAGGTCTCGCTGCGGCTCGTGTCGTCGCGGAACGGCACGAACAGGCCCTCCTCCTCGGAAAGCAATGCCGTGAGCCTGCGGGGCTCGCCGTGGAGCACGAATTCCAGGTGGCCGATGCGCTGCATGCGGCGGAACTGCCCGGTCGACGTGGGGATGTCGAAGATCGGCTGGTCGTCGGCGATGTCGAGCCTGGCGGGCACGCGGTACGACGGATCCGGGTCGTAGTAGCGAAGCGGCACCATCCACGAGCGTCTGTCGAGCGGTACGAAGGACTCCGGGTCGCTCTTCAGGAACTCGTCCTTGTAGGCGCGGGCATCGACAAGCTGCTCCAGGTAGTCGATCTCGTCCGGCTCCGGCGGCCCGCAGGCCGCCGCCAGCAGGAGCGAGCCCAGCAGCGCCCCGGCAGACAGTCCTCCACCCGGGCCAACCGTTACGCGCATCGTGATGCGTCTGCTCACCGGCCTCGATCCTCGCAGCCCGGAAACCGCGCCCTGCGGCTCCGCTGTCCGCCCCAACCAACCCTCCAGGAGCCCGCGGTCAACGGCGCAGACTCCCGAGCATGCCTGCCCTACAAATATATCCCCAATGTCCAGGAGCCGGTGGCAGCCAACTCCGGTTTGCGCCACCGGCTCCGGACGGCGCCGAACCCGCGGGTCATACGGGGTAGGCGCCGCGTTCCACCGTCGCTTCCGAGAGCCGCCGCCGGATGCGCACGTCGTTGATCGGCGTCACCTTGAGCAGGCGGCGCAATCCCGCGAGGTGCGTCCGCAGCGTGTCGCCCTCGGCCATGGCTGCGAACGCGGAGCGGGCCGCAGATTCGATGCGCATGGCCGCCCCGTTGACGTACGAGGAGGCGGCGTCGGACTGCAGGTCGGCGCCGGTCGCCCCGGTCGTCGTCGCGGCCTGCGCGCGGGCGACCGCGCTGTCGGCGGCATAGGTGTCGATGACGGCGTCGGCCGCGAAAGAAAGCACTTCCTGCTGCTCGCTCAGCTTTTGCCCGTAGGTCTGCATGGCGAGTCCGATGACGGCCAGTCCGACCCTGCGGAACATGCCGACCGTCGCCGCGGCGGCGTCCAGCGGAGAGTCGGGCGGTGCGGCCGCCGCCGACGGAGCCAGAATCTCGTCCTGGAGCTTCTTTGCGGCCGGGATCAGCGGCAGGTCGCCCTTGGCGGCGCGCTTGACGAGCATGCCGGGGATGAGCAGCCGGTTGATCTCGTTCGTCCCTTCGAAGATGCGGTTCACCCGCGAATCGCGGTAGTGCCGCTCGGCCGGGTAGTCCCGGACGAACCCGTTCCCGCCGTGGATCTGCACGTTCTCGTCGAGGACCTCATGGAGGGTCTCGCTGCCGGCCACCTTGAGAATCGACGACTCGACCGCGTACTCCTCGAGGGCGCGGAGCATGGCGCCGCCGTCGCCGGGATCCGTGGCCTCCAGCGTTCCGTCGATGAGACCCACGGTGCGGAAGACCATCGACTCCAGCGCGTAGGTTCTGGCGACCATTCCTCCGATCTTGTGCTTGATCGCCCCGAAGCTGGCGATCGGCTGCCCGAACTGCCGCCGGCTGGCCGCGTAGCGGGCTGCTTCGCCGATGGCGCCGCGTGCGCCGCCCGCCGTCGAGGCGCCCAGCTTGAAGCGGCCGAAGTTCAGCACGTTGAAGGCGACCTTGTGGCCCTTGCCGATCTCACCCAGCAGGTTGTTGGCCGGCACCCGCACATCCTGCAGGATCACCGGCGTCGTCGACGAGCCGTGCAGGCCCATCTTGTGCTCTTCCTTGCCGGTGGAGACGCCGTCGAAGCCGCGCTCGACGATGAACGCCGTGAAGTGCTCGCCGTCCACCTTCGCGAAGACGATGTAGAGGTCGGCGAACCCGCCGTTCGTGATCCACATCTTCTCGCCGTTGAGGACGAAGCTGCCGTCCGGCTGCCGCGTCGCGCGCGCCTTGGCTCCGAGCGCGTCGGAGCCCGATCCCGCCTCGCTGAGGCAGTAGGCCCCGACGGTCTCGCCGATCACCAGGTCCGGCAGGTAGCGCTGCTTCTGCTCTTCGGTGCCGTACATCCGGATGGGCAGGATCGCGAGGTTGGCATGCGCGCCGTAGGTGGCGCTGAAGGAGCCGCACTGGCCAAGGCAACCGGCGATGATGGCCGCGCTGGCCTTGTCGAGCGCCAGGCCGCCGTAGGCCTCCGGCACGTCGGTGGCCAGCAGCCCGAGCTCGCCGGCGCGCCTGAGCAGCTCCCGGGTCAGATCCCAGTCCTTCGTCTCGAGCTGGTCGGTGTGCTCGGCGACCTCGTTCGTGAACTCCTGCGCCGTCTGCTGAATGAGACGATGCTCGTCGGTCATGCGCTCGGGCGTGAAGACGCTGTCCGGCGGCGCCGATTCCAGCAGCCATTCGCCGCCGCGGGGGACGGTTCCGATTGCCGTGGTAGTCATGATTCCCTCGTCGTGTGAAAGGTCCCGGGTCGGCCCAGTCCCGTTCAAAGGCGCTCGAAGATGCCGGCGGCGCCCATTCCGCCGCCGACGCACATGGTGACCATGCCGTAGCGCGCGTTCCGCCGCTCGAGCTCGTAGAGCAGCGTGGTCGTCAGCTTGGCCCCGGTGCAGCCGAGTGGATGACCGAGCGCAATGGCGCCGCCGTTGACGTTGAGCTTGTCGGGGTCTATGGGCAGCTCCCGCAGGCAGGCCAGAATCTGGGCCGCGAACGCTTCGTTGAGCTCCACCAGGTCGATGTCGTCGATCGTCAGCCCGGCGGATTTCAGCGCCTTGCGAATCGCGGGGACGGGACCGATGCCGAACAGCTCCGGCTCGACGCCCGCCGTGGCGTAGGCGACGAAGCGCGCCAGCGGCTTCAGTCCCGCCTGCGCGGCCCGTTCGGCGGTCGTGACCACCACCGCCGCGGCCCCGTCGCTCATCTGCGACGAGTTGCCGGCCGTGACCGAGCCCCCCGCGCGGAAGACCGGACGCAGCATTCCGAGCGCGTCCAGCGAGGTGTCGGCGCGCGGTCCCTCGTCTTTCTCGAACGTGACGTCGCGCACCACCGGCGCGCCGCCGTCGCCGTTCGCGGGTTCGGCTACGCTGACCGTGACCGGTACCGTCTCCGCCTCGAAGCGTCCGGCGTCGAGCGCCCCGAGCGCGCGCTGGTGGCTGAGCAGGGCATAGGCGTCCTGCTCCTCGCGGGTGACGGACGATTCGCGCGCGTGGTTCTCGGCGACCAGACCGGTGCTGAGGTAGACGTCCGGGTAGTGCGCCACCAGATCCGGGTTGGGGGCGATCTTGTGGCCGCCCATCGGGACGAGGCTCATCGACTCGGTGCCGCCGGCCACGATCGTGTCGGCCCAACCGACCATGATCTTCTCGGCCGCGAAAGCGATCGACTGCAGTCCCGACGAGCAGAAACGATTGATGGTGACGGCCGAGGCCTCGACCGGGATTCCGGCTCGCAGGCTGGCGATGCGGGCCACGTTCATTCCCTGCTCGGCCTCCGGCATCGCGCAGCCGATGATCACGTCGTCCACCGTTTCGGGCTCGATTCCCGGCGCACGGCGCAGAGCCTCGCGGATCGTGACGGCGGCCAGCTCGTCGGGCCGGGTCGTGCGCAGCGTCCCCTTCGGCGCCTTGCCGACCGGGGTGCGGACGGCCGATGCGATGACTGCGTCTCTCATGGTCTTGACTCGCTTGCGTTGGATTTGCCGATCATGCGGGAATCCGCAGTTGCGCCGCGGCACTCGCCGCGTGTGAACGAACAAACGCGGTCACCACGTCGGCGAAGCGCTCGGGCCGCGTGATGAGCCCGATGTGTCCCGTCCGGTCTAGCCGATCGTAGCGCGAGCCCGGGATGGCCCGCAGGTACTCCCGGGTGCTTGCGACCTCCACGACGCGGTCGAGCTCCGGCTCGCCGGTGACGACCTGGGTAGGAGCCGTGATGCGAGGACAGTCGGCGGCGAAGTCGATGCGGTCCGCCAGGCGCACGCGCCCGGCCATCGAGGTCGGTGCGATGGGGTACCGCAGGACTCGCCGCAAGTGATTCGCGATGACCCGTGTGCGCGCGCCGAGCGCCGGAAAGGCGGCTGCGATCTCCGGGTAGATGCGGAAGCACGAGCCGAGCGCGAAGACCGGCGACATCAGCCGGGGAGCCGCGAGGTACCGGTTCACCCTGCATCCCGGCTGCCAGGAGGGCGACGGCGTGGAGACGAGGGTCAGCGTCGTGACGCGGTCCGGGCGCGCCGCGGCGTAGTGCAACGCGATCCAGCCGCCGTAGGAAACGCCGCACAGCGATACCGGACCGCGGACGCCGGTGCGCTCGAGCAGGGCGTCGAGCCATTCGATGTAGCGCTCGAACCCGACCGCCGGATCCATGCCGGCGATGGAGCCGACCTCGCCCGGCAGCGAGCCCGTGATCACGCGGCAGCGGGCCGCGAGGGCATCCACCGTGGGCTGCATCCATTCCCAGCGGCCCTGAATGCCGGGGACGAGCACGAGTGGCGGGCCGGCGCCGCGGTCCGTCATCAGTTCCTCAGGGGCTTTCCGGTCTTGAGCACGTGAGCGATGCGTTCCTGTGTCTTCCGTTCGCCGCACAGGCTCAGGAACGCTTCACGTTCGAGATCGAGCAGCCGCTGCTCCGATACCGTCGCGGCGTGCGGGAGATCGCCGCCCGCGAGGATGCGGGACAGCGTCCGTCCGATGTGCGCGTCGTAGTCGCTGATGTGCCCCCCGCGCCACGCGAGATGCACCCCGAGATCCAGGGCCGCGCGGACCCCGGCGCCGCCCACGGGAACATCGTTCCGCGGTGGAGGCGGCTGATAGCCGGCACGCGCCAGGTTCAGCGCCGCCGCCTTGGCATCGGTGAGCAGGCGTTCCCGGTTCATCGTGACCGCATCCGTGCCGCGCAGCAGTCCGAGGCGCCGGGCATCGCCGGCGCTCGTGGACACCTTGCCGAATCCGATGAGCTCGAACGCCCGCTGGATGTACGGCAGCGGGTCGGCCGCGCCGGACGGCGCGCGGTCCGTGAACCGCGCCAGGAGCTCCTTCGTTCCGCAGCCGGCCGGAATCAGGCCCGCGCCCACTTCGACTTGGCCCATGTAGGTTTCGGCCGCGGCCTGCACGCGGTCCGCGTGCAGCACAATCTCGCAGCCGCCGCCGAGAGCGAGGCCGGCCGGGGCGGCGACGACCGGCACGCCGGCATACCGCAGCCCGAGGACGGCCGACTGGAAGGTGCGGACCATCAGGTCGATCTCGTCCCAGTTCTCCTCCTGCGCCTCGAGCAGCAGGAGCATGAGGTTGGCGCCCGCGGAGAACGCCGGCGCGTCGTTGCCGATGACCAGCGCCTCGAAGTTGCTGGATGCTTCTTCCACACCCGCCTTCATCATCGCGACGGTGTCGCCGCCGATGGCATTCATCTTCGAGTGGAACTCCAGCCCGAGCACGCCGTCGCCGAGATCGACAAGGCTGGCGCCGGCGTTCCGCCTGACCGGTGGGCGGTCGTCCTTCGCCCGCCGCAGGAGCTGCAGATCGGGAGCCCGTGGCGGCGACGCGCCCTCGCGGAAGCGGGCGGTGCCGGCCGCGGCCGGCCGCTGCAGGTCGCGCACCAGGGCCGGCGGGTCGGCGCGTCCTGCCGCTTCGAGCACGGCGTCGACGCCGATGGCGTCCCAGAGCTCGAAGGGACCGAGCTCCCAGCCGAAGCCCCACCGCATGGCGCGATCGATGTCGTCGATGGAGCGGGCGATTGCCGGGGCAACCTCCGCGGCGTACACCAATGTGGGCGCGAGCGTCGCGCGAAGGAACTCGCCGACGCGGTCCTTTCCCCGGAACAACGTCCGAATCCGCTCGCCGTGGTCGTCGATGGCCGCGGCGGCGTCGAGCGCCGGCAATCGCGGCGACCGACGGGCGCGGTACTCCATGGTCCGCGGGTCCAGCGTCAGGATCTCGCTGCTTCCTGCCGCTTTCTGCTTCCGGTAGAAGCCGGCGCCTGCCTTTGACCCGATCCAGCCCCGTTCGACCATGTCGGCGACCAGTCGGGGCAGCGTGAAGGAGGTGCGCTCCGCCGCGTTCTCGAGGCGCTCAGCCAGGTTGGCCGCCACGTGGGCCAGGATGTCCAGCCCTGCGATGTCGAGCGTGCGGAACGTCGCCGAACGGGGCCGGCCGATGGCGGGGCCGGTCATCGCGTCGATTTCCTCGATCGTGAAAGCGTCGCCCGCGAGCTGCTCCAGCACCCGCGTTACGCCGAACATGCCGATGCGGTTGCCGATGAAGTTCGGGGTGTCCTTCGCTACCACCACCCCTTTTCCCAGTGCACGGTCGCCGAACCGCACCATGGCGTCGACCACCGCCGGGTCCGTGTCGCCGGTGGGAACGATCTCGAGCAGCGGCAGGTACCGCGGCGGATTGAAGAAGTGGGTTCCGAGCCAGTGGCGCCGGAAGGCCTCGCCGCGTCCGGCCGCGAGGCTGGCGATAGGGATGCCCGACGTGTTCGAACTGACGACGGCGCTCGGTGCCCGGTGCGGCTCTACCCGCGCCAGCAGCTCCTGCTTGACGTCCAGACGCTCGACGACCGCCTCGACGACCCAGTCGCACTCGGCGATCCGAGCCAGCTCGTTGTCGAACCCGCCCGTGGCGATGCGCCCCGCCGTCCCGGGTGTGAAGAACGGGTCGGGCTTCAGCTTGCGCGCACGCCTCAGCCCGTCGCGGGCGGTGGCGGCGTCGAGATCGAGCAGGAGGACGGAGAGTCCCGCGTTGGCGGCGTGTGCCGCGATCTGGGCCCCCATGACCCCTGCTCCCAGCACGGCGACCGAGTGTATGCGCTGCATGGTGTCAGTTTCCCGGCTGCGCCCTCATCCCGTTCACCAGCAGGTCGATGACCGGGTCCGCGTCGTCGATCAGCCGGTGATCGCGGTTGCTCAGCACCCAGTTGGTCACCATCTCGTCGAGCGCCCCGAAGATGGCCTTGGCGGCCAGCGTCGGACTGAGGTCGGTGCGGAACAGTCCGGCCTCCTGGGCCGCGCACACGGCGTCCCGCAACTGGTCGAGGTAGGCGCGGAGCTGGGTGGCGGAGAAGCGCTCCATGAACTTCGTCGACTGTCGCAGCTCGACCTGGAAGACGATCGCCAGGTCACGGCGGCTGCCGAGGCCTCCGAGGTGGACGCGAGCGAGACGGTGCAACCGCTCGATCGGGTCGGTGACGCCTTCGAGCGCCTCTTGCGTCTGTGCGAGGGCCCGGGTCATCGACTCTTCGAAGATGGAGGTCAACAGGTCGTCCTTGCCGCGGAAGTAGAGGTAGACCGTACCCGCCGCGACGCCCGCTTCCCGGGCCACGTCGGCAACCTGGGCGTTGAAGAAGCCACGCCGGGCGAACACGTGCGTTGCCGCGTTCAGAATCGCAGCCCGCTTGTCGCTGCTTCCGGACCGTTTGCGTGCCGACGCTCGGCGTGGCTTCCCGGGCTTCTGCGGCAGGGCTTCTGAATGAACGTTCATTCATATCCATGATGAGCGAAAGCGGAGCGCGGGTCAAGCGGGCAGGGGAAGCAGTTGCGGGGGCTGGAGCCGGAAATACGGCGCGCGAAACGAGCAATTCGACGACGGCCGCAACGCTGCATGTGACGCCGGAAAGGCCGGTGTCACATGCAGCGGTCGGGGCACGAAGTGCTGCTGCGCGGCGGCTCAGGGCAGCGCGTTCAGCATGTTCTGAGATTGCTGGGTCTCTTCCGGCGACGAGGAATCGTTGACGTCGACCACCCGCTGAAAGTACTCCTTGGCGGCCGCCATGTCGCCCTTGTTGAGCGCCACGAGTGCTCGCTTGTAGAGCGGCTTGGCCCAGTTCGGGTCGACCATGATCGCGCGCTCGTACCACTGGTCCGCGCTGTCTACGTCGCCCTGGGCGAAGGCTTGCTCGCCCTGGTTGTAGAGGTCCTCGCGTGAAGCGGAGAGACTCGTTGCGGCCTGCTCGAGCACCTGCTGGTCGGCCGCGTTGGCCGTGCCGTTCGCCAACCGTGCTCTGGCGCGGGCGACCTGTACGGTCTGATTCTGCGGGTCGGCGGCCAACGCGCGATCGAAGGCGGCGATGGCGGCGGTGTGATCCTGCATCTGCGAGTAGGCGTTGCCGATGTTGAAGTGCAGGTTGCTCAGCGCCGGAAGCTGCCCGAGCACCGCCTCGTAACCGGCGATGGATTCCTGGTAGTTGCCGCCGTTGAACGCGGCGTCGGCGCCCTCGATCTGTGCATCTATCGCGTCCAGATCGATCCCGGCCACCGCTTCGTCGCCCAGCATCTGCGCCAGCGGGTGCCGGATGCGGGCCAGCGCGAAGTCGATGGGCGGGTTCCGTGTCTGGGTGATGTTGGAAGGACCCTCGCTCGGCCCGTAGCCGCGCGGTGACCCGTTCCGTTCGGCGCAGGCGTCCTCGCAGTCGGCTCGGAACATCCATCGCCCGCTCACCAGCCCGATGATGGCGAAGTTCCCGTCGTTCCCGGTGGTGGTAGTGAACTCCGAAGGATTGGCGTTCGGGTTCGTGGCCGTAATCTGGACGCCGGCCAGCGGGTTCCCGTCGTCGTCGGTGACCTCGCCGACCACGCGACCCTGGCCCTGTGCCGCCGCCGAGCCGGCGATGGTCAGGATCAGGGCCAAACCGAACGCGGAACAGATGATGTGATGCAGACGCAGGCTCATGTCGTGCTCCTGTATGTCCCGGAATGGCGCCGGGAATTACTCGCCGATTGTTGCAAAAGCAGTCAATATCCGTGCCCCGCGCCCCGCGCCCCCGCGCGCGGAAGCGCTGAAGCTATCGATCCGCGCCGGCCTGCAGCGCTTCGATCGCTCCCCGTGCCTCGACGCTCGCCGGATCGCCCGCCGGCACCGCGCGGTACGCCGCGAGCGCCCGCTCGGTGTCGTTCTTTCCGCGGTATGCATTTCCAATCTGGACGTGCAGGGCTGTCAGCCTCGGCACGGTGATCAGCACCGCTTCGTACGCGTCGATGGCCCCGTCGTAGTCGCCATCATCGTAGAGGGCGTCGGCGGCGTCGAGCGCTTCCTGCAGTTCGTCGCCACGAAGATTGGCCAGCACGCCGGTCGACGGAGCGGGTGGATGCAGCGGATCCGCCTCCATCACGAAATTGACGCGGGCAGTACCGGAGCCGCGCACGTTGGCGAACCCCTGGACCGGCTCGTACCCCCGCTGCCGAACGAGGAAGAGCCAGCGCCCTCTTTGCAGGCCGATGATGGAGAAGCGGCCCGAGTCGTTGGTCGTCACTTCGACGCGGCGCTGCCACTCCGTGTTCTCTCCCACTACCTCGGCGGCAACGATCGGTTCGCCTTCGATGTCCCGCACCGCCCCGGTGACGACACCGGTCTGGGCGGCGGCGACCGCGACGAACGACAGCAGGAGCAGGGATGCGATGACCGGCACCGAAACGGCGACTGCGGAACGTGGCATGGCGCTTCCTCTTGCCTGGTGGATGTCTCCAGCCGGCTGCGGCGGGGCCGTCGTGCGCCCCGCGGCCGACCGGAGCACCGGACAGTATACTCGGATCCGGTCAGGTCGATGTACGGAATTCGCCACCGGCTCGCCGCTATCGGAGTAGCCCTCTGCTTCCTTGCCGGGTTTGCGGCGCCGGCGGCGTCCCGGGCCGGTGCTCAAAGCCGCGTCGGCCCGTTGCCGGCGGTCGATACGGCCAGCCTCGCGCGAATCGATGTCGTCGTGCGCGAAGCGATTGCGGCCGGGCAACTCCCCGGCGCGGTGGTTCTCGTCGCTCATCAGGGCCGGACCGTTTACCGGAAGGCGTTCGGACTTCGCGCGGTGCGCCCGGCGCCCGAGCCCATGACGGTCGATACCATCTTCGACCTCGCGTCCCTGACGAAAGCGGTCGCGACCGCTCCGAGCGTTATGGCGCTCGTGGAGGACGGCGCCGTCCGCCTGCGCGACCGCGTCGCCCGCTATCTGCCCGGGTTCGAGCGCCATGGCAAGGACGCCGTCACCGTCGAGCACCTCCTGACGCATGTGTCGGGGCTGCGTCCCGACCTGCCGCTCGAGGAGGAGTTCGAGGGATCCGGGGAGGCGCTGCGGCGCGTGTTCGTTGAACGCCTGAGGGCGGCCCCGGGCGAGAGGTTCATCTACAGCGATCTCAATTTTGTCCTGCTTGGCGAGATCGTGCGGCGGGTGAGCGGGCAGCCTCTCGACGTCTTCGCTCGCGAGCGCCTGTTCGCCCGGCTCGACATGCGCGACACGGCGTTCCGTCCGAGTCCCGATCTCGTGGCGCGTATCGCTCCCACCGAGGCCTGCACGCCTCTCGGCTGGCCCTGCGGCGCCCCGGAGGCGGTCATGCTGCGGGGTACCGTTCACGACCCGACCGCGCGGCGCATGGGGGGCGTGGCGGGCCATGCCGGCCTGTTCGGTACCGCCGACGATCTCGCTCGTTTCGGCACGATGCTGCTGGACGGCGGACGCACGGCCTCGGGCGAGACCGTACTCGCCCCGCTCACGGTGGCCCGGATGACCAGGCCTTCGACGCCGGCACGCCTGGAGGAGCGGCGCGGCCTCGGGTGGGACATCGACTCGCGCTACTCGAGCAACCGTGGCGACCTCTTTTCGACCCGTTCCTTCGGTCACACCGGGTTCACGGGCACTTCGATCTGGATCGATCCCGATACGCGGACCGTCGTTGTCTTTCTGTCAAGCCGGGTGCATCCGGACGGAGGCGGCGACGTGGTCCGGCTGCGCGGTCTCGTGGCGACCCTGGCCGCTGCCGCGGTCGGGCGGGTGCCATAGGAGCCCGTGGCGCAATCCCCGCTGCATTCGAGCGGCGATGCATCCCGCGTGGACTGCGTTGCTCCTCGGTCGAATATGCCCAATATGCTTCCTCGTCGCGCCTTGCCACGCGGGCGCCTCGCCGCCCTCGATGCTACGCGGGGTTTCACCACGAACGGCCATTCTAGATCGTTCACTCACGTCCGGTCACGTTCAGCATCCACCAGGGTAAATACCCCTGTAAAATAGGGTTACTGGAACACGGCCGCCCGTCGTGCCGTCCAGTTCGGGCCAGCTTGGTGCGCCCTGTTCCAGGATCGAATTGTACATGGAATAGCACATGGAACACCCCACCGACAGCTCCCGAAAGACCAAGCCCAGAGGCCCCCATCCCCACAAGGCGCTCTCGGCCGCCTTCTGCCGCACCGTCGCCCACCCCGGCAGATACTGCGACGGCAACGGACTGTACCTGCACGTCGAGCCGTCCGGGGCGCGCCGCTGGGTGCAGCGGCTCGTCGTCCACGGCAAGCTTCGCGCGCTCGGCCTCGGCAGCTTCGCGCTGGTGCCGTTGGCGGAAGCGCGCGAGCAGGCGCTGGCCAACCGCAAGCTCGCCCGCGCGGGCGGCGACCCGCGCGCCGGCGAACGCCGCGCCCCCGGCATCCCGACCTTCGAAGAGGCGGTCGACAAGGTGCTCGCGATCCACGGCCCGGCGTGGAAGGCCGGGGGCAGCAACGCGCACCGGTGGCGGGCGACGCTGGGCGAGTACGCATACCCGCGTCTGGGCGGCAAGGGCATCGACCGGGTGACGAGCGCCGACGTGATGGCGGTGCTGCAGCCCATCTGGACGCGCAAGCACGCCACGGCGCAACAGGTGCGCCAGCGCATCGGCGCGGTCATGAAGTGGGCCATCGCGCAAGGGTACCGCAACGACAACCCGGCGGGCGATGCGGTCACGGCGGCGCTGCCGAAGCGGCCGGTTGTGGTGCGGCACCAGCGGGCGCTTCCGCATGGCGAGGTCGCCGGGGCGATTGCAGCGGTACGCGGCTCGGCGGCGGGTGTGGGGCTGAAGCTGGTCTTCGAGCTGCTGGTGCTGACGGCGGCGCGTTCCAGCGAGGTTCGACTGGCGACCTGGGGCGAGATGGACATCGGCGCGCGGGTGTGGACGGTCGCTGCCGCGCGGATGAAGACCGGGCGGGAGCACCGTGTGCCGCTGTGCAACCGGGCGGTCGAGGTCCTCGACCAGGCCCGTCGGCTTCGGGCGGACTCGACACGGGTCGCACCCGCGGAACTGGTGTTTCCGAGCCGGCGCGGCAAGCCGTTCCACAACGCGACGCTGTCGGGGCTGCTCAAGGCGTTGGGTATCGGGGCGGTGCCTCACGGCTTCCGCTCGTCGTTTCGGGATTGGGCGTCGGAGCGGACGGACCATCCGCGGGAGGTGATCGAAGCGGCGTTGGCGCACGTGGTGCGGAACCAGACCGAGGCGGCGTATGCGCGCTCGGACCTGTTCGAGCGGCGCCGCCGGCTGATGGACGACTGGATGCGTTATCTGGACGGGCCATGCCGGCAGGCCGCAACTGCGCCGGCGGCGGGCTGACGTTCCCTGACACCGTCGGCACAACGCAGTGCCCGGCTCAATCGCAGGCTCTTGGAAGGCAAACCATCGACGAATCGGTCGTCGGTCCTACCGCTCCGTCCAGCGGGATGGGGCTCGCCGCCCGGGTGAGGCTGCACAGGCGCTTCCGCGGGCGGTCGACACCAGCTACGTTGCGACGTCCGCCGGCGGCAGCTCGGACGCGTCTGGACGTAGCGCCCCACCTCGTCCTCGCACCAGCCAGTGGCCTTCGGTCCAATCACTGGCGCGGACTCCGTCGGGGTCGCGCGGTCGAGGCCGGCCCTCGGCTGCGAGACGGTGCTCCGGCGTTGGGCGCTTCCGCTCAGCGAAGCTCAGACGGGAACGTCGTGAGCGGTCTGCTCTCGCCGCGACTCGTCCGCAGGCTTCGCTTCACTGCCAGCATGACAGACCCGTCATCGCTGCTGAGACCGGGAGCCGAACCTCTGCACCGAGCCGTCGAGCCCGGCCCGTACGGCGGCCAGAGCGAGCGAGGCTCCTGCCCGGTGGAAGTGCAAAACGCTAAACCGCGCCGCAACTGCACGACGGCGGAGGCGTCGGGAGCAGTCCTTCAACAGGGTTTTCCACAGTGGGGCGCTCATGCGAGGAAGTCTTTATATGAGCGAATCCACACGCGCTGGCGTGTCGGTCGGTTCGCGAGTGCGCTTGATCCGACCGTCGCCCTTGGAGGGCCTGACCGGCATCGTCACGTTCATGAACGATTCGGACGGCCTGTACGAAGTTCGCGTCGACAGCGAGTGCTGGCGCGGCCGGCGACCGATTCTGGTGACGCGAGACGAGGTTGAACTCGTCCCTGTCGCAGGGTTGTAGGATCGCTACTGGGACCCCGACGGGCACGGCGGGCGCGGATCGTGTCGGAAGAAGGACACGCCTACCGATGCACAGGCCAAGGCGGTTGGCGACGCTTTCAAGAAGCACGCGCAGATGAAGAAGGAATGCGAGGGGCGGGGAGGAAAGCTCAAGTTCATCGAAGGGAAATGGCGCTGCATAACGGGTCCGTCGACCGGCGGTCCAAGGTGAACGACGTGACGATGCGATTCCTCCTGCCGATTCTCCTCGTCGCCGGCGTGGCCAGCGCACAGCCTGTTCCGCACCAGAGCGACGGGATGCCGTACGACGACGAGCTCTATCGAGAGCTCATCTTCGACGACTACGACCGGATGGGCACGAACCGCGGCCAGTCGTGGGTTCTGCCCTACAAGAACCCGCGGTTCTTCATCCGCCTCGGGAGCGCGACCGAGTGCGCCCACAACTGGCGGCTGTCCTGGCGCGAGCTGCACTACTGGCGAGCAGTGGTTCCCATCGTCGCCGAGCAGCTTACCGGCACGCCGTACCTCGAGCGCGTGCGCGCCGGCTGCGAGGACCGACAGCCCGAGTACGGATGGGTCATCGTCCGCTACGTCACTCCCGCCGAGTACTCGAGCGAAACCGGCGAGCAGTGGGGGGGCGACCAGATTGATGCCCGCGCGCTGATAGGTGATACGCACGGGCAGGTCTGGATACGCTGGAACGGAAGCCACAGGCCGTTGAGCGACGGGATTCGAGAGCTCATCGTGCACGAAATCGGCCACGCGTTCGGGCTCTACCACACGGGCCGGCAAACCGCGACGATGAACTGGGATGCGGTGGTCGGAGACACGTTCCCGGTCTTCAGCGGCGCGGAAGAAGCTGCGGCCCGGCGAGCCTACCGCGCCGGCCGCGGCGCCCGGTACTGCGGCGACCCGGACCGCTGCGGGAACGGCTTCGCGCCCGGGTACGTGCCGACGCTTGACGCGCGCGCGCCTGTCGCTGTTGACTGAGCACATGGTCGTCCGGCTCGCCGCGTTCGGGAACGACGTGCTCGCCGCGGCCGACCTGCTGCACCAGAAGACCAAGGGCAAGACGACCGCACATGCCCGCGTGTGGAACCCGGCGGTCGTAACAACAGGTTCTGCGAGTGCACTGGTATCCACGCTACGTTCTCGTCGACGCGCAGCGAGCACGGACGGTCTCGGAGATAAACCGTCTGCTCGCACGCGGCGTGAAGCTGCAACCGGTGGAATTGCGGGGGCGCACTGTCGCCAGAAACTTCTGGGGCACGCGCTGGTGCGCGCACATCGAGTCGTTCTCCGAATACGCGGCTCGTCTGGCGCATGGCAGGGCCTACTTGCGCAACGGCTGCGTGTGTCATCTGTCAATCGCATCCGGCGGCGTCGACGCGATGGTGATCGGCTCGGCGCTCTACCATGTGTCGCTCCGCATACGGCCACTCGAGAGAGCCGCCTGGCTCGCCATCGCGACGGCGTGCGCCGCTCGGATCGGTTCGGTGCAGGAGTTGCGCCAGGGCCGGTTCTCCGACGACATCGCCGAGATCGTCACCGATCGCGACAGCGGTGTTTTTCCGCAACCCCAAGACATGGTGGCGTCATGCGAATGCGGGGACGGAGCGACGATGTGCAAGCATGCGGCAGCGGTCCTCTCCGGCATCGGCAGTCGGCTGGACGACAGTCCGGAGCTGCTGTTTCTGTTGCGCGGCGTCGATGAGACCGAGCTCCTTGCGGCCGAACCTGCTGCGCCACGCGACAGGGTGGCAGCCGGCGGTCTCGAGGCTTCCCCGACCAACGGCGCGCCCGTGTTGAGCGCAGCCGACTCGAGCGCCGTGAACGCACCCGTAGCGGCGCAGTCGAAGGCGTTTCCCGCCGCCGGTGCCCCGAGGTCGAGCGATTCGGCGGCGGTATCCCGCCAGATCAAGAAGACGCTCACGTATCGACCGCCGGCCCCAACCGCCGCGCGGCGGCGCCCCACGCCAGCCGACCTCGCCGACAAGGCGGCCGGATTTCTGCCCACGGGCGCGATGGCCGCCGCCTTGCGCGAGCAGTGCGGCTGCTCGGTCGCAGAGTTCGGGGATCTGATCCAGGTCACCGAGACGACGGTGCGCCGCTGGGAGGCCACGCGCGGACCGCTGAACCTGCGGGCCCGTCCTTGGGAAGCCCTGCTCGCGCTGTACCAGGAGAGCCGAAAGTACCAGGAATGATGTTCCCGCGCGGATACCTGCTCTCGGAGTCAGCGCCAACCCGATCCCGACAGAGGTGGTGGCGAACGATCGGGACCGGATCTCAGTTGGCGCCGAGGTTGGCAGTCGGTCCTGACCCGCACTGACACCGCCCGCCGGTCACCGTCTCTTCCCGGCCCGGTGGCCGCCGCCGCGCGGACGGGTCTCGATATAATTCTGCACCTCGTCCTCGTACCAGCCCGTCGCCTTGGGTCCGATCTTGATCGACCGCGGGAAGATGCCTCGTTGCTGCAGCGCGAAGATGGTCGAGCGCGACAGTCCGGTCTGCGCCTGTACCTGCTTGAGCCGGAGAACACGCCTGGTCATCGAACCACCTCCTCTGACGCCGCCAGCCATCTGGTTCGGCGGTAGAGGAAGTATGCAGACCGACGGTCGCTCGTTTACCGGTCCCAATGGGTCCGCCCAATGCTCGGTCACGACCGTCACGGAGCGAATGCGGCCTTCCCGGTGCGCGAGGCTCCGGATCGGGCTCGCCAGTCCCGCATCGCCGGCGCCCGTCGTCGACCGCGACGAGTGGCTGACGCCCGCACACGCCAGGTGCCAGCCGGCGTACGCCATCGACTCCGTGACCTCGCCGCCGGTCTTCTCGCGAATTGACCCTCCGCAGACCCGGGCGCTTCAGGACCGCAGATCGTGCGAACATCAAGGACCGTGGCAACCGCACCCCAGCACCGTCACCGGCGGAGCAGTCAGCGAGCCGCGAGCATGAACGCGACCACATTGAAGACGCTATACGAGGCCCAACTGGAAGAGGATCTGGAGCCGCCAGTCCACGAGCATGTCGACCGGCGGGCGACACGGTGCATGCTTCGCATCTCACGCGCCGGGCTGCGCTCCCAGACGACACGTGCGACGGCACGGCGACCCACCGCACGCCACGCACGGTGATACCGGCAGCGCCTCCGGAAAGTTGACCATGCGAGGCGCCGCTCGCTGCGCGAGCACGGCGGCCTTGGCAGTGTACGAATCGCGATGGGCCGCTCGTCTTCCCCGCACGGGGGTGACTGCAGTACCACGCCGCGGCGTGATCCCTCGGCACTCCCACGCCGCCAACAACCCGGCGACCGCGGCCAATCTCGACGACCCGCGCCGCGCCCCCGGAGGTGACGGTCAAGCTGCCGGGCGGGGGCGGATCACCGGAATCACGAAGACCCGCCCGTCGCTCACTGTGTGCCGAGCCACTCGGCTGCCGGGCAGTCAGGCGCCTTACCCGCTACTTCCCGCTCGGCCATGCATCGTAGCCTGGCGAGCGGGCCGTCGGCGTTGGACAAGATCCTGCCGTTCTCGTCGGCCAGCAGATAGGTCGGGAAGCCGCGAACATTGAGGATGCGCTCAAGGTCGCTGGAAAGGCCCAAGTGCCAGTTGTACCACGGCATCGCCTCCCGCTCCATGAACTCGGTCACCGTCTCGAGCTCCTCGTCGACGCTGATGGCCAGCAGCGCGAACCGATCGGCCGGCAGCTCGCCGACCATCTCGCGGAGTTCCGGCAACGCATCAATGCAGGGCACACACCACGTCGCCCAGAAGTCGATCAGCAGCACACGGCCCCTGTAGGCCGAGAGCGGCTCCTCGGTCCCGTCGAGTCGCCGCCCCGTCCACTCCGGCAGCGTGCTGCCTACCGTCGCGTGCTCGATGCTGGCCATCAGGTCGGCCTCGGCCTGGGCGAATGTCCGGGGCATCTCGTCGCCCGGTCTGCGCATCGAGTCGTCGAACGTCTCGTCCTCGACGCCGGCGCTGAGTCCCTTTGCCTGCTCGAGGGCGCGCTCGCGGCGTGCTGCGTGGTCCTGCTCCGACGACGACATCATGGGTCGCTTCGCTTCGCGCATCAGGCCGGCCGCCAAGTGGTACTGCGCCGCCGCCCGCAGCACCGGGTTGTCAGCGTTCGAAGCCATCTCTGCGAAGAACTCGTCAATCGGGGAAACAGATACCCAAGCCCCGCTCGAGCGAGGCGCCATGTCCAGGGCGCCCAACACTCTCGGCCACCGCTCGTAGCCGGGTGGCGCGTGGGTCGCCAACGCCCTGGCGCCGATGGCGCCGTGCCAGTCCCCGCGCGGCACATCCCATGCGTGGTCAACGAGGAACTCCGCTGCCGCGACCGTCTTCTCGTGCACGCCCTCCGCGCTGAGGATCGCCCGCGCCGCAGCGACGGCTCGAACCACGCTCGGTCGCTTTCGCATGCTCGGCGACCCACCGCCCTCCGCGGCCGCTGTACGCATTGCGCTCGAGCCAGGCATCCTGCCGAGGTAGTCCTGAACGACCGACCAGTCGGGACCGAGCTTGGCGATCAGCGCCTCCCACGTGACATCTTCGGCTGCGCGGAGTGCTGCGAAGGCCTCCGCTGGTCCGACTTCAGCGACCAGCGCCTCCAGCCTCTCGTGCCGTAGCGGGTCGAGCATCGCAAGGGGACCGGCGGACCGCTCGATGAGGAACTCGGCCGCCTCGATCGTGTACGGTCCGCCTGCCACGACGAGCTGTCGAGCGGCGGCGAGGGCGGCAGTGGCGTCCGGCCACTGCCCGTGCTCCTCCTCCGCGCGCTGCAGGTTCTCCTCGACCGTGCCGTCGCCAGCCATGAAGATGTCATGCATGCCGCCGGCCTGTTCCTCCCAGGTCGCCTGCAGGTCAAGGTAATCCTGGACAACCGCCCACTGCGCGTCGTCGGCGTTGGTCGCCTCGGGGTGCGGCGAGTTGGTCCGCCCGCAGGCCGAAACGGTCAGGAACAGCAGGATGATGGCCACCCAAGCGCCTTCGACGGTACGCCGATTCCGTGGGACCGCAGTACTCATGTGCCCTCCGTCTCCTCAAGCGGCGCCCCGCCAGCCCGCGGACCATTCCAGCTCCGGGAAACCCAAACGACATCATGGAACGGCGGTAGCGCCGCACAATCGCCAGGCACGCCATCGCCTGTCACGACCGCGCGGCACGTGCCCGACGGCCACTCGCGATATACCGTCGCAACCGGCGGAATCATTATCGCCGACCCGAGGAAAACGAGAATCGAAGCGAGGACGAGCGCTACCAACACCCACTCGTCCGAGGTCAGCCAGTACGGTGTTGGGAGTTCGTGACTGCGAGCGCCTGCCGATCCCAGCCGACCTGGTTGGTCCGGGATCAACATGCGTGCGATAGGAAGACTTTGTCGGAAACGCTGTCGCGGCCATCTCTTGCGCCTCCTCTCCCAGCCAGCCGGGGGCTGAAGACGACCATCACGAACAAGCTCCGAAGCCGGGTTCCGGATCCGACCTACTGCCCCATGTTCACCTCCCACTCACGACTATCCTCGAAACCATCGCCTCTTGGGACCTGGTGAGATCCCGAGGGGGCGATGGATCCCTGCTGCGCCCGCCCCGGTCGAGTCGGTCGCCGAGGGGCTTCTGTCTCGCCCGAGCGGCCGCCCGCTCGCACAGCACCCGCCACCCCGGCTCGCGCCCTGGCCGCCCACTGTCGCGGACACGATCCCGGGGCCCATCGCACGGCTGAGCGCAAGGGGGCCGGTCCGTGAGCCTGTCGCGCCCCGCCCAGGAGCCGGTTGACGCACTCCAGGACGGAAGGGGGGAATCATGCGAATCATCGTCACCATCGCCATGATCCTGCTGTCCGCCCAGTTCGCCGCCGCCCAGCCGGCCGATCCCGACGGGCCGAAGCGCCTGACCCTCGGCGTCTCCACTCTGCACCAGTTCACTGTGATCGGCGGCTACGAAACGAACTTCGTACCGCTGGGCCTCCACGCCGGCTGGAGACTCAACGACCGGCTCGGCCTGCACGCCGACATCATGCAGGACCGCGAGAGCCACGGGTTCGATGAGTATGGATATTTCGCTGAAGTTGAACACCGAACTCGGCGAACGTGAACGCTGATTTCGGCGAACGTGAACGCTCGTCGGAGCGTAGCGACGATGCTCTGTCAGTTCCCTCCCTGTGGTGGCGTACCGCAGCGGGTGTTCAAGATCCTATCTTGACCCTCAATGGACGGGTCAAACCGGCTGTTCCTGCAACTCCAGGAGCGTCTGTACGGCGTCGTTCCACTGCTGTGGCCGCGCTCTCCGGTCCGCTGGCGCCAGCACCAGCCGGCCCCGCTCGAGCAGCACCGCCAACGGCCCCTTGCACCGCGAGCTCGGCCAGTCGACCACCGCAGGCTTGGGCGGGACGAACGACGGGTCGCCCTCGGCGCCCGACAGCTCATCGCGCGGCGGCTCGGCCGGCACGGCGCCGGCGCCGCCTCCTGCGCCTCGGGAGCCACCATCACCGCATCCGAGCGCATGCAGGTAATCCTCCCCGCCTCGTAGAGCTTCTGCGCCATCGCCATCGTATCCGACACCGACAGCTTCAGCAGCGACGAGGCGGCCTGCTGCAGCGTCGAGGTCGCGATCGGCGGCTTCGGCGGCTGCGACGCGTCCTTGCGGTCCACGTCGTCCAGCGTGACCGCCGCCCCCGCCAGGTGCGACGCCAGCGCGTCCGCCTCGCCGCGTCCGCCGAAGCGGACGACCCCGCCGCCGGAATCGACCACCGATGCACGCACAGGATCCGCGCCGGCGACCGCCACGCAGCACGTCGACGCCAAAGAACTCCTCCGGCGCGAAGACCCGGAACGTCTCGTCGCGCGCGGCCAGGATCGCCAGCGCGGCCGACTGCACCCGGCCCGCCGACAGCCCCGCGCGCAACCGCCGGCTCAGCAGCGGCGACACCGTGAACCCGACCACCCGGTCGAGGAACCGGCGCGCCTGCTGGGCGCGCACCAAGTCGTAGTCGATCCCGCGCGCGGGCTCGAACGCCGCGCGCACCGCGGCGGGCGTGATCGCCGAGAAGGTGACCCGCCGGAAACGGTCCTCGGACCCGCCCAGCAAGTCCCGCAGGCGCCACGCGATGGCCTCTCCCTCCCGATCGAGGTCGGTGGCCAGGTGAGACGACGCCGCCGCGGCCGATGCTGCGCAGTTCGCGGACGACCTTCGCCTTCGAGTCGATGATCTCCCAGGTCGGCTTCCAGCCGCCGTCAATGTCCAGCCCCAAGCGGGTCTGCTGCCGCGGCTTGCCGGACGAGCGCCCGTCGCGCTTGGGCTGCGGCAGGTCGCGCGCACGGCCCGAGCGAGGCCCGGACGGCGTAGCCCGACCCGAGGATCTGGTTGATCATGCGCGTCTTTCCCTGCGATTCGACGATTACGAGATGGCACGCCGGCGAGCGTAACCGACCGGCGCCGCGCGCATCGCCGCCTGCGGCGCCAACTGGAAGCAGGCCCGGAACGGCTGCTGCAACGGGGGCGAAAACGCGGGCGCGCAGGGATACGTGCCAAGCAAATGCATTCGTCTTTTGTTCGCGTTTTCAACTTGTCGATCCAATTCCTTGGATTGACTCCATGGAGTCAATCCTGTAGACGCACAAAACAAGTTCCGGTCAACGTTCGCAGGATGTCAATGTATTGACGGTCGGCAGATGCACCTGTTTTGGTGCATTTTCCACTTGCTCTTCATTTCCAGAACACAATCTGGGATTGGACATAGTCCAGAGTTCTTGCTGGGCGAAAGTCCGCCCTCGGAAACCTTCCGACCCCCGGCGTGACACGCCGATCTCCCACCCGGGGGAGCACCCCGTGAACACCTGCGCCAACTGCCTGCCGAGCTGACCCTCCTCGCCGCTCACACGCCAGCGACCCCACAAGCAGAGCATGGCCGGCGACCATCCCCGAAGCCTTGCAGGAGACGCCGAGCGACGCCCGCAGCTTCCACATCGTCCGGCGGATCCTCGCCGGGGGCATCTGCGACGCGAGCAACCGGCCACGGGTCAAGTCGTAGCGACGCGTTTACACCGGCTCCGGATCCTGCGCGACGAAGACGAACGTCCTGGCGCGTGCAGGTGACCGCGTCTTCCACTGCCACGGCTGCGGGGCCCCAGGGCGAACGTCCGGGCGCGTGCAGGTGACCGGTCTCCGTCTCGTCGGGCCTGTGCGAGGTCTCCATCGCGTCGAAACCGACGGCGTCAAGAGCGACGATGCCGCCTGCGGCCACGTCGAGGTCGTCAACGGCGGCTTCGGCCGCTGCGACGCGTCCCCGCTCGCCAGGCGTGCGCCAGTGGCTCTCTCCACCTGCTGTTCGAGGCCTTGACGCTTTCCGTCCGGCCGCCCGCCCCGCATCGGGCCGGCGCAAGCCGCCACCACCAGCACCACGCCGACGCCGCTGCCGGGCCGGCGCGCCTCCCCGAGTCGGCACGCAGGATCACGGACCCGGAGGGGAGAGCGGTAGCGGGCGACAATCAAGCAGCGCGAACGGAGACCGGGCAGCCGGCGGGCGGGCGGTCAAGGCACGCCTCTGCATTCTGCCCCCCGCCCCCACGCCGCCGGTCTCCGACCCTCTCGCGTCGGCAACGCCACAGGGCCTGCCGGCCCGCTCCACCGGCCCCGCTCCGGGGCCACTCCCTTTCTCCAGGAGGACGACCTGATGCCTCTCGCCGACCTGCTCCGCCCCGAACAGCGCCAGTGGCTGCGCCGCCTGCGCCGCCGCATCGCCAATCGCGAGGTCATGCGCCGCCACCGGGCCGCCAACCGCGACAAGAAGCTCTGCGCCGGCGTCGACCTGCCTCTCGACGCCGGGACCTGCGGGCGCCTCGTCTGGCCCACGCACGAGCGCTGCTACGCCTGCCACCGGCGGCGCCAGTGGCTCCTCAACCACGCGCTCAACCCCGCCGAAACCGCCGTGCTCGGGCTGCTCGATAGCATCGAGGACGCAGCCGAAGCCGCCCCGGCCGAGGACGCCGGCCAGAGCACGCCGCTGCTCGACGACCTGTCCCCACTCTCGGACCCCTGCCTGCGCTGGTAGCGCCGAAGACCCAACCGTCGGCGCGGACAACCCCGTCGGACGCTCGCTGCACGAGGACCAGGCACCCTATCCGTCCCGCGGACGGCCAGCGGGCAATCCCCCCGCACAACCTCGGACGAGCCCGCGTCCCGCACACTCGATGGCGGCGGCCAGCCGCGACCCGGACCCGGATGTCGACGGCCGCTGGAAAGCGCGTTGCATGACCCGTTGGTCATACAACGCGGCTTGCTCGCGAGGGCCTCTCGTGCCCCGGACGGTTGGACCTCGAGACCATCGGCGCGTGGCTCCGCGCCGCGCCGTTCTGCGAAGGACGACGCCGGGCCGGCTCGCAGTTCTCCATCGGTCCCGGTGAGCCGGGCAACGCCCCCGGCGTGGAGAACGGAGGCGCGCAGTTCGCGTCGCTGCCGCGGTCAGTTCCCCGCGGCCTTTTCCGCCCGACGTGCAGCCCAGTACTTCCGCATCCGCTCGGCCACGGCCCGGCGCTGCTCCTCGGTCATCGTGCGCTTGCGCCTCCCGACCGCCTTGACCGCCTTCTTGCTGCCGCGCCGCGCGGTCGGCGCGGCAGTTCCTTCAATCGCCTCGATGGCGCGCTGGATGGCGACGAGCTGGCTCTTGAGCGAGCGCTCCTCGTTGCGCAGCGCATCCAGGATTCCGCTGCTCGACATCGTGATGCTCCCTCCAGCACGACCCGCCGCCGCATCGGGCCGGCCGCCGAAATGCACGAACGTCGGCCTTGCCGCAGCGCCCGCCTGCTCGAGACAGTCGACCGCCGCACGCATCTCGGTCGCGTTCCACGCCGGGCAGTCCTCACGGCAGGGCGACCCCGGTACGCCCGTGCGCCGGTCCCCGCACGACAGCGGCCACCGCCGACTCTTCCGGACCGTACCGCTCGCACAAGGCGAGCAATCGCGTCGTTGTTTCGACAGACGGCAGCCATGTCGTCGTGTCGCATGCCGGTGTCCGGCTCGTCAGCCTGCATCAACGGCCCGGCCTTGCAGGGCCGGGCACTGCACTCGAGTCAGGCCGCCGAAGCTCTCACCGAGCCCGCCCTGCCAGGGGTCGGCAGGCTGCGCTGCCGGCCGGGCGGTCTCCAGCCGCAGCCGCGCCACCAGCAAGCGGCGGGTGGCCCAGTCCCGCGCCGCCTCGCCGGCTACCGCCCGGTTCGCGCGCCCATGCCTGTAGTGTATCCGGCCACCCGGCTGGACCGCCGACAGGCGCCGCCTCGCCAGCCCCGGCGCCGCGCCGCCGCTGCGTTACGCGTCCCGCCGCCGTCCTCTCTCTCGACTCCCTCGCAACCGGACCCGGAGGCGCTCCGGGGACAGCGGCCTCGTTCCAGCCGTGAGAGAACGCGTCGGGCGTGAGGGGCGACGCCCCGGCGCCGCCGGCCCGACGGGCGGAGTGCGCGGCCGAGCACCCAGCGCGAGCTGCACCACCACACGGCGAACCACCACGGCGGCGACCATCGCGCCCGACGCGCGCCGTCCACCCATCCGGGCTTCCCCGGCGGTCCACTCCGGTCCCGCAGCTTCCTTCCGGTTCTTCCTGACTGCCGGTTTCGCTGGTGCAGGCCGATGAACCCCACGATCACGCGGTTGCCTTCCTCAGTCGCGCGCGAATCCGATCCGGATGGTGCGCCGCGGGTCGCGACTGGTTCCCTTCCCGATGCGGGCGCCGAGGTGCCAGGGCTTCCCGTCGGTCAGCGTCTCGTACCACTCGCGGGAACTCGCGCACCGGCAGCCGCGGTTCGGATGGCAGGCTCCGGAATCGCCCCGACCGCAATGCGGGGCGGGACGCCCCCTTTTCGAACGCCGCACGAAGAAATTGCGGGCGGCGGCCCACATTTTTCCGCGGCGGATACGGCCTGACGGTGCACGCCGTGTCGCCTTGGCCGCGCATGCCCCGGTCAGCACCCTGGGCAACCGCACGGCATCGAGCAGCACGCCGGTCACCACAGCGGAACGCACCGAGCAGGACGACCTCCTCCGCACACGAGCACCTGTGGAGCATCTCCGAGCATCTGCCGACCGGCGTGCGCGACGCCCGACCCGCTCGAGCGGCCGCGCCGCGGAAACGCCGGCCGCACGATGACCGCGGAGCTGGACCACTTTGTCGCGCGGCCGGTCGGGCCGGCGCCTTCGGCTTCGCCGGTGCACTGACCGCGCGCATCGAGCGGGAAAACGCACCCGGCGGCGCCGCGGTCAGCGTCGCAGAGGGAACAGGAACTGACGCGCTCCTGCACGGACAGGCAGCTGTCAATGCGCCGAGCAGCACGCGTCACGCACAGGCTCGGGCCGTCGGCCTCGGATCGCCGGTGCGGGGCGCTGGCGTCGCCCCCAACCAGGTAGCCCTGCACGGCGGCTGCGCGGGAATTCGTGCGCCGGCAGACTGCGGTCTGGATGGCAGGCACACGATCGCCCGGACCGCAATGCGGGGCCGGATGCCCCCCTTTCGAACGCCGCACGAAAATTGTGGGCGGCGGCCCACATTTTTCCCGGCCTGATGGCCCACGCCGTCTCGCCATGGCCGCGCATGACTCGGTCAGCATCACAGGGACGGGCGGTCCGCACGCACCGAGCCCCGGCCACCGAGCAGCACGGGCGAGTCCGAACTCCTTCAGGGCCTGGATCGACACGCTGTAGGACCTGCCCGCGTCAGCACCCGAATGGCCCGACGACGTCGTCATGCCCGACAAGATGCACGTGGTCGCGATCGAGATGTTCGGGAAGTACCGCGTGGACGCCGCCATCAACTCCCGCAACCTGATCCAGCGGTTCAAGACCACGGTGAACATCGAGTTCAGCGACTTCGTGGCCGTCTTTGACGCGCTCGGGGACGAGGCGCGCAGCCTGCATGCTGCGGTCGAGTCCGAAGGCAGTCAGTCGACATCTGCAGGCTACCGCTCCGCACCGTCGACGCCGACAAGCTCCCATCGTGAGCACGGGATCCGGGCCGACGCGCCGTCCGCACGCACCGAGCAACGGCCCCGGGGCGCCAGGACGGTACGCTACTCGGGTGACCGCACCGAGCAGCCCACATCCCCCAGCCGCTTTGCCGCCAGAACCGGCCGCGAATGCAGCGCCTGCCGACGACCGCACCGAGCATCAGGCCGAGCAGGACGCAGTCCACGCCGAGCGACACATTCCTCGTGAACCCACCGAGACCGAGCCCGAACGGCTTCGCGAGGTCACCGGCATCGGCCAGGTTCGCGCCGGGCGCATCACCGACGCGTGGGCCGAGCGGAAAGCGGTTCGCGAGAGCATGGTCTTCCTGCACAGCCATGGCGTGGCCACGGCGCGGGCGGTGCGGGTCTTCAAGACCTGCGGGAGCGACACGGTCGAGGTCATCACGAAGAACCCTTGCCGCCTCACCCGCGACATTCGCGGTATCGGGTTCAGGATCGCCGACGCGATCGCGATGAAGCTGGGAATCACCAGCACGGCGATGACCCGGGTGCGCGCCGGCATCGGCTACGCGCTGACCGAGGCGATGGACGACGGCCACTGCGGACTGCCGGCCGACGAGCTCGGCACGCTGGCGGCCCGCCTGCTCGGCGTGCCCGACGATGCGGTCCGAACCGCTCTCGAGCTGGCGGCGTGCAGGAGCGTATCCGCGCCTGGCTGCGAGCCGGCCGAGGACGCCGTCGTCGCAGACACCGTCGCGGACACGCCGTGCCTGTTCCTCGGCGGCTTGTACCAGGCCGAGCGGGCGATCGCCGAGCGGCTCGTCGACGTTGTGGCTGGCAAGCTCCCTAGCCGGACATCGACGTCGAGCGGGCGCTGCCCTGGGTCGAGAAGCAGAGCCGGCCTGTCGCTGGCGCCGGGCCAGGCCGAGGCGGTGCGGTTGGCGCTGACCTCGAAGGCCACCGTCATCACGGGAGGACCGGGCGTGGGCAAGACGACGCTGGTCGACGCCATCCTGCGCATCCTGGCCGCCAAGCGCGTCGAGCTCGTGCTGTGCGCGCCGACCGGCCGCGCCGCCCGAAGAATGAGCAAGGCCACCGGGCAGCAGGCCCGAACCATCCACCGGCTGCTCGAGGTCCGACCCCGCCACCGGCGGCTTCAGGCGTGACGCGGACAATCCGCTCGAATGCGGTCTGCTCGTCGTCGACGAGCCTCCATGGTCGACGTCATGCTGATGCGGGCGTCGCTCGCCGTAGTCCCGACACAGCCGCCCTGCCGATCGTGGGCGACATCGATCAACTCCCCTCGGTGGGGCCGGGGCAGGTGCTGGCCGACATCATCGCCTCGGACATCCTGTCCCGGTCGTGCGGTTGACCGAGGTCTTCCGCCAGGCGGCGCGCAGCCGCATCGTCAAACGAGCGCGCACGGGATCAATCGCGGGCTGATCCCCGACCTGTCTCCGCCGGTCTCGCGTGCCGGCCCCGGAACCCTGCCGACCAGGCAGCATCAAAACGACCCGCCACCGGTACACACCGAGTGTTCCGCGATACTGACACGCGCCGAGCGTCCCGCGCGCACAGACCGAAAAGCGGGACGCCTGCCAACCCGGCACCGAGCGTACCGGCCCCGCAAACGCGCCCCCCCGAAAGAGATCGGCCACCCGGGAACAAAAGGCCGGAATCCGGCGTCTAATGGTGCACGGCACCGAGAAGTGCGCCTCTCAGTGCCGGAGCGGCGATTTCCGTGCTCGCAGCACTCGACCTGACGGCCGACCCGATAACGCGAACGCTGGCGCCGCGCCACACCCCCACGCGCGGCGTTGCTCCCGCAACTTCAAACGCGCCCCCCCGAAAGAGATCGGCCACCCGGGAACAAAAGGCCGGAATCCGGCGTCTAATGGTGCACGGCACCGAGAAGTGCGCCTCTCAGTGCCGGAGCGGCGATTTCGTGCTCGCAGCACTCGACCTGACGGCCGACCCGATAACGCGAACGCTGGCGCCGCGCCACACCCCCACGCGCGGCGTTACTCCCGCAACTTCAACTGCCCGTCGGCCTCGTCGTGGATGACTTCGATATCGTGATCAGCCAGCCACGCACGGCAGTGGAACGCCGCGTCAAAGTCGGGGTGGTCCGTTACCAGCAGACGCCACGCCCGGTCCGCCAGTGCGTGCGCTGGCCCAGACTCGGCGCGCCCGGCCTCGAGCCCGCGTTCGTACTCCGCCTGCAGCTTGACCGCATCCACCGGTAGCCGCGTCGGCTTGTCGACGCCCGCAGCATGCCGCAGCATCCTCTCCAGAGCATCTGCACCGGTAGGGCAGCCTTGAACCAGAGCCTCTATGACCCGCGGCCGACTCAGGCCGAACGTGCCGAGCCCGACAGCGAGCTTGTCGAGCCGTTCCACCAGGCCCGCCGAGAGACGAACCGTCACCGTCGCTTTCCTCATGCCTCCATGACACCACGCCTTGCTGCGCAATGTCCACACAGTAGCGGCATGAGTCGTATCTGGGCAAGGTAAACAAGTTCATTGCAGGGTCCTGCAACCGATCGCCGACCGTCGATCCGCCTGGCGAAAGTGCGTGGATTGTTCACCGTGAACACACCGTAAGCGCCCGGAAACACTGGGGGTTTCTCGCACCAGTGCACCCCACCGCGCATTCAACGGTCTAACAACACCACGAGGAGGAGGCAAGAGGGGTGAGCGACCCCGGTTCCGGGGTCGCTCACCCAGTATTTTTCCCTGCGGGAAGGCCGTTTCGGCGGTCACGCTGGTCACCGTGCAATGCAATGGCCCTGATCGGCCGAAAAGCATGGCCCTGGTGCACTTCGATGCCATGACCCCAGTTCGGGCCGTTCGATGGCCCCAGTTCTCGATTCAGGGGGGTGAACCGCCCCTGAGATCGCAACTCACCGGGCCGCATCGTCTTACCGCAGTCTTCGCAGAACGTTGCGCCGGGTGAACCGCCCCTGAGATCGCAACTCACCGGGCCGCGGATCACCGGAACGCCGATGGAGATGCGGTCGAGCAGACGCGCCGCCGTGACCGGCAGAGTCGTCCGCACGTCCAGGCGTACGCTCTCGTCCGAGAACGCCGGTTGAACAGATGCGCGCCGCCGAGCAGACGCAGCCTGCCACACCTGGCGCTGCGTCCGCCCCATCGTCGGCGCGGCATGCGTCGGCGCCATTCGCCGAGCGACGCGTTCTCGTCGGTATCGCAGACATTTGGGTTGATTGAAGTCGGCGGCGGAGTCCGAAACAGCCCGGCGGGCGCGCGTAGTAGGATCGAGGTCGTGCCCGAGACGTGCGCCCGCGCCCTGCCGCCGGGCTACCGGATCGAGGAGTACGAGATAGTCCGCGTGCTGGGCGCCGGCGGCTTCGGCATCACCTATCTCGCGAACGATACGAGACTAGACGGACCGGTCGCGCTCAAGGAATACTTTCCGCACGAACACGCTGAGCGGACCGCGGACCAGCGCGTGGCCGCGTTGCCAGCGGAGGAGAGCCGTGCGCTCTTCACCTGGGGTCTCGACCGTTTCCTGGACGAGGCGCGGTCGATCCATCGGTTCCGGCATCCGAACGTGGTGCGGGTGCATCGCTACGTCGAGGCGCTCGGCACGGCCTGCATCGTGATGGAGTACGTCGAGGGCGAGTCGCTGGACGCCGTCCTGCGAATCCGCGCGCCGTTGCCGGTCGCCGAGTGGCGGCAATGGCTGGACCGGCTGCTCAACGGGCTGGAGCATGTGCACGGACACGGCTACGTGCACCGCGACATTACCCCCGCGAACATCGTGATTCGCGCGGCGAACGGCGAGCCGGTGTTCATCGACTTCGGGGCCGCGCGCGCGGCGGCGCGCGGCCGGGCGCACACCCAGGTGCTGACGCCGCGGTATGCGCCCATCGAGCAGCACGGGACCGAGGGCGCGCAGGGGCCGCCCACCGACATCTACGCGCTGGCGGCGGTCTCGTACCGCGCGCTGACCGGCGAGTGCGCGCCGGAAGCGCCGGTACGGGCCGTGGACGACCGGTACGAGTCGCTTGCGGAGCGGGTCGCGGGGGCGGATCTTCGGTGGCTCGCGGCGATTGACCGGGGAATGGCGCTGCGGCCCGACGACCGGCCCCGGACCGTGTCGGCGTGGCGATCGGCCATGGCGGGCGCGGACGGCCCCGACCGCGCGCCCGACGAGGCGGCGGGTGTTTCCGTGACGAATCTGGCCGGCGACGCAGAGGCCCTCCGCGGGAACCTGGCCCGGCAGACCTTCGTGGGCATGGACTTCGGGACGTCGACGACGGTGGTCAGCATCGTCCGGATGGACGATGGAGGTCGCGTCCCCAGGGCCGAACCGCTTTCCGTTCCCCAGCTCGACGAGGAAGACAGACGCCACGACGACCATCTCGTGCCGAGCTGTCTCGCCTGGCGCAACGGCCGTCTGCTCGTGGGCCGCGGCGTGACGCCGCACCTGAGGGCGACGTTGCGGGAGGGAGTGGATCTCTGGTCGTCCTTCAAGATGGAACTCGGGGTCGACCTCGGCCCCCAGTATCCCAACACGGTGCTCGCCGAGGGGCGCGCGCCGGTGGTGGTCGAACGGCCGCAGGACGCCGCCAGGGTCTTCCTGCATCACCTGCGTGAGGCCGTGGACCGGCACGTCCTGGATCATTCGCTGCCCCCGCCGGTGTACGCGGTCAGCGTTCCCGCCGCGTTCGAGGCCAACCAGCGCCGCGACCTCGTGCGGGCGCTCGCCGGCGCCGGCATCCCCGTCGAGGACACCGGTCTCATCGACGAGCCCAACGCGGCGTTTCTCAGCTACGTGTTCGACATGGAGCGCGGCGCCGAGGGTCCATCCGTGTCGGCGCTCCTCGCGCGGAAGGCGGGCCGCGTGCTCGTCTTCGACTTCGGCGCCGGCACGTGCGACATCTCGGTGCTGGAGGTCAGCATCGCGGACGGGCGGCTCTCCTCCAGGAATCTGGCGATCTCGAAGTTCCTCGCCCTCGGAGGCGACGACATCGATCGGGCCATCGCCAAGCGTATTCTCCTGCCCCAGCTCCGTGGCGACGGCGACCCGGACGAGGTCATCTCGTCTAACGAACGAGACAAGCTGCTGCTGCCCCGTCTGAAGCACGCCGCCGAGGAGCTGAAGATCCAGTGCTCGAAACAGGCCGAGGCGCGGGGCGCCGGCGATCCGTCCGACCTCCGTGAGTGCACGGATCCGATCGTGGCCGATGGCATCGACGTTATCGAGGTGCGGGGCAGGTCTTGGACCCTCGACGAGCCGCAGATCACCCTCGGCGAGTTCGCGGAGATCATGGAGCCGTTTCTCGCCGCCCCGGCGTCGCCCGGCGAGGACCGCCTGGACCGCACGCCGAGCGTCCTGGAGCCCGTTTCGAGCGCCCTGGAGAAGGCGGGGCTGACGCCTGACGACCTCGACATGGTGCTGTTCATCGGCGGCAGCAGCGCGAATTCCCTCGTACGCGGCGCGATCGAGAGGCACATGGGCCGCTTCGTCGAGTGCGTGACGCCTTGCGACCTTCGTGCTCACGTCTCGCAGGGCGCCGCCATACACTCCCTGTATCTCCACGGGCTCGGGCACGATATCGTCCGTCCGATCACGAGCGAGCCCATCTACGTTCTGACGCGGGACGACAATCAGGAAGGGGTGATCGACGCCGGCTCTGATGTCCCGTCCTCAGCCACCATCACGCAGGAAATGGTGATCGACGCCGGCTCTCCGGTCCCGTCGCCGACCGCCATCACGTCGGTGACGGTGGGGAAGGAACGGCAGACCCGCGTGGAGCTGCCGTTCTGCGTCGGCGGACGCGACAAGATACTGGCGGTGCTGACGGTCCCGCCGCCGTCGCCCCCCGGCTGGTTCGAGAAGGGGGAGACCATCCGCATTTCGTCCCACATCTCCCGGGACAAGCTCCTCGTCGTCAGGGTCCACGCCGGGGGCGCCGCCGTCGCCTCGGAGATCCTGAATCCGCTGGCGAACGCCGAGCTGTTGCCCGGCGGGCGGCGTCTGCTCCAGGCGAGACAGGCGCTGAACGCCTCGATTCTCGCCGGGAAGGGTCGTCCCGCTACAGCGGCGGTGCTGACATTCGCGCGTGCTGCCCAGAAGGCCCACCGATGGCGGGAGGCGGCGGAGATGTACGAGGCGGCGGAACGGCTGGATCCGGACAGCGACCACGCCGTCAGCATTACCTACAGCTACGCGCGATCCGGGGACTACCGACGTTCCCGCGAGTGGTCGCTCAAGGCGCATCAGCGGGCGCCGAGCTGCGTGACCGCCTACAACTGCGCAATCGACGAGCGGCGACGCGGCGACATGGAAGCCTGCGCACGTCTGATGGAGGGGTCGCTCCGGCTGGATCCGGACTTCGTCCCTGCCCTGACGGTTCACGGCCATGCCCTGCGCGACGACGGTGATCCCCGCGGGCTGGAGTGCGTAACGCGAGCCTTCGACATCCTGGAGGAGGAACTCGCAAAGGAGAGCCTGACGGAAGACGATTGCGCCTTGCTAGAGCAGAACGCGAGGACGCTCGGCAAACGACGGACTCTCGAGCACGTTCGCGAGTATCGAAAGCGGTGGCGGATTGACGACGACCCGGTCCGCCCGGAGGTCCTGGCCGCGAGTCCCAACCGCGGGCTCATCCATAGCCGAAATACGGCCGGCGCCGAACAGATCGAACGATGAACTGGAAGCCGCCGGAACGGAAGATGGGTGAGCAGCAACTGGATGTGCTGCGGCGTTGCGGCGCCGTCGTCGACCCCCGCCACCGGCGCAACCACTGGATTCGCGGCTTCGCGGGCACCGGGAAGACGGTGCTGCTCGTGCATCTGGCCGAACGCATCCTGGCGGAGCACGACGAGGCGAGCATCTGTCTCGCCACCTACACGCATGCGCTGAAGGACCTGATAGCGAGCGGTCTGGGCCGGCATCTCGCCGGGCGCACACCCGTCATGACCTACTACCAACTCTTGCATGAAGGTCGAAGGTACGACTGGATCCTGCTCGACGAGGTGCAGGACATTCCGGCCGCCGACCTGCGCCGAATCCGGGCGCTGGCCGGCCGCGTCGTGGCGGCCGGTGACACCGACCAGTCGATTTACGACAAGTGCAGCACCGAGAGCGAGATTCGGGACTGTCTCGACCTCCTCGACCCGGACATCGTCTCGCTGGAGACCCTCTACCGCCTCACGCAGAGGATCAGGGACATCGCGTGCTGCGTCGTGCCGGGGTCCCGGCTCGAAGGTGCGACGACGGCGCGCATGCAGGAGGTCGAGGTCACGCTGGCGCACGCGGAGACCGCGGAGCGGGAGACCGAGTGGTTGTGGGAAAGGCTGAGCAGATACAGCCGCGTGGGAAAGCCGGCGGCCGCGCTGTTCTCGACGCGCAAGGACATCCGTCGCTTCCTGCGGGCGGTGTGCCGCCTGACGGGCGCGCCGGAGCCTCGATTCCAGGGGAAGGACTACGACGCCGTGAACGAGGCCCTGCAGCGCGACGGGGTTCCGCTGCAGTATCTGGGGAGCGGACACGGCAGTCTCGATGAATCGGATCGTCGCTCGATCTCGTATGTGATGACCTACCACAGCGCGAAGGGGCTGGACTTCGAAACGGTGTTCCTGCCGGGGCTGACCGGGCGGCGGACCTTCTGGAAGGACGACGAGGCCATCGCCCGGCGGTTGTTGTTCGTGGGCCTGACGCGGAGTCGGCGGAACCTGTTCCTGTCGTACCACGGAAGGGAGTTGCACCCGTACGTGCGGGACATTCCGGATCGGCTTTTACACCACGTGGAGTGCGAGCGGCCCCGGAGTGGGGACTCGGGAGAGGCGCCGCAACAGGAACTGTTCCTCTGAAGGACCAAGCGTGCCGAAGAAGGAATCTCGCGTGTCTTCCGAAGGAACCGACCGGCGCAGGCCGACAGCAGGCCCGCACCGGTTCGTCGGCGTGACATACGGGGAGTTTCAGTCTCTCTATCACTACGGCCGCGGCCAGATTCCCCGCGATCGTGTGGTGCCGCTGAAGATGAAAGCTGACGGCAGGCCTTCCGCCTCCGCGAAGAAGCGGGTCCCGGATCTGCTGGAGAGCCTGCCGCAGTTGATGCTGGACGACCAGGAAGGCGTCGTGATTCTGGAGCTGGAGCCGCGGCAGGCGGTCTCGAGGAGAGAGAAGGTCATCGAAGTCCGCGTCGGCGACGTCCGGAAAGTCATCCCGACGACGGGGCGGGCGAAGAGGATTCTGGAGCCCAGGATGCGGTCTCTCGGCGTGGCGCTGGATCGACCGCGTTTCGAGGGTCCCGTACTGGAGCAGTGGTCGCGGCGCAACGTCGAGAACGCCATCGCCGGCGGCCAAGCGCTGTGTCGCTTGCTGTTCGGCGATGACGATCGCGCGGATGAGAAGGGCGCCGGCGAACCCGTGGGGGACGATGGCGAACGACAGTTGCAGGCCGCCGTTGAAGCGGCGATTCGTCAACTCGATCGACAGGAGGGTCAGGACATCGATGAGGAGACCGCCGCGACCTGGATTCCGGCCGCGTATCGGTTCACGCGGCACGATCCGTACGACTACGGGGCCATCGACTACCTCATCGACTCGGGCCAGGTGCTGAAGAAGCTGTCGTGGCCGGAGCAGTCGGACGGCGTCGAGCGGTGCCGCGAGGTCGTGCGCGGAGTGCTCGACCGGCGCTCGGACATCTCGACGCTGGCGGATGTCGTGGGCGATGCTGAGGTCGCGAGTCTGGCCGCGGCCCTCGAGGAGGCCGCTCCCGGCCTCTTTCCGTCCGGCTTTCGGTCGCTGGTCATCTTCTGCCGGTGGAAGGAGCTGTTCCACGGATGGCACGAGGCCGTTGATCTGCAGGCGTTGAGGAACGAGGCTCGGGAGCTCATCGCTGCGGGGATCGACTTCCGGTCGGTCCGCGAATCGCTGTGGCTGCTGGGTTGCTTCGCCGGACATCAGCGCGTGGCCCCCATGCGTTACGCCGGGGAGGAGCATTCGTGGTGGTGCGGCGAGAAGCTGTCGCTGGCGAAGATCACGGGTCCTGCAACGAGGACCCGCGAGGGCGAGGTGTCCGGAGAAGCCGGAGAGCCTGCCGTAGCAGCCGGCGAGCACGCAGCGGCGGCGGAGAAGCCAGGGACGGCGCGGGCGGGCCGGGTGCGCCGAGAAGCCGGGGAGCGGGCAGCCGCGGCGGATAAGTCGGAGTCGGTCCCGGCGGACGAGGTGCCCGAAGCAGCCGGGGAGCCGGCAGCCCCGGCGGAAAAGGCAGAGAAAGGACTGGGGTGGTTGCCGTTGGAGCCGACGGAGTGACCCGGACCGGGCGGAGCCGAGAAGGCGCGCCGTGTCAGCCGTCGAAGACGGCGCGCAGAATCGTCACCGACAGCGACGCGTTCTCGTCGGCGCGGACGAACTGCCCGCCCCCCGCCTGGGCGACGCGCTGCATGAACGCCGCGGTATCGGGGTAGGTCGGGGCGAAGGCGCTCGTGTCGACGAGCACGGCCGAGACGGTGTGCCGGGCGCCGGGGCCACGCGAGAAGCGCCGGGCGTCGGCCACGGCTTGCTCCCGGGAATAGGCGTGGGCCGGGTTGTCGGAGATCAGGACGATCGACCGGAGCTCGCTGTCGGGGCGCCAGTCGGCGTCGACGGCCGCGCGCAACGCCTCGGCGAAGTCCTCGTCGGAAGTCGTGTTGCAGCGCGGCGAACCGGGACGCATCGAACGGGTGAAGACGGCCAGCCGGCGCACGGACTCCCGGTCGATGCGCTGGAGCGGGGCGATGCGCAGGGCCGGCGCCCCCCCGCAGCCGTCCTTGAAGTCGATGATGCCCACCGCCGCGTCGTCGGTCAGGTCGGCGAGGAGGGCGGAAAGGCCCGCGATTTCCTCGCGCAGGCTCGCCACCTCGCCTGTCATGCTCGCGGTCGTGTCGAGGGCGATTACGAGATCAATCGGCGGTAGCGTCCGGACCGACGACTTCGCGGCGTCGAGCGCCCGCGCGAGTTCGCGCTCGCGGGCGCGCGCCGCCTGCAGCTCCGCGTCCGAACGCACTACCCGGTCCTGGAGCGCTGCCACCTCGGCGGGCGAGATGGGGTTCGCCAGCGTCGGTGCGGGCGCCGACGCCTGCGCTCGGGCCGCTTCCAGCGCCTCCGACAGATCGCGCCCGCGCCGCTCCGCCTCGGCCAGGGCGGCCTCGGCCCGCGCCGCCTGGGCGCGTAGCGCCTCGACTTCGGCGGGCGAGATGCCAAGCGAGGACGACGGGTCGACCGGCGGGTCCGCGCCGGCCGGAGGGGCGTCGCCGGTGTTGGGGAAGTAGGGCAGCAGCACTAACGCGACGACGATGAAGGCCCCGAGCGCCGACGCGAACAGGTCGATCGCCGACACGCTGAAGATGCTGGCCTCCCGGCGGGTCGGCTTCACGGCGTCCCCTGGTCGGTCGACGGCGTGCGGCCAATCGCCATGCTACTCATCGCGTATCCGCGAGCGATGGTGTGCTCATCGACCGGCGGGCGCCTGTCGCACCTTGAGGTTGCCACCGCGATTCGCCCACTCGATGACGTGGCGTGATCGGGTCGAGATGGTCACGGAACTGGATCCGTAGCGCCATGTTTCGTGCCCCAGGGATGGGTACCGGTTGATGCTGGTCGGCGTGCCCTGCAGGCGGAGGACGTCATCCTGATGTGAACCGCGCGTGAACGATGTCGCGTTCGTCCCGTTACGGCCCGGCGCCAGTTGCACCTTGAGGTTGCCACCGCGATTCGCCCACTCGATGACGTGGCGTGATCGGGTCGAGATGGTCACGGAACTGGATCCGTAGCGCCATGTTTCGTGCCCCAGGGATGGGTACCGGTTGATGCTGGTCGGCGTGCCCTGCAGGCGGAGGACGTCATCCTGATGTGAACCGCGCGTGAACGATGTCGCGTTCGTCCCGTTACGGCCCGGCGCCAGTTGCACCTTGAGGTTGCCACCGCGATTCGCCCACTCGATGACGTGGCGTGATCGGGTCGAGATGGTCACGGAACTGGATCCGTAGCGCCATGTTTCGTGCCCCAGGGATGGGTACCGGTTGATGCTGGTCGGCGTGCCCTGCAGGCGGAGGACGTCATCCTGATGTGAACCGCGCGTGAACGACCTTCCGTTTGCTACCTTGGGGCTGGGTGCCGGTGGCCATCCCTCAGGTGCTGAGATCAAGGGCGATGGGTTCGAGGTACTTCCGTCTGTCGGAGTTGGTGCGGTCGATCGGTTTGCGGGTGTCGATGCGGCGGATCGCTGCTGCTGGCGACGTGCAGAATCCCGGAGTTCCGCCACCTGCTGGCCGTTCAGATAGCCAGTTGCCGCCTGCCCGCGGGAGCTCTGCCACGCCCGCAGCGACGCGCGTGTCGCCGGTCCGAACAACCCGTCGACGGAGCCAGGATCAAATCCGTCGGCGCGCAGCCCTCGCTGGATCAGCCGCCTGGCTGACCGATCGAGCCCCAGTCTGGCTTCGCCGGCTTCCGGTGATGAGACCGGAAGCGATCTCGGCGTACTTCTGCTCGTCGGAGCTTGCGCGGTCGCTCGCGTCGGGGGCTCGGATGCACCGGGTCGTTGCGGCCGGTCCGCGCTTGGGTCATTCTCGCCCGAGACGCTGGCAGGATTTCGATCCGGCGGGTCACTCGTGATGGCGTCGAGGAAAAAAAGAATGACTAAGACCGGGACCCACCCCCAGTGCCTCAACGACAGAGAGGAGCGGCCGGATGCGGCCGGAGCGTCCTGCAGAGGTGCGGAGGCCCGCGCGGCGTTCCTGCTGCGGTCGGTCCCGGCATCGACGTTCGGTACGGGCGCGGTGCGGGCGCCGCGCATCGCCGCAGTCCATACCGGGACCGTCTGGGGCCGGTCCTCCGGCCGCAACGCCAGTCCATGGTCGATGGCGGCCAGCCACCGGTGGTTCGCGCCGGCGATGCGGTTCGCCAGGGGCTCGTAATCGTCGTCAAGCACCCGGTCCGGGGCGCTCGACAGCCGCTCGCCGGTCAGCACGCGGTACGAGACCGCGGCCAGGGCGTAGATGTCGGTGGGCGGTCCCTGCGTTCCCTCGCGCGAATATTGCTCCAGCGGGGCGTACTCCGGCGTCAGCACCTGAGTGTGCGTCCGGCCCCGGGCGGCCACACGCGCGGCGCCGAAGTCGATCAGCACCGGAGCCCCGTCCGCGGCGCGAATCATGATGTTCGCGGGCTTGATGTCGCGGTGCAGGTAGCCGTGGCCGTGCACGTGGGCCAGCCCGTCGATCAACGGGTCCAGCAATCGCCGCCAAGCGTCGGGCGTCAGCCGGTCGCGCACCCGGAGGATCTGCTGCAGGGACTCGCCCTCGACGTACTCCATGACGATGTACGCGGTGCCGTAGGCCTGGACGTAGCGATGCGCCCGCACGACGTTCGCGTGTCGAAGGCGATGGAGGGACCGAGCCTCGTCGATGAAACGGTCGAGGCCCCAGGTGAAGAGCGCTTTGCTCCCCGTGCTTGACGGGGCGACGCCCCATCCGAACTCGCGCCTTGCCGCCTCGGCGGGAAAGTACTCTTTGAGCGCGACCGGTCCGTCCAACTGGTGGTCGAACGCCAGGTACGTGATGCCGAAGCCACCCGCGCCGAGCACGCGGACGATCTCGTACTCGCCGATGCGGTGGCCCTTCGGCAGCGCGGCCGGATGTTGATGCGCTGTCACGGCGTCCCGATTCTACAACTCGACCTTCAACCGCGCCATCTAGCCACATCGCTATCACTCCACCTCCAACCGCGCCATCCATCGGCGGAAACTGGCAACGGGCCTGCGCTCGGCGGAGGGGTCGGGGCCGGGACGAGCGCTGCGATGTGTGGACCGCGGGGAGGGTCGTTCATTTTCGGGGCAGTTAGGCGAATCAGTCCTCGAAGATGGCCCGCAGGGATCGTCGCCGACAGCGACGCGTTCTCATCCGCGCGGACAAAGTGGCCGCCGCCGGCCCGGCCACGCGGCGAATGAACGCTGCCGCGTCCGGGTAGCCGGAACCGGCGGTCAAGCTCGTGTCGACAAAGACCGCCGAGACAGTGTGCCGGGCGCTAGGGCGGCCCGCGAAGCGCCGACGTCAGCGATGGCTTGCTGCCGCGCGTTGGCGTGCGCCGGGTTGTCGGAGATCATGACGATCGAGCGGTGCTCACTGCCCTGCCGCCAGTCTGCGTTGACGGCCGCCCGCAAGGCCTCGGCGTAGTCCTCGTCCACCGTTACGTTCCAGGCCGCCGAGCCGGGGCGCATCGACCGCGCGAACGCCGCCAGCCGCCGCACCGACTGCCGGTCGATGCGCTGGATCGGTGCGATGCGCAAGGCCGGCTGCCGGCCACATCCGTCCTTGAAATCGATGACGCCGACGGCCGCGTCCTCGGTCAGATCGATCGCCGACACGCTGAAGGATGCTGATCTCCCGGCGGGTTGGCTTCACGGCGCGACCCGGTCGATCGACACGGTCAGGCGTATCGCGGCCCCGACGCGGATCTCGTCTCCAGAGGAGAGCACGGTCGCCTTGTCGGGCTCGATCTCGGTTCCGTTCACGAAGGTGCCGTTCGTGGAATGCAGATCCACGATGGAGATGCTCCGGCCCGTTGCGGCCAGCCGGAAATGCTCGCGCGACGCCTCCGGGTGGTCGAGGACCACGCCCGCCTGAGCCGGGTTGCGGCCGACTACGATTCCGTCGCGCGACCCGAGCTGCTCGGCGCCGATCTTGACCACGACGCTGCGACCGTTCGTGTCGGTCCCCTCCAGCAGGCAGGAGAACGGCGCAGCGGTGACCGCGGCGGCAAGCTGTTCCTCACTGGCCCGGCGCGCCGCCTCCGATGCCGCCAACTCGAGGCGGCGGCGGCTCGCGAAGCGCCACGCGACCAGGATCACCGCCAGCAGCGCCAGGGATGCGGCGACGAGCGCCAAGTAGAAATGCCGTTGCTCCTGCACCAACTGTCGCTCGAGAGTCGCCGCCCGCGCCTGGGCCTCCCGCGCCTGCTCCAGGGCGGTATCAGCTCGCTGCTCCAGGGCGACCCGGGCGGCTTCCTTCTCCGCGGCTTCTGCCCGCAGGGTCTCGGCTTCCGCACGCGCCGCGTCCCGCTCGGCTTGTGTGGCGTTCGCTTGCGCCTCCAGGGCCTGGGCACGGTCCAGGGCGGCATCGGCCCGCGCCTGCGCCTCGGCGGCTTCCTCCAACGCCGCGTTCGCCGCCGCCTGCGCCTCGCGCGCCTCCGTGTCCCGCTGTGCTGCAATCTCGGCAGCAGTGGCGACGGCGCGCACCATGTCTTCGTCGACCGTCGATGCACCGGGCTGGGCCGGGACGGCGTCCCACGCGACGCCGAGAACGATGCATGCCGCGACGACGATGCGGGCAATGCGGCGGGCCGAAATCGACCGCGTTACGTTCGACATCCGCTCCTCAGACTCCCGATGCTACCGGCACTCCGGCGGTCCCGTCGCACCGGGCGCACCCCGACGCGCCGGGCGCTCCCGTCGCGCCAGGCGCCTCGATCAGCGCCACCGTCACGTTGTCCTGCGCCGGCACGTCCTGCGCCGCGACCGCCGCGAGCAGAGCGTCCTTCACCGCCTCCGGCCCATCGCCGCGGCGTGTGGCGATGAGCGAGGCCATCTCACCTTCGTCCAGCGTGTTCAGGCCGTCGCTCGCCAGCAGGATCAGGTCGCCCGGTTTCAGCAGTTCCGGCATCGGCGAGGCGTCCACCTTGGTGAGCGCGAAACCGACAAGCGCCGAGCGGAGTTCGTTCGGGTTCATGCTCCTGGCCGTCGCCGGATCGATCTCGCGCATGGCCGCTATCACCGGGGCCATCGAGTGATCCTCGTTCAGGCGCTTCAGCCGACCGTCGCGGCAGAGGTACAGCGGGGAGTCTCCGACGCTGATCCATTCGAGGCCGTCCGCCGTGACCGCCGCCGCCACCAGCGTGGTGCCCATGCCGTCGTGCGACAGGTTGTCCCGTATCGCGTCGTCTATCGCCTGGTTGGAGCGGTCGAGCGCCGCCCGCAGCCGATCCGCCGGCCGGCCTTCCGTGCCGTACGCCTCGACGAACGCGCGCACCGCGAGCCGGCTCGCCAACTCGCCGCTTGCATGTCCGCCCATACCGTCCGCCACGACCACTACCGGATGCTGGCCGCCGGGATCGAGGGTCGGGCCGTCGATGAAGCCGAGCTCGTCTTCCTGGATCTCGCGTTTGCCTACGAGTTGCCCGCCGCCGCGGCGCAGGCGCATACGGGCGGCGTCCGTCGGCGCGGCCCTCGACATCGCAGACCCGCCGCCGGCTGGCGCCTCCGGCCTGTTGTACGCCGGTTGCGGCCGCAGCCACCACATCAGAACCACCGCGGGGATCTGCGCCAGAATGGACAGCGCCAACAGACTGATTGCGGCGGCGATGACCAGTACCAAGGCGCGCGCCGCGGAGCCGATATCGAGCGGCAGGAAGTCAGTCGGCATCGGGCCATGCGAAACCTTCGCCGCAGAACGCCACAAAGCGCAATATCGTCCGACCGACGGTGATCGTGGCACCGTCGGCGAGCGGCATCCCTTCCTCGATCGCAGCGTCGTTCAGGTACGCCAGGTTCGTGCTGTTGCCCGGGGCGACGGAGAATGCCCGGTTCAGGGGATCGTAGTTGACCCACAGATGCTTCCGGCGCGATATCCGCGTATCGCCGAAGGGCAGCGCAATGCGGTTGTCGCCGTCCCGACCGAGATCGTTGCGGCCCACGCCGATCCGCAGGTCCCGTCCCGCGCCCGGCCCTTCGACGATCACGAGCCAGCCCGCCACCGGATCGGTCTCCTCCGCGCCGGCCGCATCAGCAGGAACGGCTCCGGCGAGCCGTGTGCGCTGGTCGTCGCGGGCCGCCTGTCTGCCGGTCGTCCCACCGGGTCGCCGGACGACCGTCGGGTGGGTGTATGCCGCGCGCCGGCGTCCTGTCTCCGGCGCAGCGCCGCCACCCTCGGGACGCGCGGGCGGCTCGTCACGGCCGGACCCTGCGTCCTTAGCCTTCCGGTCGCGGCCGGCACCCGGCGGCTTCACGGTGGTCCTCTCCTCGACGATCCGACCGTCCGGGGTTCGATACACGGGCATCGCCACGCCTTTCACTTCTCGTAGAGCCGGTTGATCAGGTTGTCGAGGCAGTACTGGCCCGCCCGGTTCAACGCGCTTTCCTCGCTGGCCTGCGTGACGTTCTGCGCCAGCACCAGCAACGCCGACTGCACCAGAGCCAGCATCGTCGTGTAGAAGGCCACCCCCAGGCTGCGCGTGAGCTCGCCCAGCAGCGCCGGGTCCTGGAAGTCGTCGGCGGCCCCCGCCTGGTCCAACGCCGCAGCGATGCCGACCACGGTGCCGATGAAGCCGACGGTCGGAATCACCCACACCAGATAGCGGAGCAGACTGTACTTCGTGTCCACCTCGTGCTGCATTAGGTCAAGCGACGAGTTCAGCAGCGCGTTGGCGCGGTCGGTAGACTGCGCGCTCTGGAACTGCAGGATGCAGCGCGAGATGAGTCGTTGCAGGAAGAAGTCCTCCTGCCCCCGGACGCGAGTGCGAATCGCGCCGAGGTCCCGCAGCCGCAGCATCGTCTCGTCGTCCTCGGGCAGCAGGCCCTCGTCGAGCTGTAGCGACTCGACACGAGCGCGCCGGTGGCGCACGGCGACCTCGGCCAGCGCCCCGAAGAAGATCAGCCACATCAGGTTCTGGATGGTGAAGGGGTAGTCGAAGACCGTCGAGTTGCGGTCGAGCAGGAAGGCGGCGACTCGGCCGTCCGTCAGGAGCAGGCTCATCATGCCGATGAAGCCGATCGCGCAAGCCGCAGACACGGCCCACGAGGCGAGACGGTGGTGCAGCTCGTTCGCGCCGAACATGACGCAAGCCAGTCTATTACAGCCTTGCCTGTCAGGGACGGATTTCGTTGTCAGGCATCACCCGCGTCGGTCTCCGAGCTTCCCAAGCTGTACGATCTGGCGTTCAACTCGTGTCTTCGCCGTGCCGAGTCTGAACACCTGCAGACGTCTCAACTCCCGCACGCAGTCGAAGAACACTTCCACAGCGTACTTGCTTTTCTCCCATTCACCAAACCAGACATCGGTGGCCAAGAAATACTGTGAAGCATCTTCCGTGACTGCCTCGATGTCATCGCTTCTCTCCAGACGTCCGCCTTTTGAATCATCCGAAGCCGCACGTTCCTTACGAAGATCCCGACACTGGTAGTAGAGCTCTCCGAGCCGATTGACGTAATCGAGAACCTCTTTTCGAACCTCGCCGCAGCGCTCCAAGCCGCGTCTCAGGTGAGACAAGATCTCGTCGAACTCTGCCTCCCTCCTCCACTCGCGGGTCTCGTCGTCGTCGTCGTCGTCGTCGTCGTCGTCGTCGTCGTCGTCGTCGTCGTCGTCGTTGCACAGTGAATCCAATATGTCGTCCATTATCTTGTCGAACCCATGATCTCCGCCCTCTAGGGCCGAATACATACTGTAGAACGTCATCAGAAGGCTCTCTTCCCGTTCTTCCAGGCTTTCGCCCTCGTCCCCATCGAGATACACGTTCTCAATCAGCTCCACATAGCCATTGTATGCGCCGAACGGGGAGTCCTCTATGGGAACCGTGTGAGCACCACCGTATGCAATCACCCGGCCAGTCAACCGGCTGAAGCTCTCGAACTGCGGTGACGTGGGCTTCGCCGGCTTCACCGAACCCGATTGGGGCGCGGACGTAGCCGACCACGCGTCCGTCTCGGAAGGCTCGTTGTCCGCGTGGATCAGCCCCGTGCGCCACGCCGTCACCGTCTGCGGCCGATCCTCGGGCCGTAGTGACAGCCCCTCGTCAATCGCCGCCAACCAGCCCCTGTCGGCGCGGGAGGCCCGCCCGGAGAGCGGCTCGTACCGGTCGTCGAGGACCCGGTCCGGCGCACTTGGCGGCGGCGCACCGGTCAGCGCCCGGTACGACACCGCCGCAAGCGCATAGATATCGGTCGGCGGTCCCTGCGTTCCCTGGCTCCCGTGCTGCTCGATCGGCGCGTACTCGTGCGTCAGCACCCGCGTGTGAGTCCGCTCCCGCGCCGCCGCTCGCGCGGCGCCGAAGTCGATCAGTACCGGTTCACCGTCCGCCGCGCGAATCACGATGTTCGCCGGCTTCAGGTCGCGATGAAGATAACCTTGGTCGTGCACGTGCGCGAGTCCGTCGAGCAGGGGGTCCAGCCAGCGGCGCCATGCCGCTGCCGACAGCGGCCCGCGTGCCTCCAGAATTTCCTGCAGGGACTCGCCCTCGACGTACTCCATGACGATGTACGCCGTTCCGGTGCCCTCAACGTAGCGATACGCGCGCACGACATTCGGATGCCGAAAGCGATGGATCGACCGCGCCTCCGCGATGAACCGGTCGAGGCCCCAGGCGAAGACCTGCCGGCGGTCGGCGGATGATGCGGCCACGCGCCAGCCGTCCACCCGCACCGCGACCTCGAACGGGAAGAACTCCTTGATTGCGACCGGTCCGTCGAGTTGGTGATCGAATGCCAGGTACGTGATGCCGAAACCGCCCGCGCCCAGCACACGGACGATCTCGTACTCCTCGAGACGGTGGCCAGCCGGCAGCGCATGGGGATGGCTTTCCGGCACACGCGCGATTCTACGTCAGCACGCTGCCGGCGATGCGGACCCTGCGATCGGGCGACACCGCATTGGTGGCGCACGACGACGAGTGCAAGGCGCGGGCCGCGGCGCGGCGCCTCGCCGGGGTTCGCCAGACATGGCGTGGCGACGTGCGGAACGACGAGCCGCGACTCGAGTGCCTCCCGATGGAAAGGGCGGCGGATTCCGCACCGAACTCCGCCGGTCATGGTCACGGCGAGAGCCCCTGGAGCCAGCGGCCGCCCAACCTGCTGGGCGGACCAGACACACGGGACACCGCGCCATCGCCGCCTTCCGCCCATACGAGTGAACGTGGAGACTTCCGCCTCAGGCTGCTGGGCCTGGAGGCGGGCTATACAAGCGTGGCGACCAGAGCGTCCAGTTCGGCGATTTCCCGGCGCAGCCGTGGAATCCGGTGCAACCGGCCGTAGGCCGAGAAGGACACCAGGCCGAGCGCGAGAGCGACGGGAAACCACACTGACAGGGTGCCGATCCACCACCAAGCGGTCGCGAACAGAATCCCGACCGGCCCGATCAGCAGCTCGGCGAACCGGGCGGATCGGCCGGTCCAGGCGTAGAGCTCGACCTCGATCAGTGCCTGACGGCCCCGGACCAGTTCGGTCGGCGTGCCGGTCAGCAGTGCGTCAGCGGCGCGCACCGCAAGCCACTGACGACGGAAAAACCTCAGGAACAGTGCCAGACTCACACCGACAACGATCACACCCGACAGTAGCGTAGTCCAGGGCGTCGAAGCCGCGAAGACGAGCCGGAACAGGCTACCTCCAGCCAACAGTGCGATCGCGGCCATCACGACAAAGGTCCAGGTGACCTCTCGGCGCAGCTTTCCGGTCTCCAGAGCCATTTCGATAGTCTTCATGTCGGTTTCCTTCCACTCGCGGCACAGGGCCCCCATATCCAGTTCTTCACTCATCGCTCCTCCAACAGGGTCTTGAGCAGCCGGCGCGCCCGGTGCATGCGGATAGCGACCGCGTTCTCCGTGATGCCGAGCACGTCGGCGATCTCGCAGTGCGGAAGCTCTTCGAGTGACAGCGTCAGGACCTGGCGGAGCCCTACCGGGAGTCTCCGGGTCGCCGCCACCAACCGCGCTTCGTTCTCACGCTGCATCGCGCTTCGCTCCGGTGACGCTGTCGGGTCGGCGACCTCCTCGATCGGATCGAGCTTCCACCGCCGATGACGCATGACTTGGCGCAGGCAGACGTTGTGCACGATTCGCAGCACGTAGGTCCGTAGCGAGGCCTCGCCGCGGAAGGCCGGCAGCGCCCGCACCAGCGCCAAGGCCACCTCCTGTGCGAGGTCCTCGCGGTCAGGGCCGGGCGGGGCGTAGCTCGCGATGATGCGGGCCAGCGCCGGTCCGTGAGCGGCTCGAACCTTGTTCCAGCTGGGCTTCACGGAAGCATTAGTGCAGCCGGTCGCCGGTACCTTCCATGTCTTGTGACAGGTGCCGGCGGCTCGACGATGTTGCTGAGCGTCCTCCAGCGCGGCGACTGCTTGATCGTCAGCGAACTCTCCCGGCTCGGCCGGTCGCGGGGTCAGGTTGTCGCCATCCTCGACGCCTTCGCCAAGGTGGATGTCGCTTTCGTGGCGCTCAAGAAGAACATCCGCGTCGAAGGCAAGGTCGGCCCGGATCCCCAGCGCGATTACCATGCAGTGGTCTCGGAACACCTTGCCGTCGATGCAGACCACCCGCCAGGCCAGCTCGCCCAACGGCCGGGAGAGAAACGCATGCAGGCGCTTGGTCGACAGCGCCACGAACCGCCGCGACACCGTGCTGCTCGACGTCGCCCGCTCGTTCACCTCGGCCGGTACCGGGTCCAACGTGCCCGCGTAACGGCGCGTCGACGCCCCAGCGGCGACCGCGGCCAGCGTGTGCTCGTCCAGCGGGTCGGTCGATGCCGCCCACTGGAAGCTCGCCAGCGGGACTTCACCCTCGGCGCTGCGTACGCGCACCCGCGGCACCTCGACCTGACGGCCGCCGAGCGTCACCTGGCTGTCGACACTCCCGCCGCGCCACGCCGGCCGCTCGACCTGGTGGCGCCCCTTCGGGCCACACAGCGCTTCCCGATCCGCCTCCATCATCGCCTCCAGGACCTGCAGCCCGGTCGCGATGCACAAGCTATGGAACGCTTCCCGGACACCGTTGATCACGCCGAGCACCGGCAGCGGCACCTGGATGGAGCCGGGACCGTTGAGCCAGCGCACGTCGCTGGTCACGGGACCGACCGGGAAGATTCCGCCCTTCACACCAGCGGCGAGGCAGCGACTCGCCGACGGCCTCAACCAGCCGCTTACCCAGCGGGCCGACTCGCATGAGGATCGGGGCTACAGCGAGCGGTGTTTGCGCTTCGTTACCGGCGGTCCCCCCCATGATGGCGTTCCCGTTCGCGCCCGTCCATCAGATCTTCTAGACCCCGGACCATGTCGCGTTCCTGCACGAGGAGAACCACGAGATTCGGGTCATTCACCTCGACGAGCGGCCACCCGTGCACCCGAGGATCCAGCTCTGGCGTGGAGACTCCCGCGGGCGCTGGGAGGGCGACACCCTGGTCATCGAAACGTAGCACCGTCGTGGTTCTGCGGGACGGGTACTCGATCCGGTAGTCGACGATCTCCTGGTACCTGATCTTCCGATCGTCGCCGCGTTCCCGGAGCCGCTCGTCGGACCCAGGGGGTGACGAAGTTCGCATGGGACAGCGTTTTCCCGGGAGCGATTCACTTTGCTTCGTGTACTTGGCGCGCGCCTCCGCCGTTCTGGAGAGTCTTTCTGCGGCCTTGAAGGCCGCGAAGATCAGGTTTCTGAGCGACTCCCTTTCTGCGTCCGTCAGGTCCTTGTTGCTCAGCAGCTTCGCGTTGACGTTGCACATGTGTTCGACCGCCTCGGCGATCGCCGCAACGTCGTGCGACGGGTCCGCCTCAACAATTTCTGCGAGAACTCGCGCTCCACTTGCGAGCACGTCATCGGTTTCGTAGACGTGCTCGCCCACGAACCGGCTAGTGGCGCCGTGTGCGTAGCGCTCGAGGGTCTCGAGGTCGTCGCACTCGCTACGGTGTCCGAGCTTATTGCTCCAGACGAGCTTGATCGGCGCGCCGATCTTTGCGATGGCGTCGCGTACTTCGTCGAGTGTCGGCTTCGGTATGACCGCTGCGGCGTCACGAGTGTCTCTGTGGCCGATCCGTTTGTTCCGCCACTTGACCAACTTCTTGATTGCAGGGACCGTGGTCATCGATGCATCGTTGGCCATCTTCGACACCTGCTGGGCTGTGTCGTCGTCCCCTGGAAACAGCTCCTGTAGCCTGCTGATTCCGGCGGAATTTTCGTCGGTGTCTGTCAACCGGATGATTCCCGCGATGATGTTCTCGACTAGCCGGTTGTGATGTCTTTGCACGTACCGACTCGAGATGGTCTGCATGTGGAGCATTGATGGGTTGTTCCCCCTGAACCCGTCGTTGAACTCGCCCAGTTCCGTGATCAACCAGACGTACTCGTCCACGATGGCGGCATAGAGCTTCCCGGCCTTTGGGTCAAAGCCGTCGGTGATGGCTTGCTCCGTTGTTTCACCGAGGATTGTGCGCCGGTACGGCTTGGTATCGGTCATGTCTTTACCTCCCTGAAATCCATGCGGCACGTTGCGGCCCTGACGCCCTCCCGCACGGCTTGATTGTGTGTTCCGCGTCGCGATCGCCGAATACTAAGGCCGTAGCGCCCTGTACCGTTCGTGGCCGCGGACCCCAGCGGCTAGGAGCGACGCCCCTCGGTGCTTCAGCCGGCTCTCGTGTTGTCGTTGAGGTGCGCCTCCAGCAACGCGGTCAGTACCACTTCGACGGCGTCTCGGATGCCGGCGCTCGGGTCTCTCCGAGGCCAACGTGCCGCAGCGTGTAGGTCGCGGCGTAGTTCGGTGTGGCCGGTGGCATCGTCCCGTCCAGCCCTTCGACCCGCGACCGGCGCCGGTCCCCGGCGGTTGCGGAGCCGAGGGCCGGGCGCTCCTTTATCGCTTCCCCGCACGCGCGGGGATGAACCCGTCGCGGATCGCCGCAAGGACGTTCGCGCCACGGTCCCGGTGGCTCGCCCCCCGATCGGCACACCAGATGATGGCCGGAGCGGCCCCGGGGAACTTCTACACGAGCCACGGCACTTGATCTCGAAGGCCACCGAGCACAGCCTCCGGACACGCCGCCTGAGGGATTAGCTCCGCTGCGTACGGGCACGCAAACCCAAGGGCCGCAGAACCGCGATACGATGGTCGAGCCGTCTCAAGGGTTCAGCGTTTCTCGCAGAACGTGAGCGTTCCTTTCCGATGCCGAACCCGAAGGCACACGGGGCTGAACCCCAGAAGACGCGACCGCTGACCGGCAGTCCGCCGTCAACGCCAACCCGCGGACCGACCATGCAGGACAACGACCGGGCACGCCGGCACCGGCGGCCGGCCGCGCAAGCAGGGCAACCGCTCCTCGCCGACCTGAACGACAGGCAGCGGGAAGCCGCCACCGCCCCCGACGGACCCGTCCTCGTCATCGCCGGCCCCGGCTCCGGGAAGACGCGCGTCATCATCAGGCGGATCGCCTACCTCATCGAGCAGGGCCGCGCCGCGCCGGGCGAGATCGCCGCCATCACGTTCACGCGGAAGGCGGCCGGCGAGATGAGCAGCCGGCTCGAGGAACTCCTCCCGGCCCACGTCACGCGCCGGGTGTGGATCTCCACCTTCCACCGGCTGTGCGGAAGCATCCTGCGCGAGCACGGGGCCCGCAGCGGCATCCGGCCCGACTTCGGGATCGCCGACGAGGCCGAGCAACTCGACATCATGCGCCAGTGCATGTTCGACGCCAGCGTCGACATCCGCATCTGGAAGCCGCAGACCCTCGTCCAGCGGATGAGCGTGCTCAAGAACATGATGAAGGACCCGGGCAGCCCGGAAGCCTGGGGAAAGGACGAGCACCGGGACCGCAACGCGAGCCTCGCCAACGCCTACCAGGCCGTCCTCCGCAAGACCAACCGCCTCGACTTCGACGACATGCTCCTCGGAGCCGTCTGGACGCTCCATGACCAGCCGGAGGCTCGGACCGCGGTCTCCCGGCGGTACCGCCACGTCCTCATCGACGAGGGCCAGGACACCAACGCGCCGCAGTACATGCTCGCGCGGCTGATCGCCCAGGAACACCACAACGTGTTCATCGTCGGCGACCCCGACCAGGCCATCTACGGCTGGCGGGGAGCCGAACTTCGCAACATCCTGGACTTCCAGAAGGTCTTCCCGAACACCCGGCGGATCGACCTCGACACCGCGTACCGCTCCGCGGCGCCGCTCCTCGAGGCCGCCCAGCGAATGATCGGCCACAACCGAGAGCGCCTGGAGCACCCGCTGCGCGCCGCCCGGAAGGGTTCGGCGCTCGCCGCGGTCCACCACGCGAAGGACGCGACGGAAGAAGCAACGTTCGCGATCGACCGGGCGAGCACCCGGATCGCGCGCGACAACGAGACCGTCGCCGTGCTCTACCGCACGAACGCGCAGGCGCGCGCGTTGGAGTCCGGCTTCAAGCAGGCAGGGATTCCGTACCGCATCACCGGCGGGCAGAGCTTCTACGACCGTCCCGAAATCCAGGACGCGCTGGCCTGCCTGCAAATGGCCCTCGACCCCGACGGCGACGACGACGCGATGCGCCGGGTCGTCGACCTCCCGCCGCACCGCCAGATCGGCCGCAAGGCGATCTCGGCGATCGACAGGCAGCCGGGCCGCACGTTCTGGCAGCGGGCCCGCCACGCCCTGCGCGCAGGCGCCCTCCCGGAATGGCACTCGCGAGGCCTGGCCCAGCGGTTCGACCTCGCAAGGGAGGTCCGGGATCCGGCGCGGGCAGCACCGCTCGACGATGCGCTCGAAGCCGTGCTCGGCATCACCGGCTACCTCGGCGCGCTCGAGAAGTCCGCGGACCCGGACGCGGGCGACCGCGCCGACAACGTGTGGGAGCTGATCCACGACGCAGGCGTGTTCCGGAAAGACTGGGGAGATGACGAGGCCGAAACCGCCGAGACCCGGCTCGAGATGCTCGCCGGGTTCCTCGAGCACTGCCGCAGCATGCGGGCGCCGGACGAGACCGCGAACGCCGACGCGCGCGTCACACTCTCGACGCTCCACCGCGCGAAGGGGCTGGAGTTCGACACGGTGATCATCGCCGGCTTCGACGCCGAGCACCTGCCCAGCCGCGGGACGCTGAGCACCGCCGACGGCAACGAGGAGGCCGTGGTAGAGGAGGAGCGGCGCTTGGCCTACGTCGGGATGACGCGGGCACGGACCGAGCTGTACCTGAGCGTGCCGCAGATGACCGGAAGGCGAGGCCACGAGCGGCCGACGCACCCGTCGCCGTTCCTTGACGAGATCCCGGCCGAGCTCTGGACAGCGGCCCCCGAACCCAAACGGATCGATCGCGCGGCGAAGAGGACGAAGCGGCGGGACCCGCCGAAACGCGGAATGACGATGGGACCGTACGGCCCGGAAGTCCACCTGTTCGACTGAGCAGATCCAGGAACACGAGCACCAACGAAGTGCGAAACGCGTTTCGCCGACGAAGCGGAAACCGCGAACACCATCCCGAAGGACGACTTTGGACCGGAACGCTTGTCCAATCTCGGACGCCGACGGCACCCCGAGCAGGCAGGGATGAACCCTAGAATCCTTGACTGGCCGGCATCTTTACAGATGAGTCAAGTTCAGGTTTTGGTCGCTCTATCTTCTCCCTATTCCAATTCTCAGCGTGCCGGTTGCGGAGCAAACTCAACCTACATGCTTGTGGGTCTGAGGCGGAGCCTCGCTAGAATCCTTGACTGGCCGGCATCTTTACAGATGAGTCAAGTTCAGGTTTTGGTCGCTCTATCTTCTCCCTATTCCAATTCTCAGCGTGCCGGTTGCGGAGCAAACTCAACCTACATGCTTGTGGGTCTGAGGCGGAGCCTCGCTAGTGGTGTGTCCCAGAAATGGCTTACACTTTCCTCGTGTGGCCGACGGGTTGCAGAAACGCCCGATTTCCGGGCGATTGTGGGCGGCAGCGGTGCTGCTCCGCGGAAGTCGAACTGTAAACTTGTTCTAGTGACACACCACTAGAATCCTTGACTGGCCGGCATCTTTACAGATGAGTCAAGTTCAGGTTTTGGTCGCTCTATCTTCTCCCTATTCCAATTCTCAGCGTGCCGGTTGCGGAGCAAACTCAACCTACATGCTTGTGGGTCTGAGGCGGAGCCTCGCTAGGAAGAAGCTGGATGGAACCGGACGTCTACACGGGCCGCGCACCCACACCCGCCGTAAGCCGCCCGTCTCGTACTGGTGCGCAAACGGCCGCTCCAACTGTTGGCGATCGCGCGGAAGCGGCCAGTATGACCAGCGGGTCATACGACACAATTCTACGTGACCGCTGACACTCCACCAGCCCTCCGCGCCGGCGCTGCAGACGACGCCCCCGGTCCCTGCGCGTCCCGTCGACGGTTCCCGTATAACGCCTACTGCGCGGAACGCTGCGCTGGCTGCGTCTTACCGGTCCGAATTGTCCTGCCAGCGGCGCGGCCCCCGCTCCGGCTCTGAGATGTAGCTGCGAACATCAAGCTCGTCGAGAGCCACCAGCGTCTTGTCGCTGTGGTAGTCCTTGTCGGCCACCACCCCGCGACCTCAAAACCTTCCGGCTGCACCGCCTCGACCTGCTCGGCCGCCTCCGTCAGCGTCTCCGGCGGCGTCGCCGAATCCCCCGCATCGCCGCGTTCGCTTCCAGCGTCGTCGCATCCACGCCGCCCGTCTTCCCCCCGTACAAGACGTACAAGGCCCGCTTCCGCCACGCGCTCCTATGCTCCACACGCGACCAAGCGAACCGACAACGTTCGACGTGAGCTCATCTTTTCCCATCGCAACCCGGTGCTCGCCACCTCTCGACCCTCCTTTGTGGTCCAATCGAGGTCGTCAGGAACAATAGTCCAGGCCTAAGAGTGCGACGGCGTTGCAAAGGAGCCTCCCGCCGAACCCGGCGCAAGGCGGCGAGGGCTCCGCGCGGGCAGAGAACGATCGGGGAGCGCGCTCTGGAATCAGTTACCGTATGCCACCTGTAGATAGGCGATTTGTGTCGCTGGATCATAGTCAACGGTCAGACCGCCCGTAGATTCGCCATTCCTGAGGATCTTCGTGCCGCCGCGCACGAGATCAGACTCAATCTCTAGATGTGCCAACCGCGCGTTTACCAAACCACTCTCCGAATCCAACGGCAACACGGCTCGCGCGCCAAGCTCAATGTTCACAACGTCTGTCTTGGATGTTTGTCTTTCTGTTCTCGACATCCACTGGGTAAACGTGATCGTCGTCGCCGTCTTGCAGGTCACGTAAGGAGTTCGATCTGTTTCCGTTTGCGTCCATACTCTAAGCAGCTGTTCGTCCTGCTGCATCCAGCTGGCCGCACACCGTCTCCCGCTGCACCCGCCAAACACCAGCGTGAAGTTGAAACGGGCGGAGTCCACGTCGATCTTCCAGCCATCATCGGGTCTTGCCGCCCAGACATCAGTGCGTTTCCCCGACTTTCCGCGCCAGTTTGACTTCACGCGAGGACTCTCGAACGGCCCTCTTGTTACTTCCCTTCGCTGTTCGGTACGGACATCTCCCACAAAAACGGCCCGCACCGTCCCCACGTTGTCAGGGAGCACATACCCGAGAATACGGAATCTTCGGCCTTCGCTGCACCACAAACCAAAGAATCGACATTCCTCAAGGATGAACGAGATCGGCACCTCGAGCGGGTAGTCATCGCCAGTACTCGTTTTCAGCAGGTCAGCCACCGGTCCGGTATCGAGAGATACGCGAATAGCGACCCTCGTGTCGTCCATAGTTGCTATAGGTGGTTCAGTCGGGGTAGGACCGACCCTAAAGTCAGAGAGCCGCGCTCGGGATAGCGCTGTGCCCTCGAGTGCAAACTCAATGTAGTCTTCGTTCTCCACGGCGTAGCCGGGAATCACATGCACGAACCCAGGGTTCCTTGAAACCAGTAGGCGGACATCCTGTCGTATCGAGTTCACGAGACTGCTGACGTCGCTGCTTGCTGTGTTCGTCAGGCGCGTTGCCAATGACGTGATGTCTGAGATGCTCCGACGTTGTTGGCCATCCAGCTCCTCTACCGTACGCTCCAGCACGTCATCGAACTGCGTTGCCACCTGATTAACCGTAGCCCTCGCTTCCATGGCAGCAAGCAATAGGGAAGCATCGAAGCGATCCAGTGCTTCTGCTATCAGTTCGTCGATCGCGTCCTGCACAGCGGAGATCACCTGTCCGACAATGGGCACCGAACTATAGCCGTCTAGCAACGCGCCTTCCTCATCGAACTGCTGCGCGTGTGACGGACTGGCGCCCAACAGGAGCGCGCACACAAGCAAGGCGTACTGCATGTTGCACGGTTTCATGCTATAATCTCCTTCACTACGGCGAAGCTGCCCCAGCAGCCCGCTTGTCTTCGCATAGCCCCAAGGAAAGGCCACTCCCTGCGCGGTCCCCCGCAGCATCAGCGGTAGCGAAATCCATACGAAAGAAGCTCTCAGTTGGTCGATCCTCCCTATCAAAGCCTCGGTCCGTGCCCCTACACGAGCGATGCTACCGGATACATGCGACACCGTTGTGATGAAATCAGACACCTTTATGCTTATTGTGTGACATGCGAAGTTGCCCGAATGGTCGGCGAAGGCGGCAGACTCGATGCCCGCATCCCGACCTGCGGAGTCGAGAGCGTCTCTCGGCGCCCCGCCGCCGGAGGACTCGGCGGCGCGCCATCGCGGCAGGTCAAGTCAAGAAGACGCTCACGTATCGACCGCCGCCACCGACCACCGCCCGCTGGCGCCCCACGCCGAGCGACCTCGCCGCCGCCCCCACCGGATTCGTACCCACGGGCGAGATGGTCGCCGACCTGCGCGAGCAATGCGGATGTTCGGTGGCCGAGTTCGCGGAGCTGATCCAGGTCACGCCAACGACGGTGCGCCGCTGGGAAGCCACGCCCGGCGCTCTGAACCTGCATTCGGCTCCCTGGGAGGCCTTGCGGGCGCTGTACGGGGAGAGCTGAGAGCATCAGGGACGAAGTTCCTGACGGCCGATGCCTGCCGGGGCCACGCCGACGCTCGCGTCGGCGTGCCGGGTTCGAAAGCTGCCGACGCGGCAGGTGGGACGGCATTCCAGCCGCCCGGCCGCGCGCGCTTTCGCAGCGAGCTGCTTCTGAATCTCAAGCCCGACGGCGGCGCCGAGCAGAGGATTCGCCTCTCTGGCGGGTCTGCGCGCGTGCCCGGTGGGCACCAACGCCGTGCGCAACGCGGTCGTGCTGGAGGGCAGCGGTCCTCCGGCCGGTGAGGCTTGCTGTCGCTCAGACGGCGGCGGTGCGCGAAAGGGTCGTCTACCTCTTGGCACCCAAGCACGGTGCCTGCCCGTTGTCTCCCCCATAACGACCTACTTGACGATTCCCGTCTGTCGAGCACGACCAAGCAACTCCGAAATCCGACTCAGTAGACCATTCAAGCGTGTACTGCCCCCACCGATAACACACCCCGTGACAAGCCAATCCAGAAGTCTATCGAACCAGTTGTTGACTGCCCCCTCCATGAGGACGAACGAGAAAACACTAACCCCGCCAACCGCAAGGAGAAACCCCGCAACGAATACCACGTAACTGACACGCACCCGTGTTATCGCGGCGTGCCGCGCAAGCGCAAATGCATAGATTCCTCTTGCAACCTCCAGCCAACTCCTATAGCCCTCGCGATTCTGCTCATCAGCTCCGAGATCATCAACCGGTAGTGGAATAATCTGCTTTTCGTACAGCCGCTGCACGAAGTGTTTCTCCCGCTGGTAGGCCCTCCTGAGAATCTCCACCGACGAATCCTCATCCGACAGTCTCTCGGAGACACGCTGTACGCGCATAGACCATTCCGAGTAGCTCTTCGCACGAAAGATGTCAACGATCGTTGCTGCCGCGATTTCCACAGACGCCACAAGAATGGTCAAGCTGACGAGTGCGCCGCCTATCTCCGTACTAATGTCTGGTCTGAAGTCTAGCGAACCATGTCCAAGACGCACATATAGCCCTACTAAGCCTCCCGCAAGAATAATCGCACACAGGACAAGGACGTGCCACGACCGCCATTGGTCATGCAACTGCGAATCAAGATACCGGAAACGTTCGCTACCTTCAGGACTCATTTGATTGGAGAATATGTTAACTCGGATACCCAGGGCGCACAAGCGCGACCGCAGGGCCCCAGCCGCGCCCCGACAGCCGGCACCGACGGCGAGTCGCAGGCAGCCAGGTACCGCCCGACCTTGAGGCCGCGCGCATTCGCCCGGGACGCAGGGCGGCGATCCAAGGCAACTCGCTCTTGCCGTGGAGGACATGCGGTAATTCCTGATCCACGTGGATGGCGACGACCTCTTCCACGGAACGATCGTCCAGTCGGGTCCAGCACAATCCGGGCGTCGATTGCACATGGAATGAGTACGACGACGCCGTCCTCCCCACTTTCGTTCAGGAAATCTGCACTTCGCTGGCAACCGCGGGAGTCCGCACCGAACTTCACGGAACGGCGTCCGTCACCGCGGCTGCGCACCCGGAATATGCTGTCCGTTCGCGCATCGGCTTCATAGCCCAACAGCCACGAGAGACGCGTCACAAGCGGAATCCCGAAGACACCCCAAGGGACGCCAGTGCGGCGTTGAGATGACTCACCACGCTGCGCTTGCCTGGAGTAAGGTTTCACGTGATCCGCCATCAGCGCCCGCTGGCGCCACGATTCCAAGATGTCCGGAAAGGATTACGAATCGGCGAACGTCGCTGCCGTCCGCAACGCGTAGCGCCGTCCCTTCAGCGATTTGCCTCTCTCTCGAGCCGAGGCGCCGCTGCTCCTCGCGACGCACCTCGTCGACCGCGTCCGACGCGAGGCGTTCGACATGGAAGCGGTCGAAGACCACCCGCGCGTGCGGGACGCGCGCCCGCAACGCTTTCTGCCAGCTCGCCGCCAGGTCCGCCGTCACCAGGCCGATCCGCTCGCAGCCGGCCGGCCCCAATCGGTCGAAGAACGCGTCCAGCGTCGCGGCGCTGCGTCCCTTGCCGGCCCGGACCACCCGTTGGCGGTCGTGATCGACCACGAGCGTCAACTAGTGGTGCCGCTTCCGGTAGCTGAACTCGTCGATGCCGACCCGCTGCAGGTTGTCGAACCGCGTGTCGTCGAGCTGCCGCGACTCCACCCGCTCGACGATGTTGCCGACCGCCTGCCACGAAATCCCCAGCAGACGACTGACCGTCGTCCGGTCCGTCACCTGCGCCAGATACGCCGCCAACTCCTCGAACGGCGCCGTGAACGCGCTGCTGCCCGTCGCCCACGACACCCGCTCGGCTCGAACTCCGCACTGTCCGCACGACACCCGCCACGGCGCATACTGCAGCCAAACCGCCGCTCGTCCCCACGGCGCATGCCGCCATTACCGCAGCGGGCGCCGGTCGTACCGCCGTGCCCGCTGGCTGCACACGCCGCAGTCACGCTCGACGACATCGCCGCGTGCGTCAATCGCGGCAGGCAGGGGTACGAGGTCCGTGTTGATGCTGGCCATGACGAGGGTTGAACTCCAGCCCCTTGACGCGATGCACGGTGGCGAGGCGGACGCCCTCCGTCTCCGCCGCGTCGACGGCCCCCGCTTCGAGTGCGATGTGGGTCAGATCATGCTCCGTCAGCGTGACCGCGATGGCGTTGCGCACCCGATGCGTGCGGCAACGACACAGACGCCCCGCAGCGAGGCGTCTCGGCCTTCACCTGCTTCAGGGAGGCGACGGTGAACGCGGCCTGCTCCCCACGGGTCGCGGGACGGTGGTCGGTTCGCACCGGAATCCCTACACTCCGTGCTGGGTAGCGTGATAGTGGCGAATGCCACACTTCCTGCCGCCCGAGCTTGACGACCGCGTCTAATTGTGGGTATTCTCGCCAACTCGCGGCCGCCACATTCCGCGGCGGAACACGACCGGAACACCACCCGCGCCCGCGGACACTGGCCACTCCCGCTGGCGTCTGGATCGGCGGCGGCTACGAAAGGGAAGCAAAATGATTCGGTCAACCAACCAAGAAATGAACGAATACGATCTCGTCCGCGAACCCCATCACATCGCGAAGGTGTGGGCCGCTGTGGAACGGGCGCTTCCCAAGTACTGGGACCAATTCGTCAAAGACGGACGGCAAGAAACACCGGCAGCACGTTTGGCCGCGAGGTTCGGCGGCGACGCCAGCGAGAAGGAAGCGGCCGTTATGGCCAGAGTCTTCGAGACGGCGACCGAGTCCTACAAAAAGGAGGCCGCGAAGTATCGCACTTTTTTCGACCCTGACGTAATTGACGAGTTCTATGATGACCCGAACGCTTTCAAGGACGGGCTCTCGCGAGACGTCCCTGTGATTGCGAATACTCTGCGCCAGCGCCATGCGGAGCTCAAGAAATGGCAGATGCACTTTCGGAGCGCGCGTCCGAACGACCTGCTGGGTGTTTTTTTAAGGGTGTTGGATTTTCGTGCGGAATGGTCGAAATCTCATTCCACAGTACAATACAATAAGCACGACTCTCCCGATGATTTCGGCCTCAATCCTCTTGATGTCGATGAGAGCATGAGCATGGTCAATGTCGTCGGAATGGGAATCAAGAGCATCATGCTTTTTCATCTTGATCCGGAACGACTGCCGCCACGGGGCAGGTACGGTCTATACGGGCTCTACTTCTTGTCGGGCCGTGACCATTTCGGTCTTCCGAGCGAATCGTCGGAGTTTCTGATGATCAACGATGTCCATCCCGCGTCGGACGGAAGCCTCGTCATGGACCAAAACTATTGGTACCCGTACGACGTTTTCTCGCTGTACGCCTTCCGGATTTATAGGTGGATCGAAGCGCGGGCCAAGACCGCGGAAGTCACGATTGATAGGAGGATTCGTTACGTCTACGTCGAGCGATTCTTCAGCGCCGTCTGCGACCAGCATGCGGCCGACCTGAAAACCATGCGTGCTCATGAGAGATTTGAGATTCCGGCATGACGATGAATTTCAGCAGGACGAAGACCGAGGCCCTAAGGACCTTTTTTCCGGAGGTTCCGCGTTTTCGGGACTGCCAGGAGCAGGCGATTGATCGCATTTGGGCGGGTCGATCATCGCTCGTCCTCATGCCTACTGGCATGGGCAAGTCCTTGGTCTATCAGTTGCCCGTGTTCGCTTCGGAAGGCGTTGCGATCATCATTTCGCCGTTGATCGCGCTGATGCAGCAACAAGCGGGAACTCTCCGCCAGATGGGCGCTAACGCACTGTCACTCGGAGGCGCCGACGCTTCCGAAGCTCAACGGGCTCTCAAGTCGTTTGCTTGGGCGGATGGAACCGGCTTTCTGTTCGTTTCGCCAGAGCGTGCAGAGACAGATGGATATCTGGAGTTTCTTGTCAACCGGTACCAGAAATACGTCACGCTGGTGGCGATCGACGAGTCACATTGCATTTCGCAATGGGGCCACGACTTTCGTCCTCCGTACAAGAATCTCCCGGGTTTTCTGGATCGTTGCTTCGGGCGAGATTCCTGGCCAGTTGTCATTTGCCTCACGGCTACTCTTGATGTGAACAGCCAAAGGGAGATTCTCAGAGATTTTCGACTGACAAAGAGCGCTGTCGTTCGGAGTACGAACATGCTCCGCACGAATCTCGATCTCCGCTTCGAAATCTATGATGATGCTAATGGGAAGCTCGCAGCGTTAGAAGAACTACTCGAGAAGCATCGGGGCGAGAAGCTAGTTGTCTATGCACACAGAAAGCTGAGCAAGACGCAAGGAACACGGGCGCTGGCAGACCGATTTGCTCTACTCGGCCACCAATGTGCGCCGTTCGATGCCGACCTGCGGCCGGAGGTCAAGAACGGCACTCTGGAGCGTTTCGAGGCCGGCGATATCAAGATTGTGTTTGCTACAGGGGCCTTTGGCATGGGTATCGACATCCCGGACATTCGAGGCGTGGTCCATTTTCTGCTTCCCGAATCGCTCGAGCAGTACTATCAAGAAGTGGGACGGGCCGGTCGCGACGGCGATCCGGCATTTGGTGTGCTCCTGTATACAGCCGTGAACAGCAAGGTGCGCCGAGACATGATAGGGAAGGGGCGGCGTAGTGTAGATCAGGTGCGTGAGGTGTGGAATCAGGTTTGCAATGTCGGTCGAAGCGAGCTGAGGACCATTAGTCCGTGGACTGAGTTTCAAGGTCAGGATGACGAATATGCGCTGTTTTACGCCTTCCAGAGGATTGGTGCTATCGATGTGCTGGCCCGCGGTCCGGGACGCTTGCAGTGTCTTGAGGCCCGCAGGCCAGAGGGCATGGCATATCTCGAGCGTCTCAATTCCGCAACCAGGAACAGGACGACGGCAGCCGCTATGCGCAAACTTGGAATCGATCCTAGCAAGACGGTCGAGCAGATATTCGACCTGCTTCATCGAGACGAAATCAAGCTCGTTCGTGCAGCCGACAAGACATTGTTTTTTCGCACTCGGGACGCTTGCGATGAGGAAATGCGACAGATTGCGAACGAGGTCAATGCGCGAGTTGAGGGCAAGTTGGAGTCATTTCGGGAGTTTGTGACACTTGTCGAGACGAGCACGGACCCAACAGATGTGCTGAAGGCGAGATTTGGAACCTACTAGCGAGGCTCCGCCTCAGACCCACAAGCATGTAGGTTGAGTTTGCTCCGCAACCGGCACGCTGAGAATTGGAATAGGGAGAAGATAGAGCGACCAAAACCTGAACTTGACTCATCTGTAAAGATGCCGGCCAGTCAAGGATTCTAGAATCCTTGACTGGAATCCTTGAACAAGGACCATCTTCACAGATGAGTCAAGTTTGGGATCGGCCTGTCTGTCGGCAGTTCTGTTCTCCTGATCACGCGGCCAGCGCGTGTCCTTCCCAGAGGTGGCCGACCTCGCGATCGTACGCGGCGACGGCTGCCCGCAGACGGGTAGTCGACTCTCCGTCGAGCGTGGCCGACAGGACCGGGCCCAGGACGCGCGCCTGGGTGCGGTGGTAGGCCAGCGCGATGCACAGCCCTTCGGCGGTGAGCCGATATCGCTGGGTGCGCGGAATCCGCTCGATCAGCCCCCGCAGCCGCAGCCGGCGCAGGTCGTAGGTCATCTGTCCGGCGTTGTAGTCGTCGAGCGACATCCCGCGCAGCGGGGCGACCGCCTCGCGGAGCTCGCGGTTGCGGAATCCCGCCGGCAGCAGATCGAAGCGCAGCAGCGCGGCAAGCAGCGCCTGCACCCGAGGGTCCCCGAAGCGCAGCGTCGAAGCGCGTTGGCCGTCGATGTGCGCCGGACGGTGCAGTGCAGCAAGCGTCTCGGCTCCGATGGTGGCGTCGTGGCTGAGGCGTTCGACGCCGAGCAGGCGTCGGTTGGCAGCGAAGCCGATCTGTTTCAGATCATCGAGGTTCTTCAGCCGGCGGCCAACATCGAAGTCGTACGTGTCGTTGATCACCGTCTCGGTGCGCAAGGCGCGCCCCTCCTTGTGGTATTGCTTGATGCGCGAGTGCTTGTAGTCCACATGCAGCGACGGGATGACCCCGTCGGTAATGACGCGGGTGCGATGCCGCGTGGGGGTGCGTCGGTTGACGCGCCGGTCGAAGATCAACTGCACGTGGTCGGGTCGCCCCATGTCGAGGTTCTCGCGCATCACCTCTTCGAAGAAGACCCGTCCGGCCAGCGGCCGGTCGAAGACCTCGGTGCGGGCGAATTCGGCTTGCAGCATCGAAATGTCGTAGCGGATGCCCTGCTCCCGGTCGCTGGACGAGAACGGGTGCGGCAGCCGGGACAGCCACTTGCGCAGCAGCGCGTCAATCTTGTCGGCCGTCAGGCCATCGGCCAGTCGCTGCATCGCCGCCGGGTCCGCGCAACGCAGGATGCCGTTGTCGAGCGGCTCGAACGCGATGCCCCGCTTCGTCAGTTGCCGCTTCAGGTACTCGTGCCCGTTGATGCACAGCTTCGCGTTGTACGGGAAGTACGAACAGAACTTCAGGAAGAACGGCCCGAAGTCGTCGTCGAACACGTAGAAATAGAAGTGGTTCACCATCGCCGTCGAGTCGACCAGCCACGCGTAGGTCGCCCCGGCCGGGCGCCGGCGGCGCTGAGTGCGCTGCACCCGCGCCTTCTCTTGCGCCTTGCCGATGTAGAGCACGCCCTCGCCCCCGGGCCACTGATGCAGGTACTCCTGCGTGCGGTCGTCCTTGCGCTCGCCCCGGCGGAACGACACGATGTCGATGCCGTCGCGTTCGGCGAACCGCTTGATGGCATCCACGAAACGCTGCGTCATCGGCGCCATCAGCGCCGACGACGGCACGCTGCAGCCCCGGATCGTGCGGAAGAAATACGCGGCGCCCGCCGCCCGCTGCAGCACCGGCACGTACACGTTCAGGTACAGCCGGTCGATGCATTCGAGGGCCAGCGTCGTGTGCTGGGCCAGGATCTCGGCGACGGATCGTGTTACCTTCATGGCTCGGGCTCCGGTCGATGGGCTCCCCATCGGCCAGTCTATGGCCACCGCCGCCATTGTGCGACAAATGAACGCGGCTCGCGCCGCAGAGGGAGCAGCGGCCGGAGTCCGACCTACCGTCAGCAGATACCGAGACCTACATGCTCGTCGGTCTGAGGCGCAGCCTCGCTAGTGGTGTGTCACTCGAACAAGTTTGCTGGGTTTTTCGGACGAAGTTGAACACCGATTGAACTAACCCGCTTCGCGGGAGCCAGGCACACGCCGACCAGGCCGGGTGGTCTCCATCCGGCTGCTTCCTGATTCCCCCTCCCTGCTCGTCGTCCTCCGTAGGCTCTTCTGCGCGACCGCCTGGATGGCCCAGGCCGGCGCTGTTCACAGAGGAGTCTCACCATGACCGTGCTTCGCCAACGGATGCTCGACGACATGCGGATCCGGAACCTGGCGGCCGAGACGCAGACCTCGTATCTTCGGCAGGTCGCGAAATTCGCGCGCTACTACGGGCAATCTCCCGAGCTGCTCGGTCCCGAGGACATCCGGACCTACCAGTTGCACTTGATCGACGACCGCCAGCTCGCGCCGACATCGGTGGCAGGCACCGTGGCGGCCCTGCGTTTTCTCTATCAGGTCACGCTCAAGCGAGACTGGGCGGTCGAGGCCCTGCCGTTGCCGAAGCGCGGCGAGACGCTGCCGGTCGTCCTGAGCCCCGAGGAGGTCGTTCGGTTTCTCGACGGCGTGGCGCGTCCCAAGCACCGCATGATCCTCACCACGTGCTACGCCGCGGGGCTGCGACTCAGCGAAGCGCTGCGGCTCCAGGTCACCGATGTCGACAGCGACCGGATGGTCCTGCATGTCGCACAGGGCAAGGGCGCTCGCGACCGCTACGTCATGCTCTCGCCGACGCTGCTCGAGCAGTTGCGGGCCTGGTGGCGGGTCGAGCGGCCGGCCCGGTGGCTCTTCCCGGGGCGAAATCCAGAGCAGCCGATGCAGAAGGGGACGGTCCAGTGGGCGTGTCGCCTCGCCCGGTATCGCAGTCGGCTGGCCAAACCCGTGACGCCGCATTCACTCCGCCACGCTTTCGCGGTCCACTTGCTGGAAGTCGGCACCGACGTCCGCACCATTCAACTGTTGCTCGGTCATCGGCGGTTGGAGACCACGGCGCGCTACCTCCGGTTGGCGACGACCAAGGTCTGTTCGGCGACCAGCCCGCTCGACTTGCTTCCCCGACCGGCGACCGCGTCGGTCTCCACGCACTGACCGGGGGCCGTCGTGGCTCGTCCGCTTCTTCGCGTGGCGGAGGTCTTCCGCCAGTACGGCGACGCGTATCGTGCCCGGGCCGGGGCCGCGTTGTCGACCGCGCACCTGCGCGTGATGACCGCCATCGAGCAGTGCCGGACCGCGGCCCTCGGCGGCCATGTCGAGGCGTGCGACCGCTGTGGACACACGCGGGTCTGGTACAACAGTTGCCGCAACCGGCATTGCCCTTCGTGTCAATCGCTGGCGCGGGCGCGATGGGTCGAGGCCCGCACCACGGAGCTGCTCGACTGCGAGTACTTCCACGTCGTCTTCACCGTGCCGCAGGTGGTGGCGGCGGTCGCCCTGCAGAATCCCGCCGTCGTCTACGGGATCCTGTTCCGGGCCACCGCCGAGACGCTACGCACGATCGCCGCCGACCCGCAACATCTGGGCGCCGAGATCGGCTTCATCGCGGTGTTGCACACGTGGGACCAGACCCTTGGCCTGCACCCGCACCTGCATTGTGTGGTTCCCGGCGGCGGCCTCTCCCACGATGGGATGCGCTGGGTCGCGTGCCGGCCGGGATTCTTCTTGCCGGTGCGCGTGCTCTCCCGTCTATTCCGCCGCCTCTTTCTCCGGTACCTCGAAGAAGCCTTCGACACCGGGCGGCTGCGCTTCGGCGGGGCGCTGAGCGCGCTGCCCGAGCGTCGCACGTTCCTCGCGCACCTGGCGCCCGCGCGCAAGACCGAGTGGGTGGTGTACGCCAAGCCCCCGTTCGGCGGCCCGCAGCAGGTGCTCGACTACGTGGGTCGCTACACGCACCGCGTTGCCATTTCCGACGATCGACTGGTCGCTCTCGAGGCCGGCCACGTCCGCTTCCGGTATCGGAACTCCCGGACGCAACCTCCCTCGGTCGCCACGGCCACGCTCAGCGCGTCGGAGTTCATTCGGCGGTTTCTGCTGCACGTCTTGCCGACCGGCTTCCACCGCATTCGCCACTACGGGTTGTTCGGCAATCGCCACCGGACCGCGAAGCTGGCCCGCTGCCGGCAGCTGCTCGGCACGTCGCCGCCGTGCCAGACCGCCGCGCCATCCGACTATCGTGATCGTCACGAAGCACTGACCGCAGAGTCGCTGCGCACGTGTCCGAGCTGCGGTGACGGACACATGACGGTGGTCGAGGCCGTGCGACGTGCGTACACGCGGCCAGCCCTCATCGACACGTCATGACACGACCGACGGCTGCACCGCAACGCGCCGCGCCGCACATGACGGGAGTAGTCTGTCTCGCCTCCCTCTTTACACGACGCCTCGACGGCCCTCGTGCCCTCCAGGCTCCGACTTCGCTCGTCGCAAGCCTCCAGGAGCTGCGCATCGGCGCCCGCCGAGCCCAAGTCACGCGACCACCGTGCACCCTCGGTCGACAGGCGCGCCGATTCAATCCCCATAGCGCCGACCGGGCAGCGGCTTAGTTCAACCCATCTTTCGCTCACCGGCGCGGCGAGTCATCGTGCGCCATCTGTCGCACCGCTGGCGCCGCGCCGCCGACCGAAAAATGCTCTGCATTCCGGGCGAAGTTGAACACCGGTTTCGGACGAAGTTGAACACCGATTCCGGGATGTTGAACACCGATTTCGGTCATCGTGAACGCTCGTCGGTAGCCTGACCCGGCATGCTTCCGCCCTTTCGAGGGGAGGGACGGAGGCGATGCCGGCTCGGAGACTACTGATGAGGAAGATTCGCGAGGTTCTACGGCTCAAACACGAGCACGGATTGTCGCACCGCGCGATTGCCCAAGCCTGCGCGATGGGCGTGGGCACGGTCACGCTCTATCTGCGGAGAACGGCCCAAAGCGGGCTCGGCTGGCCGTTGCCGGCCGAGCTGGACGACGCGGCGCTCGAGGCTCGACTCTTTCGCCGCCCCGCTCCGGTGCGGGACCGAGTCCGGGTTCGGCCTGACTGCGCGTACGTCCACCGCGAGCTCAAGCGCGACGGCGTGACGCTGCAACTGCTCTGGGAGGAGTACGCCCAGGTCCATCCGAGCGGCTACCGCTACACGCAGTTTTGCGAGATCTACCGGCAGTGGGCCAAGCGGCTGCGGCCGTCGATGCGGCAGGTGCACCGCGCCGGCGAGAAGACCTTCATCGACTTCTCCGGCAAGCGGCCGAGGCTGGTCGACCGGCGCACGGGCGAGTTGCGGCCCGTCGAGCTGTTCGTCTCCGTGCTCGGCGCCAGCAGCTTCACCTACGCCGAGGCGACCGAGACCCAGCAGTTGCCCGACTGGGTCGACGCGCACATCCGGATGGTGGAGTACTTCGACGGCGCCACCACGCTGTGGGTCCCCGACCAGTTGAAGAGCGCCATCACCCGACCCTGCCGCTACGAGGCCGGCGTCAACCGCAGCTACGAGGACCTGGCCGCCCACTACGGCGCGGTCGTGATTCCGGCGCGGCCGAGAAAACCCCGGGACAAGGTTCAGGCTTCATACTACGCACCTTCCTGTACTTGCGATGCAAGCTTTGGGTATCGGCGCCGGTCCCGGAAGCGTTTTCCGGGATGGGCGACGGGCAGCGGTCCGGTGGGGGGCTCGAAGAGTATCGTGCCCTTGTCGTCGGCCCGCACGGCACGCAGGACGCCTTCCCGCGCGAAGCTCTTGGCGGTGCTCAGATGCACGTCGAGTTGCGCCGCCATCTGCGGGACGGTCAGCCAGCCTGCGCTGGTCAGGTGCTGCAAGTAGCTGTCGATGTTGTACGACCCGCGCAGGGTGCGGACGCGTGTGGAGGTAAACGGCAGACCGCACCCGGTCCGCAGCCACCGCCGGTTGAGCGTCTCGGCAATCTGTCCATCGGTCTGTTCGGTGGCGAGCGCGCGGACGTGCTCGATGAGCGCGGCCGGAGTACGACGCAAGTCCGGCGCTGCGAGAGGTAGCGGACACTCGATCTGACGCGTCGCACCGCCACGCCAGCGGATGGAGATCCGGATCACGTCGTCGCGGAGCAGGGTGACATCCTCAATGAGGAGTCGCAGCATCCGCTTGCGGTCGCGCGCCGGCGTGCGCGGGTCATCCCAGACGCGCGGCAGGTCGGAGACCAGCGTCATCACCCGTTCCTGCATCTCGGCCGTGACGGGCGACGGCTGGGTCTTGCCCGCACGCGCGTACGCTTCTTCGGCCTCGGCCAGCCGCTGGAGCGCCTGGTTCCAGTGGCGTTCCAGGTTGTCGGCCACGAGCCGATTCTCGGGCCGCACGAGCAGAAACTGCCGTTGCGCCCGCTCGGCGTCCTCCCGCAGCCGGGCGATCTGCGCCCGCTTGGCGCGATCGACCTCGGCGGCCCGGTTCCGCAGTTCGTCAAACACCTCGACGGCCACGTCGATCGACGACGGGGTAATGGTCTCGAGCACGAGCTTGCTGACCGCGCGGTCGATCGCCGCGCCCGGCAGGCGCTGGCACGGCGACTCCGCCCGTTCGATCGAGCGGCGTTGACAGGAATAGTGCGGCGTCGGGTGACCACCAGACACGGTGTAGCCAACCGTCATACGGTCACCGCATCGACCGCAGAGGACGAGCCCTTGCAGTAGCGCAACGCCCTCGCGCGGTGCGCTGCGCCGGTCTCCACCTGTGCTCCGGGCGTTCTCGAGCAGCGTAGCCTGATTCGCCTCGTACTGCTCCCAGGAGATGTAACCCGGGTGGGCGTTCGGCAGGAGGACTGTCCACTCCTCACGGGGGAGGCGTCGATAAGCCGGCTGTCCGGCGAGGCGGAGCTTTCGCTGTCGGGTCCGCCCGTAGACGTACGCTCCCGCGTAACGGGGATTGTGGAGGATGTGGAGCACACGTCGGTGTCCGAGTGCACCGGTTACGAACGACCCCGCGCGCGGACCGACAGAGACGCGTTGTGGCCACGCGATTTCCTGCTCCCGGAAGTAGCGCACCACCGCTCCCGCCGATTCGGTGCGCTGGAAGGTCTCGAACACGAGGCGGACGGCGCCCTGGACCTGCTCGTCGGGATCGAGCATCAGCTTCCCGTCGGGGCCGACGACATATCCCAACGGCGTGGGCATCGACAGCTCGCCGCGGCGCGCCTTGTTGAGTTGGCCGCCGATCAGGCGCGCGCGCAGCACGTGCAACTCGGCTTCACTCATCGTCCCCTTGAGTCCAAGCAGCAGGCGATCATTGAAATGGGCCGGATCGTAGAGCCCGTCTTCGTCCAGAATGAGCGTCTCGCTCAGGGCGCAGATCTCAAGCAGGCGATGCCAATCGCTCGAGTTACGGGCGAGTCGCGAGACCTCCAGGCCCATGACCACGCCCACGCGTCCGAGGCCGACGTCGGCGACGACCCGTTGGAACCCGGTCCGCTCGGCTGCCGAAGCGCCCGACAGACCGAGGTCTTCATCGATGACCACGATCTGGTCGGCTGCCCAGCCCAGCGCCAAGGCGCGCCGCTTCAGCGCGTACTGCCGGGCGGTGCTTTCCTGGTGCTCGTGCACCTGCTGCAAGGACGACTGCCGCACGTAGAGGTAGGCGAGACGACGAAGATGGTCCGCCGTAACCGCGGTGGATTGGCTCATGTAGAGGCTCCTTCCGGAACGCACCGGAACACCAGGCTCGCCACCAGACGCGCCAGCTCCGACCGGACGGGCGGCGCCAGCTCAAGGTCGCCGCTCCCAGCCAACGGGCGTAGCACAGCCGGCGGCAGGTTGATGGTCGACATGGCCTCCAGCCACGCCGGCATCCCGCGGGTCATCAGCAGCGCGACGCCGTATCCCCGGCCAGAGAACGCGACCTGCGTAGCGGCGTCGTGCCGCACGACCTCGTACTGCCGGCGCACCTGATCGACGTCGACACCCGACACCGTCGCGGTGTCGTCTACGAGCGCGGTTTTTTTTTGCGACGGGCGACCGCCCGGTCGAGCGAGCGGGCATGAATCGAGATTCCAAACCGCCGCGCCACGGCGGCGGTCAGCGGCTCGTCCGGTCGCACGTCTTCGCCCACCCGCCAGCGTTCGACGTAGTCGACGACCGCCTCGGTGCACTTGTGGGCCCGCTTCGGCCCGGGGCGTTTGGGCACCAACCCGGGGATCCCGTGGGCCTCGAAGGTGGCCGCCGCCTCGTAGAACGCCTGCCGGCTGACGCCAAAGCGCGCCGCGACCTCGGTCACCGGGCGCCCCTCGATCCGGTGGCGACGCACCATTTCGTACTTGACCTGGACGCGGTCGCGCGGGTCGAAGAACGGGTGGCTCAGAAAGGCATCGTCGCGGACCACCTCGGGGTGCGGATGCAAGGCCCCTGCCTCGCGCAGGGCCTGCGTCTTGACGTCGGGCGGTGACTTGGGCGAGCGGGCCATCAGGTGTGTCACCATGATTACGACACATTCCGTTTTCCGTGTCAAGGCATACCTGACCAGAATCACAATCTGAACACCGAATACAGTGACGAATACTGCGCCGCACCGACGCCAAAGGCTGTCCGCTCTCGCTTGCGCGAGGACGAAATCCATTTGACAGCATCGGCGAAATCTTCTTGACACTCACATCGCCGCTCATGATTGACTCCTGTCGGCCACGAACTCGGCGAGCCGCAGCAAGTCCTCCAGACGAAAAGCTGCTCGACCTCGGCCCGCCTTCACGGCCGGATCCGGCGGCAACAGGTCCGTCCAGCCAACGGGGATGGACCAGGCCGAGCCGTCGGGCCGCTGCACCGTCACCCGGTCTTCGCCCCAGAGCGACTTGGTCACGACGAACGGGAAGCGGGCGCCCCGGAGCGGATGGAACGGATGGGTAATGCGAATCTGCGGTGCTTCAGCAGCATCCTGTGCAGACTGGAGCCTTGACGAAGGGAAAGGTCGAGTCGGGTGTGAAGTATTTCAAGCGGAATTTCCTGGCGGGCCGGCGATTCCGTGACGACCTCGACTTCAACGAGCAGTTGCAGGAGTGGATGGCGACGGTGGCCGACGTGCGCGTGCACGGGACGACGCACGAGCGTCCGATTGACCGGTTCGCTCGCGAGCGTGACTCGCTGGTTCCGGCGCCACCGGGCCGTGCGTTCCGACTCGAGGCGCCGCTGACGCGGGTGGTGGCGACCGACTACCTGGTCACCGTCGACACGAACCGCTACTCGGTGCCGTTCACGCTGATCGGTCAGCCGGTCGAGGTAATGCGACGCAACGGCTTCCTGCAGATGCGGCACCGCGGCCAGCTGGTCGCCACCCACCCGGTGCTCGACGGCCGACACCAGCTCCGGATCCTGCCCGAGCACGGTCCCGGACCAATCGCCCGCAATGCGCGCGTGCGCTATTCGACGGGCGGGCGCTCGACCGAGGCGGTCCCGCTCGACGTCGAGATCCGCGACCTCGCCTGCTACGAGTCGGCCTACGGCCTCGGGGGTGCGCAATGACGTCGCCGCAGATGGTCCGGCTCGACGAGCACCTGCAGCGGCTGCGCCTGAATACGGTCCGTGAGCGGCTCGAAGCGCTGCTGCAGGAAGCCACGAAGAAGGAGCTGTCGTATGCCGACTTCCTCGACGGCCTGTTGACCGAGGAGGTGTCGGCGAAGACCGCCAAGCACGTCACGATGAGGACGAACCTGGCGCGGTTCCCGTTCATCAAGGGGCTCGACAGCTTCGACTTCGGCTACCAGCCCTCGGTCGACCGGAAGCAGATCCAGAAGCTGAGTCTGTGCCACTTCGTCGAGCACGGGGAGAACCTGGTCCTGCTCGGTCCACCCGGGGTCGGGAAAACTCATCTGGCCGTGGGTCTCGGGCTCAAGGCGATAGAGCACGGCTACCGGGTGCTGTTCACCACGGCCGCGGCGATGCTGACGACGTTGACCAAGGCGCTGAACGAGGGCCGCTTCGACGAGAAGCTGAAGGTCTTCACGATCCCGCGGCTGTTGATCATCGACGAGATCGGGTATCTGCCGATCGACCGGCAGGCGGCGACGTTGTTCTTCCAGCTCATCAGCCGGCGCTACGAGCGGGGGCCGATGATCCTGACCAGCAACCAGAGCTTCGGGAGCTGGGGCGACGTCTTCGGCGACCGGGTGATCGCCAGCGCGATCCTCGACCGGATTCTGCATCACGCGACGACGATCAGCATCCGGGGCGATTCGTATCGGCTGAAGGACAAGCTGAAGTCGGGGGTGGTCAAGCCGACGACAGCGGGAGCGTGAGCGATGGGAGCCTGTGGACGCTGCCGGCTATGTGGACGCGCAGACGCGCCCACAACGCCTTGGACAGGCCGAAGACGGCCTGCCCACAGCCCCCACAGGCACTCACTTCATCGATGTTTTCAACCAGGGGTGGGGGAATTTTCGATGACCGCGGGTGGGGGAATTTTGAATGACCGTTGACAGATCGCCAGCCAGTTGCCGGTGACCGACTGGCACGCCGTCATCGGCGACCCCAATCAGGCCGACGCCATTTGCGACCGCCTGCTCCACGACGCGCACCGCATCGACCTGAAGGGGCGCTCGATGCGGCGGACGCACGACGCACCAGCCCGCGGCCGGAAGGAGGCGACATGAGCACGCGGCCGGCGACGACATCGCACCGAGCACCGAGCACGATCACGTCCGCGACATCCGCGACACTGCTGCCGGGCCCGAGCGGCCTGTGGATCCTGCCGGTGCTGTGGAAAACGCGCGCGATACGCTCAACGTTGACTGCGGCCTCGCAGAAGGCGCGTTTCCCACAACACCTTGGACGCCGCAAGCGGCGCCCACAGGCTCCACAGGCACTTTCTTCTGTACTTTCGATCAGGAAGACAAGAGTAGGATCTCGAAGATCCGTCGCGGCGCCGATGGGAGGGAACTGACTGAGCAACGTCGCTACGCTCCGACGAGCGTTCACGTTCGCCGAAATCGGTGTTCACGTTCCCCGGAATCGGTGTTCACGTTCAGCGAAATACCCATTTGCAGTTCAACTCGCGTGCCCAGCGGCTCCTCCGGCGTCTGCACGACCTCGGGTGGAGGCCGAAGTGAAGACCGCCTGAGCCGCCACCCCACCATGAGTTTCTTGTTAGTACGAGCTAAACCCACGGCCTCTGGCCGTGTGACCCGAAGAGCTTCGAGCGATCCGGCGTGTTGCGGGAAAGGCGTAGGTTCCCCTTCCGGGGAAGGCCGTTTCGGGCCAGGAAGGAGAACCTACTCAAGCATGATTGGCGGAGTCTGGCCCACGTGAGATGGGAATGCAAGTACCACGTGGTCATCATTCCGAAGTACCGGAGGAAGGTGTTCTACGGGCGACTTCGGAGGCGGGTCGGGCAGATTCTGCGGGAGCTATGCGAGCAGCGGGGCGTGGAGCTGATCGAAGGGAAGGCGATGGCGGACCACGTGCACCTGTGCCTGAGCATTCCTCCGAAGTACAGCGTCGCGCGCACGATCGGACGCGCGCATGCATGAAACAGGGGTATTGTGTGGAGCGTGTCGCTGGCACAGATGTCGGTTTCTCTATGGTGTCGAGAGCCCGTTTGTTAGTTGGACCGGGAGTCCGGCGAGCACCCCACATTGCGAGGCCGGATCGTCCGGTGAGCGCGTCCTCTAGATTCCGTACCGGCGGACACCACGCCAGCGCCCTTGGGATCAGGAGGTGACGCATGGAAGTCTTGCATGCCCGGTGCGCCGTGTTGGATGTGCACTCGCGGCAAGTGAATGCCTGCGTGCGCGTGGCGGCCGGTCGGAAGGTCACGACCGAGCATCAGGAGTTCGCGACCACGACGGCGGGGCTGCTCGATCTGGCGGCATGGCTGAGCGAGGCGGGCTGCACGCACGTGGCGATGGAGGCGACCGGGGTGTACTGGAAGCCGGTGTGGCACATCCTCGAAGACGAGGAGTCGTTCACGCTGGTGCTTGCCAACGCGCAGCACATCCGCAACGTTCCGGGCCGCAAGAGGGACCGGAAGGACGCGGCCTGGATCGCCGACCTGCTGGCGCACGGGCTGATTGAGGGCAGCTTCGTGCCTCCGGCCCCGATCCAGGAACTGCGCGACCTGACGCGGACCCGCAAGCAACTCGTCGGCGAGGTCGCGCGGCACACGCAGCGGCTGCAGAAGACACTCGAAGACGCGAACGTGAAGCTGACGCGCGTGGTCAGCGACATCCTGGGCGCCAGCGGCCGGGCGATCCTCGCGGCGCTGATCGCCGGGGAGACCGATCCCGAGCGGCTGGCCGATTGCACCGACGTGCGCCTGAAGGCCAGCCGCGCGGACATCGTCGCCGCGGTACACGGGCGGGTGACGGCTCATCATCGTTTCCTGCTGCAACTGCACCTGACGCAGATCGATGCGCTGCGTGCGGCCGTGGAGAACGTGGAGCGGCAGGCTGACGAGGTGCTGCTCCCTTTTCGCGAGGCGGCCGACCGGCTGACGACGATGCCTGGGGTCAGTGAGACGGTCGCGCGGGTGATCGTCGCCGAGGTCGGCGTGGACATGACGCGGTTTCCCGATCCGGGCCATCTGGTCTCTTGGGCGGGCCTGTGCCCGCGGCTGGACGAGAGTGCGGGGAAGCGCCGCTCGACCCGGATCCGTCACGCGACTCCCTGGTTGAAGACGGTGCTGGTCCAGGCCGCGTGGGCGGCGACCCGGAAGAACGGGAGCTATCTGCAGGCGCAGTTTCGACGGCTCAAGGGCCGGCGCGGCCCGAAGAAGGCGATCATCGCGGTCGCCGCTTCCATGCTGACCGCTGCCTACTTCATGCTCCGCGACGAGACGGACTACCATGACCTCGGCGGCCGGTACCTGGCGAACCGCGACAAGCACCGCGTCACCCAGCACCTCCTCCGGCGTCTGCAGGACCTTCGAGTGGAGGTCGAAGTGAAGACCGCCTGAGTCAGTGATCACCTGAGTTTCTCTGTAGGAGTAGCCTCGCTGTTGGACGTCCGGGCTGTCGCCAAGGCCTTACAAGAACCTGCTTGGCTTCCCGCAACTCAACACGACGAGCTCCTTCTTGGCGCGCGTGGCGGCCACGTAGACGAGCGCCCGTTCCTCGGTCTCCGCCGATTCCCGCTCCACGGCGTCGCCGCGTGCATCGATTGCGGCAGGCAGGGGCACGAGGTCCGCGTTGATGCTGGCCATGATGACGCGATCGAACTCCAGTCCCTTGACGCGATGCATGGTGGCGAGTCGGACGCCTTCCGTCTCCGCTACGTCGACGACCCCCGCTTCGAGTGCGACGTGCGTCAGACCATGCTCCGTCAGCGTGGCGGCGATGGCGTCGCGCTCCCGCCGCGTGCGGGCAACGATACAGACGCCCCGCAGCGAGGCGTCCTCGGCCTTCACCTGCTTCAGATAGGCGACGATGAACGCGGACTGCTCGTGACGGTTGTCGAAGTGCTCTAGCAATGGTTCGGGCCCGCGGGTCAGCGACGTGATTCCTTTGTCGACGTCGAGGCCGCCGTCCAGGTCGTCGACCGCACGACCGGCCAGGAAGCGAGCGGCCCACGAGCGAGTTTCTTCGGTGGTGCGGTAGTTCAGGCGCAGCTTCCGGGAACGACCGCGGACGTCGATGCCGCAACGGCCGAGCACGACCTTGTTGCGGCCGTAGATGCGCTGGTGGCCGTCGCCGACGACGAAGAGGTCGTTGGCGCCGGCGGGCACGATGTGGCGGACCAACCGGTACGCCTGGGCGCCCATGTCCTGCGCTTCGTCCACGATCACCGCCACGTAATCCAGTGCGCCCCGGTCGTTCTGGAGGAGGGAGGCGGCGTCCCGGTACGCGTCGTCCACCTCCTTCACGCCCCGCTCGGCGAGCTGCGTGCGGTACTCCTCGAACACGCGCCAAGCCTCGACGCGAGCGGCCCGGTTCAGCCGTGCGCCGCGCCCCACCCGCGACACGCGCAGGTACTCTTCCCTGCTCGTGACGCCGTGCGCCTGGACGACCTGCTCCCACTCGTCGTCATAGAAGGCGTCGGGAACGTCGAGCTCGGCCGACTTCAAATCCAGGGCTCGCTGCCACGCTTCCCGGTTACGGCCGAATCCGATGCGGAACTCGTAGCGCCGGCCCTGGAGGAAGCGGGTCACCCAGCGGTCGAGATTCGTGACGTCGATGCGCGCGGACTCCTCCGGCTTGCAGATCGCCCCCAGGTTGTGCTTGATGTCGGCCGCCAGATTCTTCGTGAACGTGATGAACAGAATGCGGCCGCGCCCGGGCATGTTCCGCGCAAGCCACCGCGCGCGGTGCATGGCGACCACCGTCTTGCCGGTGCCGGCCGCACCCAGCACCCGCGTGGGACCGTTCCATTGCCGTTCGACCAGCCGGCGCTGCGACGGGTGGAGGAACACCCGCCACCGCTCCAGCGGTGCGTTGAGCATCGCTTCGAGCTCCAGCTCATCGTCGACCACGACGAAGCGGCCGCGCGAGTCGTCCCGCGCCAGCGCCGCGGCGAAGTCCCTGGTGTCGACCGGTTCCTCCGGAGCCTCCCGCTCGCGAACGAGATCCTCGTAGCTCTCCCCGGCCAGATAGAGGAAGAGCGCCTCGTACGCCTCCAGGGGCAGGCGGGACTGCATGGCGTCGAGTTCGGCATCGTCGCGCACGGTCCGCGCCTCGGCCAGCATGGCGACCGGGACTCCGAGTCGGGCCAGCTCCCGGTCCCGCAGGTTGCGGAAGGCCAACGGTGGGCCGGCAGCTTCGGCCAGCGCCGCCGCCGCGGCGTCCGGTTCCGTGTGGGGCTCGTACACCTGCAATGCGCCAGTCTCGGCGTTGATGCGGCACTCGTGCCGCTCCGCCCACGTGTAAGCGGCGTCGTGCTTGTCGGCCCACAAGAGCATGTGGACGCCGCCGTGCTCGGGCTTGAGCACGATCGCTCGGTAGCCCTGATCGATGCGCAGCGACCGCATGGCAGGGTCGCGGGCCGCGTGGATCCGCTCGTAGTTGAGGCCACTGGCGGTCGAGTCGGCATTGAAGCGGGAGATGAGGGTCCTCACCCCCCGCTGCTGCGGCTTGGGCAGCTTCGCGAAGGCGTCCAGGAAATCACTGGACATCGCCATCTTCGGTCTTCCGGGCATCAATGCTCCCTCGGGGCACACTTCCAGCGCAGTTGGCTTGACCCCGCTTCTACCGAATGTACGCCGCGCGAGACGGGCAGGTCAAAACTCAGAGCACACACTTGAGGAACTCGGTGAACTTCTGCATAATTGTGTCTCAGATGGCTGTTGTGATGGGGTGGCGCAAGTGGAACGAGATTACCTGCACCGGTGTCGTGAACTTTTTGAGCTCCTGACCAGAGTCCGGTACGGTCGCACGCAACATCTCGAAAGGATAGAAGATGCAACCGCGCGGATCCGGTCACGGCGTAAGCTGACATATGACGACATAGACAGAATCCGGGACAGCAGGGTCTGGGACGCGGATGTGTTCGGGTACTGGCCGGCGAGAGACGAGATCGAATCGGTCATCGAGTCGACGCAGTGGGACTTCTGGAACCTGCCGAAGAGAGAGACCAAGGCGATCACAGGTCTATTTCTGGTGTTCCGACAGATCGAACCCGTGTCTGTGATCTTGAGATTCCTCGTGCCGAAACATTATGGCATTATGAGTCCTCCCGTAGAAAAGGTTCTTGGCCTCGGTTCGTTCCGTCGGCATCCGGAGAAATATCGAGCGTACTTGACAAACCTCCGGATCCTAAGGGATGATAGGGGTTTCGAAACTGCGGCCGAAGTCGACATGGCCCTCTGGGTGTTGCAGGTCGGCGTGCTGGACAACTTGCTGGCGAATCACTTACCCGGGACGCAGTGCAAGGCCCTCAAGCGAGAATTCAAGCAGGATGCGAAGTTGCGTGAAATCCGCGTTGGGAATCTCACGCGACAGCTTTTCTCGGACATTTCGCGTGCGGAACTCGCGGAAGCACTGCTAGCGACGAATGTCGAGCTTGCAGCCCAGGTTGCAGGCATCGAATTCGAACGGTCCGTAAGGCGCCTGACAGGTGCCGAACGGGACGATACACTTTGGGATTTGGTTTGCCATGAACTCCCGGATCTGGTTCGCGGATTCCACCAAAATGAACGACAAGTCACAGATACCATCATCGACTGCAAGGAGGCTGTCCGCACACGCAACGATGCCGTTCATTCGGAACGAGCACCCGACCAGGGGAGAATCAACCGGCTGATCGAAACGATGAAGGTCGTCGGAGAGATGGAGCGAATGCGGCACCAACGACTCAAGGTCGGCGTCGATGCACCTGCGGACGAACGACCGGAGGCGTCCCCTCCTACTACGCTGACGGACTTCTGGAGAAAGTCGACAGTCGATGAACTCGCTTCCGAGCAGGGGATCGTCGTTCCGCAGCACCTTGATGCAGTCATCGGCGCTGCGTCGGACCTGTGGGATGACAATGATGACTTCAACCTGTTTGTGCACGGAATTCACGACCGGCGCCTCGATCGATCCGCAGGGTAACGGGGACGAGCGATGAACACCCTCGTCTTGGACACCAATGTCGTGTCATTCCTGATGAGGGGGCACTCGCTCGCGGAGCTATATCGTCCACGCCTGGAAGGACACAGACTCGCTATTTCCTTCATGACCGTCGGGGAACTCTATGAGGGTGCGTATCGTGCCGGGTGGGGGCAAGAGAGACTGACCAAACTGAGGGAGACCGTAGAGACCTATGTCGTGATCCCATTTAGTCTTGGCATCTGCCGGGAGTGGGGAGCCATTCGTTGCGAACGCCGCGCGCAGCCCATCGCCGTCGACGATGCGTGGATTGCCGCAACGGCCAGAAACCATGGCTTGCCGCTGGTCACCCACAACCCCGGTGACTTCAGCGACATCGCGGGGCTCGAACTCCTCGCAGTGTCCTGAATACACCGGCCTACAAGCACGTCTTCAACGGCTTCAACGGGGCGGACGCATGGATCGGGCCCTATCTAGTGTCCGCCAGAAAACCCCGTAAGTGATTGATTCTACGGGAGCTCTGTCGGATTTCAAGTGGCGGAGATCGTCGGGATGTCGTATTCTTGGGAGTAGTTTTCCGAGAATCGGTCCACTTCGGGCACATCTTCGCGACATTGACATCATGAGAGAAGTTCACAGGTCGCAGCTCCAGCTCGGTGAGGTAGCCATCGACAAGGTCTGGATCAACCCGAAGTCGCGGGACGATATTCCCGCGGTGTTGAAGGGGCTTCAACACATCTGGTGTGACGAGGTGTCGCGCGAGCAGTTGTATGCGCTGCTGGACGAGCATATTCTGCCGGAGGCGGACCGCACGGTCGGGCGGCCGGGAATGGACCTGTGGCAGGTCCTGGTGCTGGGAGTCTTGAAGCAGGGGCTGGGCTGCGACTTCGACCGTCTTCATGAATTGACGAACCATCACGATACGATACGCGCGTTCCTGGGCCACAGTGACTTCGGCGACAAGACGCACTACGAGTACCAGACCGTGGTGGACAACGTGTCGTTGTTGACGCCGGAGTTGTTGTCAGCGGTGGGGCGCCTGGTGGTGGAGAGCGGTCACAAGGTCGCTAAAAAAAAGCCTGGCGAGCCATTGCGCGGGCGGTGTGATTCGTTCGTGGTCGAAACCGACGCGCATTATCCGACGGACGTCAACCTGTTGTGGGACGCCGTGCGTTGTCTGGTGCGGGAGACTGGGCGGGCGGCTGAAAAATACGGGATGCATGGTTGGCGTCAGTGGCGCCATCTGACCCGAGAGGTCAGGAAGCTGTTCAACAAGGTGCGCTCGACACGGCGGGCGAAGCGGCATCCGGAGCGGGTGGAGGCGTATGTGGAGCGCTGCCGGGCGCTGGTGGAGCGGGCAGATTCGACGCTGGACGCGTTGCGGGAGCAGGGCGCGGCCGAATTCACCTGTCGCTCCATCGCCGGCTTTGTCGCTCACGGCCGGCGCCAGATTGACCAGGTGGAGCGGCGGCTTCTGCGTGACGAGACGATTCCTCACGAGGAGAAGGTCTTTTCGATCTTCGAGGAGCACACGCGGTGGATTTCGAAAGGCAAGGCGGGCACGCCGGTTGAACTCGGGGTTCCTGTCGCTCTTATCGAGGATCAGTATCAATTCATCCTTCACCACAAGATTCTATGGGAGGGCGAGGACGTGGACGTGGCGGTGCCGATGGTGCAGGAAGCGCAGGCACTGTATCCGGAGTTGCGGGCGTGCAGTTTCGACCGGGGCTTTCACAGTCCTGCCAACCGGGTCCGGCTCGATGGGCTGCTTGATGTCAACGCGTTGCCGGGCAAAGGATATCTTTCGAAGGCCAACCAGGAGCGGGAAGCCGAAGAATCTTTTGTGGCGGCGCGGCGTGCGCACCCGGCGGTCGAGTCTGCCATCAATGGATTGGAGCATCGCGGACTCGACCGTGTTCGAAGCCATGGCGCGGATGGGTTTGCGCGCACGGTTGCCTTGTCGGTGCTGGCGGCCAACCTGCATCGCATCGGGTTGCTTCTGCAGAAGCAGGAGCGCAAACGACGACAACGCGTCGCCTGACTCAGCCGGTTCTTGCAAGACCACCGGGTCGCGAGCCGTCGCAAGACGGCAGGGTGTTAGTGTCCTTGGAATAGGGCATCCGGGCTGATCTTCTGCTCTTCGCTGCCCGCAGCTCGCCGGACTGCCTCCCTCGCGATCGGATTCGCCCCCCGAAAACATGTCCACGATCAATGAACTCGTCTCAGAATTCCGCTCGAAACGGGGGTTTTCTGGCTGGCACTATCTATATCCCTTGTCCGGGAAACGCTTTCGCGACTGCCTCCGCAAGATCGCTGGCGCTGGATGTGAAGATCCGCCACCCTGCGCGCTGAAACTCAGCGACGTGCACCTCCTGACCCGGAAGCAAGACCGCAACTTCGTGCGCCGGCCAGCCGAGCTCGGCCTCTGCAAGTACGGCGCCGCGTGTGTCGAGCAGTTCGTAGCCGACCTCTGGCACAGGCGCGCCGCGTGTGGATAGCTCCCCTAACAGGAGGTGCACTTCGGGAGCCGCGAGTTCGACCGCATTCTTCCAGTCCTCTGCGGATAGTCCTGCCGCGGGTTCGGCCGCGGCTAGGGCCTCGGGTACCGGTTGGAACTCCGGATAGATTCCCCGCTCTACGCCGACACGCGACGTCCACCACGAATCGGGGAGGAACTGGAGCAGGGTGAAGAGGCGCAGCACGCCGTTCCACACGCGCCGGTAGCCGTCGCTCTCCCGGCTCGCCTTGTCGTCATGGAGGTGCACGACGATCGCTGCGGCGTCGGGGTCTCCCTGCTCGACGGTGGCCAGTGGGAACGCCGCGAACAGGTCGAAGAACATCGGCGCGGTTCCGGTCCAGCTTCCGGTGCCGGCCACGGCGACCGGTGGCGGCAGGTCGTCCAACGCCTCACGTACTTGGCCGGGCAGCGCTTCCGCCGTCGCACGGTCGAAACTGGCGCGTAGCGCGCCACTCAACATCGTTTGCCGATCGTACAGGTCGAACAGCGCCGTGAACACGGCCTGCTTCCAACGGGCTGGCTCCGGCGCCCGCAAGTAGTTCACCAGCAGCATCAACGTCGGTTCGGCGAGCCGGGATCGCAGCCCCGCCGTACCCCAGCGGGCGTCCAGCTTCAGCTGCAGGGGCGCCATGTCGTCGCTGGCCTTCGCGCCGGCGAGAAGGTCGGGAACGTCCGTCGCCTTGCGGAAGACGAACTCCAGGTCGTGCCACGTGAGCGACCAGACGAGAAATCCGGCCCGGACCAGGGCCATGCGCTTGAGCGAGTCGGCGTCCGTCGTGTCACGATGGAACTCGAAACCGTCCGTGAAGACCGCCACCGGCGGCCGGCCGGGCGCGGGGCGGGCGGGGCGGATCAGGAAATCCGGGCGGCTGGGCTCGACGATGCCATCGGAGGCGCCCAGATCGGCCTGCGTCTCCATGTAGTGGGTGTGGTCGCCGACCTTCAGCACGTAGCCGAGCTTGCCGCGCACGAGGTCCGCGCGCACCGCCACGGCCCGCGCGCCGTCGACCTCGACTCGGCGTAGCGCCTCGACGAAGCGCACCTCGAGCTCGCTGTCGAACGTGGCATTGATGGTGAGTCCGCCCAGGCTCGGCACCTCCTCCAGCTCGTCCTTGTGGGTCAGGATGCGGCCGAGCATCTCGATGGCGGTGTCCCTGGAGGTCTCGGCCATCTCGCGGCTGCGGCGGTAGGCGAACACGCAGCGGTAGCAGCCGTCCTTCAGCGGATCCTGGTTGCAGACGCAGGACTTCAGCGCGTCGCGCGCCTTCTCGAAGACAGACAGCAGCTTCTCCGGCTGTGTCATCAGCTCCTTGAGGTAGCCCGTGCCGCTCGGCACGGTGTCGTAGAGCAGCAGGTACTGGTGGGCGATGCTACCGCCGTCGTCCGGCGCTTCTCCCACCGAGTTGCCTGTCGTACCCGGCTGCCGGGGGCTCCGGCGGGTCGTGGCTCGAAGATGGTCGATGCGTCCGCTGAAGTGGTGTCGGAGACCGAGCTCCAGCGCCGCGACGAAGGAGCTGATGCGGCGCTCCGACCCCGGCGTGTCGAGCACCGGGAGGAGCATCTGCACCGCCTCGGAGCGGAATTCGCGGTACAGGTAGAGGCAGTCGGCGATGTCGGCCTTCTGCTTTGCGTTGCGGGCGCTGCAGGTCGACATGTGATCATCGTCGTCGCCGCTCTTCTGCACCGTGCCGCAACGCCGGCAGACGCGGAATCCGTCGCGCGGCAGCGCCAACCCGGCGAAAGCCGTCGGCTGCCCGCCGCTCCCCAGGCGCCCGAAGTTCATCTCGCGGAACGTCGCCGACTCGATGTACTCGAAGCCGAACGGTGCATCCGATCCCGTCATGGCGTAAGCACGCTTGACGGCCGAAGGTTCGAAGTCCGCGGCGAGCTGACGCGTATGGAACAGCGGTTCCCGGTCGTCGCGCTCGTCCAGGATGCGGGCGCGCCGGTCCGGCGTTGCGGCGTGCACCATCCGCAGCGGCAGCATCTCGCGGCGCTGGCCCGAGTCCGACCACATGACGTCGCCGCAGCGCGGGCAGGCGACGTGGTCGTCCTTGGTGTCGACCCGGGCGCAGTGGTCGCACGAGGGGCAGAGCCGCCACGTCTCGATCGGTGACATGCGCAGATCGATGCGATCGACGCTCACGCGGTTCCCGCCGGCGTAGAACTCGTTCTCGGGGGCGAGCTCGCTGAGCGCCGAGGCGGCCGGCCGCACGTACTCGTAGACGTTGCGCTCGTCGCCTTGTTCGTCGGGGCCGGCATCTTCCTGGTGCTGCTCACGCGACCGGTAGATCACCGACTTCAGCGTCACCCCGGCCTCGGGGAAGGCGTAGTTCGGGATGAGTCCCTCATCGGTGAGGAAGCTGAAGGTCTCGCGCCCGTTCAGCTTGCGCAGGAGTCCCTGCAGGTCCCCGCGCTCCCGCGTGAGTCGCCTAATCTCCTTCGTCGTCGATTCGTCTTCGGGTGCACGCTTTCTGGCCTGGATGCGCCGCCCGAGCGCGTCGACGTCGGCGCGCAGGGCCTTGCGCTCTTTCGCCATCTCGAGGAAGCGGTTCACCAGCCGGAACCGTAGCGACAGCCGCGACTCGTCGTCGCCGTGGAGAAACGTGGTCAGGTAATCCCGGGACGCATCGGACAACTCGCCCGCCAGCGCGTCGAAGAACGCCTCCAGCAGCTCGCCGCCGCGGCGCTGCACGAAGTCCAGGAACGGATAGGGAAAACCGGTCAGCCTGCCCTGCTCCACGTTGTCGAGTACGTGCCGGATGGTCCGCGGCGCCGCGTCGTCCGGCAGGCCGGTCGCGGCCCAGCCGTCGAGACAGAAGGCGGTGAGCTGGCGTTCGAGCACGGCCGGCGCATTCAGGAAGACGCCGGGCGGCTCGATGCGGCCAGCGAGCATCGCCAGCGGCTCGGCGTAGAAGTAGAGGTCGTGGGGCTGGCCCGTCGCCACGGTGGCGGTGAACGCGTTGCCGTCGCGGCGGCCGGCGCGCCCGATGCGCTGCAGGTAGTTCGCCTGGCCGGGCGGCACCGAGCAGAGAACCACCGTGGAGAGGTCGCCGACGTCGATGCCGAGCTCCAGGGTGGGCGTCGCCGACAGCAGGTTCGGCTCCCACGGTCGCGGGTTCGGAGCGGAGAAGCGCTGCTGCAGCCGGTCGCGCTCGTCGCGGGTGAGCAGCGCGGTGTGCTCGGCCGCGATCAGGCGCCGGATACGCGTCTCGCGATACAGGTGCCCGAACCAGGTCGGAGCCTCCACGGCGTGCCGCTCGTAGACAGCCTGCACGCCGAGGTCCAGGCAGGGTACGCCCGGCCACAGGTCCGCCTCCTGTTCGGGCACGACGAGGGTGCGGTTCGATCCGGCGCAGTGCATCACCGCGGTGCGCGCAGTTGCGTAGAAGCGCGCCGGGTCGAGCGCCCAGGCGCGGCTCTCCCGCCCAGCCTCCAGGCGGCATACGAGGCCTGCGTCCTCAAGTGCCTGGAGCAATGCCAGAAGGACCTCCGGTGCGTCGTGCGTCGCGGCGAACGGATCGACAGGCGTGAGGACTTTCTCGACCCATACCTGGTACCACGACTTCCGCGCACCGGACCCCGAAACCAGCGATTCGAGACTTTCGCCATTGCCGCTCCCGTCGACCGGGAAGATGGGCCGCGCCGACCGCCGCCCGAAATCCTGCAATGCGAGATTGGCATTCAACCACCAGAACCTGGCGCCCTTCGCCAGCCACGCGCTCGTGACGTCGCTCCGGATGGCGCCGCGATCCTTCATGCGCCGCAGGATGCCGAGGGCCAGGGCACGCACCACCGCCGGCTCCAGATCGCGTAGCGCCCCGAACTGCTCCCGGATGCGCAGGTGGGCGTCGCGACACCCCCGCTCCAGGGTCTCGGGGTCCACGCCGACCGCCGCGGCGCGCGTCCGTTCCAGGGTGCGGCCGATGGTCGACCGGTAGCCGAGCTCGGCCAGGGTGTCCCAGCGGAGCCGTTGCGCGACGAGCGCCGGCAGCCGGGAGCCGGCCGGCAACCGGCCCTCATCTCGCAGCGTCACGAAATCGCGCAGCCACAATCGGTCGGGGGCGATGAACTCGCTGACGAACCGCTCGGTGTCGAAAGCGTCAGGGTTGACCGCCGTGTCACGCCACCACGTCTCCACCTGCGCGGGGAGATCGTCCAGCGCGATGCCGTCGTTGCGTTCGACGACCTGCGCGACCGCCGAGCGGACGCCGACGCCGGCGGTCCGCGCCGCGAAGAACCCGGCGCGGTGCGCTGCGTCCTGGACGTTGTCCGAGAAGGCGATCACCTTGCGGTCGTCGTTGTACCGCGATCCCTGGGCCTGTCCGAGCGCAACGCTCAGCAGGCTCGCGGCCCGCGCGCCTACGATGATCAGGCCCTCTCGCGCCCCGCAGTACGGACAATCCCGGCTCAGCCGCATCGATCGGGACTTGCCACGGCCTCGGGGCTCGACCGAGTCGGGCCGGAAGACGCGGACGAGGCGATCTGACTGACACCCGTTGCACGCCGCAGCGTCTGCGGGCAGGACCATGCCGCAGGTTCCGCAGACGCCGACGTCGAAGCCGCGGACTCCTCGCGGCGCGTCGGCGGGGAAGAGGTACACCACGTCGACGTCCCGGAGGAAGAACCGGTTGTAGAAGACCCGCAGGTCTCTTTCGAGCCGCAGTTCCGCGGCACGCTTGACGGCGCCCCAGCCGGTGACGTGACACTCGCGGCACTGGATGAGCGGCAGATGGATCGACGGCTCGTCCGGTTTGAGATCGTCGAAGAAACGCAGCCGGCGCGGTACCATTGCCCCGTTCACTGCTCTCGGTGACTTGGTCGGCGGGCTGGTCTCGTGTTCCCGTCCCGCCGCGCGGTCCGCCACATCGTCCATCCCGCCCGCCCGCCGATCCGCCGATTCCTCGGCCGACCCCTCGGTCGCCTCCTCGTGCAGGCTGCACACCATGCGCCGGAGCTCGCGCACCCACAGATGCAAGCCGACCTGGAGAAACGGCCGCAACTTGCCGCCGTCGCCAGTCTCCTCGTGCCGGCGCGCGACGGAGATCAGGGCGCAGAGCCCGTTCAGCACACCCAACGCTTCGTCATCGCTCGCCACCGGGAGGCTGTGGCGGAGCCGCGCGACGATCGCCGACATCGGTGTAGGGTGCCTTTCGAGCACCCGGAGGAGATTCACGAATGCCGAGTGTTCCCGCAGGCGATCCGCGAGCGCCAGGCGCCACGCGCCGGAAGCGAAGTCGCCCTCGATGGGCGCGCCGAAGAAGAGCTCGTGCTGTTCCCGGACATAGGTCTCGGGTGTCGAGTATCGCGTCGGGTCCACGCGGGTCGCCAGATCGTCGACCGGATGCAGGTGGCGGCTGATGACCGCATCGCCGAGAAACGCATCGATGCTCTGTCTGGTCTCGCCGACGATTGCCCCCGGCTCGAACCGCTGGCCGAAGATCCGCGACACGTAGTCGAGCAGTTCCGTCTCGTCAGCCCCGTCACCGAGGGTGGCTGAGGACCCGGCGCAGATCAGCTTCTCGCTCGCAACGCCCAGCCGTACCCGAAGGCGGCGGATGAGGCACGCAAGGTCGGTTCCCTGGGCGCCGTCGAACGTGTGCAGCTCGTCGACCACCAGGTAACGCAGGGTGTTCGGTTCGTTGCAGCGCCAGAGCCGGAAGTCGAACGGCCGGACCAGCAGGTAGTCCAGCATCTTGTAGTTCGTCAGCAGGATGTCCGGCGGATGCTCGCGTAGCGTGTCGCGGTCCGTGATGACGTGGTCCCGGCCCATCGCCTTGTGGGCCGACCGTTGCGGCTGGTTGTCGCGGCCGACGAAGACCCCCGCGGTCACCTTCCCGCGCAGGGCGGGCGTTCGGTCGATGATCTCCGCGATTCGCCGCGCTTGGTCCGCGGCCAGCGCGTTCATCGGGTAGATGATGATGGCCTTGATTTCCGGCGTTCCGGCCCGCTCCCGGCAGTGGTCCAGGATAGGGTAAAGGAAGCACTCCGTCTTGCCCGAGCCGGTACCCGTGGCGACGACCGTCGACCGACCGGCGCTGGCGGCCAGACGCGAGAACGCGGTTCGCTGATGGCGGTACGGCGTGAACCCGAGTGGTACCTCCGGAAACGGTTCGCCACCGTCCGGTGCCTGCTGGAACGGCAGCGCGACGGAGAGGTACGGACCCTTCGCGAGGTTCTCGGCATCGGCCAGGAACTCGTTGACGACTTGCGCGAGTGCGGGGTTGGACGGCCCGAACCCGGTGGCGAGGAAGTCGCGAAGCGCGCCGGTGACCTCATCGGCGACGACGGCGGGGATCAGGAGTCTTCTCCTTCGTCGCTTTCGAACGGAGGGAGCGACGACTCGATGTTCGGCTTGTCGATGATCGACGGGGCGTCGACGTTCTTGAGCAGGCCGCGCACTTCGTCTGCGGAAGGGAGTTCGTCTTCGCGCGGGAAGACGTAGTACGACGACACGTCGATAGATGCCCGCTCTCCGGACCGCCGCGAACGGATCGCGCCGGCGACCGCCACGCGCTCGCCGAACACGTTTCTGAGTCCCTCCCATGACACCAAATCGCCGACGTAGCAAGTCACCCGCCGCCCGGTCAGTCTGTCGTAGAGAAGGAACCGCTTCGTGCCGGGACTCATCTGTAAAGATGCCGGCCGGTCAAGGAATCTAGACGCACGTCGCCGTCTCTCCAGACGTACTGCGTTCACCCCTTCCTGAATTTCCGCCAGCGTCATGGTCGGAAACTCGGCAGCAGGCAGCTTGTCCGCCGCCTCGAAGAGATCCGCCACGGAACCCCGGCGCAGCGCGTCGCGAATCATGGCCTCGATGGCACTCGGCGCGAGCAACCGCCTGGTTCTCGCCTCTTCCGCCAACTCGTCGGGCAATTCGATTGTGAGCGTTGTCATGAGTCCTCCATTCCAGAAATATTCTGGATACCCGAAAGTTGAGACGCACTTCCTCGTTGCGAAACCAAAGTGTGCATTCCGCCTTGCGGACGAGTACATTCTGAGTGTCCATGTCACCTCTCCCAGAACCTGTGTAATTCGCCTTCTCTTCTTCCGAACGACTCTCTTCCAAGCTGAAAGATCTTTCGCAGAGTCTCTGGATCCGATTCTAGAAAGTCTGTCTTGTATCTCTTGTCCGTAAACGACTCGTCTATCCTCAGGGTGTATATATCATCAAAAAGTAAGCGCCGCACGGTCTCAATTGAATTGGAGCTCGTCTTCAATAGGGTCATCACTGTACTTGTGGTGCCAAAGAACGAAAATGCCTTCTTCAGTAGCCTTCCCTTTTCTGGGTAGTTGCCGGTTCCCAGGCTCAGAACGCGAATATCCTCCCTCGCCACGCTCAGCGGCCCCAATGCGTCCGCCAAAGCGAATAGTGTCGGGTTGTTTGCCACGAATCCCCCATCGACAACCTCGCGAACGCCATGATTTGGTGTCGTCAGCGACCTTGCCGAAAAGAATGGGAACGCCGCGCAGGATGCTACTACCGCATCCGCTATTCGACATCCGAAGCCCGGTTCAAAACTACCCCGGCTCCCGTGTGCTTGACCCACGTCGGTCTTGAACACCATCGGTCTGTTGTACTCCAAATGCGTTGCAACAACGCCGACCCTCATCACGAAATCGTCGAATCTCCTGTCTCCGTAGACTCGCCTCGCATGTCGATACAGTGCTCTCGATTTCGCTCGTCGGCCCATACGCTTCATGACATCCTGGACGACATTGAGGTAGTGGCCTTGAATCTCGTCAACATCCTGACCTAATGCGAGCAATGTCCCTATGATCGATCCAGTACTGGTCCCGTATACAAGATCGAATGCTTCGTGTAAAGGTGTTCCGAGCATTCGGCGGATCTCGGTCAAGACGCCCAGTGTATAGATCCCCAACGATCCGCCGCCGTCGAGCGATAGAATGTAAAAGGGCATGCTCACGACCACTGGTTCCACAAGTCAGTCAGGTTGCGTATAACGCGGCCGGCGGATTCTAAGTCGGCCTGATAAGGGTTGGCGCCGAACAACTCTTGCTGGTCGTTCTGACAGACGAAAGTGGAAAGTGTGTCAGCATCCCTGACGCCAACCAGGTACTGCACAACCCGATAGTATGAGCTGGCAAGAGTCCTCTCAAGACAAGTGTTAGGAACATTGCAGAGTAAGCACTCCAGGAAGTAGGACGGGAAACTACTCTTGCACCTGTTTCTCGCGTTCTTAAACATCCGGATACTTGGCTTGTAGCGCATGGAGCAGGCTTCATTCTTCCGCACGCCGTTTTCCCTGTGTAGTTTGGGGAAATTAACCACGCGAACGCCGGAGCGAGTCCAGAAAACGATGCCTTCTGCATAGTTCCACGGGTCCTGGTAGCTTCGGTATGTATTGCATGGGATTACATCGGCTTTCAGGTGGTTTCCCTTCCCGGCCACACTTAGGCATTTGTTGCCGTCAACTACGGACGAGGAGCCGTAGTAGTCCTGGAGTGCTTCCTTGACTTCATGTCGAAAGTGGTCCCAAGAGTACCGTGCTGGAACACTCACGCCATATTGTAGCCGTAGTGTGTCAGGCACGTTGTGGTAAAAGGTGCTGATGCCCTCAAATACGATGTCAACGTCGCTGTCTCCACGAATGTTCGTATGGTTGGCGTAAGAGCCTTGCAGATACACACGATAGCGCATGCCATCTGGCCACGCATGGGACTCCAATGCTGTCTTGATGGAGGTGTATGTAGTGGCAGAGCCGTGCTGTGCACCCAAGGCCGACCACGACGACAAGATCTGTTCGGGTATGGCCATGATTTGCTTGCGTAACCTCCTTCACGGGTCAAAGGCTGTGCCTGTGGTTTTCCAGCTAGATGCCGGTCATCGGTTCGTGAACGCTCTCCACGCTGTCCGGTAGTCTCGCTCTCTGTCGCAACAGTCGAACGGTGCATGATATTCGATCTGATGCTCCCGAGGACCGTGAGGAAGCGTATCGTTCGTCACTCGGCGAGTGATGATGCCGTGCATCAGGTAGCGTACGTCCTCCCAGCCGAGTTCGACACCCTTCTGTTCTGATTTCGGAGTTCGCAAGCCGCAGGTCTGGTCTCCGGGAATGGCTCTTCGAGGAAGCCCGACGCCTGGAAGTCCCTTGGAAACCGTGAACACGATACGGCCGTTGGCGTCGTACCCGTCGTACCAGGTGTCGGCGTCGTACTGGCGCATGACGGGGAATTGGACGCGGTAGAGCGTAAGCAACTCCTTGAGGGTCAAGCCCAGAGCGATGGCGGCAAGTACGTCGATCTCGACGAGCGCTTGGCGGCGGGCGTAGTCCGTGCGCAGGGGGACTCGGGGGTGCCACTCAGGCGGCAGAGCATGGAAGTCGTCCGGCAGGCGGGGGTCGCACCGGGTCCAGGCGTCATCGCGGAACGCGTCGAGGCAGGGAGTGCCGGCGCCGGGCAGGTCCGCTCGGCAGGCGTCGCGCCAGAGGTCGGCGTAGGGGACGGTGAGACCGCAGAGGCGGAGCGCGCGCAGGCGCAGGGCGCTACGCAGGCGGGGATGGCAGTCGTCGGTTAGGACCGGGAGGCGACTGAGCCACGAATATCGGAGGTCTGCAGTGCCGGTGCTCTTGACGACGAAGTCGAGGACGACCGACATCGACAGGGCAGAGAAATCAAGGCACGTGCCGATTTCGCGGAAGGCCGTGCCGCCGATCGCTTCGATGTGCGAGACCTCCTTGGGCAGCAGCGCGGTGATCAGGGTTCGCTCCGCCGTGGGATCTACCATCCGGCGGTTCACCACGCGGTAGTAGTCCGTCACTCTCCCGGGGGCGCTTTCTCGGGACGCCTGCCATGGCACGATCGGCGTGCGTCGACGGTACTCGGCAACCTCACAGGCGGGCGAGTAGTTCGTGCGTGGCAGGTAGTCGTTCGGCAGCGCAGTGAGATCCAGCACGTCGTAGTGGCTGTTCTGCGTGCATGCGCTTCGCGGTGTCTTGTTGAACGGGTTGCCAACGAAGAAGTGGGGCCCGGAGAGAACGAGCTCCGCGGAACGGCTCGGGAAACGGGTCTCGCGGCGGATGGTGCCGTCGCGCTGCGACATCGTCTCGTGCCATTGGCCGGTGACGTAGAACTCGTCGTTGAGATCGCCGAGTCGCCTCGGCCAGGCGGTGAACTTCCGCAGCACGTGCAGCAAGGTCGTGGCGTGCAGGGCGGGCAGCCGAGCCCTCATGGGAGAGGTGCCAAGCTGGTCGCTCAGCTTGGCGAAGCTGTCGAGTCCGTCGAAGGTGACAGTGACAACGCGATCGGCATGTCCGGCGGTGTTCCAATCGTGGTTGTCGTCCTTGAGGCCGGGAACAACGCCGCGGCCGTCGTGGTCGAGGCAGGCGTCCACGGTCGCAGGCGCGAAGAGGTTGGCGATGTGCGTGAAACGGGGAACCGCACGCGGGCGGCCGTGAACATTGACGCTGAACGGTCGGTGATGGTCGATCTCGGCGAACAGTTTCTTCTCGTTCTGGAATTGAAAGTGCGCTCGGAGCCGCGGGTACAGGGCCTCTCGGAATCCGCCGCCCTTCGGATCGGTATACACGCCCTCGGGGTGTAGGAAGGCGACCACGCCGACCCGGTTCGTGATCATCCACGCTTGGGGCAGGAAGCACTTGTACAGATTCGTCTGCTGCCGGTGCAGCAACGGATAGTTCTGCCGCGCGTTCAGGAAACGCTGCGTCGCCTCGGCCTGCTCGAACTCGGTTAGCCAGACGTCCAGTAGGCTTCGGCGCACTGACGACTGCTGCGGGACCGCACGAGCCGCCGGGGTTCGGGACGCGTCGTCACTCGTTGGCGAAGCCTGCGCCGTGCCCGTTGCCGCGAGGTCGTGCGGCATGTCGGCGGCCGCCGAGTCCTGCGTCGCGTCAGCGCCGGACGCTGGCGGTACACCGGCTGCGCTTGACCCGTGCGCGAATGTCTCCCTCCGTAACGCCGCAATCTTCCTTGCCGACAGCCGCCGCAATACGAGCAGCGGGTTGTAGTCCCCCAGCACAGCGCCCTCTTCCCACTCCACCTTGATCCACGGCGGATTCCCCAGCAAGAGATCGAACCCACCCCGCACCGAACCGTCCGGCCGCTCCCGGTAGAACAGGTCGGCGAAAGCCAGCTCCCAATGGTGGAACCGGTGCCGTTGCGCGAGGTCGTCGACGAACCTGAGCCGCGGGAACTGCTCGAACAGCTTGTCGAGGTCGAGCATGCCGATCTCGTTGGCGATGCGTCTCGCGATCTCGTCGGCATGCTCCGCGTACTCAGCGCCGAACAGGTCGGCGGTCTGGTTGGGACCGACGCCGGGCTGGTAGACGGAGCCGGTCAGCACCAGGGAGATATCGTTGAGGAACTCGTCGCGGTCCGGCAGCCGGCTGGCCTCCCGGATCGGCCAGAACCACAGCGCACACCAGTAATCCATCACGAGCTTCAGCCGGCGGTAGGGGCTCGCCGTGCGCGTGTCGGCGCTGAAGACGCCCTGGGCGCGGATGCGATCTTTCCAGCTGTTCGAGGTGCGGTGCTCTTCCTCGGCACCGCGCCGGCCCCACACGGGCAGGGTGTCCTCCGTCTCCCGGTGATCGCGCGCGAGCTGTTCGGCGTGCAGCGTCCAGAGCGCGTCGACGCGGTCCGACAGCGCTTCGAGCTCGGCGATCTGTTCGTCGGCGAACGGCTTGAAGAAGGTCTCGCGCCATTTCCGGATCCGCCCGAGGCTCTCAGGTTCCAAGGCCTTGGCCGCCTCGTCGCCGTAGGCGACCATGCCGGGGTCCGGCAGCAGGAAGTGATAGACGCTCCCGGCGGGCCGCAGCGCGGCGTGGGTGCGCGCCTCTCCCGCCGCGGGGTCGCTTTCCTGTCCGCCCTCCGGCCCGGCCGGCGGCGCGACCCGCTCCGGGGCATGGTTGAACCACAGTTCGGGCTTGCGGTTGTGCTTGCCCAGCATCGTCGTCCGGAACACCTGCCGCCGCGCGCCGACCAGCGAGTTGCCGCAGACGAGCTGATAGCCGAACCACGGGACGTGCCCGCCGCGATTGATGCAGTTGAGCCACAGCGAGACTTCGGCGAGCTCGCGGGCGACGGGATTGATGTCCACCCCGTAGACGTTCCGGTCGGCGATGTAGTGCTTCACCTGTTGCAGCTCGTCCGCGTACTCCGCATGCGGAATCCGTTTGCCCAGCTCGCGCTGCTTGCGCTCCAGGTACTTCTCCGCGAGCTGGTTCACTGCCTCGTTCAGGAACGCGGCCGAGCCCATGGCAGGCTCGCAGACGGTGAGGTCGAGGATGCGGTCGGCCGGCATGTCGTCCGGGATCAGCTCGCGCAGGGAGTACTTGACGACGCACCGCGTGAGCGACTCCGGCGTGTAGTAGCTCGCCGATTTCTGCCGGTCGCGGCCCGCGAGTCGGTAGATGAATCGGCCCCGGGGGTGGACGCGGAGCTTTCGGCGGCCCTCGTCGTCCCTGTCGTAGACGCGTTCGTCGTCCGTGTAGTCGTCCAGATCGCGCGCCGGCACGAACCAGGCGTTCTTGAGGGGGTCGTCGGGATCTCCCGCCTTCTTCACCTCGTAGAGGTCCTCTTCGGCGAAGAACCCGCGGTACGAGAGCAGCGCTTCGTAGACCGCGCCGAGCTGGTTGATGCCGAGCTGTGCGTAGGAGATCCGCCCACGCCGGCCGCGCCGACCCTTCGCGGGTCGGGTGAGCGACATTAGTCGGATCACCTGCTGCAGCACGCGGTTGCGCAGCTTCACGCGGTCGAGCAACGGCGTCGAACTCTTCCGGAACAGGGCGCTGTCGAGGGCGCGGATGCGAAAGCCGTGCTGCAGGTGCGTCCCTTCGGCCGTCGCCAGCAGATCCGTGGTACCGCCCCGCCGGGCGCCGTCGAAGCCGTCCCGGATCAGGCGGAACAGCGTCTGGACGGCGTGGTGCAGGTAGTAGCCGTCCAGCGATTCCTCGCTGGTCAGACGCACCAGCTCCAGGTCGCGCAGGTGTTCCAGGCTGTAGCCCTTGCGGTAGGTCTCGGAATCGAGCGGCGCGTAGCCGAGGTCCGGACGCGCCTCGATGTAGAAGAGGAACAGCAGCCGGTACATGTAGCGCAGGCATTCCCGGCCGAGCTGTCCGGCCAGCGCGTCGTCGGTGCGTTCGTACAGCTTGTCCTTGAGCACGTCGCGCAGGTAGCGGATGGCCTCGTTGCCGATCAGCTCTATCGATTCGCGTAGCGCGTACTTCAGGTCCTCGGAGACGGCGAAGGCGTGCTTGTGGCTGTTCTCGTCCAGGCGGTCGAGCAGGCTCTGGCCGTCCGGCGGCAGCAGGCAGTCGCGATGCAGCAGCGCGGCGGCAGCCTTCAGCGTGGCTTCCTCGCGGCGGCCGAGGATCTCGTCGAGGTCGAAGCGCAGCAGTCGGTTGTGCGTCCACTTGCCGCGCTCGATGAGGAGGACGCGGCTGAACGACAGCACCAGCAGCCAGCGCGGCGGGTGATCCTGGCCGAAGACGCGGCGGGTGATGACGTCGTTCCAGGTCTCCCGCAGCAGCGCCTCCGGCGGCGGCGTCTCGCCGTGGAACTGCAGCCGGTGCGGCTTGAGCGCGAGCGGGTCCTCGCCCTCGGCCTCCGCGTCGTACGCGCCGAGCGTCAGGAGCGCGGGCGCGCCGGCCTTGCCGCCCAGAGCGCAGAGCACGGGCACCTCGTCGCCGTCGTCGAGCGGGTGATTCGCTGGATTCCACTCGTAGCCCAGCGCCGGGAGAAGCTGCCGGAACCAGTTGTGTTGCAGGTTCAGCCGTTGTCCGCCACGGCGCTCGCGCTCGAAGTCGCGGCGGAACCGCACGTAGTTGCCGGCCAGGGCGCGCAGCGCGGCATGCGGCGTCCGTCCGCCTTCGGCTTCCGCGGATTCGCGCCAGCGGTCCACCGTCGCCCGGATGTCGCCGCTGAAGATCTCCGACAGATAGTGGTGGCTGTAGAACTCGTTCTCGTTGTGGATGCCGGTGAAGGCGGCGGACGTCGCGGCGGGCATGGGTCTACGCCGTCATCCAGGTCTCGACCGACAGTTCCGGCACGCGCTGGAACTCGGACAGGTTGTGCGTGATCAATGGCACGTCCCGGGCCAGGGCGTGAGCGGCGATCCATAGGTCGTTGGGGCCGATGGGCTGGCCGATGGCGCGCAGGTGCGCCCGCAGGCGACCGTACTCTTGTGCGACGCGCGTATCGAGTTCGACCACCTGCACGGATACGAGCCAGTCTCGCAGGGCGGCCTGGTTCTCCTCGATACGACGCGACCGCGATACACCCCACTCTAGTTCCCCCACCACGATGGCCGAGACGCCGCAGTGTTCGAGCGACAGCCGCGGCGCGAAGCCGGGCGAGCGCTTGCGCGTATGGATGCACGTATCCGTGTCGAGCATGATCTTCAATCGAACGGCTCCCTCTCTTCGAGCGGCAGCTCTTCCTTGTCCAACTCCTCCATCGCCTCGTAGAAATCATCCGTGAAGCGCGCGCCGTTCTCCCAGTAGTCCTCCCAGTCCTTGAACGGGAGGCTCAGAACGACGTGGCGGCCCTCACGGCGAATGACCACGCGGTCGACGTCGAAACGGAACTCCTTCGGCAGCCGCACCGCCCGCGAGCGCCCGGACATGAACACGCGGGCGAACTTACGGCCATCGCGCGGCCCGGGAGCCGCCGCCTCCGCGGTTTCGGCCTTCTTCTTCGCCGCGCGTCCGCGATTCGCGTCCTTCCCCGCGCTCTTCATATCATGAACCGGCCGGCTCGCCCGTCATCACGCAGACCACCTTGATCCAGGGCTGCGGCTCCGTGGTCATCGTCTCCTGAACCCACTCGAAATACTCCTCGAAGATCGTCTCGATGTCGTGGCGGCCGCGCTCCTCCCGAGCGCGCTTGAACGTCTCTGCCTGGTCGGATCGTTCGAGCTGCAGTTCGAGCTGGCGAAGCTGGCGTGTCTTCAGCTCTTCCAACGCGTTCAACTCCCTGTTCAGCTTCTCGTTGATGCGCTCCTCGAACTCGCGCCGGCGGGCGACCGCCCACCCGCGGGCCTTCGCCACGGCGTCCGGGAGCAGGTGCGCGAGGGTGTCGATGTCCGCTTGCCGGCCCCGGTTCGCGATATCCTCGCGTCCGAGTCCGGTGCGGTCGAGCAGCTCCTGGAGCGGGACCAGAGTGTCGTAGCGTGCCTCGCGGTACACCACGGCGATCCACTCGTACAGCAGCGGGTGGCTCCGTCGATTCGGAACGAGTCCGGAGAGGACGAATACCGTCTCGTCCGCGGCCAGGTTCGGTACGCCGGCCAGCACCGGCGCCTCGTGGCGGCCGAACGCGGCGAGCATGCGGTCGTTCAGCCAGCCGACCACCGGGTTCAGACGCCAGAGGTAGTGCAACTTCGGCCATGTCGTCTCGTCGCGGCGGCTCTCGGCGATGGCGTCGCGCATGCGGTTCCGGTCCGCGGTCAGCGCGAAGCGGCCGTTCTCCGGCAACACCTCCCGCGGGAAGTAGCCATAGCGCCGCTGCAGATCGTCCGGTGCGTCCAGGGTCAGCACGCTGCCGGTCACATCGGTTTCGAACCGCAACGCACGGTCCTTTTCCCGCAGGCGGTGCAGGGCCGTTTCGCAGTAGCCGATGTCGCTCTCGAACAGCGACATCGGCACCGGGGACAGCTCCGGCGTCTCGGCCGGCGGATCGTCTCCTTGAGGCTTCGTGCCGAGAAACAGCGCCAGCAGGTCGTCTCCTTGGCTGGACGCCGGGGTGAGACGCGCGTCGAAGCGGTCCGCCTGTTCACCGGCGGCGATGGCGTCCCGCGTGATCTCCTCTTCGTCCTCGATGTCGTAGACGCGCATGAACGCGGACGGATCGCCGATGTTGCGGTGGGCCCGTTCGTCCTTGTCGGCCAGCACCTCCAGGATGCGCGTGTCGCCGCGGATGGTCTCGTTCGCACTCTCGGTCACCAGGTAGACGATGTGCGGCGTCCGCTCCTGCCCGTAGCGGTCCACCCGCCCGTTGCGCTGCTGGAAGACCATCAGCGACCACGGCATGTCGAAGTGGATGAGCCGGTGGCACTGGTAGTGCAGGTTGATCCCCTCCGACGCGACGTCGGAGCAGATCAGCAGGCGCAGCGGGCGCGCCGCGTTGCCGAAGTCCTCGACCACGCGCTGCTGATCCATGTCGCTCAGACCGCCGTGGAGGCTCTCGACCTGTCTGTCGCCGAGCCGCAGGTCCTTCGCGAGCCGATCGCGCAGCCACTTCAGCGTCTCGATTCGCTCGGTGAACACGACTAAACGATCCCTCGGGTCGCTCGCGTTCCAGTCGAACGGCTTCTTGTCGCGGATCGCGGCCAGCAGCGCCTGGTACTTCGCATAGTCGTCCGGTCCGATTGCCGCGAGGGCCTTGCGCAGGACCTGTAACGATTCGACCTCCGCCGCTGCCTGCGCGTTGGGCGCGGCGTCGATCTCCCGTTCTCTTCGGCGGATACGCTTGTCGACACTCGCGATGCACGCGGCCGGGCTGGAGAACAGCGCCTTCTCCAACGTGACGAGGAAGAGGTCGCGACGCTTCGACACCGGACTGGTCGCCGCGGATCCGGACGGCGCCATCTTCACGGCGAGCAGCGCCTCGTAGGCGGCCTCTTCCGCCTCCGATGCGGGAAACCGGCGCCGGACGATCTTCCGCTCGCGGAAGGCGTCGCGAACCTGGTCCCGGATGTCCTTCTTGAAGCGCCGGATGACGAGCCCCTTCTCGCTGAAGTCCCCCTGAGTGTAGTTGTCAGGGTCCGCGATGGCCGTCGCGTCCAGCATGTTCATCAGGCTCGCGAAGCTGCGCGCGCGGCCGTCGTGCGGCGTCGCCGAGAGCATGATGAGCGTGTCGGACCGGCGCGCGAGCAGGCGGGCCAGGCGGCTGCGCAGCGACGTTCTTCCATGCGAGGCGGCTCCGCGCGCGCTCCCCCCGCCGCGGTCCGCGACGTTGTGCGCCTCGTCGATGACGATGACGTCCCAGTAGGCCTGCTCAAGGTAGGTGCGGTACTCGGCGTCTTGCTTCAGGGTGTCGATGGAGATGATCGCCTTGTCGTAGTAGTGGAACGGGTTGTGGCTGGTCGGGATGCGGCTGCGCACCCGCTGGATGCCGATCGAATCGAGCCTGGTCAGCGGGATCGTGAACCGGTTCCAGAACTCTTTCTGGAACTGCGTCAACATGCTCTTGACGGCCAGCACCAGGATCCGGCGGCCCCGGCCGCGGGCGATCAGCTCGCTGACCAGGATGCCCGCCTCCAGCGTCTTCCCCAGCCCCACGGCGTCGGCGATCAGGATCCGCTGCCGCGGCTGGCGCAGCGCCTGTCGGGCCGGTTCGAACTGGTAGGGCACCGGATCCATCGCCGCCTCCTGGGCGACGTGGATGCGCTCATCGTTCGGTACCGCCTGCCGGAGCTGGCTCTCCAGGTAGAGGCGGCTGTCCGCGAAGCCGGGCGACGGGTCCGGCACGAGCCGCGTCTCGGCAGGATCCAACACCTGGATGTCCGGCTCGAGGGTCGTCAGGAAGATCGCCTCGCGCTCCCGGACCAGCTCCGAGACCCCGTCGCAGACGAGCTGGTACCCGCCGTCTGGCGAGCGGTCGACGCGACGGATCACCCACTCGGCGTCGCGGATCACGACGCGTCCGCCGGGCGCGAGGACGGGCCCCGTACCAACGTTGACTACGTCAGGCACGACATCGGGGTGAGGGAATCCGTTGCGGAGCCGCTCGGCGTGTCCAGGCTGGGTCGGGTGACACCATCATTCCCGCGGTTGTACGTCGCCAACCCGCATCACAGTGATTGTGATGGCGAGGTCGGCGTGCCCCGCATCAGGTGCGAAGTCACACTCACTGGGGAGATTCTATCGGGCACTCGGGTGTGAAGTCATCGCGCTGGGCGATGAAGCGTGCGATGGCGAGCTCGAAGACGAGGTCGCGGTTGGTCTTCTTGTTGAACGCGAAGTCGAAGCCGTCGAGCGAGCGGTCGGGATCTCGGAATCGGGTCTGCTTGTGTCGGCGGACGAGCAGCCGGTCCTCGCTGTGCTGGAGCTCGTCGGAGACGAGCGCGGCGACGAGGTTGAGCGGGGCGAGCTGTTCGGTCTGGGCCTGGAGCAGGCGGGTTTCGAGGACGTCGGCCATGCCGGAGAGGCGCAGCTTGCGCTGCGCTTGGTCGAGTTCGACGAGATTCATGATGGGGCTCCTGTTCTACGTTGGATCAGATCGCGGTAGACGGTCAGTGCGCGGATGAGGGGGTCGACTTGGCGCAACGACAGCGGCGCGACGGGGTGCGGTCGAGGTAGCGCTTCAGGAAACGGTAGGTGGGCACGCCGAGTTCGATCGCGCTGGTGGCGGCGTCCTCGACGACGGCGGGACCGTGCTTCTTGACGAGGGAGAGGCCGCCGAGGATACGGACGCCGACGGCGCCCTCATGGCCAGGAGTGCCATCCCGATCATCCGCGTCGAGCCGCCTCTGCTCGGCCGCCTCGACCTGATGATCGGTCGGGCGATGTTGGGGTCACTACGCTCTGCAAGCAAGGAGCCGGCCCATGCTGGAACGCCAGAGGATCGGGATCTGCACCCTATATGCACCCTACGCGAGCAGACGCCACGGAATCAGAACCCGGAGTACGCTCGTAAGTATCTGAAATATAAGGAGAAAGCCTGGAGCCGGCGAGCGGACTCGAACCGCTGACCTGCTGATTACGAACGAGCGCGAGCCCGGCCTGTGTGCGACCACGATGTCGGTCACGTTGTTGTCGCCGATGCCGCTCGGTTCGACCATCGCGACGTGGGCTGGTGGATGAAGACGTCGCCGTCGGCGTCGTGGCGCTTGGAACTGCACCAGGTTTTCATCGGGTTGCCTACCTCCCCCGTTGAGTTGCAGGTCGCGGTGTTGGCGCCGGACGCGGCCGAGCCGACTATCTGGACGGTGCGGAATGAGGTCCGGGCGGTGAACCGTCTACGGCGGAAGCTCGAAAAGGATGCACCCGGTCCCATCGCGTGCTGCTACGAGGCCGGGCCGTGCGGGTATGCGTTGCAGCGGCAGCTCGAGCGGGACCGGGTCCGCTGCGACGTGATCGCGCCGGCGCTGGTGCCCCGCAAACCGGGTGATCGGGTCAAGACCGATCGACGAGATGCCCGGAAGCTGGCGGAATTGCACCGGGCCAGCCTGTTGACGGTGGTACGGGCGCCGACGCCGGCCGAAGAAGCGGTTCGCGACCTGTGCCGAGCCCGCGATGACGCTCGCGCGGACCGACAGCGCTGCCGGCACAGGTTGGGCAAGCTGCTGCTTCGCCGAGGGCTGCATTTTTCACCGGCTCGCGAGTTGACACCCGCGGCAAGAGCGACTCGACACCCTACTGTTCTCGCCGCAGGACGGCGTCGAGGAACCACTCGACGGCGAACGTGCTTACCTGCCCGCAGGGGCCCCGGAACAGGTAGTCGCAGCCGTGCGTCGCCCACGGCAGGCGGACGAGCGCGTGCGGGACACCGGCCTCGAGGAGGCGCGCGCTGACGAACTCGGCGTGGAACGGCGAGACGTGCTCGTCGCGCAACCCCTGGATGAACACCGTGGGGGGTGTCGACGCGGACACGAAGCGCGCCGGCTCCGCGGCGTCGTACTGCGAGCCGTGCGTCGCGGGCGGGCCGCCGAGGTAGGCGTCGAGAACCGCGCTTGAGTCGATGACGCCCGGTTTGGCGGGGTTCGCGTAGCCCCAACGGAGCGCGGTCGGCGCGTAGAAGGAGACGACGCCGCGAATCGCCGGGCTCCCGGCGGCGTACCCGGCGAGGAGCGCGATCTGGCCGCCGGCGGAACGCCCGACGAGGGCGATGCGGTCTGGGTCGAGGTTGTACGTCTCGGCCAGCGAGCCGAGATAGCGGATGGCTTCCGCAACGTCGTCCTGGGCGGCCGGGAACCGCGCGTCGGGAAGGAGACGGTAGCCGATGGCGGCCACGACGTAGCCGCGCGCCGCCAGGTAGTCGTTGAGGGCCGGGAAGTCCCGTTTGTCGCCGGTCGACCAGCCCCCGCCGTGGATCATCACGACCACCGGCAGGGCTCCCTCCGCACGGACCGGCCGGTAGAGGTCGAGGCGCAGGTCGTCTTCTTCCCGCACCGCGTACACGTGCTCCTCGGCGACGACTTCGCCAGAGCTGACTCCGGCGAGCAGCGCCGGCAGCGAGACCGGCGCCGGCCGCGGCGGTTCCGCGAGCGGCCCCCGCACGGGCGTCCCGAAGCGCGCTTCGAGCAGGTCCGGTAGCGTGCGGGCGACGGCGTAGGCCCCTGCGACCGGGCTGAGGAGCAGCACGATGCCCGCGAGCGCCGCGGTCGCGGCCAGAATGCGAGGGGCGGGGTGTCCGTCCTCGCTCCCTCGCCAGGCCCGCAAGTCGACGACGAGCGGCGACGCGAGCAACGCCAGCCAGTAACCACCCTCGCTCAGCACGATGCTCGCCATCCACAGGCCGGCAGTCGGATGCGGCAGCACGGCGACGAGGCCGGCCGCGGCGATGCCGAGACCAGCCGCGAGGCGGAGGGCGACGACGATCCGGTCGACGGCGTGCGCCATGGGATCATTCCTATACTGACGGAAACTCCGAAGCCGGGCGCGGCTGAGGTGATCCCGCTTTTTTTTCAGGCAACCGGCCAAGGTGCTCTTCGAGGATGCTGCGCAGCTCGGCGATCGCGGCCTTCCTCGAGGTCGCGTTGAAGAGGCGCTCGGCGGCCGCGGCGCCCAGGTGCTTCGCGAGCCGTACGTCATGGCTATCGCGTAGTGTGACGTACACGCTCGGCTAGTAGACTCTTGAGCCGCCCGGGCGCGGCAGCCTGGGGAGCGGATAACGGACGGGTTGGGCCGCGAGCATCCGATGGGGGAGTGACGAGATGGCGATCAGCGAGAGCCTGCTGCCGGAGTTCGATCAGGAGATGGCCGGCGTCCGCAAGACACTGGAGCGCGTGCCGGAGGACAAGTTCGACTGGAAGCCGCACCCGAAGTCCCTCTCGATGAGCGTGCTGGCCGGGCACATAGCCAACCTTCCGTCGTGGGGCACGCTGACCGTCAACCAGGGCGAGTTCGACACGACGCCCGGCGGCAAGCCGATGCCGGGGCCGCCGCCGCCCGCGGGCACCGCGGAGCTCGTGGCGACGTTCGACCGGACGTGCGCCGAGGCGCGCGCGGCGATCGCCGGTGCGAGCGACGCCGAGCTGATGAAGCCGTGGACGCTGTTGAGCAACGGCACGAAGCTGTTCTCGCTGCCGAAGGTGGCCGTGCTCCGCAGCTTCGTCCTGAACCACCTGATCCACCACCGGGCGCAGCTCGGCGTCTACCTGCGGATCAACGACGTCGCCGTCCCCTCGCTCTACGGGCCGTCGGCCGACGAGACCTGGCCCGGGTCCTGAAGGGCGGGAACGTAGTCCGGATTGGGCGTGCTCCGGAATCGCGATCCGGGTTGGTCGGAGTACTCGATCGCGTTGCTGAACGGGTTGTAGTACATGCAGGGTCCCTGGCCCGCCAGCGCACCGTCGAGAGGCCCGAGCCGCATGCCGGCGGGCGACGTGCGGTCCGCGACGGCCGCGACCCCGCAGTCGGGACCGCCGAACCTGCGGAAGGCGCGGAAGATCCGGTCCCTGTAGACCCCCGGCACGTTGAAGTTGCCCCGTGCCCGCGAGTAGCTGATGCCGACGTCCCAATGGGCGTCCCGCCCGCCGGCCATGAAGTTGCCGTCGACCGACGCGGCGACCCGCTGGGTGCGGGACTCACGGCGGACACGGCGCCCGGGCCCCGAGCTTCCGAACGGCCGGCCGTGGAAGTACCAGGGCGTTTCCGCCGCGCACGCGCCCGTCGGATCGGCGTTCGGCTGCCCGGCGTACGCGTCGCAGAACGCCTGCCGGCCCGGATGGTCGGTCGCCACCTCCATGAGGGTGCTGCTGGAGGTGGAGACCGGGCCGTACGACGGGGTCGTGTACCAGCCCGGGATCGCGGCGTCCGCCCAGAGTCCCTCGACGTGGTAGTTGGTGCGGTCGTTCAGCGGCCCGTTCAGCTCGGCGAAGGCGCGGGTATGCTGCTGGGGCTCGATCAGGTTGTCGTAGGGCGCATAGCGGAACCGGCAGGTCCAGCCCTCGTCCTGGCCCCCGAAGTCGGCGCAGCGGGGATCGGAGACGTCGCCGTCCCACGGCAGGGGTGCGCCGGGCGAGAACGTGCCGGGGTTCCCCAGGACCGACCAGCCGGCGCGGCTCCGGGCGGAAACGCTGCTCAGCCGGTCCAGCGTCCAGGGGCGCTCCTCCATCCGCAGCTCCTGCCGGCCGACCCGCTCGGCGGAGAAGACCGCGCTGGAGCCCCCGATCCGGCCGCCCCAGATGCCGGCGACGGTCGTGTCGCCCGCGCCGTCGAAGTAGTCGTGCGCGACGTTGAGCTCGAGGCCCCGGAAGTCGCCGCGCGTGACGAAGTTCGCGACGCCGCCGACGGCGTGCGATCCGTACGTGGCCGACGCGCCCTCCTTCAGCACCTCCAGTCGTCCGACGGCGATGGACGGGATGGTGTTCACGTCGACGAAGCGACTCCCGATCAGACGCGCCGGCACCGGCACATGGCGCCGGCCGTTGACGAGCACCAGGGTCCGCGAGGCGCCCAGCCCCCGCAGGTTGACGTTGGCCACGGTCTCGGTCAAGGTCGCAGGCTGGTTCGAGTTGTACCAACTGCTGCGCTCGCCGACCACGCCGTGACTGACGTTCAGGTTCCGGAACAGGTCGACGAGCTGCGTCGCTCCTTGCTGCTCCAGCGTCTCGCGGCTGACCCCGGTTACCGCGTGGGGCATGTTGATGGCAGGCGCGTCGATGGCGGTGCCGGTCACCGACACCGTGACCTCCTCGAAGAGCCCGCCGACGTGCAGCTCGACGTCGACGTTGGCCGTGCGACCGGCGGCCAGCTCCACGTGCCGCTCCGCCCGCTCGAAGCCGGGCAGCGTCAGCAAGGCTTCATCTGTAAAGCGAGCGGGGGGTGCCGTGAGGCCGGTGGCGGAGTGTTCCCGGGCGCTTTCGGTGGGTATTCAGACTGCGAACACCGGCCTTTCGGGTCCAAGCGGCCCTGCGGACATGTCCGCGTTGTCCGTCGTCGTTCTCAGGTTCTCGGGGATTTCGGTCAGGAAGGGCGACGGCTCGGTGGGGCGCTGCCGTGCGCCGTGGCCGGTGACGGCTGGCACGCTCAGGTACAACTCGGAGCGGGCGCGTGTCATGCCTACATACGCCAGCCGGCGTTCTTCTTCCACGGCGGTCTCGTTGTCGTCGGCGGAGGCGAGTGTACCGCGGTGCGGCAGGTGCTCGGTGTCGAAGCCGCCGATGACGACCGCGTCGAACTCGAGCCCCTTGGCTCCGTGGAGGGTGGACAGCGTCACGCGAATGTCGACCGCGCGGGCGCGTTTGGGCGCGCGCATCGACCGGCAGTGTTCGAGGAACTCCGCGAGGACTTGCAGGCACCCGTCGGGTCCTACCGTGTCGGTCTGTCCGGCGTCGCGGCGGAAGACCGCGGCGTCGTCGACATCGCCGGCGACTCGGCAACGTGATCCCGTTCACGTCGATGTCTTACGGGTCCTCGAGCTCGTCGATCCGAGCTGGTCGGCTTTGCGTCGTCTCGATCAGCCAGACATGGAGCGCCTTGACGGTGGTGATGAGTTGCTCGAGGGTGTACGGCGTCTTGTGAGGCTCGACGCTGGTCTCGCCTTCGAGCGGGGCCTCGTCGGCAGCGTGAATGATCAGCATCCAAGGGATCATGGCAACGGGCACGGGCCAGAGCGCGGATGCCACCGGTTTCTTGGGCGCAGCGGGAAACCTCTCCCACCATGCTTTGGATACCGCGTCCCACGGCTCCGTGTGAATGCACTCGAGGATCATCATGTCGTCGACGTTGTTCGCGTGCCATTCTCGTATCGCGATGGGGCACAACGCCTGTTCCTCTTCCTTCCAGCGCAGCGACCGGCCGTCCATGGGGGACTCGAACGGTTCCTCCGTCTCAGGATCCGCGCCGCGGACCCGCTCGGCCGTCGGCGCGACAACGCCGCCGATGCTGCCGCGCAGGCCGATACAAGGCGCATGAGACCACTTGACGCCGGGAATGGCGGCGATCTCCTCGATCAAATCGAAGGCCGTGTCGGTGCCGAGAATCGTGTCGGCAAGGAGCTTGGTTCGAAGATCGGTCCTCGTCACCTCGGGATCATTATCTACGGGATGGCGGGAACAGATCCGCGATGGAGCAACCGAAGTAGTCGGCGAACTCCCGCGCGTTCTCGACGGTAGTGGTCCGGTACCGCTGGCGGGCGACATCGCTGACGTAGGGCTGCGGCAGGCCGATGGTGTCCGGACGGTCACCTGCGTGACTCCCGCCGACGAGGTCGCCTTCGCCACGCGGTTGGTGCTTCGCGCGGAACCAGAATCGCGAGCTGTTGCTCGGTCACCTCGAAATAGAGCTATACGTTTCGGACGATGCCCTGGGTCGCAACGGGATGCCACGGTGGCTCCGGGCGACATCGCCGCGGTCAAGGTCGACGAAACGCCCGATGCGAATTCGGCGATTGGAGTCCAGCGCATCCCGTCGAGCCTGCAGAAACGACCCGGCGGCGGGAACAACCGATGCGGTCGCGTCATGCCTGCGCCTTGGACTCTCGCCGCGATGCCCAGTACTTCCGCATTCGGTCAGCAACCGCTTGGCGCTGTTCCTCCGTCATCGTGCGCTTCCGCTTGGCGACCACCTTGAGCGCCTTCTTCTTGCCGCGCCCGGCGGGCGCAGGGGCATCCGCTCCTTCTATCGCCTCGATCGCACGTTGTATCGCGACGAGCTGAGTCCTGAGCGATTTCTCCTCATCCTTCAGGGCGTGCAGAATTCCGTTTCTCGACATCGTGATCCTGCTTCCTTGGATGCGACCCGCGACACCATCGTGCCGGTCGCCGATGCGTACGCACATCGACGGCCGCCGCACGCGGCCGCGCTGAGAGTCCGGCGGAAACGCGTTGCTGCCTGCGCGCACATCCGGACTCCGTCACAGCCGGGCCCGCCTCCAGGAGGTACTCGACCGGCCGCACGCATCTGGGCGGCGGTCCACACCGGCCACTCGCGCCGGTCGGGCAACCCCGGCACACCGGCCCTGGGCAACCGCGGACACCGCCGCTTCGGGCGAGCTGAGGAGGTGCAGAACGAGGCGACTCAGAAAGGCTTGACAATCGGGGAGGCGTCCACACACGACAGTTGCCGGGCGGGATTCGCACCCGCTGAGGAATGGCGCCTTTCACGGCGCACCTTGACCGAACGCTTACCACCGGGACGACGTCCGGACGGCAACCGGGCTCCGGGTCCGGGCCGAACTCGACCCCGGGTAGTATCCCACGGGCGTTACGGTGACCAAGGAACAGATGGACGCATTCGCGCTGGTCCGCGATGAGTTTCACGGCGAATAGAATTACAAACTTTTGCCCCGATGAAGTTGAAAACTTTGTATCGATCACTGCCCCAGGCCATCGGCTCAGCCGTCCTCTCCGGTTCTACTCGGCAATTCGTTCTTCGATTGCCATTTGTTAATGGGCTGATCATATAGCTTGTCAATGTAATCTCTCAGGGCGGAATTTCCCTTCAGTGAGCGCTTCAGGTACTTGTCTTGCTTTTTGAGCAACGCAGTTCGTTGGTCGCCTTCCGCCTCATGCTGCAGTGCCAACTGAAGCTCGTAGGGCAGTTCCTTCGTATAGTGTTGAAGTAGAAAATCAAAATCACTTCCCGGCAGAAGGTCAACAATGGTGACATTCAAAAAGAACAGGGCATACGCCTTGGTTTCAGGAGGTAGAGTGCCATCATCAATTCGCAGGGCTACTTCCTCCAGAGCCCGCTCGAAGAACGAAAAAGCATACCCGCGACGCACGACAAGCTGGAGAAAGTATAAAAGGTGCATCCTAGACATCTCGCCGAAGGGTCCATCAGAACCATCGCGTGCGATCTTTCGGTACAATTCAGCCCCGCTCACCACGGCGGCTTCGACTCCCTCTACAATTACCTCGTACGGTGTGGTGTACGCGGCCAAGAGATAGTTGGAAAGGTTGACTACCTTAATCCATGCCTCGAGTTCCGTCGATGGCGCCATGGAATAAATGGCTCTGAGCTCCGCAGGGCAATCCTTTCGCAGGCCGAGATAAAAGAAGAAGATGTTTATCCAATAAGGATTATAGACGCGCTCGTCAATTCCCAGAACTTCGCGCCCAAACGACTTCGCGTAGAAGTACTCGGCAAAGGTGCGGTGCTTAAAGCCGACCGTCATCGAAACGGTATTGAGGACCATAATGTCGCAACGCTGAATCATCCGCGCAAATAGTGCATCTACGTCGAGGCCTAGGTTCCGCGCGTCGAGGTAGTGCACGAAGGCTTGCTTGGCTTCAGAAACAGACATAAGGGACCGCTGATGGTCAATCATCTGACGCGCGAGTGCCATCATGAGTTGGTCAAGGGCTTGATACTCCTTTTGAGATTGAAGGCCCTTCTCGATATCCCACCGGCCCAGAGTTTGTTCCATGTACTTGGAGTACAGCTCGGTCATGTTGGAAGGAATGTCCTGGGAGTTCTCATCCAGTAGCCTAGCGAGAAGAATTGCGGAAATTGGACTGCGCGGCAAGTTCTTGAACAGGGACGATTTCTTGAGGTCTTCGATTGTGCGGCTGCTCTTACTCAGCTTATCGCATAGCTTGGAAAGGAATTCAATAACCTTCTCCATGGAAAGATGGCGAAGCTCGCAACGCAGAATGCTGGGGGATAAACTGTTCCTGCTTTCCAGGCCTCGAATATATCGGCTGGTTACGACCACCCGAATCCGGCTCTCTTTGGTTGCCTGGTCAAAGAGACTTGTCAGAGCTGCAGCATGGTCGCCTTGGTCGAGTTTGCGCTCATCGAACGCATCGACGTAAACGAGATACTCCGCGTGCGACTGGATGTCCCGAACTCCTCCCGGCACAAGGCTATCCACAGCCCGCTGGATGTCACCAGCATGGGTGTCCATCAGGTCATTGTAGGACACAACCAGCGGCAAGAGTTTAGACGTGGCGTAAGAAGATGGGTCGGCACGGTTGCTGGCGAGGCGCCGGATGAGCTTTGACTTTCCGGAGCCGATCCCACCTTCTATATATGTGTGACGTTGTTTGCCGACATCGTCGAGGGCGAGACGCTTCGGGGGGCGGCCCTTCTGGTTCCTGCGGTACTCCGGGTCCGGTAGCTGATAAAGGTCTTGCTTGACGTACACACTGTGTCCGGACGTCGGGACTAGGCTAAACCGCTTGTCCTCTTCTTCGAGTCTAGTGCGCAGGTCGTGCAAGTATTCACCTACAGGAAGTGCCAGTTGGGACCAAGCTGTCGGCACATGCTGATCGATGAGCTTCTCAAGGCGTGATCCATCAATGAACACGATTTTGCGTGTTGGGTAGTTGGCGTAGATCTTTCTCTGTGCGCCGTGGGTGATATGCTTAGTAGTGATTACCCAGATCTCTCGAATGCGAATCTCCTGCTTGCCGCCTTGAAAAAAGCGTGGCACGCCGCACTCGGTAATCTGACGTTCTATATCAGTGTGATCTTGCGTGATCCTGCCGACCTTTGCAATAACGCCGACATGATCGACTGTGTCGAAGACGTCGTGCTTGAGCGCCAACACGAAGTCGGCACCCATTTCGTCCTTTCCGTGGGTGTATTCATAATCCTCTACATGTGGAAGTTTGCGAAAGAGAACGTCGAGAAGTGGGTGAAGGTCCGCCGCTTCGTCGGTGATGGTGTCGAGTTTCTTGCTGGGCAGGTGCGGCACTGGGAGGACTCCTGGACCCGGAGTGTGCGTCGTCGTCGGAAGAATGATAGCAGGAAACGGAGGTGCTACGGGTCGTTCGCCGCCGGACGGGCCGAGTGCTTCGTTCGGCTGGTGCTGGCCGGACAGCACGACGCGCACGGCCGCAGCCTGCTCGACAACGCCGAGCGGCTGACCGACCGACTCGCGATGTATTGGGAGAAGGAGGTCGGCTGGCTGAGCGCATCACTGGGGGCCGCCGGCGTCGACGAGACCACGCTGACGGGGGTTGGCTTCAACAGTCAGCAGGTGCGCCACGCCACGGTCGTCAAGCCGCCCGCTGGCGAGAGTCCCGACGACTACGCCGAACGCATCGCGATCTACAACGAGCCGGACGCCTTCGCGGTAGCGACGGGGATGCTCGAGGACGCCGCGGCCATCAATCCGGCAGTTCCGATCGAGACCACCGACGCGGCGCGACGCAACGCCATCGAGCTGCTGGACCACGCGATGGAGCAGTGGTATGAGCACAACCAGTAGGAAAAGCCGTTTCCAGGCGGGGGATGGGCGACGGCCAGCCCACGGCCCCCGGGCTTTCGGCGGCGCTGCTGCGGATGCGGCACCGCACGCGGATGGCGCTGCTGAGCCTCGACGAGATGACGCGGGGGCCGAGCAAGCGGCGCTGGGGCATCATCCAGCGGCTCGACGCCCGCGACGTCATCGTGTTCATCGACGTTGCGTTCGAAGCGCTCCGACTCGCCGCAGCGGTCGTCGCCGAGACGGCCGCGCCACACCCACGCCGCGAAGGTCGACCAACTCAAGTGGACAGCCCGCGCACTTGACCCGAGGCCAGCCGTCACCACCGCCGGGCAGGTGCGGAACCGACCGGCGAAGTCCCGGCAGTCTGCAGGCGTGCGACACGAATCAGCCGCCGTCTCCGGAGGTCCGGTCGGCAGGACGCTGTCGTCAGGTGACGGCCACGCCCGGTCGGACGCCGCCCTTGCCGGTTCGCACACCGGATCCTTCCTTCCGATCCGAGAACGGGCCGCAGGCTCCACTGCGAACGCATGTTCGCCATCCACACGCCGCATTCCCCGTTCCGTGTGTCTGAGGCGCTCCCCGGCAACTGTCGGTCCCGGAGTTCGACGCGCGGGTCGATCCCCGTGCGCGCGGGCTGGTCGGCGTGCACCATCACCCACCGTTGCCGACGGTCCGTTCATCGCCGCACGTGGGGCGACGAACCACACGTATACAAGGTCGGCGCCCTGCAACATGCCGTAGCGATAGGGCTCGACGCAGGCGAGCCGGACGCCCGTCAAACCGCGCCGTCGCCGAGATCGTCGAGGAAGGTCCGGCCGAGCCACGCGTCAAGGACAGCCGACGGTAGACCGACGCGTCCGGAACGCGCTGCGGGATGGTCCGCGCGCGACACCTCGGCAGTCTGCCGACGGAGGTCGGCGTCTCCGAGGTCGACAGCCAGGGGGTAGCTGAACGAAGGAGTCGAACGCTCGAGCACTCAGCCATCGACCGCCCCCAAGTCGCTCTTGCGCCAGTCGACGAGTGCGAACGAACGGTCCCCGCATCCGGACCTGAACCCGCCGCTGCTGCTGTTCCCGAGGGACACATCCCACCGGGCAGCGTTGGTACGGCTTCGTCCTATCGTCGCCAGCAGCTTCGTGTCGCCGAACGCGACCGGCTACTCGGCGGTGGACCGGAAGCCTCCCAGTCCGTCTTGAACCGCGTCCGCAACCCTCCGCAGCCAGCCGAAGCAGTTCCGCAAAGTGCGATCGAATCCAGCTCCGAATTGGGAATGGAATGGGTGGCGGAAATTCTATTGAGGGCTGACGCTAGATCATTCAGGTCCCGACGTGGACCAGTCATTTCCCTGATCAAGTCCACAACGGTCTCGATCGTCGGGCGGCCGTCCATGCGCTGCGCCGTCCAGGAATTCGCGCGTGTCGCCGGAGCTGCTTGGGACCGTTGCCAGGTGACCGGGTAGACCGGGTACAATTAGATGTTGGCGATCGTGCCCAAGGCGACGTCCGTGCGAGTGATGTGCGGATCTCGTCGCGAGTAGTCCATGAACAGAAGGCGAGGAGAGAGAGATATGCTCTTCCGCAGGTTTGAGTTGCGCGCCGCAATTGGAGCGCAGGACGAGAAGCTGACGCGTGCCATCGAGGCCTTTCCCGCATCGGAGATTCTCTCAAGACCGCCGGATCAGCTGGCGGAGGAGCTCGTTGAGGAGCTGCGCATCGAGCCGCCGGTCCTCAGAGAGTCGGACATTCAGGCGAGCCAGGACGAAGTAAAGGTCGACGTGAGCCAGGACCCAGGGCGCTTCGTTTTCGACCGAAGCAGGCCGTTCTACTTGTCCGGTACGAGAGTGTCATTCCATGTTCCGTTTGACGGGGAACACGAGCTATTCGGCGCACAGGCTTCTACATTTTCGACGTGTCCGCCGTGTGCCGAAGTCGGAAATGGGGAACTGTTGTTCCGCTACGAGCGCCTCGACCATGACGCCGAGGCGTTGAGGGCGGAATTCGAACGGGAGCTAGCGGGGGTCCGGGAGCACCTCTCCTGGGTTCGGAACGATGTTGTTCCGTTTAACGAATCTTTTCGTGCGGAAGCGAAGCAACGGATTGTGCGGCGCCGCGAGAAGTTGCTCAAGGACCAGGGTATGGTCAGTCAGCTCGGCTATCCCCTTCGTCAACGGGAGGGCGCGCCCCGAACGTACGCCGTTCCTACGGCACGCCGGAGACCTCGGGTCCGAAAACCTGCCCGCGGCGCGAAGCCCTTTGTTCCCGAGCCTGCACTCCAGCTGGAGGAGTACGACAACATCATCGCGATTATCGATGGCATGGTGCACGTCATGGAACGTAGCCCAGCTGCCTTCAAGGGCATGAAGGAGGAGGACATGCGCACCCACTTCCTGGTCCAGCTCAACGGGCAGTACGAAGGTCAGGCGAGCGGGGAGACCTTCAACTGCTCCGGTAAGACAGACATTCTGATCCGAGCGGACGACAAGAACGTCTTCGTGGCCGAGACAAAGTTCTGGGCCGGACCCAAGGCGCTCCAGGAAGCACTGGACCAGTTGCTGGGCTATGCCACGTGGCGTGACGGCAAGCTGGCGCTGATCATCTTCAGTCGCACGAAGAACTTCACCGCGGTACTCGCTCGGGTTCCAGAGACGGTGCGGTTACATCGTTCCTTCCGTCGCGATGTCGCATACCAGCATGACGATACGGGCTGGCGATTTGTCTTCCAGCATCCTGACGATCCCGATCGAGAGCTGCTACTTAGGACACTGGCCTAAACTAGTTTGCCACCTGCTGGCTTTCCGGCCATACTGGAGGCATGAAGCGAGACATCGAGCTGGAAGCGCTTCTGGTTGCGAAGTATGCCGTGGTCGCGCCGGTGTTAGACGAGCGTAGTCGCCGGCGGTGGGCGGCGGCCGAGTCGCTCGCCATCGGCTACGGTGGCGACGCGGTGGTTTCGTCGGCTACCGGTCTGGCTCGGGAGACGATTCGCAGGGGACGCCGGGAGATTGCCCGCGACGAGTCGCCGACGGACCGCATCCGACGCCCTGGAGGCGGACGGCCCCGCATCCAGCAGGATCAACCCGGTATCCAGGCCGCGCTCGAAGCGCTGGTGGACCCGCTCACGCGCGGCGACCCGACATCTCCGTTGCGCTGGACGTGCAAGAGTCGCGCGAAGCTGGCGGCGGCGCTGACCGAGCAGGGGTGGCGGGTGAGTTCGACGACTGTGGGCCGGCTGCTGCACCGTCTGGGCTACCGGCTGCAGTCGCCGCGCAAGCGTCAGGAAGGCGCCACGCATCCGGACCGCAACGCGCAGTTCGAGTACATCAACCAGACCGCGGACAAGCATCTGACCGCCGGCCAGCCGGTGGTCTCGGTCGACACGAAGAAGAAGGAGCTGGTCGGGAACTTCAAGAACGGCGGGCGGGAATGGCAGCCGAAGGGTACGCCACCGGCGGTGCTGGTGCATGATTTCCCGACCGACGCCGAGGGCAAGGCGATTCCGTACGGCGTCTACGACATGGCGCGCAACGAAGCCTGGGTGAGCGTGGGCTGGGACCACGACACACCGGCGTTCGCGGTGGCGTCGATTCGCCACTGGTGGCATCAGATGGGTTGCGGTGCCTACCCCGACGCCACGACCCTGTTCGTCACGGCTGATGCGGGCGGAAGCAACGGGTATCGGTCTCGCGCCTGGAAGCATGAGCTTCAGCAGTTGGCCGACGAGACCGGCCTGACCATCGAGGTGAGTCATTTCCCACCGGGCACCAGCAAGTGGAACAAGATCGAGCACCGGCTCTTCTGTCACATCACGGCGAACTGGCGCGGCACCCCGCTGACGACGTATGAGACCATCGTCGACCGCATCGGGAACGTCCGGACGGTAACCGGGCTGCGGGTCCGGGCCGAACTCGATGCCGGGGAGTATCCCACGGGCGTTACGGTGACCAAGAAACAGATGGACGCACTCGCGCTGGTCCACGATGAGTTTCACGGGGAATGGAATTACAAACTGCTACCCCGATGAAGTTGAAGACTTTGTATTGATCACTGTCCTTACCGTGCTCGCCTATGATGTTCCGGCATAACTGCGACTGCGGAGGAGTGCGGCTCTTTGTCGTCGGCGACTCGACCAGTCTCTGCGGACGCCGGCGAGGCAGAACACAGTTGGATCCGTCAACTCCGTGGTCGTGTGGAGCCAGCGGACCGGAGAGCGCGGCCACAGCAGTGGAACGACGCCGTGCAGACGCTCCTGGAGTTGCAGGAACAGCCGGCTTTGACCCGTCCATTGAGGATCAAGATAGGATCTTGAACACCCGCTACGGTACGCCACCACAGGGAGGGACCTGACAGAGCATCGTCGCTACGCTCCGACGAGGGTTCACGTTCGCCGAAATCAGCGTTCACGTTCGCCGAGTTCGGTGTTCAACTTCAGCGAAATATCCAGAAACGCTGCCCCCGAGGCTCGGCGCCCCGATATCCGGGAAGATCCATCCAACGGTAGCTGCGCTCGGCAGACTGCAAAGCCGCAGGGTAGCAGTGCAGTCACGGTGGCATCCCGCGTACGACGCACCGTCCACCAAGGGAACCTCATCGGCACGCGGCTTCGGCGCTCCCGGCCCACGCCATGCCCGTGTTCGTTGACGAATCACTCGTTAAACAAAGACGTACAAACGACCGTTCCCGTTTCAAATGGCCACTACCAACTAATACTAATCGGGATCGGTTCTTCCCACGCCGAACTTTCGACGCCAAGCCATTGCCTCGCGGGGGGCCTTACGTTGTACTGCTTCGATCGCCGCCTGGACTCTACGTTGTTGTTCCTCGGCCAAACCAAGGCGATGCACTTGCTTAAGGAACGTGTGGTAATCTTTGGCTTCATATGTGCGACAGAGCAACGTCTCAATGTCGAAAGGCAAACATACGTCGACCTTGCCCACCATCGCAAGCAATGCGCCCGCTCGTCCCATGCGCAGCATCGCCTTTGCTGCGCCGTCAATTTCCGCCTGGCATACAACAGTACCCGCAGCCCGCGCCTTTCGTAGTGCCTTTTCCAGTTGGCCCTTGCGTAGGGCTTCGATGATCTCCGAGTTATCGGGCTGACGCGGTATCACGCGCTCACGAAAATCTCTCATCAGGCTGCGGCCTCAATTACGATGAGACGTTTCACGGCTCTCGACATTGCAATATACGCATCGATGGCAGCACCAAAATTTCGGCAAAGGGCATCGTAGTCGTTCACCGTCACAATTACCACTTGCCGTTCGTGACCACGAATCTTCGATGCAGTAGTAATGACCAAGCTGTCGCACATGGGATCTACCGCCACCGGGAATTTCCGTTTCAGCAGCACGCGGCGTAGCCGGTCCGTCCCCCGGTCGAGACAGACTATTCCAATGTCTCGAGGCGAATGCTCTTGCAGCAGGCGATGGAGAAGACTTGTCACAACATCGTCCACTTCCTGGGCAAGGATCCTTCGGCGCACGACCTCACCTGTTTCGAAAACCGGAACGTCGGCCAACGGCTTTGCGGGAAGTGCCTCCGAAAGAAGACCGAGGTAACTCTCGGCAATCTCGCGAGCGTTCCTGTAATTGATGGCCAACCGAAACTTCTGCATCCGGGGAACACTATCCAGCATCATCTTCCAATCCGTTACACGTCTCCGGTAGCGCGTACGATCGCCAGCTGGAATATTGCCGCCGAGTTGGTTGAGGTCATAGAACAGCGTCATGCCCCCCCTGCCGTTGACCCTCTCGGCAAGTCTCGCTAACCAAGTCACTGGTATTTCCTGTCCTTCATCAATGATGATGTGGTCGACGACCTCGGCAAGTTGCAAAAGGTCGTCGGGCTGTCTCGGGACAAGGAAATAGTTCCCATCTTCGTGTGCACCGACCATTCGTAGCAAGCGTGTCTTGGATACATCGAGAACTGAGTCGTGCGGGCAAACAAATCCTAGCGAGACCCCGGCCTCTATCAAGTGCTTAGCACGGTGCCAAGCACAGACGGTCTTTCCGGTGCCAGCAGAACCGACGACCGCGGCGCGAACGGAAGCTGGCAATTCCACAAGAAAAGTTTGCGACGGGTGCAAGTATGTTTCCCAGTCTAGGCCACCGGTATCGAGGAGAAGTGCGAAGTCATCATCTTGCTGGAGAATGCGAAAACGCGCCTCAGGAATGACCAAACCGCTGGTCTCATACAGTGTGAGCGCTAGGTTAGCCGTGGCTTCTGGCGCGCGGGCCAAGGCCTCAAGAAGATCGTCCTCCGTATTGCAGGCAGAGAAGTCTTCGGCATCTGTCTCCTCGATGCCGAACGCGAGTAGTGCGTTGTAGATGTCGCTAGGCCTGAGCTCAGCGCCACTGATGGTCGCGACAGCTTGAGCGCGAGTATTTCGGTTCACATTGGCTCGGTCCGCTAGGTCGTGCTTTACCACCCTATGAAGCATGAGAGTACTGCCGGTAAGTTGAGCTAGCAACCGGTAGTTCATGTCTACGGACAGCGAAAGCATGTCGGAACTCCGCAGATCATGCAACCGCCAGCCTGGTCGCGCCTGTTGACGGAGTGCGCCGGTCTTGACGGCGCGAAGTTCCTGGATAAGTTCTTGACACTTCTTGTACAGGGACGGAGAGAGAGCCCCGAGATCTCGAAGAAGTCGGTCGGTGATGGCTAACTCCACAGTGCTGCTCCTTGGGGGCGTGTCGGTGAAAAAGTGTTCCGTGAGGGAGGCGCCGAGTGGGATTGGCGTACTTCCGGCGGAAAAGCTTCGCCCGCATCGGGCAGGCGCCGACGTAGCGACGGAGCAGCGATGCGAGGTCCGTCGTCGACGTGAAGAGTCCCCGCGACGGCAAGTCCCGCTGAATCGTCGAGAACCCACCAGCTTGACCTGATTAAGCCACGACGAACACGGCAGCGTCAAGTGCAGCGTCACGTCGGATGCTCCTGAAGGAACGTCACGACGAACTTCGTCTTCTGACGGACAGGTTGTCGAGGATCGTCCGCACCGTGCGCAACCTCTTCAACCTGGGAGCCGGTGCTGGACGTGCCGTACTTCTGACTCCGTGGATGGCACTGCCTCACGGGGATGCTCGTCCAGTCGGGTCCGACACAATCCACGCATCGATGGCACATGGACTTGAATACGACGACACCGTTCTCCCCGCTTCCGCCCAAAAGAACAGGGCTTCACGGGCGACGCCGGGAGTCGCACCGGACACCGCCCGAGGCCGGCCCGGCGGCGCATCCAGCAAGGCCTGCCGACCAGTTACGGCCCGCGCGCCGAGCCAAGGACCCACATCTATTTCAGGACAACCACACTTCAGAGTCCGCTTGTGCTCCCCGACGTCAAGGCTCGGCTGCGCCGACCCGCTGCGCGGGCTATCGGCCTTGACGCCGGCTCCGCGCACGCTCACAACGGGCATTTGTTCGACAATGCTGGAATCACGACCCGCCCCAACGCCCACAGACGACGCGTCCGCCGTCTCAGAACCGGTAGCTCACCCGCGAGGTCACCTGAGCCGTGTCGAAGGCGTCGTAGCTGCGCAGGATCCGCAGCCAGCGGACATCCACGCCGACCCCGAGTCCGCGCCACAACCGCACATCGACGCCCCCGCCCAATACGAGGCTCAAACCCAGCTCGGAATACTCGCCCGGCGACGGGAAGATGGAAGTGTCGAAGAACTGCACCGTGTTGATGCCATCCGACGCGTGCTCGACCGGTTCGGTACCCAGCGGGTCTAATGGGATCCAGGGAATCGGAGCGACGACGATGCTGAAGCGTTCCGTCACCCGCCCCACCCCGCCGCCGCCGGTCAGATACGGGAAGAGCCGGCCATTCGCAACCGGAAACTCGACCGTGAATTTCGTCAGGAACGTCGCCACGTCCCGCCGCTGGTGCTCGATCCGAACGGATGGGAACCAGGGGTCGAATCCAAGCGGGAACGCCGGAATGTCCCCGATCACCGGATCCGCTACGGCGAACGTGCCAGCGACAGAAATCCCGCCGTACCCGTGGGTGGGCATTCCCGCAGCATCGCCCGACAGGTACGTCAGTTCCACATCCAGGCCAAGATGCCGCGTCAGCCTGATACCAGCGCCAACGCCGGTCGCGACGAATGTGCCGTCGCCGAACCCACCGCCCACCAGACCGTAAACCAGCCCCCCGGCATCAAGGCTCTGTTGCGCCGCTGCCGGCGCCGCCACCAGCGCCAGCATGACGACTGCCGTGAACGCGGCCCGCCGCATCCCAGAAACCAGCATGGCCGCAGATTCGGCGTTCATGCGTCTCCTCTGGATTCAGAGCCGACGAAGTCTGCGACCCACGGGCCATTATCGCCCATCTCGTCGGCACAGACCGCGACCGCCGTAACGCCTGCCGTGAGGCATGAGGATGCCGCGAGCTTGGCGAGCGGGTGGACCCGCTACCGTCCGTTGAGTGCCAATAGCTCGCGCAGGGCATCGTCATCAGCGATGTCGGCGGGCCAGCCGTAGGCCGACGCCGCGGCGGCATCGAGCGCCGCGGGCGTGTCGGCGAGTCGGCGAGCCACTGCGGCCGGGCGTGGTAGAGGTTCGTCAACGTTCGTCTCGTGAGCGCCTTCGCCGCGTCCTCGTCGCTGAGAACCGACCGCTTCGGATAGCCAGCACCGGCTCGTCCACCCAGGCGACCCACTCCGGCGGGTTGAGCCACCGGTCCCGCAGCTCGACCAGCCGCCGGGCTTTCTGGGCTACAGCTGCAACCCTCGGTCATGTTTCGCGATCCTGGGCGCGTAATCGCACCGCGCTCTGGAACTCTTCGATGATCCCAGTCCAAGCAGACAACCGATCCGCCACGTCCTCGATACGAAACGGAGGGCCGTCGTGACGAGCTACCCAGAGCCTCGGCACCTTCTCCGTAGTACCGTGCCTGACCTTGCCGCCGAAGAGTTGCGCGAGACGCCGGTTGTACTCTTCCGCCAGATCTCGGTCCACCGTCCAGGAGGTCGCGTCAGTCCAGATCTCTCCGCTTCGCGTCACGGTGCCAAGGTTCACGGGCTTGCCTGCCGGCTGATCCCACTTGAGGTTCAGCGCTGCGAGGTACTCGACGCGCACATCGATAGCGGCCACATCGTCCAGAAACTGCATCAGCTTGTCGGGAACGTCGGGGGCACGTTCCCGTATCGCCTCCGAGAACTCCTTGGACGAGATGGTTGACCGCCGCAACGGTTTTCGCTTATCTATTCCCGCGTCCGTGACCACAGTAGCGCCGCCCTCCGTCCGTATGGTGAACCGCTGTACCTCGACGGTCTTCAGCAGCGTTCGCGGCATGACCACGTACTCGTTGGCAGCATTGGTTCCGCGTAACGTGTACACCGGCATTTCGATGAGAGCGAACGTGAAGTGGAAGTTCGCATGGGCCTGCAGCGCCGCCACGAATTCACCTGCTGCGGGGCGGATCTCATCGCCCACGATCAACACGACCACCCGTCCGTCGCGCAGGTTGCGCGAAACGCGGTCCGCGAACTCGCTCTCGGGCAAAGCGTCCGCTACGTCCACCATGCTGTAGAGGTGTTTCGGGGGCTTCTCTCCGCCCAAATCCGCCTTCCTGACCGCGGCCTCCAACTCGATGTAGTCGAGCTTGAAGAGCGCTGTCGCGTACTCCAGGGTCTGTGCGACGACTTGGCGGCGAGCCTCGGGGTTGCCCCAGAGTTTCACCTCAACGATGACTAGATTGCCCTCGGGCGTGATGAACAGGTTGTCAACCCAGCCGACGCGGAGGGGCAACTCCATGCAAACAGGGATCAGACGCCCGATGCCCGGCTCGATTTCGTCCATCGGTAGACACGTCGGATGCCGGTGGATGAGTTCCTGCAACCAGCGCTCCGACCGCTTGGGGGCTCGGAGCAATGTTCTGGAGGTCTCTGACACCAGAATTGGCGTTCCGCTCGAGGTAGTCAATCTGCCCTCACTGGTGGATCCTGCCGGACGGGCCGGCCTCGACCGACGTCGGCTCGCCGAACGGGTCGCTCCGGTCTGGGCGGCGCCAGTCGGTCCTTCGACGAAGAGCGCCGAGGACTGCTTTGCGATGAGAAAGGAAGCCCTGAACGGATCGCCAGATTACGTCTCGCAGATTCCCGGCCGGAATGGTGGGTACCAGTTCCCGAGCCTCGGCGAGGGTAACGAGCGCACCCAGCTTCGCGTTCCGGCGGGCCCCGTCGGTCGGTAGGGGTGAATCCAGGAGGCGCAGGATCGCGACCACGCCGCCGAGAATCGCGAGTGTCTGCGCCAGTATCTCACCGGCGAAACGCCACGTCAGCCGGGCCTCAAGGGCCGCCAGATCCGCCCGCTGCACTTCGCGCAGATCGGAGCGAGTGGCCAACCCGCGACCGTGGTCAGCGGCGGCGTTCTGAGCAACATCGACCAACGGCGACGGCAAGCGCCTCCTCCGCGCCAGCGGCGGTCAGCATCCTCACGGCCGCGTGGGTGTCCATCGGAGGCAGCGTATCACGGTCCCGGTGGGTGTCAGGGAGCCTCGAGAAGCTCGCCGAACGCGACGCGCATGGCGTCCACCGCGTCCCGCGCGGTGAGCGCGGGCCGTATGTCGGCGGCCGAGCGGATCCGGGTCTCCAGGGATCTCCATGCGGCTGTGGTCGCGCGAGGCCCGAAGCGTCATCGGTGTCCCGGTTGACCTACGCGTCGATCATCCACAGGGGGTTGTACGCCATGCAGCGCACCATGGCCGGCTGTTCCGTGACGTGAACCCGTTCGCCGGACTTCAACGTGATCGTCGTAAAGGCGAAGAACGCCCGTGCCGGGTCATCAGGCTCGACTCTGGTGACGTCTCCGATGGGGATGAAGCCGGGGCGCAGAGTGCGGGTCTCGTGGCAGGCCATGAACTTTGCCATCTGCAACCTCCCGTGTGTTACAGGTATCGGAAGTTCCGGTCCCGATCTGTAGCCGTCGGGGCCGGTCGCCGGAACGTGGCGGGCGGCGACGGCCCGCGTTCTCCGAGTCCGCCGGGCTCGACCCGGCGGCTGCCTTGCGGGCAGAATTGCGGGGACGAGATGGAGTTCCCGATGCTCGAGTCGATTGCCCACGACGTACGATACGTCGCCCGCTCGCTGGTGCGACATCCGGGGGTGTTCGTGTTGGCGGCAGGGATTCTGGCACTGGGTCTGGGCATCAACACCGCCGTGCTCGCCGTCGCCTACGGGGTGCTCTGGCGCCCGCTTCCCTACGTCGCCGCCGACCGGCTGATCACCATAGCGGAGGTGTACGAAGAGGACGGCCTGGAACATCGTGTCGGATTCGACGAGATCGACGAGTGGAACCAACGGCTACGGACAGCCCGTGTGGCCGGCTACGACGCGCGGGAACGCGTGGTGCGGGGCGTGGGGCCGACCCGCGTTCTGGAGGTGGCCACGGTCAGCGAGGACTTCTTCGAGGTGCTCGGCGCGCCGGCCGCGGAGGGCGTCAGGTCCCGGTTCCCGGGGGCTGACGCCCGGGCCGTGGTCAGTACGCCCCTGGCACGCGCGATGGAGGACGACACCGGCCGGTCCGCCCTCGGCCAGGCGGTGACGGTCGGGAACCGTCGTTACGACGTGGCCGCGGTCATGGGGGATGACTTCGCGTTTCCGTCGGCCGACGTCGACGTGTGGCTGGTAGTACCGGAGGGTTCGGGTGGATATCGCCTCGTGGGGCGCATGCCCGAGGGCACGACCATCGCCCACGCCGGGGACGACGCCGACCGGGTCGCGCGCGAGATCAGCGGCGAGGCCTGGAGCGCCGCGGTCAGGTCGGTGGAAGAGACCCTGCTCGGAAGCGCGCGGCCGGTGGTCCGGGTGTCGATCGCGGCGGCGATGCTGGTGCTGGTCGTCTCGTGCGCGAATACAGTAACCCTTCTCATCGGGCGCTCGGTCGTGCGGAGCCGGGAGTTCGCCGTCCGGATCGCTCTCGGGGCCGGTAGGGCGCGACTGGTCCGGGCCGCGCTGGTCGAGGGTCTGGCGTTGGCCCTCGGCGGCCTGTCCTGGGCCTCGCGGCGGCCTGGGCCGGTCTGCGGCTGTTCACGGCCACGGCCGCCGGCGTCACGCCACGCCTCGACGGCGTCGCCATCGACCTCCCGGTCGTCCTGACGGGTCTGGTTCTGACTCTGCTGGTCGGCGTGGTCTGCGGCGGCGCTTCCACGTTCACGGCCACGAGACGTGACGCTGCCGTCCCGCGAGGCGGGGCGTTCGCGACCGGTTCGCCGACGACCAGGCGCCTGCGCGCCGGATTGGTGGCCGCCCAGATCGCGTTGTCCATCGTCCTGCTGACCGGAACCGGGCTGCTCGTCCGCACCGTCGACCGGTTGCTCGACGAAGATAGTGGTTTCGAATCGCGACGGGCGCTGACCGCGCGACTGATGCTCGCCGACAGGATGTTCATCGACGGGGGCGCCGCAACGGCGTTCGTCGACACGCTGCTGGAGAGGGTACGCGGGCTGTCCGGGGTGCAGGCGGCCGGGGTGGGCAGCCTGCTGCCTCCCGACGAGGCGCCGCTGATGGTCAGCATGTTCTTCGAGAGTGCGACCCGCGCCGAGTACGTCACACTCTCTTTCGGCACGGTCACGGCCGGCTACTTCGAGGCCCTGGGCACGCCGCTCGCGGCCGGTCGCAGATTCGATGCCGGCGACGATCTCGCGGAGGTGTCCCCGGTGATGCTGAGCGAGACCGCCGCGCGTTTCGCCTATCCGAACCAGGATCCGGTGGGCCGTCCGATGATCTACGACTTCGATGTCCTGGGCATCGCCCGCGGAGACTCGCCGGTCGTGGCGGTCGTCGGCGACGTGAAGCACCGGGGCCTCGACGCGCCGCGGGCGGGCTCGATGTACGTCCCGTGGCGGCGTGCGCCGACCGGCGTAGCGCACCTCGTCGTGCGGACCACCGGCGATCCGGCGGCGCTGGTCCCGGCGGTTCGCGATCTCATCCGTACCTTGAACCCGTCGCTGCCGATTCCGTAGGTGCGCACGCTCGCGGACCATGCCGCCGGCACGATCGCCGAGCGGCGGCTGCGCGTCGTGCCGGCGGCCGGCTTCGCGGCGCTCGCGCTGGCCGTCGCCATGGCCGGTCTCTTCGGCACCTTGGCCCGGAGCGTCGCGGAACGGCGCCGGGAGCTGGCCATACGCGCCGCGGTCGGCGCGTCGCCGGGCCGGCTCGTCCGGCTGGTCATGGGAAGCAGCCTGGGCGTGACCGCGGTCGGCCTCGTCGCGGGCACGACGATGGCTGCCGCCACCGGCCGGAGTCTCGCTGGCCTGCTCTACGGGGTCGGACCGTACGATGCAGGCACGTTCGCCACGGTCGCCCTCGTCGTCGCCCTCGCCGCGCTGGCCGCTTCGGCGGTTCCCGCGCGCCGGGCTGCCCGGCTCGACCCGATGACAGCCCTGCGGGCAGAATAGCGACGTCATGCACGCCACCGAGGCATCGACCATACCCACGACGAGGTGCGCTGGCTCGTCTCGTGCATCGAGCGGCTGAAGCCGTTTCCCGACGTGCTCGAAGCGCTCGGGCGCCTGCACGAACGCTATCGGCTCGACGACCGCGGGATCCGTCCGCAGTCCGCAGTCCGCAGGTCCGCAGGTCCGCAGGTAAGCGTTCGCTCAAGCCGGTATCCGGCGTTCCGGCAGTCGGGCAAGCATCGTCCGCACAGCGAGCCAATCCTGTCCGGCGCTCTCCCTGCGCAGGGACATTCGACCGGTACTGGCCGTCGACAACGCCAGCGTCCGGTTGGCCCGCTCCCATGTCCATACCGGGTTCACCGAACGGTTACGTCCGCAGGTCCGCAGCTCCGCAGAGGGCTAGAATAGTCCGGTACAGTCGGATCACAAATTGTGCACGGAAATGCACACGGCCGCTGGGGGCAGCCACCTAAACGACTGAAAATAAATGGGTTGACCTTCAGCCCGAGATTTCACCACGGACTCCCAGCGGCGCGAAGCGGCTCCCGCGTCGCCACGCGAGTGCGGCGCGCATCTGCCGCCGGCGCGTCCAGCGGGAAGGCCGGTCACATCCGATACAGCATCCAGTAGACGACCACACCGGTGACCGACACGTAGAGCCAGATCGGCAATGTCCAGCGTGCGATGGCCGCATGGGCGGCGAAGCGCTCACGCAGTGCTCGGATCAGCGTGAGGAGAGCCAGCGGCAGAATCGACGCCGCGAGCACGATGTGGCTGATCAGCACCGTGAAGTAGACGACGCGGATCGGTCCCCGTCCCGTGAACGCTACGGAACCGACGTTGAGGTGGTAGACGACGTACGAGGCAAGGAAGAGTGTGGAGGTGGCGCAGGCGGCGAGCATGCACGCGCGGTGACGATCGGCACGGCCGCTGCGGATCATGACGTACCCGATCGACAGCAGCAGTGCCGAGATGGCGTTCAGCGCGGCGTTGACGCCCGGAAGATCGGTGACCTCAGGCAAGCGGGTACCTCAGAGCGCGAGCCCCGCAAGCAGCGATGCCCAGAACAGCGGCAAATAGACCAACGACCCGATGAACAGGGTCCGTGCCCGGGTCTCGGAGCGCCGGTTGAGAAAACGGATGGCGAGCGTGAGGAACACCACGCTCAGGACGCCGGCCACCGCGACGTGGTGCGGTCCGGTCATCCCGACCTGGGCCGGCGCCAGGCTCAGAGGGACGAGCGCGACGGCAGGCACGAGAGCCTGCCGAGCCGTTCGCCGGCCGTCGGGATCGCGGGTGGCCACCAGCGGCAGGCCGGCTCGACCGAAATCGTCCCGGTATAGCCAGGACAGCGCGTGGAAGTGCGGCAGTTGCCAGAGGAAGACGATGCCGAACAGGATCCACGCCTCCACGGTCAGCGCGCCGCGCGCCGCGGTCCATCCGATCACGGGCGGCAGTGCGCCCGGCACCGCGCCGATCAGCGTCGCCCAGGGTGTCCGCCGCTTGAGTGGCGTATAGACGGCGGCATAGCTGACCAGCGTCGCAAGGGCCACCGCGGCGGCAAGGGCGTTGACCCGCAACACCAGCTCGAGCAGCCCCGCTACGCTGAGGGTGACGGCGAACAGCCTGCCTTCGACCGGGGTGAGTCGACCGGTCGCCATCGGTCGCAGCCGTGTGCGCTGCATGACCTCGTCTATGTCCCGTTCGGCGACCTGGTTGAAGGCGGCGGCACCACCCGCCACGAGGGCCGACCCCACCAGCACGTGCAGCGCCACGGCGAGGTCGGGCGCTGCGCCGGCTCCGAGGTAGTACCCGACGCCCGCGGTGGCGACGACCAGCGAGTTGAGCCGCGGCTTCGTGAGCGCCAGGAAGTCGGCGACCCGATGCGGCACCATGGCCAGCGTTGCCGTGCTGCCCTTCACGCCCGTGCCTCCGAGCCGCTGCCCATCGCCTCCACGGCGGGTCGCGATGCGCGTCGACTGTCGCCGGAGGCATCCCCAAACCAGCTCCGGTGTACTCGCAGCGCCAGCACGAGGGAGGTGGCGAGCGTGACCGCACCCACTGCGACGTGGGCGGTGTTCACTGCTACCTGCCTGCCGCTCAACACCGTCCAGGCCCCCAGGCCCACCTGCACCAGCACGAGCACGGTGAGCAGGAAAGCCGGGTTCGTCAGCTCGCGTTGCTCCCGGTGATGGAACAGCAGGTGGCCCGCCGTGGCCAGCGCAATCGTCGTCACCGCCAGTGCGCCGACGCGATGGGCGAAGTGGATCGCGATGCCGGCGGTCCACTCCGGAGGCAGAAGGTGCCCGAACGCCAGGGGAAAGTCCGGGATCGCAAGTCCGGCCCCGGTATGCCGCATCGTGGCCCCGAGCAGAATCTGTCCGAAAATGACGACCGGAGCCGCCAGCGCGAGCCGCGACAAGACGCGATCGTCTCGTGCGGCGAACGCCGGCGATCCCGATCGCCAGCCCGGCGAGGTGAACAGGGTGAGACTCACGACGAGCGCGAAGAAGAGTTGCGCAAGTCCCGCATGGCTGATCGAGATCGGCGCCGGCAGGAAATACAGAACGGTGATTCCGCCCAGCAGCCCCTGGATGACGACCGCGGCCAGGGCGGTCCAGCCCAGGCGGCGGACCCAGCGGCGGGGCTCGACGACCGCGATCCAGACGGACAACCCGATCGTCAGCAGGCCGACAGTGCTGGCGATGAGACGGTGGCCATGCTCGTAGAAGATGCCGCCGACCATCTGCGACAGCGGGAACGCGAACATGAAGGTGCCGTAGGTGTTCGGCCAGTCGGGCACGGCCAGCCCCGAACCCGTGCTGGTGACCAGACCTCCGGCGACGATCAGCAGCAGCGATGCCGCCGCGCAGAAGCTCAGGTAGTAGTGCAGCCAGCGCATGAGAGGAGACCGCCAGGGTCGCGGGGGAAGGCGCGCGACCGAGGCGTCCTGTGCGAGGACGCCTCGGCCAACCGGTTCGCTGCTTCGACTAGCGCCGCCAAACCGGGTTCGGCCCCAGCCCCCACCGCCCCAGGAGCTTGCGCCGCAGAACTCGCTCCGTTGCGTTCTACGGCGCGGACTCCTAGCCGACGGTGAACGTGAAAGAAACCTCGGCGGTCGCGCCGTCGCCGACCGTTACGTTCTGCGTCTGCTCACCCAGCATTTCGTGCCAGGCCGCGACGACGTAGTTGCCGGCCGGCAGGCTGCTGAGGTCGAACGCGCCGTCGGGCCCGGTCGTGGCGAAGTACGGGTGACTGAGCACGCCGACGTAAGCGTTCATCCAGCCGTGCACGTCGCACTTGAACGGAACCATGACCTCGACCTCGTCGAACGTCCGCTCCATGGACATGCCCTGAATCGGTTGGCCGGTGTTGAACTCCGCGTTCATGGCCGGGGTGGCGTGGATGTTGTGCAGCGTCGGGTCGGAGTTGGTGATCTGCACCGTCTGGCCGACCTGCACGCCGAAGACATGCGGCGTATAGCGGCAGCCCTGCTGGTCGAGGGTGACGGTCTCGGTGGAGGCCGGGTACGAACCGGACAGGCCTTCCTTGACGTAGACGAAGACGTTGCCGAGCCCGCCGCCGTCGCCGACCACGTAGTACTCGGTCTCGGTGTTCGTCGCTGCCTTGACGCAGACCGGATCCGAGTTCATGCGGATGGTCTCGGCCGCCGGGGGTGTGCCCTGGAGGGTGATGGAACCGCTGACGGTACTGGTGCCGGTTTCGCCGATCGCGTTGGCCGCCGCCCCGCCGCCTTCCGGGATGATCGAGACGGGCGGTACGTCGGAGCGGGAATTGCACGCGCCGGCGACCACGATCGCGGCTAGCGAGACGATGATCCAAAGTGTACGGTGTCGCATCGAGCTTCTCCTGCGCGGAAGTGGATAAGCGAGAAACCGGGATGCACGCAATCTGGGCGTTCCCGGATACCTAGCAAAACCCTTCAATTATATCGGCAGTCGGGTGCGCCGGTCACCTGGAGGTCGGTGTGCCGGTTGCTTCCCGCAGCTTCCGCAGCAACCGATCCTCTATCCAGTGCTCGTCCCACCACTCCATCGGCGTCACCGGCCGCCCCTGCAGCAGCATCGCGAAGTGCAGGTGGTCGCCGCCGGCCAGGCCGGTTTGCCCGCTCAGGCCAATCTGTTGGCCGCGGTCGACGGGCATGCCGGGCGTGACGTCGATGGACGACAGGTGGGCGTACAGCGACTGGAGTCCCATGCCGTGGTCGATGACGACACAGCGGCCGAAGATGCCGAGGTATTCGGCGAAGATCACCGTGCCCGCGTTCGAGGCGCGCACCGGCGCGTTGGCCGTCGATGCGAGGTCGAACCCGAGATGCACCTGCTGGTCGATTTCGTTCCCGTCGTACAGGTACGTCCGATGATCGGCGAAGCCCGACTCGACCTGCGAGTTGGCCAGTTGCCGGAAAGGGCCGCTCCAGAGCTGCCGGGGAGCGGTCTCGGCCGCCAGCGAGGCTATGGCCGCGCGGTTGCTCTCCCGGAGCTGCCCGTTTATGAGCAGATAGAGTTGCAGCAGCTCGGCCGGCGCGGTGGAGCTGTCGGCCGCCTCGCCGGCCAACTCCGGCGACTCCGCCACGATGGCAGGCACGACGCGCCGCAGGAAGCCGTCACCCACCGGGATCCGTGAGCGCCGGAACTGCCGCTCGAAGATCCGGTGCGCGAAGTCGGCCGTGGCCTCGTTGCCGGCCGGATCCCGCGCGTAGAGCTGGATCCGCGTGTCGAGATCCTGATCGTGGAGGAGCGCGAAGTACGCCACCCGCAGGTCGTCGCGGCCCTCGATTCCGGCGCCGGCGGCGGGGTAGCCCGGGTACTCCCGGCCACCGACGCGGACCCCCGACCCGGCGTCTTCGGGAGTGACCCGGTAGACGACAAGCTCCGCGCCGCCGTGCGTGACGTAGTGCAGCGTCGACAGTGGCGTCAGGCGCGGCGGCGTCAGGCGCACCGTGACGTCCGTGGCGGTCTCCGACCCGCTCTCGCGCAGCCCGAACAGCACCGGCCTCGTGGCGGTGACGACGACTCGCGCCGGACCCTCCACCAGATCGGGATGCGACTCCCGGTCCAGGGTGCGCGAGATGCGCAGCCGATCGTCCGTCTCCTGTTCGAGGGCGGCGCCGGCGGGGTCGTCCAGGGAGAACAGGGGATAGACGGTCCCTTCCTGCTCGATGTGGGCGGTGAGCGTCAGAAACTGTGCTCCGGGCGTTTCCGCTGTCGCGACGAAGGACGCGGCACGTCCGATGAACTCGCCGGGCCGCACGATGTCGAGGACCGGACCGATGGCCTGCCCGGCCGATATCCAGGCGGCGACGGCGGCGCCCAATGCCAGCCCGGCCGTGAGTCCGAGGACGGCGCGAACCATGCGCTAATGATAGCGCCCCTCGTTGACCGCCGAAACGGTGCGTTGCTAAAATGCTTGTGCGGTCTCAAGTGGCGGTATCGTCTAGGGGTTAGGATACGTGGTTCTCAGCCACGGGACCGGGGTTCGAATCCCCGTACCGCTACCATCCACGGGCGGCTCCCGCTAGCGCCCCGAAACACCTCGCTGGCTCGGCGTTTCGGCCCATCCCTCCCGCTCCATGACCTTGCGCCTCAGCACTTCGCTGCGCTGCGTCCTGCGGCGTTAGCACTGACAATCGAGCGCGAAGGCCACGACGATGTCTTCGTGCAAGTCGAGCCCGGGGACCGAAGCCTCCCCGCCGGGTTTTCCCTCGTCGAGACCCTGGAAGGGTACGGCTACGTACTGCACGCCGTCGACGGCGTACGACGTCGGGGTGCCGGTCGCCCGGTGGTACCGCGGCCTGATGTCCCAGAGCGGCTCGCCGGACGAGGCATGGAAGGCGCGCAAGTCCGTGCCGCCCAGGAAGACCAGATCCCCGGCCGTCGCCAGCACCGCACCGAGCGGTTCGAGGCCGACCTCTTCGTCGAACGGAAACTCCCGGATCCAGATCCGCTGCCCGGTATGGACGTTCCAGGCCTGCAGCTCGTCGAGATGGTTGGTGCCTTCCCGCCTGTACCATGACTGCTTCACGCCCACAAAGGCCCGGCCGGGCCGGTAGCTGACCGCCACTCCCTCCATGACGCCGCAGCGGTTGTTGTGCGCCGAGATGTACAGCAGGCCCGTAACGGGGTTGTACGCCTCCGGAGGCCAGTTGCGCGCCCCGCCGGTCGAGGGACAGAAGTCGGCTCGCTTTCCGATGCCCGGCACGCGAGCGTCGTCGTACATCGGCCGTCCGGAGAGCGGGTCCAGACCCGCGAAGACATTCTGGTGTACGAAGCGGTGCGCGTCGAGAAACCGCATCCCGCCGGCACTTCGTTCCAGCAGCCACAGGTACCCGTTGCGCCCCGCGTGCACGAGGGCAGGCGTCGTGCGGCCGCCGCGGTCGACGTTCAGCAGCAGGGGCGGGCTCGCTTCGTCCCAGTCCCACGACCCGTTCCAGTGGTACTGGTAGTGGCCGCGCAACTCGCCCGTGTCGGCGTCGAGCGCGATGGTGGAGTTCGTGTACAGGTTGTCGCCGGGGCGGGCGTCGCCCGTCCACGGCCCCCCGTTGCCGACGCCCCAGTAGGTGAGGTTGAGCGCGGGATCGTAGTTGCCGGTCAACCAGACCGATCCGCCGCCGGTGCGCCACGAGTCGCCGTCCCACGTATCGCCGCCCGGTTCGCCGGGAGCCGGAATCGTGTGCCGTCTCCAGACCTCGTCGCCGGTCAGCGCGTCGAGTGCCGTTATCGAGCCTCGTATGCCGTGCTCTCCGCCGGAGGTTCCCACCATGACCTTGCCGTTCGCCACCAGCGGCGCCAGGGTGATGTAGTAGGTGAGGCGGTAGTCCTCGACGGCCCGGTCCCAGACGACCTCGCCGGTCGTCGCCCGCAGGGCAACGACGTGGGCGTCGAGCGTTCCGACGTACACCTTGTCGTCGTACAGGGCCACGCCCCGGTTGGTCGGATGCGGACGCACCAGGTCGGGAGGCAGCGAGCGTTCGTAGCGCCACAGCAGCGTGCCGGTGTCCGCCTCGAGCGCGATCACCTGTTCGGCAGTCGTCACGAACATCGTGTTGCCGTTGACGATCGGAGCGGCCTGCGGCGTTCCGTCCCGCACCCCGGTCGGGAATATCCACGCCGGCGCCAGATCGGCGACATTGCGCGCGGTGATCTGATCGAGCGGGCTGTATCCCCACCCGTCATACGTTCGCCGATACATGAGCCAGTCGGCCGGGGCCGGCGAGCGCAGTCGTGCGTCGGTTACACGGGCGTACCCGTACGACGTCTCGGGTTCGTTCTGCCGCGGCAGCGTTTGCACGAGCGCCACGACCAGACAGCTCATGAGAATGGCCGCGAGCACCACGTGTATTGCCGTGCGAAAGACTAACGGAGGCCTTTCCGGTTGGGCGCCGCGGGTACGGTTCGGATACTCGGTCGACATGGGGGCGAGACGGTGGCGACGCGCCATTGCGCGCCTATGATACCTATCGTTCCATGCCGCGACGGATCAGGACGATCGATGCGCACGCTGCGGGCGAGCCCTTGCGTCTGGTGGTCGAGGGGTTCCCCGCCCCGGTTGGAGCCTCGATGCTGGACAAGCGCGCGTGGGTGCGCCGCCGGCACGATCGCATCCGGCGCGCACTGATGCGCGAGCCGCGCGGACACGCCGACATGTACGGCGCGGTGCTGACCGAGCCGGTTTCGGCCGGTGCGCACGCCGGCGTTCTGTTCATGCACAACGAGGGCTACAGCACGATGTGCGGGCACGGCGTGATCGCGGTGGTGAAGATCGCTGTCGAGCAACGTCTGCTGCACCTGCCCGACCCCGCCGGGGACATTCTGCTCGACACTCCGGCCGGTGTCGTGCGGGCGCGCGCGAGCCTGCGTGCGGACGGCCGAGTCGAGGCGGTGTCGTTCGTCAACGTGCCGTCGTTCGTCCTGCACGCGGGGACGCCGGTCGAGGTGGACGGCCGGGTCTTTCCCGTCGACGTTGCATTCGGAGGCGCCTTCTATGCGATTGTCGACAGCGAGTCGGCCGGCGTGTCGATCCGCCGCGAGGAGCTGGGCAGGCTGCGCGCGCTCGGCGGCGTGATCCGCGACCGTGTCGACAAGGCGCTCGATGTCGTGCATCCCACCGACGCCCGGCTGCGCGGGACCTACGGAACGATCTTCACCGGTCCGCCGAACCGAGAGAGCGCCCATCTGCGGAACGTGACGGTCTTCGCCGATGCGCAGGTCGATCGTTCGCCGTGCGGAACCGGTACCTCGGCGGTGATGGCGGTGGTGGACGCGATGGGGCTGCTCGACTCCGGCGGGTGTTTCGTGCACGAGAGTCTCATCGGCACGACGTTTGCGGGGACGATTGAGGATCGTACGTCGGTCGGCGAGCTGCCGGCCATCGTGCCGCGGGTAGAGGGACGCGCCTGGGTCACCGGGCACCATGAGTTCGTCATCGACGACGAAGACCCCTTGCGGGACGGGTTCCTGCTGTAGACTAGGCGAAACTGAGATCCGGTCGCATTCTGGAGGAGCCGCTCCGGAGCACCGGGCTAACCGCACTTCCGCGCCGCGCCAGCTTCGGGAGGCATCCACGTGCACCAGGGTCTCCGCACGCTCGATCAACTGCCGATAGGCGAGACCGCCGTCGTCCATCGCATCGCCTGCGACCGGCGCATCGGCGGCCGGCTCATGGAGATGGGCCTGCTGCCGGGCACGCGGATCGAGATGGTCCGCCGCGCGCCGTTCGGCGACCCGCTGGAGATCCGGCTGCGCGGTTACCTGTTGAGCCTCCGGTCCTCCGATGCCGCCGAGGTCTCGCTGGCGCCTCTCGACCAGGTGAGTGCCGTCGCCGATGCCGCCGAACCCGCGCCGTCGACCCGCTTCGAGGCCCATCCGCCGCGCGCCGCGGCGCCGCGGGCGCGGGTCCCCCGCGTGCTCGTCGCCGGCAACGCCAACTCGGGCAAGACGACCATCTTCAACGCCCTGACCGGGGCGCGCGCCAAGGTCGGCAACTACCCCGGGGTCACCGTGACCCGATCGTCGCGGGAGATCACCTTGCCGGACGGGGCTCACGTCGAGCTGGTGGATCTGCCGGGCACCTACAGCCTCAGCACCCACTCGCCGGACGAGCAGGTCGCCGTCGACGAGGTGCTGGGCCGTCGGGGAGAAGTACCCGACGCGGTGGTGGTCGTCGTGGACGCGGGAACGATAGAGCGCGGTCTCTATCTCGTCCTGCAGATCGTCGAGACCGGCGTGCCTGTGGTGGTCGCGCTGAACATGATCGACGAGGCGGAAGCGGCCGGCGTGACGGTCGACGCGGCCAGACTGGGCGATTGGCTCGGCGTCACGGTCGTGCCGACGGTCGGCTCGACGGGCGAGGGGCTCGATGACCTGCGTCGAGCCATCGGCCGCGCCAGCGAGTTGGCCCCGCGCGGCGACGTAACGTGGACCGGGTTCCCCGGGGCCGTGGAGAACGCGGTCTCGGAGGTGGAAGGCACCCTGCGCGGCGGGGCGTTCGACCGGACGCCGGCTGCCCGCCGGTCGTGGGCGGTCTGGTCGCTGCTGTCGCACACGACCGACGAGGACGACGTCGAAGGGTTGCCGGCCGCTGCCCGCAAGACCGTCGACGACCTGCGCCTGCGGGCGGCCGGCGAGCAGGTGAACCTCGATCAGGAGGTCATCGCCGCGCGCTACCGGTGGATCGAGACGGTGGTGGACGACGTGCGCGACGTGTCCCCGGCCGGGGCGGGCACGCGCGGCTGGACGGATCGCATCGACGGCATCCTCACGCATCGCCTTTACGGCATGGGAGTCTTTGCCATCGTCATGGCACTCCTTTTCGAAGCCCTGTTCGCCTGGTCCGAGCCGTTCATCGGGGCCATCGAATCGGCTACCGCGGCGCTGCAGACCGGCGTCACCGTGGTCCTGCCGGAGGGACCGCTGCAGGATCTGATGGTCAACGGCGTGATTGCCGGCGTCGGCAACGTCGTGGTGTTCGTGCCGCAGATCGCGATGCTGTTCCTCTTCATCGCGGTGCTGGAGGACGTGGGTTATCTCGCTCGCGTCGCGTTCGTCATCGACCGCCTGATGGGCCGCGTCGGGCTGCACGGGAAGGCGTTCGTGCCGATGCTGTCCGGGTTCGCCTGCGCGATCCCCGCGGTGATGGCCACCCGGACCATCGAGAGCCGCCGGGACCGGCTGATCACCATGCTGACCCTGCCGATGGTCTCCTGCAGCGCCCGTCTGCCGGTGTTCGCGCTGGTGACGGCCATCGTGTTCGCCGGCGATGCGCGGGTGCTGGGCCTGTTCAGCGCCGGCGCCGTGGTTCTGTTCTCCATGTATACGCTCTCGGTGGCGGCGACGCTCGGGGCCGCGGCGGTCCTGCGCCGCACCGTTCTGCGGGGGCCGCGGCTGCCGCTCGTCCTGGAGCTGCCGCCCTATCGCGTCCCGCTATGGCGCAACGTCGTGCTGGTCACGTGGCGCGGGCTGCGGAAGTTCCTGGTCGATGCCGGGACGATCATCCTGACGATGACCATCATCTTGTGGGCGCTGCTCTCCTACCCGCGCAGCGCGGAGATCGCCGAGCGGTACGCGGCGCAGCGGGCCGACGTGGAAGCGACCGTGGCGGATCCGGAAGCTCGCGAGGAGCAACTCGCGCTGCTCGCCGGCCGCGAGGCGGGCGAGAGCCTGGAGTACAGCATCGCCGGACGGGTCGGACGCCTGTTCGAGCCGACCATGGAGCCGCTCGGTTTCGACTGGCGCATCGGCGTCGGGATTCTCGGCGCGTTCGCCGCGCGCGAGGTGTTCGTCTCGACGCTCGGCATCGTCTTCGGCATCGCGGACGCCGACGAGGAAAGCCAGTCCCTGCGAACGTCCCTCCAGGAAGCGACGCATGCGGACGGCTCTCCGTTGATGACGCCCCTGGCGGGAGTCTCACTGATGGTCTTCTTCGTGCTGGCGTGCCAATGCATGAGCACGATCGGCGTTGTCCGACGGGAATCGGGCTCGTGGGGCTGGCCGGCGTTCATGTTCGCCTATATGTCGGTGCTCGCGTATTCGGCGTCGCTCCTCGTCTACCAAGCGGGATCTCTGCTAGGGTGGGGAGTGTGATGGAGTGGCAGGAAGCGGCGGTGGCGGTCATCGTCGGGACCGCCGTGGTTTCGCTCTACCGCCACCTGAGGGGCATCTTTGCGAGCCCTAAGAGCGGCGGCGGGGCCTCATCGTGCCACGGCTGCGACGACTGTGCGTCGGAGGAGCAGGGCCAGCCGATCGCCGTTTCACGCGGCGCCGGGCGCTAGGACTCGAATAGGCCTATATGCTTCCTCGTCGCGCTTTGCCACGCGGGCGCCTCGCCGTTCTCGGTGCGACGCGGGGTTTCATCACGGACTGCTAGGTTCGATCCATGCCGCACGTGCGCGAAGCGACCGGTGCACCGCCGCGGGTGTCGGGGGGCGATTCCGTCCTGCCGGAGAGTGAGCGGCGCCTGATTCTGAGGGGCGTGAGCTGGGCGGCGTACGATCGGTTGCTCACGGACATGACCGACAGTCATGCCGCCCACTTGGCCTATGACCGGGGCGTGCTCGAAATCATGGTGCTCTCCGTAGCGCACGAACGACTGAATCGTCGTCTTGCGGCGCTCTTCGAGGCCCTGGCGGAGGGAAGCGGAATCGACTGCGAGAACCTCGGGTCAGCCAGCCTGATCCACCAGGACGCGGCCCGTGGATGCGAGCCTGACTCGTGCTTCTACGTTCGGGACGCCGAGCGCATCCGGGAGACGGAGGCGATCGATCTTGCCGTCGACCCACCGCCGGACCTGATCGTCGAAGTCGACCTGACGAGTCACTCGCTGGACAAGCTTCCCATCTACGCCGGGATCGGCGTGTCCGAGGTCTGGCGCTACGCTGCAGGAACGTTGACGCTCCTGATCCTCGATGAAGGCGGGTACGTGGTGCGCGACGAGAGCGGCGTGCTTCCCCACGTGACGCGCGAGGACCTGCAGCGTTTTCTCGAGGACGGCGCTCGGATGAAGCGGGCCGTCTGGCTGCGCCGCGTGCGGGCGTGGGCGCGGGCTCGGAGCAGGGGCGGCTGATGGCGCGGCCACCCTCCAGGTGGAAGGAGGATGTTCCGTCCCGCCACCGCGGTCAGCGCGTCCGGGCCGCCTGGACGAAGGCGTCGAGGCGCCGCCGGTGCTCCTCCAGAATGGCGTGGCGCCAGCGTGCCGCGGCCAGGTCGTAGACCGCGTTCTGGTACCACAGCATCTCCTCGATGCCCGCGCTGAACGCGTTCAGAAAGGCTGCGCCGCGTGCCTCGATGCCGGCCGCCATCTTCGTGAGGTTGTGGACCTTGTCGGCCGAGGCGACGGCCAGCGAGCCGAGCCGCGGCGTCGCCCGGAGCTGCTCCAGATAGGCGAGCTTCCGCGTTTTCCAGCGCGCCGGCTTCGGCGGCTCGGAGACGTCCTCCACCATGCGCAGCACCGGTTCGCCGAAGCGCTCCTCGATGACCTGCGGAGCCAGATCGGTGTCCTCCAGCGTGTCGTGCAGCAGCGCGGCGACGATCGTGTCCTCGTCCATGCCGAAGTCAGCGGCGATCAGGGCCACGGAGAACGCGTGGGACGCCTCGAAGCCGCGGCCCGCCTTGCGCCGCTGCAAGCCGTGCGCCTCGATCATCGTGGTGACGGCATGCTCGACCCGGGCGGAGTACATGGATTGGTCGATTCCGGTTCGCGTTGTCGGGGTGGCAGGCGATCGGCAGTGGATGCCAGCGGCGCTCACGGACCGTCGTTGGTAGCCGTGGGCGCCGCGTACGAGCGTCGCGCCCGGGCCTGCATGCCCCGCTGCTTGATGCGCACCTCAATCTCGTGCAGCCGCCCGTCGCGCCGCGGCGTGAAGCCGATGACGTACTGGCTGTGCAGCTCCTGGGCGACCCGCGTGAAGGTCGGCCCCAGATCGGCCGCCTCGGTCAACTCGAAGTAGCCGCCGCCGGTTTCTTCCGCGAACCGCCGCAGGTTGCGGTCCGGGCGAGTCGTCACGTAGCGGGCCCCGTTGAAGTAGTTGCTCTCGAATCCGATGGAGTAGATCATCACTTCGTCGGTGATGGCGCGGTTGAGCACGTCGCGGGAGCCGGCGTTGCTGTCCGTGTCGTCGCCGTCGGTGAAGAGCAGCACGACGCGCCGGCCGGGCACGTCCGAGAGCGCCTCGAGTGCCGTGGCGGCGGCGTCGTAGACCCGCGTCGAGTTGCCGAAGTCGAGGCGGGGCAGCCAGGAGATCAGCTCGTCGCGGTCGCCGATGAACTCGGCCGGCTCGATCTCCACCTTGTCGTTGAACGCCCCGACGCGCGCCCGGTCGAAAGGCAGCATGCGTATCAGGAACTGCTCGGCGCCGGCCATCAGGCGCCTGCGGTTGAGATCCATGCTGGCGCTGGTGTCGAGCATGACAACGACCGTGATCGGCCGGACGTCGTTCTCGAACAGCACGATCTCGGCCTGCTCCCCGTCGTCGAAGACCTCGAAGTCTTCCTGAAGCAGGTCGGGTACGAGGCGCCCGTTGCGGTCGGTGACCGTGACGAACAGGTCGACCAGTTGCGTGCCGCTCCGGAACAGGGGCTCCTGCTGCGCCGTGACGCCCGCGCCCGCCAGGAGCAGTCCGGCCAGGACCGCCAGAACCGCGCACGTTCGTGTAGAAGGCATGCGTGCAGCTTACCGTTGCTGGACCGTCAGTGCAACGGATCGCCGCAGGCGCCGGAGTGAGACGGCGCTTGCCGGTGCGAGTGTCGCTCTGCCCAGGCAGTCCGTGGCGAAACCCCGCGTCGCACTGAGAGCGGCCAGGCGCCCGCGTGGCAAGGCGCGACGAGGCTGATCGGCCCCGCGCGTTGTCAGCACCGTGCCGGGAGAGTACGTTAGAGGGACCGCGCCCGACAGCGGGATCGAGGGAGGAAGACCATGATCAGGCTTGCAGCGCTCGCGGCGGCATTGGTGGCGGTAGCGGTTCCTGCGTCCGCGGCGGTTGCCGACGGACTGGCCGCGCCGTATCTGCACATCCAGGTGGCGCTCGCCAACGACTCCACGGACGGGGTGGCCGAGGCGGCCCGCGCGATCGCGGCCGAGGCGGCGGAGATGGGCGAGCAGGCGGCGGCGATCGGCAGGGCGGCCGAGGCGCTCGCGGAGGCGGCGGATCTCCGGTCGGCGCGGGACGCGTTCGGCCCCTTGAGCGATGCCCTCATCGCGTACGGCAGGGAAGTCGGGTTCGGCGAGCTGCGCCTCGCCTACTGCCCGATGGTGGACAGGGAGTGGCTGCAGGCGACCAGCGAGCTCCGCAATCCCTTCTACGGCTCGATGATGCTGACCTGCGGCGAGTTCAGGTAGGAGGCAGTCCGAGCGTTCGCCTGGTCCGTTTGGGTCGTGGTTGCCGTCTGGGCCGGTCGCGCGGGCACCAACGGCGGCCGGCGTGGTGCTGAGCAACGCGGGCCGGTCGGATCAGACCCTCGTGGCTACAGCGGGGGTGCACCGGTGTGATCTGGTCACCTCCGACGAGAAGATCATCAAGTACCCTCACGTTCGAACCATAGCCTGACAACCGCAGGGGCTACGACATCCTGCGTTACGGTGGAAATGCCTGACAACGTACGACCATTACTCGACGACGCCCTGCGCGAGCGGATTCTCGTCCTCGACGGCGCCATGGGGACGATGATCCAGCGGCGCGGCCTCGGGGAGGCCGACTTCCGCGGGACGCGCTTCGCGGACCATCGGCAGGATCTGAAGGGCAACAACGACCTGCTGGTGCTGACCCGCCCCGACGTGATCGAGGAAATCGCGGACGAGTACTTCGCGGCCGGCGCCGACATCATCGAGACCAACACGTTCAGCGGTACGTCCATCGCCCAGGGGGACTACGGCCTCGAATCCATCGTCCATGAGCTGAACGTCGAGGCGGCGCGGATCGCCAGGCGGGCCGCGGCGCGCTGGACCGCTCGCACGCCCGACCGCCCCCGCTACGTCGCCGGCGCGATCGGGCCGACAAACCGGACGCTGTCGATCTCGCCCGACGTCAATGACCAGACGTTCCGGGCGTCCACCTTCGACGCGCTGCGCGACGCCTACGCCGAGCAGGCCGGGGCCCTGATCGAGGGCGGCTGCGATCTCCTTCTGATCGAGACGATCTTCGACACGTTGAACGCGAAGGCGGCGATCTCGGCCGTCCGGCAGGTGTTCGACGAGCAGGGGAGCGAGCTGCCGCTGATGCTCTCGGTGACCATCACCGACCGTAGCGGACGTACGCTCTCGGGTCAGACGATCGACGCCTTCTGGGTCTCGGTGGCCCACGCCCGGCCGTTCTCGGTCGGCCTCAACTGCGCGCTAGGCGCGCGCGACATGCGGCCGTACCTCGCCGAGCTGGCCCGCGTCGCCGACACCTGGGTGAGCTGCTATCCGAACGCCGGCCTGCCGAACGCGTTCGGCGAGTACGACGAGCTGCCCGCGCAGACGGCGGAGCTGCTGCGGGAGTTTGCGACCAGCGGCTTCGTGAACCTGCTGGGCGGTTGCTGCGGCACCACGCCGGACCACATCCGGGCGGTGGCCGAAGCGGTCGCGGACGTGCCCCCGCGCCGGCTTCCTGACGGAGTCGTGCCACGGGTCACGGAGCGCCGCGGCGCTGGCGGGATCACCGGTGGCGGCTACGGAGGCCCGGAAGGAGGTGCCCCTCGGGTGACCGAGCTGAGCGGGCTCGAACGGTTGACCGTGCGGCCCGAGAGCAACTTCCTGATGATCGGCGAGCGGACCAACGTGACCGGCTCACGCCGCTTTGCGCGCCTGATTCGCACCGACGACTACACGGCGGCGGCCGACGTCGCCCTCGAGCAGGTGCGCGGCGGCGCCAATATCGTCGATGTCAACATGGACGAGGGGATGCTCGACTCGGAGGCGTGCATGACGCGCTTCCTGAGCCTGATCGCCACCGAGCCGGAGATCGCCCGCGTGCCGATCATGATCGACAGCTCGAAGTGGTCGGTCCTCGAGGCGGGGCTGAAGTGTGTGCAAGGCAAGGGCATCGTCAACTCCATCAGCCTCAAGGAGGGCGAGGCCGCGTTCCTCGACCAGGCGGGCCGCATTCGCAGCTACGGCGCCGCGATGGTCGTCATGGCGTTCGACGAGACCGGCCAGGCGGACACCATCGACCGCAAGGTGGAGATCTGCGCGCGCGCCTACCGGCTCCTCACCGAGCGCGCCGGCGTGGCCGCCGAGGACATCATCTTCGATCCCAACATCCTCGCGGTCGCGACCGGGCTCGAGGAGCATGCCGACTACGCGGTCAACTTCATCGAGGCGACCCGGCTCATCAAGGCCCGCTGCCCCGGCGCGAAGGTGAGCGGGGGGGTCAGCAACCTGTCGTTCTCGTTCCGGGGTAACGACGTCGTGCGCGAGGCGATGCACGCGGCGTTTCTCTACCATGCGGTCCGCGCCGGCATGGACATGGGCATCGTCAACGCCGGCCAGCTCGCCGTCTACGAGGACATCCCGGCGGACCTCCTCATCCATGTCGAGGACGTCATCTTCAACCGGCGGCCCGACGCGACCGAACGGCTGGTGCGCTTCGCCGAGGGCGTGCGGGGGACCGCGCGGCAGCGCGAGGTGGATCTGAGCTGGCGCGAAGCGGGGGTAGACGAGCGGCTGGCCCACGCGCTGGTGCACGGCATCGTCGATTTCATCGAGGCCGACGTGGAGGAGGCGCGGCAGCGGTCCGCCCGGCCTCTCGACGTCATCGAAGGGCCGCTGATGAACGGCATGAAAGTGGTCGGCGACCTGTTCGGGGCGGGCAAGATGTTCCTGCCCCAGGTGGTCAAGAGCGCCCGGGCCATGAAGAGGGCGGTAGCGTACCTGCAGCCGTTCATGGAGGCGGACCAGGTCTCGGGCTCCGCGCAGGGCAGGATCGTGCTGGCCACGGTCAAGGGCGACGTGCACGACATCGGCAAGAACATCGTCGGCGTCGTGCTGGGTTGCAACAGCTACGACGTGATCGACCTGGGGGTGATGGTTCCCTGCGACCGGATCCTGCAGACCGCGGTGGACGAGGGCGCGGACCTGGTCGGATTGAGCGGGCTGATCACGCCATCGCTCGACGAGATGGTCTTCGTGGCCGGGGAGATGCAGCGCCGCGGGATGCCGACGCCGCTGCTCATCGGCGGGGCGACGACGTCGCGCCAGCATACCGCGGTCAAGATCGCCCCGGCGTTCGACGGGAGCACGGTCCACGTGGCCGACGCCTCCCGCGTGGTCGACGTGGTCTCCGGCCTGCTGAGCGCGGAGCGGAGGCCTGCCTTCGACGCGGACAACCGCGCCGACCAGGCGCGGTTGCGCGAGCAGTTCGCCCGCCGGGGAAAACGCAAGCTGTCTACTTGTGCCGAGGCGCAGGGCAGGCCGTTCCGCACCGACTGGGACGCGGCGGACCTGCCGGTCCCCGCGTTCACCGGCCGCCGCACGGTCGAGGCGGACCTGGACGAGTTGATGCCGTACATCGACTGGACGTTCTTTTTCGCGGCGTGGGAGCTGCGGGGCCGCTTCCCTGCCATTCTCGACGACCCGGCGCAGGGCGCGGCAGCGCGGGAGCTCTACGACCACGCGCGGGAGCTGCTGGCCGAGATCGTCGCGGCGCGCAGCCTGACCGCGCGCGGCGTGTACGGCTTCTGGCCCGCGAGCGCCGAGGGCGACGATGTAGTCCTCTTCGATCCGGCGTCCGCCGGCCCGAAGGGGTCCGCCGGAGCCGAGGTCATCCGCTTCGCCATGCTGCGCCAGCAGGAGTCGTTTGGCGACGACCGGCCGTTCCGCTCCCTGGCGGATTTCGTCGCTCCCCGCGAGTCCGGGCTGAACGACCATGTCGGCGCATTCGCCGTCACCGCCGGCATCGGCGTCGACGATCTGGTGGCTTGCTACGAGCGGGACCACGACGACTACCGCGCCATCATGGTCAAGGCACTGGCCGACCGCCTCGCCGAGGCGTTCGCAGAAATGCTGCACGCTCGAGCCCGCCGCGAATGGGGCTATGAGTCCGGTGAGACGCTCCCCAACGCGGATCTCATCGCCGAGCGCTACCGCGGAATCCGCCCCGCGTTCGGCTATCCCGCCTGTCCGGACCACAGCGAGAAGTTCAAGCTGTTCGAGCTGCTCGACGCCCGCGCGGCCGGTCTCGACCTGACCGAGAGCGCAGCGATGACGCCGGCGGCGAGCGTCAGCGGCCTCTACTTCGCGCATCCGGAGTCGCGTTACTTCACCGTCGGCCGGATCGGTGCGGATCAGGTGACCGCCTACGCCGCCCGCAAGGGTCTGGCGGTGGAAGAGGTCGAGCGCTGGCTGTCCGCCAATCTCGCCTACGATCCGGCGGGCGCCCGGGCCGCGGTCGCGGCCGGGTGACCCCATGCACGACCTCGGGGTCCTCCGCGACCTGGCGATCATCGCCGGGTCGGCGCTGCCCGTCGTAGCCCTTGCGCACCGACTGCGCCTGCCGCAACTCGTCGGATTCCTCGCGGTCGGCGTGTTCATCGGACCGTCCGGTCTGGCCCTGATTCCGGACCCGGAGGCAGTGGCGGCGCTATCCGAGATCGGCGTCGTGTTGCTGCTGTTCGAGATTGGTCTCGAGCTGTCGCTCTCCAACGTGCTGCGCTGGGGGCGTTCGGTCGTCGTGGCCGGCGGGGCGCAGATGGCCGGCATGCTGGCGCTGGGGGTCGCTGTCGGTACCGCCGTGGACATCCCTTTGGGCAGGGCGTTCTTCTACGGCGCCCTGGTCGCGATGTCGTCGACCGCGGCGGTGACGAAGCTGTACGCGGACCGGGGCGAGCTCGACACGCCGCACGGGCGGGAGGCAGTGTCGGTCCTGCTGTTCCAGGACCTTTGCATCGTCCCCCTGATGGCGCTGCTGCCGCTGCTGGCGGCGACCGGCGCGGGGTCCGGCATGGCCGCGTTCTGGACGCGGATGCTGGTCAGCGTCGGTGCGATGGCAGCGCTGGTGGTCGGCGGGCGGGTCGCGGTGCGCTGGACGCTCGACCGGGTGACGGCCGAGCGAAACCGGGATCTCTTCACGCTCTGCGTCGGCTTCTTCGCCATCGGCACCGCGCTCGTGAGCGCCGCGGCCGGCTTCTCGCTGGCCATCGGGGCGTTTCTCGCCGGGCTGATCATCTCGGAGTCGGAGTACGGTCAGCAGGCGCTCTCCGACGTCGTTCCCTTCAGGGTGCTGTTCAGCGGCGTCTTCTTCACGTCGATCGGCATGCTGCTCAACCTGTCGCTGCTGGTGCAACGGCCGTTGCTGGTCGTCGGTGCGGCGCTCGTGATCGTCGCGGTCAAGACCGTGGTTGCGAGCGGGGCCATCGTGCTCCGGGGCCGGCCGCCGGAGACGGCGCTGCGCAGCGGCCTGGGCCTTGCGCAGGTGGGCGAATTCTCGTTCGTGCTGGCGGCGGCCGGACTGCCGCTGGGACTGTTCGCCGGCGACGACTACCAGACGTTCCTGTCGGTGGCGGCGCTCTCGCTCATGGCCACGCCGTTTCTCATCGGTGCGGCCCGGCCCGCGGCCGAGCTCGCGGCGGGGTGGATGGCCGGCACCGTCCGGCGCCCGGCGCACGACACGGAGGAGACCCATACGGCGGCCGCCGGCTATTCCGATCACGCCGTCGTCATCGGTTACGGCGTGGCCGGGCGCTACCTCGCGCGCATGCTGCGGGCGGCCGGGATTCGTTGCGCGGTCATCGATCAGAACCTCGAGCTCGTGCGCCAGGCGCGTGCCGACGGGCTGCCTGCGGTCTACGGCGACGGTACGCGGCACGCGCTGCTGGAACGCGTCGCGGGCGCGCACGCCCGGATCATCGTCTTCGCCATTCCATCGTCCATGGAAGAGCGACGCGGCGTGGCCGCGGCCCGCGGGCTCGCACCTGCCGCTCGTATCGTCGTCCGTACCCGCTACGTGCGCGCCATCGAGGAGCTGAAGCGCCTCGGCGCGGACGCCGTGGTCGTGGAGGAGTTCGAGGCGTCCCTGGAGCTCTTCAAGCGCGCCCTCGAGGGTTACGAGATTCCTGCCGGCCGCATCGCGCACGAGCTGGACGCAGTGCGCGGAGAGCACTACGGGCTGCTCCGCGGGACCGTCACCCCCGACCTTTCTCTGGACACCCTCCAGCATCTCGGCATTCACGATGCGCTGGAGCTGGTGGAAGTCGAGGCCGGTTCGGCGGCGGTTGATGAGAATGCCCGAACACTCGATTTGCGGCGGCGGACCGGTGCGATCCAGGTGGCGGTGGTGCACAACGGCGCGCCGATCTACCGTCGTGACGACGCGTTCCGTTACTCGCCGGGCGACACCGCGGTCCTGGTGGGTGACCGCGAGGCGCTGGACGCGGCGACGGCCCTGTTCCGCGCCGTCGATCGCTGATGCCCACCTCCGGCATCGAACGGCGAGGCCCGACGTCACTACTACCGTTCGGGCACGCTACGCCCCTCCTTCATCGTCTCCCATTCGTCGAGCGACCGCGGCCAGTCGCTTCCCAGGAGGCGCGACATCGCGCGGTCGGCCAGCAGCTTGCCGCCGGTCTGGCAGGCTGGGCAGTAGTTCGACTCGTTGCTGGCGTAGACGATGCGCTGCACGGGCGAGCCGCACGACGGGCACGGCTTGCCGTAGCGGCCGTGGACGGCCATGCCGGGATGGAACGCGGTCACCGTCTCCGGGAACCGGTCGCCGGTCTCCCGCCGCAGCCGCTCGGTCCAGGCCCGCAGCGTGGTCCGCGCGGTTTCGTGAAGCCGGGAGATCTCGGCCTCGGTCACGCGGCTGGTGAGCTTGAGAGGCGACAGGCCGGCGGCGTGCAGGATCTCGTCGGAGTAGGCGTTGCCGATCCCTGAGAAGAGGCGGGGGTCGGTGAGGCTGCGCTTGAGCGTGTGGTTCTCACGCCGGAGAGCCGCGCGGAAGGCGTGCAGGTCGGAGGAGAGCACCTCGAGTCCGCCGCGGTCGTGCTGCCGCAGGGCGGCGCGTCCGGCGGCCACGTGCAGGGCGGCGCGCTTGATGGAGCCGGCTTCGGTCAGCAGCAACGTGCCGCTCGGGAAGTCGAAGGCGGCCAGGCCGAGCTTCCGGGGGATCCGCGTGCCGCGGTCGCGCCACCGGAGTCGCCCGGCGATCATCAGGTGCAGAACGAGGAAGAGGTCGCCGGCCAGGCCGATGACGACGCGCTTGCCCAGTCGCTCGACGCCGCACACCGTGCGCCCCTCCACGCTGGCGAGGGGTGGGTCGACGGAGCGGAGGACGAACGGACGGAGCAGCCTGACCCTCTCGACCGGCTGACCCGCGACCCGCGCCGCCAGGCATTCGACGTAGACCTCGACATCCGGAAGCTCCGGCATACGCGCAGTGTATGATGCTCGCGCCATCCGCATGGAGTACCAGATCCGCCAGTACGGACTGCAGCAGGGCGCCCTGGAGATCGAGTACATCGAGGAGTACTTCGGCGAGTTCCCGCGTAAGAAGACGGCGACGGAAGTGATGCGCCGGCTGGGCGAGCGCGATCACCAGATCCTGATGGCGGAAGCGCCGCTGCCCGACGATCCGTCGACGGTGGCGCCGGTCGCCTACAAGGTCTCGCACGAGCTGCGGATGCACGAGACCGAGCCGAAGCTGGCCGACCTGGTGGAGCGGCTGCGGCCATCGGTCGAGTTCAGGGATCGCAAGGTGCTCTACAGTTGGATCGGCGGCACGCGGCGCGACTGGCGCGGGCAGGGCTTCTTTCGGGCCCTGACCGAGGAGCAGGAGGCGTGGGCCCACGACAACGGCTTCAGCGAGATTGTGGTCAAGACGAAGAACTGCTTCTACCGCATGCGGAGCACGTTGGACCACCTGGAGTTCAACGTGGTCAAGTTCGAGCCGGACGCCGGGAACAATCGCGAGTCGAAGGTCTATCTGAGCAAGCAGATCGGCATGGAGGTGCTGGACCGACACCGCAGCCGGCGGCAGGTGGTCCACTCGGCGTAGTGTCCGTCAACCGCATCCGCATCGCAGCCGTCGACGATCCCCGCCTGGACGACTTCCGCATCGTCTCCGACCCCGCGCTGATGCGCGACCGTGGACTCTTCGTCGCCGAAGGGCGGCTGGCGGTCGAGCGTCTGCTGGCGTCGCGCTTCCGGGCACACGCGCTGCTGGTCGTCGAGAGCGCGCTCGAAGGGCTGGAGCCGTCGCTGGCCGGCGGCCCGGGCCGCCGCGAGGTCGACGTCTACATCACCGATTCCGCCCAGTTGCGGCGCATCACCGGCTTCCGCTTTCACCGCGGCTGTCTGGCGCTGGGCCAACGTGCGGTGCCCGGGAGCGGCGGCGCCGGGCTGCCGCCAGCGGCCCCGGGTCGTCCGCTCGTGGTGCTCGACGGCGTTTCGGACCCGGACAACATTGGCTCCATCTTTCGCAGCGCCGCCGCGTTCGGCGCGGTCGGCGTGGTGCTGTCGCCGGCCTGCGCGGACCCGCTCTACCGCAAGGCGATCCGCACGTCGATGGGGACGACGCTGCAGCTCCCGTTTCGGGTGGCGGGCGCGGGAGAGTGGCCGGACATCCTGCGGCGGATCCGGGACGCCGGGACCCGCGTGGTGGCGCTCACCCCCCTGGAACCCGCGACCGACATCGAGGCGTTCGCCGGGAGCGGCTGTGAAACCGGGATCGCGCTGGTGCTCGGCAACGAAGGGGCCGGCGTCAGCCCGGTGGCGCTCGAGCTGTGCGTAGAGCGGGTGCGGATAGCCATCGAGCCGGCCGTCGATTCGCTGAACGTGGCGACCGCCGCGGCGATAGCCCTGCAGCGTCTGCGCGCGTCCGGCTCCGAGACCGTCGCTTGAGGCTCCGCTTCCCGCCCGACCGAACCGGTCTGGAACTCTACGCCGTTCTACGGCGCCGGCTCCCGGCTCCCGAGGAGCCGGACCTCGCGGTGGCGGAAGCAGCCGACCAGGTGGTCGTTGACCATGCCGGTGGCCTGCATGTGGGCGTAGCAGATGGTCGGGCCGACGAAGGTGAAGCCGCGTTTCCGCAGGTCCTTGCTCATCGCGTTGGAGACGGGTGTCTGCGCCGGTACCTCTTCCAGCGTCGTCCAGGCGTTCTGCGTCGGCCGGTCGTCGACGAACCGCCAGATGTAGCTGTCGAAGCTGTCGAACTCTTCCTGCACGGCGAGAAACGCCCGGGCGTTGTTGATGGCCGAGTCGATCTTCAACCGGTTGCGGATGATCCCGTCGTCGGCGAGCAGGCGCTCCACGTCGCGCGGGCCGTAGCGGGCGACCACTTGCGGATCGAAGCCGTCGAAGGCGCGGCGATAGCCCTCCCGCCGACGCAGAATCGTCAGCCAGCTCAGGCCGGCCTGGGCACCCTCGAGTACCAGCATCTCGAACAGCCGCTGCTCGTCGTGCAGCGGAACGCCCCACTCCTCGTCGTGATAAGGGACATAGAGGGGGTCCGACGCGCCCCAGGGGCAGCGTGTCCGCGCCATGGGTTCAGGGAGCCGCCGCCCGCTCGCCGCGGGAGAGGCGCTCGCGGGCCTCTTCCACGGCGCGGTGGAACACGAAGAGGGCGTCCGCGTTCTCCGCGCCGTCTGTGAAGTTGTAGGTCCGTCCGCCGCGCACCTTGAGCCGCAGATTGTGCGCCATGTAGTCGAGGGCGAACTCCTCCAGCCCGTTCAGGCCGACCTGGAACGCGTCGTCGTCGTCGGTCTGGTAGATGATGCCGCCCGTCGTGGCCACGAGGTGTCCCTCGCAGTCGCCGAAGCGGTGCTTGTGGACCACCGCGATGCGCGCGTCCAGCCGGACCTGCCGAAAGCGCACGTCGACGGTCGTCAGCTCGTCGCCGATCCGCACGTCCTCCGCATGGCCTTCGTAGCCGGGGGCCGAGACGTTGATCCGGTGTCGTCCGGGCTCGACCTCGTACGACTCGAACGGCGTCGTGCCGGCGTAACGCCGGTCGATGAACACCTCCGCGCCGTCGACGTCGCTGGTGACGCGCAGCACGACCGGCGGCGGGGGCGCAGCGGCCGGCTCCGGTTCGGGCTCCGGCTCCGGTTCGGGTTCCGGCTCCGGTTCGGGAGCAAGGGCCTCGGCCGGCTCGGGCGCCGGCGTGGCCGGCGCGGTTCGGGTGGGGCGGGCCGGAGCCGATGCTTCGGCGGCGGCTCGGCGCTCGGCATCCTCGGACGGCGTCAGGAACCCCGACACGTACAGGTAGTAGCCCGCGCCGGCGGCCAGGGCGAGCGCTACGAGGACGTACAGCCATCCCCGGCGCGGCGAAGGGGGCGGTGGCTCGGCTTCGTTCAACAGAGGCATCCGATCATGCTATTAGATCAGGGCGAGGTGTGCAGATGAAAACCGGTGTGTTGCTTCGATTGCAGAGGGCCGTCTGGCCCGGACTCCCGATGCTGGCCTGGCTGGCCGCGGCCCCGGTGCTGGCCGCGCAGGCCGGCGAACCGTTCGTCACCCCGCTCACCCTCGATGAGATGAGCGGCAAGCAGGCGGTGCTCGAGACCGACCTCGGCACGGTCGCCATCGATCTGCGGCCGGATCTGGCGCCCAATCACGTCGGTCTGATCATGCAGCTCGCCGGAGAAGGGCACTTCGACGGGACGACGTTCCACCGCATGGTGGCTCACGGCATCGTGCAGGGCGGCGACCCCTTCACGGCCGATCCCGAACGGGCCGCGGAGCACGGCCAGGGCGGGCTTGGCCTCGTCGATGCCGAGTTCAGCGACGCGCGGCACGTGCGGGGCACGGTCTCGGCGGTGCTGGTACCCGGCCAGCCGGGCAGCGGCGGCTCGCAGTTCTTCATCTGCGTCGTCGACCAGCCGGGGCTGGACGGCCAGCACACCATCTGGGGCCAGGTGGCCGACGGCATGGATGTCGTCACCCGGATCTCCCAGACCCCCGTCGATGGCGAGGGCCGCGCCGCGGAACGTGTCGCGGTGCACCGCGTGACGATCCGCGACAAGCCTCCGCCCGAGATACCGCCGTTCACGACCGAGACGGACGCCGAGCTCGCCGGCTTCCGAGCGGTTCTGAACACCACCCAAGGGCGCATCGCGATCGACATGTACCCGGATCGCGCGCCGAACCACGTCCGCAACTTCCTGCGGCTGGTCGACTCCGGCGTCTACGACGGCATCGCGTTCCACCGCGTGGTGCCCGGCTTCGTCATCCAGAGCGGCCACCTGCCGACCCGCCGCGGGCCGCTCACCGACCGCCAGCAGCGGTTCGTGCAGAACATGCAGCCGGAGTTCAACGACACGCGGCATGTGCGCGGCATCGTGTCCATGGCGCGCCTCGACGACCCGGCCAGCGCTTCGACGTCGTTCTTCATCGTGACCGCCGCGGCCCCGGCGCTCGACGGCGTCTACACGGTCTTCGGGGTCGTCGTGGAGGGCCTCGACGTGGTCGAGCGTATCGAGGCGGTGCCGACGGAGGGGGAGACGCCGGTCGACCGGGTGGAGATCATCGACGCAGAGGTGGTGCGGCGATAGCGCGAAGGACAGCGACGGAGGTAGGAGGCGTCGTCCTGGCGAGGGCGCGACGGGGGCAACGGTCGCGGCCTCCGTCAATCCGTCCGGTTGATGATGCCCTCCGCGGCGGCCGCGGTCGCCAGCTTCGCGTCGAGGCTCGCGAATCGCCACTCGGGTGCCGTTGCCGGCGTGCAGCGTGTCGCCTATGCGGGTCCTGCTGGGGATCAGTGGGCGATTTCGGGCTTGTGGTGCTGGGCGAAAACGGCGTTGAGCCCGGCGCAGGCTGGGTACCACGTCGCCTCGGATCAGGACGAGTGAGGAGACCGTACCGGCCGGTGGTGAATCCGCCGGGGGCGTGGGGCGCCGGCGAGATGCGGGCTGCGGTCGCCTACCTGGAGCGGAAGCGAGGGGTCCGCCGACTCTTTTGTCACAGAGGGCTGTTAAGCGCCCGACTCCGGTTTCGTTCTCTTGCGGCTACTCGGGCCAAGTCGTGCCCCTTGTGCCTTGAGTTCCATAAGCATCGGCTCGACAGACTCTAGGAGCACAAATGTGCTCTTATTTCTTCCTCCGAGAAGTTCGTGTACAAGGGGACCATGGAGCGTGAACTCGATGACCCTTGTGAACTCCTCCAGCTGCTTCTGCCCATCTGAACGCCCTTCTCGCAAGCCCCGATATGCCTCAACACCCACATCGTAGATCCAAGGGAGCGAGTCGCGGAAGAGGCTCGCAACAACGAGGACTCCAAACCATGGGTTCCCATGTAGCCCGGATGTGAGTTCGCGGATCGCCATTGGATGGATGCGATGGAGGCCCCGCATTGAGGAAATGCCGAATGGGCGGTCGAATCGCTCCTCCAAGCGATGGGGCAACGACCTCAACGTGTTCTTGATTTCCTCGAGGATTCCATCCTCTGCGTCGCCGCCGCCGCCGACCTGCGCGTTGAGCTTCGCCATACCCGCCCGAAGATCGGCGACCAAGCTTACAAGGTCAGCGAGAGAGCGCTCTTCTGGTTTCTCGCTTTCCCGCAGAATCTGGAGATCGAGGGACACTGAAATCGGAGTCTCCATATCGGAAGGGTCCTTCTCAAGCGCGCGGATCTGGGAAGCGACCTCCCGCTTCGAAGTCTCGACGCTGTCGAGGTCATGGTGATCGATTTGGATCGTTCGGGTCCCCGCGACGTCAAAGGGGATCCGCTCTCCCTTCTTAATGAGCTGAACGAGCGGCTTCGCAGCGCATGGCGAATCGCTAGCTCGTAGAAGACGTTGGGGTTTCGCTCCGTGAGATCCGCAACAACCAAGGGGTCGGCCACTACTCGTTGAATAACTTGGCTCGTGATGATCCCTGGCTTCTCGATTTCATCTGCGCGCACGGCGGTGTAGCCACATTCCGTGACAGCCGGCTTGATCACGTGCTTCAGAATCTGATCGGCGCGCTTCCGGGTGTCAGAATCCGGCTCGCCGATCGGTGAAATTACGAAACAGTTCTTTTCATCCGTCACATTTCGCCTCGGTTCGGGTCAACATCGGGCGCGCCGTCGGCGACGGGGCCGCGGTCGTGGCGCTTGAACTGCACCAGGTTCATCAGGTTTGCCCCCTGCTCAACGAGCACGCAGCTTGCGCCGTATTCATTTAGCGGGTCACGGCCAGAGAGCCGCGAATCGGTCTGCAGGTGCGGTGCTTCCGAGCTGATACTGTCGGTATGCGCGCGCCGCGGCAGTCCAATGACCCGGATGCATCCCGGCGGGAGCCGGACCCGCGGGACAGCCGAATCGAAGAACTGGAGCGTGAGAACACGCAACTGCGGGAGGATGTGACGCGCACCGAGCGCGACCGGGATCGGCGGAAGCGCCGCACGGGACGGCTCCAGCAGCAGCGTGACGCGGCGCGGCGCGCGGGTTTCCGCCAGGCGGCACCCTTCGCCAAAGAGCGGCGGCAGGGTTGTGGCAAACGTCCTCGACGGCGCGCCGGTGCGCAGTACGGGCGGCAGGCATGCCGTCGGCGGCCGGCGCAGGTCGACGAAGTCCACCAAGCACCGCTGCCGACCAAGTGTCCGGATTGCGGCGGCGCGGTCGCAGTAGAGCGCGTCGCGACGCAGTATCAGGAAGACCTCCCGGTGGTGCGGCCCGTTGTGCGGCGCTTCGACATCGAGGTCGGCCACTGCGCGCAGTGCCGGCGGCGCATCCAAGGCCGCCATGCACTGCAGACCTCTGACGCGCTGGGGGCGGCCCGCGTGCAACTGGGGCCCGAAGTCGCCTCCCTGGCCGTGCAGATGCACACGCAGATGGGCACGCCGCTGGCGAAGGTGACCGACCTGCTCGGGACCCGCTTCGGCCTGCCCGTCACGCCGGGGGGCCTCGCGCATCTGTTGCATCGCACCGCCCGTGACGCGGCGCCGACCTACGCCGCATTGTACCGGCAGGTACGAGAAAGCGACGTGGTCACGCCGGATGAGACCGGGTGGCGCGTGGGTGCTGTCCGCCACTGGCTTTCGGTATTCACCACGCCGGCCACGACCGTCTACGCGATTCTTCCCGGCCGCGGGTTCGACGACGCCGTAACCGTCCTGGAAGACGATTTCGACGGCGTGCTCGTGCGCGACGGGTGGGTGGTGTATCGCTGCTTCGACACCGCGCGCCATCAGAGCTGTTTGGCGCACCTGCTCCGACGCTGCAGCGAAATCCAGGACGACCATCCGCGCAGCCCGTGGGCTGGCAACGTGCAAGTGGTCCTGCAGGACGCGCTGGAATTGCGCAACAGACGCAACGCCGGGTGCCTGACCGACGACGAGCTGGTCGCTGCCCGCAACCGACTCCTCGCCGAACTCGCCTGGCTGGTCGACACGCCACCGCGACTGGTCGCCGCCGAGCGCTTCGCCAACCATCTGGCCACCGAGTTCACCGCCCTGCTCACCTTTCTCTGGGACTCGGCGGTGGATGCGACCCACTGGCGTGCCGAACAGGCCATCCGCCCCGCGGTGGTAACCCGCAAGGTGTGCGGTGGCAATCGCACCCGTCACGGCGCCGACACGCAGCAGATCCTCGCCAGCGTCGTCCGCACTGCCAGGCAACGTCAACTCGACCTTCCCCCACTCATCGCCACGATGCTTCGAGCTCCTCACCCCGTGGTCCCCGACGCCTTCCAACGTCCGCCCCCGACCGCGTGACGGCGCGTAACGCTGCGACCCGCACCAACAGCGGTCACCCCGGTAAACGAGTACCTTGCGCCTTTCAGCTTACCCGTTCACGCGCCCGCCCTGAAAGAACCGAGGACGGACCAATCAAAACAGTTGTTATCATACGCTTCGAGTTGATCTTGTCGAAGTATCCGCGCGCGCCCTCGATCGCCGTCCAGCGTGTTCTCCAGCGGGTGACGTAGAGGTCGTCTGTGGGCGGGCCGATGATCTCATCGAAGTGCTCGAAAATGAACAAGAGTTGCGTCAACTCGTCCAGTGTCTCGTAGTCGTGCCCCAGTCCGGTCCGGTGGCGGTAGCGGGTGAGCACCCGATGGCAGTAGCCGTGGATGGTCGAGATCGTCAGATCGGATAGATCGCCCTCGTAGCGAACTGCTCGGGCCGCCGCGGCCAGCCGGTCGCGCATCTCGAAGGCGGCTTTCTGGGTGAACGTGCACAGCACGATCTCCTTCGGCTGCGCCTCCTTCAGCAGCAGGAGGTTCAACGCCCGCAGCACGATGCAGTGCGTTTTGCCGGAGCCCGGCCCGGCGACGACCAGCAGTGGACCGTCGAGATGGCCGACGGCCGCGCGCTGGGCATCGTCGAGCTCCGGGAAGTGCGGCAGAATGCCGGGAGAGACGGTCACAGGAGGCGTTCTCCGAAAGCTGAAGACCTGCTCCGCCGAGACCACAAGATGGTCCACCACGCGAAGTTGCACTGTCTCCGCGCCCAACACGATCGCCCGCGTCAGGATCTTGTCGTGCCGGCTCGGCGTTACCTCTCCGTTGGGATGATTGTGCGCCAGGACGATCGCTGCCGCGCCCCGTCCTAGTGCCGTTTCGATCACCCGACGGGGGTAGACTGCTGCCCGGTCGATCGTGCCTTCTTCGAGTCGCTCGACGGCCTCATGCCCCTCGTGGTCGTCAGGCAGAAGCCGGTACGCCGAATCCAGGTAGGCGACCTCGAAGACCTCGATCCGGAGTTCCCCGAGCCGCATCCGCCAGAAATCCTCCAGGCGGGAGGGATCCGTGAGCGCATCACGTCCCTCGCTCCCCTGGCGCAGATAAAGGGTTGCCGCAGCCTTGATGATTCGTAGCGCGACTGGGGTGACGGTTCCGATGCCGCGAACGGACCGTAGCTTCTCGACCGGAGCGTCCAGGATGCCGCGGAGATTGCCGAAGCGTGCGATCAGGGCCTTGGCCGGCGGCTTGACGTCGCCGCGGGGAATCGCCAGGGTCAGCAGCAGCTCGACCACCTCGTAGTCGGCGAAGCCCTCGATACCCGACCGCAGGAATCGTTCGCGGAGGCGCTGCCGGTGACCGGCGGCGTGAGCTTGGTCCTGCATGGCGGGTAGGGGTACGTCGGATCGGTCCCGTTCGCTTAGTCGGATGCTACCCGTGCGATGGCGGATTGCCCAGGGCGTCTATCGGCTGACCGTACAATGAATGTAGCAGTTGGATCAGGGCAGTTAGGGATTGGCCGGTTGGGTCAGGGTCAGCTCTCGGTGGCCAGCAGGTCCCGCGCGAGCTTCTCGTACAGATCGACCGCCTCGACCAGCTCGTCGATCCTCACGTGCTCCTCCGCGGTGTGCGCGACGTGGATGGAGCCGGGGCCGACCAGCAGCGGATCGCCCCACGAGGTCAGGAACGGGATGTCGGTGGTGAACGAGAAGGGCGCGGTCTCGAACCCCGGCAGGGTCGTCAATCGGACCGGCGGGACGATCATGACGTCGTCTATCGACACCGAGCCGGGCATCGACGCGTCCAGCCGCTCGCGCATGCGCGCCGCCGGCTCGACGGTGCGGAAATTGACGTCCGCCTCGGCTACCGGAGGGACGACGTTGGGGGCCACCCCGCCGGACAGCACGCCGACCGTGTAGGTGCTGGTCCCGAGCACCGGATCGACCGGCAGGTCGAGGTGGCGGAGCGCGACCAGCGCGTCGAGGAGCTTCTCGACGGCCGACTCGCCGAGCTCCGGATAGGCGGAGTGCACGGCGCGGCCGGTGGCCGACAGGCGGACCCTGTAGGCCCCCTTGGTGGCGGCGCCGAGCCGGTTGTCGGTCGGCTCGCCGTTGATCAGGTACCGCGAGCGGTTCGAGAGCCGGTTGGCGGCGCGGGCCCCGTGGCTGCCGTTCTCCTCGCCCACCACGACGAGCAGGCCGACGCGGTTCTCGCCCGACTCGCGGAGCCGGTCGAGGGCCATGATCTGGGCGGCCAGGATCCCCTTGGCGTCGCAGGCGCCCCGGCCGTACAGCGTGTCGCCTTCAACCCGGCTTGGAAAGTAGGGCGGGACGCAGTCGATGTGGGTCGAATAGACGGTCTCCGGCTCGGTGGCGTCGACCGTGGCGATGACGTTGACCCGGTCGTCGACCACGGGCTGCTCGGTGACCTGGTAGCCCCGCTCGCGCAGGTCGCGGGCAAGCCAGGTGGTCACCGCGGCTTCTCCGCCGCTGGTGGATTCGATGTCGATGAGGTTGCGGGCGAGGTCGACGAGCGGTTCGGCTACCGGATCCATGTTTCGAGCTCCGTGCGCGTGTCGGTGCGGTCGTCGCGGTACTTGACGATGACCGGCGTGGCGAGCGACAGACCCCAATCGGGGCCCGCTCCGCTGGTGACGGCGCGCGCCCCGGGGACGACGACCGCGCCCTCCGGGACCACCGTCGGTTCACCCGCCGCCGGCCTGATGATCCGTCCCCGCGGCAGATCGTAGATCGGAGTCGACCCGGTCAGCACCGTGCCGGCCCCGATGACGGCCCGGCGCTTGACCACCGCGCCCTCGTAGAGGCCGGTGTTGCCGCCGACCAGCACGTCGTCCTCGACGATCACGGGCAGCGCTCCCACCGGCTCCAGCACCCCGCCGATCTGCGCCCCGGCGCTGACGTGCACGCCGCTGCCCACCTGTGCGCAGGAGCCCACGAGCGCGTGCGAGTCGATGAGGCTGCCGTCTCCGACCCAGGCGCCGATGTTGATGTACATCGGCGGCATGCAGATGACCCCGCGGCCGAGAAATGCGCCGTCGCGAACGGACGATCCGCCCGGCACGAGCCGGACGTTCGACGCCGTGGAGAGCGGTCGAAGGGGCAGCGTGTCCTTGTCGAGATACGGCGATTGGGCGCTGGGGGAATCGAACGCCACCACGTCGCCGCAGCGGAAACCGACCAGGATGCCCTGCTTGACCCACGCGTTGACGCGCCAGCCGGTCGGCGACGACCGGTCGCGCTCGGCCGCCCGCACGCGGCCCGCGGCGAGCTCGGTCCGCAGCGCGGCGAAGGCGGCGCGCGCCTCTTCCCGATCGGCCTCGGCGGCCTGAGCGTAAAGCTGCTGTATCCGTTCGGTCAGGCGTATGTGGTCCGGTTGTCCTTGCGTTGCCTGCATTGTCATGATACTTTGCCTGCGCCCGCCGCATGCAGTATACGATCCGCGCCGTTCCCAGTGCGATAGATCGCGCCCTCCGGCAGATTGCCAAGCGTGAAGCCAAGAGCCTCAACACCGTCGTCGTCGAAGCGCTCGCGCGTGGCGTGGACGCCGTTCCGACTGCGCATGCGGATCTCGATCACCTGATCGGAACCTGGGAGGACGATCCGGACTTCGACCGTGCCGTTGCCGACTTCCAGCGCATCGACGACGAGGCATGGAAGTGAACGTCGCCCTCGACACCAATGCCTACAGCGACTTCATGCGCGGCCACGCCGAGCGGGTCGCCATCGTTCGCGGCGCGCGCTCCATTCGCATGCCGCTCGTCGTGCTGGGCGAGCTCCGGGCCGGTTTCGTGGCCGGCCGCCGGGAGTCGATGAACGCCGCCAACCTGCAACGGTTTCTGAACAGCCCGCGTGTCTCGGTTCTCCTGCCTGACGAACAGACGACGCACCACTATGCGCGGCTCTACCTGCAGCTTCGCGCCGGGGGGCTGGCCATCCCCACGAACGATCTGTGGATCGCATCCCTCGCCGTTCAGCATGATCTGGTTCTGTGCACGTCCGATCGCCACTTCGATCTGCTCCCGCAGGTCGCTACCTGCTGACCGGGTCGGGCCTTGGCGCCCACCGGCGCGGGCGCTCGGCCCGTGTGACGGCGGAGCGTGGCAGGGGCGGTTCCGGCGCTCTTCACCGCGGATGCGCGCTGGTTTCCCATTCCTGCACGGCCAGCCCCATCTCGTTCAGCACCTCCGCGATGCCCGCTTGCGCGGCGGGCGCGGGCGGCGCCAGGGGCAGACGGTAGTTCAGCTCGAGCAGTCCCAGCTCCGCCATCGCCGCCTTGACGGGGATCGGGTTCGACTCGATGAAGTTCACCTGCATGAGCGGCAACAGCCGCTCGTGGGTGGTGCGGGCGGCGGTGAAGTCGCCCGCCGCCGCTTGATCCACGAGCGCCGCCATCTCGGACGGTGCCTCGTTGGCGATCACCGAGACTACTCCGGTGCCGCCGAGTGCCATCACCGCGAGGGTGAACGCGTCGTCTCCCGAAAGGACGCAGAAGTCGTCCGGCACGGCGCGGCAGATCTCGCATAGCTGTCCGAGGTCGCCCGATGCCTCCTTCACGCCGACCACGTTGGCGATCTCCAGGAGTCGGAGCAGCGTGGCGGGGGCGATGTTGCAGGCGGTCCGGCCCGGTACGTTGTACAACACGATCGGCAGCTCGGTGCTGTCGGCGATGGCGCCGTAGTGCCGGAACAGTCCCTCGGGCGTCGGCTTGTTGTAGTAAGGCGTGACCGAGAGGATACCGGTCGCCCCGGCGCTCGCCAGGTCGCGCACCAGCTCGATGGCAGCCCGCGTGTCGTAGCCGCCGGCTCCGGCCAGCACCGGGACGGCGCCGTTCGCTTCGTCCACGACGAGTTCCACGACGCGCAGCTTCTCGGCGTGCGACAGCGTGGGGCTCTCCCCCGTGGTCCCGCAGGGAACCAGGAAGTGCACGCCGCCGTCGACCTGCCGCCGCGCCAGCCGCCTGACCGCCGCCTGGTCCACGTCGCCGCTCGCCGTGAACGGCGTGACGAGGGCCGTGCCGCATCCCGCCCAGCGTGTCTGCATGGCGTCCCCCGCGAGTCAGTCGATGCCGAGTACGTCGCGCATCGAGAACCAGCCGCGCCTGCCGCACACCCAGCGCGCCGCCTCCAGCGCGCCCCGCGCGAACGTCGCCCGGTCGCGGGCGGTGTGGGTCAGCGTGATCGTGTCGAACGGACCGTCGTACCCGATGGTGTGCATCCCGGGCATTCTGCCCGCACGTGTCGACGTCACGTCGATGTTCCGCCCGTATCCCGCCTCCCGCATGGCGGTTCGCAGGGCCAGGGCAGTGCCGGACGGAGCGTCCTGCTTCGCCGCATGATGCCCCTCGTGGATCCAGCTCCCGAAGTCCTCGTGGCGCGCGAACAGCGCCGCGCTGCGCTCGACGACGGCCTGGAAGAGGTTGACGCCGAGCGAGAAGTTCGCGGCGTGCACGACGCCGATTCCGGCTTCCTCCGCTACGCGCCGGACCTCGGCTTCCTGCGTGTCCCAGCCGGTGGTGCCGACGACGACGTTGAGGCCGCGCGCGGCCAGCTTCTTCACGTTGGAGGCGACCGAGTCGGCCAGGGAGAACTCGATAGCCACGTCGGCGTCGGCCGCCGTCAGCGCATCGATTCCCTCGCCGTCGAGGTTGTTGTGGACGTCGAGACGCTCGACCACATCGCAGCCGTGGTCGGTGCTCAGTGCGTCGATTGCCTTGCCCATTCGGCCGTAGCCGACCAGGACAATCCGCACGCTCATTGCGTGGCCGCTTCCCCGGACGCCGCTTCTTCCGCGTCGTTCGCGACCTTGCGAATCAGTGACTCGCCCTTGCGGCGCTCCGCCGGCGTCCGGAATCCGAGGAGCGCGGAGTAATGCTCGCCGGCGCTCTGGGCCGAGAGGAACCGCAGGCTGATGCCGGCCCACGCAATACTGTTGGCCACCGCGTAGGCGAGGCCGGGCCGGTTGATCCCCTCCACCAGCAGGGCCTCGGTGGGGGACTGGCTGAAACCCGCGGCGCGTGCCAGCGCAGAGGTGCGGCGGCCGGACCTGGGGAGGATCTCCACCGTGGCCCGTCCGCGCCGTCCGGGGATGCACCGGTTCATCACCGCGTGGAGATCCATGCCCGCTTGAGCCAGGGGTTCCAGCACCGCGCTGAGGGCGCCGGGCTCGTTCTTGATCTCCGTCTGCCACAGGCTGACCCGCTTGATGGTCACGGCCATGCTCGGTGGCTCCGAAAGAAGGGCGCACAAGGCGCAAGAAACCGGTACATGCGACACGAATTATACTCGCGCCGGGTTCTCCCCCGGCCGGGGAATGGCGGCGCCGGGCGTCCCGCACCGTGCGCAGATCCAGGAGCTTGCATAGATGGTTATTCCCGAGACCATGCGCGTCGTCGACATCGCGGAGCCCGGTCCGCCGGAGGGATTGCGGATCGGCACCCGGCCGGTGCCGGCTCCAGGCGTCGGCGAGGTACTGATTCGTGTCGAGGCGGCCGGCGTCAACCGGGCCGACACGATGCAGCGCAGGGGGAACTACCCGCCGCCGCCGGGCGCCTCCGACATTCCGGGGCTGGAAGTGGCGGGGACGGTCGAGACGGTCGGCGACGGCGTGTCCGATCTCGCGGTGGGCGACGAGGTGTGCGCGTTGCTCACCGGCGGAGGTTATGCCGAGTATTGCCTGGCCCCGGCCCCGCAGTGTCTGCCGATACCCCCGGGCGTGTCGCTGCTCGAGGCGGCGGCGCTCCCCGAGGCGTACGCGACCGTCTGGACCAACGTAATCGACCGCGGCCGGCTGCGGGAAGGCGAGTCGCTTCTCGTGCATGGCGGATCGAGCGGTATCGGCACCGTGGCTATCCAGCTCGCGCGCCTGTTCGGGGCGCGCATCTTCGCGACCGCCGGGACCCCCGCCAAGTGTGCGACCTGTGTGGAGCTCGGAGCCGAGCGCGCCATCGACTACCGTGCGGAGGACTTCGTGGCGGTGCTGCGCGACGTCACCGCCGGTCGCGGGGTCGACCTCATCCTCGACATGGTTGGTGGTGCCTACCTGGAACGCAACGTCGCCAGCCTCGCCGTCGAGGGCCGTCTGGTGATCATCGCCCTCATGGAAGGGGCACGGGGGGAGCTGGACCTGGCGCGGCTGATGTCTCGCCGCCTGACAGTGACCGGAGCTACGTTGCGCGCGCGCTCGGTCGAGCAGAAGGCCGAGATCATGACGGCTCTGCGCGCCCGCGTCTGGCCGCGGTTCGCGTCGGAGGAGTTGCGGCCAATCGTCCACGCCACCTACCCGCTCGCGGAGGCGGCCGAGGCGCACCGGGTCATGGAGTCGAGCGTCCACACCGGGAAGCTGCTGCTGGTCCCGTAGGACGCGCGCTCGCTCTTGCGGTGATCGGCCTGCTCTTCCAGGTCGCCTTGCGGCTGGATTGGCTCTGCTGGATCAGCGTCCGGCCGCGCGCTCCCGCCAAGCCGCCCAGCTCTCCCACCGGGAGACCTCAATCGGTAGGCGGCGACGGAGTTCCGGCGGGACCGAACACGCGGTCGAAGTTGCCCGCGAAGATCGCAGCCCGTTCGGCTCCGCCGATCCCGATCTCGTCGAGAATCGCGGACTGCGCCTCGTGAATCGGTTCCTGCCAGCCTCGCGGAAAGAACGACGAGTCCGATCCGAACAGGACGCGTTCCGGGCCGAGCACCGCCAGCGCCCGGCGGAACACGTCGGCGAGGCTCAATCCGGGCATGTACTTCGTCCAGCCGTTCGAGCTCGACGTGTCGACGTGGATGTTCGCCGCGAGGTCGGCGGCCATCAGCGTTTCGCGCAGGAAGCCCGCGCCGAAGTGCGGTACGACGACCGGCACGCCGGGAAACGCCAGCGCTGCGGGTACGACCGCGAGGGGGTCGCCGAGACGGACGTCGAAGCGCGACGGCAGACCGAGCTTGCGGCGGACGCCGACCGACAGCATCCCGCAGTGGACGAAGACCGCGCAGCCGTGGTCGGCGGCCGCGCGAAAGACGGCCGTGACGCACTCGTCGTCGAGGGCGAAGTGGTGCATCGCCGGAAAGAGGCAGGCGCAACGCAGCCGGTGCTCACCGAAACCGCTGCGGACACGCTCCTCCGCGTCGGGCGCCGTCGGATTAACCATGAACAGTCCGGCAAAGCGGGATGGATGGCGCGCTACCGCGGCGGCGACGGACGTTTCGTCGCCGGGGACGCTGGCCATCATGGCCACGCGGCCGACGCCGTGCCGGTCGAGCTCCGCCACCCAGCGGTCGGCGAGCTGCGCGGGATCGCCCGGCGCGTCCCAGCCGAGCGCCGCCGGCAGATCGACGGCCGGGTCGGTCACCCGCGGCGCCGCGGGATCGCGGGCGAGCGCGGCGAAGAACCCCGCCGAGAAGAAGTGGCAATGCGCGTCGTTGAGGCGCGCGGAATCGAATGCCGTCATGGTGTCCTCGCCGGAGCGCCACGGAAGCCGCGGAAGGTCGATACCGCCGGGTTCCGCCACGGACCGTCGGGCAGTATACTGGCCGCGGAGCAGAAACAATGGCAGCAGCGAAGGCAGGCCGCAACGATCCCTGTCCGTGCGGCAGCGGGCGGAAGTACAAGCAGTGCTGCGCCCTCAAGCAGGAGGACGGATCCAGGTTCGGCACCTACGCGCTCATCGCCGTCCTGGTGGCCATCGCGGGAGTGCTCGTCTACACGTTCACCGCGGACGGCGGTTCCGGCTCGCGGCAGGTGTGGGATCCGGTGCACGGTCACTATCACACGGTCCCCTGATAGAGCGGGGGACCCGGTAGCGGCGCGGGGTGACCGACCCTGGCGGCCGATGCCGCCCAAGCCGTAGTGCGTCCGGGACGGTCTCCCGGATCCGCGCGAATCACGAGCCCGACATGGAATACGTCAATTTGGGCCGGACCGGCCTGCGCGTCTCGCGCCTCTGCCTCGGCACGATGACCTTCGGGTCGACCGCCTGGCGCCCCTGGATCCTGCCCGAGGAAGCCAGCCGACCGTTCATCCGGCACGCGCTCGACGCGGGCATCAACTTCTTCGACACCGCGGACATGTACTCGCGGGGCGTCAGCGAGGAGATCGTGGGCCGCGCGCTGAACGACTTCACGACGCGCGACCAGGTGGTCATCGCCACGAAAGCGTTCTTCCCCATGGGCGACGGGCCCAACGACCGCGGCCTGTCCCGCAAGCACCTGTTCGACGCCATCGACGCCTCGCTCCGGCGGCTCCGGACCGACTACGTCGACCTCTACCAGATCCATCGCTTCGACCCGCACACCCCGATCGAGGAGACGCTCGAGGCGCTGAACGACATCGTCCGGACAGGCAAGGCGCGCTACATCGGCGCGTCGAGCATGTTCGCGTGGCAATTCGCGCAGATGCTCCGGGTCTCGGAGCGCCACGGCTGGGCGCGCTTCGTGTCGATGCAGAACCACTACAACCTCGTCTACCGCGAGGAGGAGCGCGAGATGCTCCCGCTCTGCCGGGCCGAGGGGATCGGGATCATCCCGTGGAGTCCGCTGGCGCGCGGATTCCTGGCGGGCAACCGCGACCGTTCCGCCGGCGCCGACGCGAAGAAGGGCGGGGAGACGCTGCGTGCGCAGACCGACGAGTACGCACAGTCTCTCTACTACGCCGATGCGGACTTCCGCGTCGTCGAAGCGGTCGTCGAGCTCGCACGCCGTCACGGAGTCACGCCAGCCCAGATCGCCCTTGCCTGGATTTTCCGCCAGCCGGGCCTGACCGCGCCGATCGTCGGTGTTACGAGAATCGAACAGCTCGACGAGGCGGTCGCGGCTCTCGATGTCGCGCTTCAGGACGACGAGTGCCTGCGGCTCGAGGAGCCCTACGTTCCGCACCCGGTGCTGGGTCACCAGTAGAGGTGCGTTCGACCTACGCGGAAGCGCGGTCCAGCCGCTCCATCCCCGCGTCGTAGATCGCCCGCACCCGGTCGGTGAACTCGCGGTAACGGGCCAGCAGGTCTTCGCCTGACATCGGCTCCCGCAGCCGTCGCGCCAGCGGTTCCAACTGGGTCGGATCGGTGGAGATAGCCCCGCCGCCGGTGTCGGTGTGGATGCGCAGCACGGTCTCCAGCTCGCGGAGGAACCAGTAGGCGTCGCGAAGGGTATCGGCCTCCACCGGGCGCAGGAAGTCGGTCTCGGGCAACGTCGCGAGGAGCCAGCGGGTGCCGGCGACGCGGAACCCGGGGTTGGTGGGTCCCTCCCGAATCTGCAGCACCTGTAGCAGGAAGTCGATATCGGCGAGGCCGCCGCGGCCGCGCTTCAGGTCCAGGTGGTCGCCGGCCGCCTCCCGGGCGAGCTCGCGTTCGATGCGGGAGCGGACGTGCCGGGCATAGCCGGGGATGTCGGCTGCCCAGGGTCCGTAGACGAAGCCGTCGACGGTCTCGCGGACCTGCGCGGCGAGCGCCGCGTCACCGCCGACCGGGCGGCAGCGCGTCCAGGCCATGCGCTCCCAGGTCTCCGCCCGTTCGCGCAAGTAGCGCTGGAACGCGGGGAACGGAATCGCCAGCGCCCCCATCTTGCCCTCGGGGCGCAGCCGCGTATCGATCTCGTAGGCCGCTCCGGCCGCCGTCCGCTTGGAGAGCAGGTCGTAGATGGCCCGCACGAACTTCTGGTGGCTCTGGAACCGGGCGGCGTCGGTGGTCTCGCCCGCGTAGACGAAGACCAGGTCGAGGTCGGAGTGCACGGTCAACTCGCGGCTGCCGAGCTTGCCGAGGGCGAAGACGGTCCAGCCGGCGTCCGGGTCCGACGCGTCCGGCGCAGGAGGGTGGTCGCGCGCCACCGCGCGCGCGGCGGCCGCGATGGCGCAGTCGGCGACGAGCGACAGCTTGTCGTTCAGCGGTGGGAGGCGGCGGCCGGTCAGCCACTCGGCGAGCACCTTGAACTCTTCGATCGCCTTGATGCGGCGGAAGGGATCGAGGCGCGACGCGAGGTCCGGACCGTTCGCGACGACTTCGTCGAAGGCGGCCGTCACCGCCGTGCGAAACGCATCCGGGTCCAGGTTCACTACCGGCAGGAAGTCGAGCAGCTCCGGGTACGCGGCGAGCCGCGCGGCGAACAGGTCGCCGGCGTCGAGGCCGATCAACAGCCGGCTCCGGAGCGCGTCGTCCTCGAGCAGCGTGCGATACAGCGCGGCCGGCGCCCCCCCCCGGGCGACGACCTTCTCGAGGCGGATCAGAACCTGTCCCGGCGCGTACAGCGGCGTCTCGCTCGCGAGGATCGACGCCAGCAGGTTCGCCAGGAGGTTGCGAGAGGATGACCGGCCCTGCGATGGCGCCGCGTCCAGCGCCTTGATTGCCTGCAGCGCCCCATCGGGGTTCTCGATGCCGGCCTCCGCGAGGCGCGTCCGCCCCTGGTCGTCATCGATTTCGCCGGCCAGCAGGCGGAACACCTCGCGCCCGGCCAGCCCTTCCTCGCCCGTTTCGCCGTGGAAGAGGTTGGCGTAGACGGCGTGCACCCGATCCCGATGGCGGTCGAGCACGGCGGTGAGCGTCTCGATCTCGTCGAATCCGAGCTGCCGCGCCAGTGCCCGCAGGCCCCGCGCGCTGGCCGAGAGGCTGTGCGTCTGCTGGCCCTCGGCCGCCTGGAGCCCGTGCTCGATGTTCCGCAGAAAGATGTAGGCGGTCGACAGATCCCCTTGTACCTCCGGCTCGATGAAGTCGTGGGCGCCGAGCTGGTCGAGGGCGGTCAGCGTGTGTCCCGTCCGCAGCGCCGGCTGGTCGCCGCCGTAGATCAACTGGAACACCTGCGCGAACAGCTCCACCTCGCGGATGCCGCCGCGGCCCTCCTTGATGTTGAGGTCGAGGTCGCCGTGACGCGCATGCTCCCGGTCCGCCCGGGCCTTGTAGCGGGCGAGCTCCTCGATGGCGGCGTGATCGAGGTACTTGCGGTAGACGAACGGCGTGACCATGTCGACGAACCGCCGGCCAAGCTCCAGGTCGCCGGCGATCGGCCGCGCCTTCAGCATCGCGAACCGCTCGAACGTCTCTCCGAGGCTCTCGTAGTACTGCGCCGATTGCTTCAGCGAGTAGACGAGGTTGCCGCCGCCGCCCATCGGCCGTAGCCGCATGTCGACGCGGTAGAGGTAGCCCTCGGCGGTATGGTTGGCCAGCAGGCTGGTGAGCCGCCGCCCGAGCTTCTGGTAGCGTCCGTGGGCCGCGCCGGCCTCCTCGGCGGAGGCGTCGTAGACGTAGATGAGGTCGATGTCGGAGCTGTAGTTCAGGTCGCCGCCCCCGAGCTTGCCCATGCCGATGACCGCGAACCGCCCCGGGATCGGACCCTGCTTCGCCGTGGCCTCCGCCGCGGCGATGCGCAGTGTGCGGTCGACAATCGTGTCGGCCAGGTTGGACAACTGGGTGGTGGTGGTCGTCAACGACTCCCGGTTCAGCATCCCGAAGAGATCGCGCGCCGCCACGCGCAGCATCTCCCGCCGCTGAAAGCGCTTCAGCACGTTCACCTGCTGCTCGACGGTCTGAGCGTTGTCCACCAGCCGGTCCAGCTCGGTCTCGTAGTCGAGGCGGTCGGGGGGCGCGGCGTCCAGCCGCTGCCGTAGCCAGTAGAGGTACTCGGGATTGCGGATCAGAATCTCGCTCAGGAAGGGAGAGGTCCCGACGATCTGCATCAGGATGTCGAGCAGTCGGGGATCGGCAGTCAGCTCGCGAACGAACGCGGCCCTGGGCGTTCGCGTGCCGACGTAGCGGCAGAAGCCGACGAGCGCGGCGTCAGGATCCGGCGTCGTCGAGAGGATGTCGAACAGCGTGGGGGCCAGCTCGCCCAGCGCCAGCCGGCTGGGCAATTCGTCGGCGAGCTGCTGCAGGTTCTTGTCGGCCGCCTCGCCGTCGCGCGGGCCGAAGCGTTCGAGGAAGCGGGCCGCGGTTTCCGCCGAGAGCTCCCTCCCCAGAAATATGTCGCGCGGTGTCAGGGTGTCCATGTCGACCGGGCTCCGTGCCGGGGCTCGCGGCGGGGCATTGCGGAATCATACCGCCGACCGATCTCGCCGTCGCGGTCAGGGCCGGACAATAGCGGCGGCGATGCGGCGCGCGGGCCATGCCTCCGACGCCCTCACGGGGGACTGGTGGGGAAGCGGAAGGAAGAGCGCCGGCGGGACCCAGGCGCGCGCAAGCGCCGGAGTCCCGCCGAACGCGAACCCGGAAACCGGGAGTTGGCTAGATGTCGAAGTAGAGCGCGAACTCCCACGGATGCGGCCGCAGGCGGATCGCGTCGATCTCGTTCTCCCGCTTGTAGGAGAGCCAGGTCTCGACCACGTCCTTCGTGAAGACGTCGCCCTTGAGCAGGAACTCGTGGTCGTTCTCCAGGGCGTCGAGCGCTTCGGCCAGGTCGGCCGGCGTGCTGTCGATCTGGGCCTTCTCCTCCGGCGGAAGATCGTACAGGTCCTTGTCGAGCGGTCCCGGCGGCGTGATCTTGTTCTGGATGCCGTCGAGGCCCGCCATCAGCAGAGCGCTGAACGCGATGTAGCCGTTGCACGTCGGGTCGGGGAAGCGGGTCTCGATGCGTTTCGCCTTCTCGCTGCTCGAGTAGACCGGGATGCGGACCGCGGCGCTGCGGTTGCGCATCGAGTAGATCAGGTTGATCGGCGCCTCGTAGCCCGGAACCAGCCGGCGGTAGGAGTTGGTGGTCGGGTTGGTCAGGGCGAGCAGTGCCGGAGCGTGCTTGAGGATGCCGCCGATGTAGTGGAGCGCCGCGTCGCTGAGGTCGCCGTAGGTGCCGGCCTCGAAGAACTGGTTCCGGCCGTCCTTCCAGACGCTCTGGTGCACGTGCATGCCGGACCCGTTGTCCTGGAAGATGGGCTTCGGCATGAGCGTCACCGTCTTGCCGTGGCGCCGCGCCACGTTCTTGACGCAGTACTTGTACTTCAGCAGCTTGTCGCCCATGCTGACCAGCGAGTCGAAGCGCATGTCGATCTCGGCCTGGCCCGCCGTGCCCACCTCGTGGTGATGGACCTCGATGTCGACGCCGACCTCCTCGAGGGTGAGCAGCATCTCGGTGCGCAGGTCCTGGTGGCTGTCCATGGGCGGCACCGGGAAGTAGCCTTCCTTGTACCGCGGCTTGTAGCCGAGGTTGCGCGAGTTGCCGGCGGCGTCCGGGTTCTCCGCGCGGCCGGCGTTCCAGAAACCCTCACCCGCGTCGATGTGGTAATAGCCCTCGTTGTAGGTCTGCCCGAAGCGGATGTCGTCGAAGATGAAGAACTCGGGCTCGGGACCGAAGTAGGCGGTGTCGCCGATGCCGGTCGACTTCAGGTACGCCTCGGCCTTCTGGGCGATGTGGCGCGGGTCCCGCGTGTAGGACTCGCCGGTGATCGGATCCTTGATGTTGCAGATGAGACAGAGCGTAGTCTCGGCTGCGAACGGATCGACGAACGCGGTCGACGGATCCGGGAACAGCAGCATGTCGCTCTCCTGGATCTGCTGGAATCCGCGGATGCTCGATCCGTCGAACCCGATGCCCTCCTCGAAGACGTCCGCGGAGAACTCCTTCGCCGACACGGTGAAGTGCTGCCACAGCCCGGGCAGGTCGACGAAGCGCAGGTCGACGACCCGGATTCCCTCATCCTTGATCTTTGCCATCACGTCGTTCGCTGTCATTCGGTTACCTCTCGTTCTGCGAAATGGTGCCTACCCTGCGCGAGACGCCGAGCCGTTGCGGGCACGGCCCGCCCGTTACACGACGTCCCGCTCGCCCGTCCGAATAATCCGGCTCTGCTCTACCGGCAGCACAAAGACCCGTCCGTCGCCGATTTCGCCTGTGCGCGCCGCATCCATGATCGCGTCTATCGCCGTATCGACCATGTCGTCGGCCACCACGACCTCGATCTTGGCCTTGGGCAGCAGGCTGATGTCGTATTCCCGGCCCCGATATACGGTCGTGTGACCGCGCTGGCGGCCGTGACCGCGCACCTCGCTGACGGTGATTCCCGAGATGTCCTGCTTGGACAGCGCGTCCTTGATGGCGTCGACCCGATTGGGTCGAACGATGGCTTCGATCATCTTCATGGCGGCTTGCTTGCGGGTCACGGATTCGTGGCGAGCGTCTGCTGCAGCTCGTGCTTCATCGCTTGCTGATCCGCGTCCGACAGCTTGGCGCGGTCCTTCGTAAGGTGAATGACGTCTATGGCCAGCGCGCCCTCGGTAGAGATCAGCACCAGGTCGATGTCGCAGCCGTGAGCGGAAAGGGTGCGGCTGAGACGATAGAGCAGACCCCACGCGTTCGCGGCCACCACCTCGAGGACCGTGAACCGCCGGGAGTAGTGGTTGTTGAAGCGCACGGTCGGTCGGGTCCGTTGCGGGGTGTCGCTGGTCGACCGCGAGCCCCAGCGTCCGCGCAGCTTGTCCGCGATATCCACTCGTCCGGAAATCACGTCCTCGAGGAGCGCCGTGAGCTCGTCGCGCGCCACCCGGTTCAGGCGCAGGAATTCCTCCTGGTCCGCGAACTGGAAGATGTCGATGACGAGCCCGTGCCGGTTGGTCATCGCCTGACCGCGCAGGATGTTCATGCCGAAGTAGGACAGGACCCCGCACACGTTGGCGAACAGGCCGGGCTGGTCTGGCGCGATCGTGCTGAGTTCCCAAGCTGCGTCCTTCTGCTCGAGCAGCGACCTTACCTCCTTGGGTTGCAGGCCGCGCGCGAGTCGGACGTGCTCGTAGACTCGCTGGCGTTCGACCATGCGCAGGTAGCGCTGCGGCAGCCCTTCTATGAACGCGTCGAGATCGTCCTGTGAAACGTCGGGTGGGCGCTGGGAGCTCAATTCCTCCCGGACGGCACCCGCGTCATCGATGGAGTCGTCGCTGTAGCCCAGCGTGAGCCGGTTGTAGGTGTCGACGTAGAGACGCCACAGCATCTCTTCCTTCCACGGTGTCATGACACCGGGGCTGACGGCGTCGACGTCGGCAAGGGTCAGCAGACACAGCAGCTTGAGCCGTTCCTCGGTACCGACGAGCCTGGCGAACTGCGTCGCCGTCTTCGGATCCTCCACGTCCCGTCGGAAGGCCAGCACGGGCATCTGCAGGTGGTGCCGGATAAGAAACTCCACCGTGGCGATTGCCTTCTCGGGAAGCTTGATACGGCGCAGGGCCCCGATGGCCATGCGGACCCCTTCTTCAGCGTGGTTCTTGTTGGTCCACTTGCCGACATCGTGAAAGAGAAGCGCCAGTACCAGCAGCTCGGGCTGCTCCAGCTCGCGCAGGATGCCGCCGAAGCGCTTGCGGCTGTCCGTGCGGGGCGTGCACAGTGCTTCCACGTTGCGGATGGTGCGCAGCGTGTGCTCGTCGACGGTGTACTTGTGGTAGAAGTCGCGCACGACGAGACAGTAGACCCTCTGAAACTCGGGGAACATCCTGCCGAGCAGGCCGCGCCCGTGCATGTCGGAAAGCCGGTCGTACAGACCCGGACGCGGGCTCAGCACCCGCAGCAGCCGGTCACGTTCCTCCTCGGTAGGAAAGAAGCTCTCCGGCGCGTAGCGCTCGCCATGGCGCTCGATGCACGTGAGCACCTGCTCGGAGACATCCTCGTCCTGTTCCAGGGCGGCTTCGAAGGGACGCAGCCAACTGTGCGGCTGGAGCGAGGCGAGCGTGCCGTCGACGAACCGGACGCCGTCCCAGGCGAGCTCGAGGTCCTCACCTGCCCGGGTGACAGTCTGGTTCCTGTCCGGCGGTGCCTGCGATGACTTGAGCACCGTTGCCATCGAGCGGTCGATGCGCCGCGCGTGGTGGTAGTAGGTGCTCATCAGCAGTTCGACCTGGCGTCGTTTCTGCTCGCCCGGCGAGCCGAAGCGCCGGGCTACGACCTCCTGCATCCCGTGCGCCAGCACGTTGACGTTGTGCCCGCGCTCCAAGTGCAGGATCGAGCGGACCCGCAACATGAAGTCCTCGGCTTCGTCCAGGCGTCCCACGTCCATGTACGGCTCGCCCGGCGCACCGCGCGCCATTTCTGCCAGCAACCGGATGGCCGTTGCGTCGCGCAGTCCGCCGGGAGCGTCCTTGATGTCCGGCTCGAGCTGAAACACCGTGTGGTTGAATTGCCCGTGGCGTTGGCGGGCCAAATCGACGAGCGCTGCCCGCATCGGTGCACGCCAGGGCGACTCGGCGGCCAGGCAGGTCTGCACCGAGCGTTCGAACACACTGCGGTCGCCGACGAGAAAGCGTGCGTCCAACAGCGCGGCCAGGTACTCCGGATTGTCGCTTTCGGGCTCGGCGAACTCGGAGAGCTGACGCACCTGGTGCCCGACCTCCAGTCCGAGATCCCAGAGCGGATGCAGGATTGCCCGCAGAAACCGTTCTTCCGGTGCGCCGATCATGCCGTCGACGACAATCAGCAGGTCTATGTCCGAGTGCCGGCAAAGGTGACGGCGTCCGTAACCGCCTAGCGGGATCAGCGCGGTCGGCTTGTCCGTAAGCTCGTGGGCGGCCTGATAGATGTCTTTCAGGATGCCGTCCATGCGAGTCGAGTAGCGCCGCAGGGTGCGGACCCCCGCACAAGCGCGTTCCGCAGCGGCGCGCAGTTGCTCGCGGGCCTCGGCCAGGCGAGCGGACAGTCCGGACAAATCGCCGCGCGACTCCTTGGCGGTGGGCGAGGGCGCATGGTCGGTGTGAGGCATCACGGTCTCGGCGAGCTGATACGCAAACCCTCGACGCGGAGCGAACCGAGCATGTTCTCGCACCCGGCCCGCTTGTTCCGGCCTGCTGGGAGTGGCCCAACCGGCGTATCTTATCAGGCGCACGGCGAAAGCAGTAGGAGCCGGAGGTCCGCGCCTCCGACTCCTACCTTGGCGACCCCGCCGAGGAGGAGAGCAGAGTCCCAATTCACACGCGCTGGCCTCCGGCTCCTAGTAGCCGAGACCCAGGCCGAACAGGGCGATGATCTTCGTACCGCTGTCGTCTCCGTTGATTTGTTTGAGACCATCCCCGAACACGAGGGCGTTGAGGCCGATGCCCAGTTCCCAGGAGCCGTACCCCTCCGGAACGTTCAGCGGGATGCCGATCGACGCACCAGCGCTGAAGAACCCGAAGGCGTGGTTGACACCGCCGGGGTTGTAGTAGTTGCTCGGGCTCATGCCGATGGCAACCGGAAAAGACAAGCTGATTGGGGCGTCGTCGAGCGGAGCGGAGGGCTCGATACCCAGTTCGAAGTAGGTGCCACCGCTGTCCCCGGCGGCATTCCCGGAGAGCTCGAACGCGATCGTCGCATACGGGGCGGCCACATTGTCGAGGCTCAGGCCGAGAGCGAGCTCCTTGACGGTGCCCCAGCTCCCGCGCGGGCTCATGTAGGCCGTGTAGGTCACGTCGAGACCCACGGGGCCGGCCGCCCCGCCGATGCCGGCATAGAAGTCCGTTTCGTAGAAGCTGGCGGGAGCTCCGTCGAAGGCGTTCGGGTCGTCGGTCGAATGCAGGCTGCTCCACGTACCCGCCGTGAACGATGCCGCCCCGAAGCTGATGCTGCCGTCGAGGAACGGCTGCGCGATGAAGCCGCCGGTCTCCTGGACGATGCCGCGGAAGTAGTACTGGTTGACGATGTCCACGCCGCTGGAAAGGCTCACGTTGCCGCTGTTACCCATGTCCTGCGCCTGCGAGGGAGCGACCGCAAGGCCGACTGTCGCGGCGCAGGTGAAGGCGAAGACGATGAGACGGTTGGTTGATCTGTGCATGACGCTGACCGCTTTCCTCCGTTTGGGGGAGCCGCCGGTCAAAGCGGCCCCCGGGATTTGCGCGCCGGCCGGACAGCGGACGCTCCCGGCTTGCGGGCGTCCGCGCCGGCCCTCCGGTGCGCCTAGTGCGTGATCTGGAATCCGCCGTAGGCCTCCATGCCGTGCTCGCCGACGTCGAGACCCATCCGCTCCTCTTCTTCGCTGACGCGGAGGCCGATGCTCTTGTGCAGCGCGAAGAAGATGAGCAGTGCGCCCAGGAACGAGAAGGCGCCGTACGCCAGGACGCCGATCAACTGCGTGACGAACGAGTGGTCCGCACTGAAGATCCCGACCGCCAGGGTGCCCCAGATGCCGCAGACCAGGTGGACCGAGATTGCCCCGACCGGGTCGTCGAGCTTCGCGCGGTCGATGTAGAGCACCGAACCGACGACGATGATGCCGGCGACGAGGCCAACCAGTATCGAGAAGTTGACGCTGATCACGTCCGCCCCCGCGGTAATGCCGACGAGGCCGGCGAGAGCCCCGTTGAGGACCATCGACAGGTCCGGCTTGTGCTGCACGGACCACGACATGATCATGGCGCCGATGACGCCGGCCGCGGCGGCCAGCGAGGTCGTGACGAAGACCAGCGAGACCAGGCCTGGATCGGCGCTCAGCACCGAGCCGCCGTTGAACCCGAACCAGCCGAGCCAGAGCAGGAAGACGCCGATGGTGGCCAGCGGCATGCTGTGTCCTGCAATCGGCTTCGCATGCGCGCCGTACTTGCCGAGCCGCGGACCGAGCACGATGACGCCGGCGAGTGCGCCCCAGCCCCCGACCGAGTGCACGAGGGTGGAGCCGGCGAAATCGTAGAACCCCATCTGGTCGAGCCAGCCGCCGCCCCACTTCCACGACCCGGCGATCGTGTAGAAGATCGCGACATAGATCGTCGTGAAGATTAGAAACGAGTTCAGCTTGATCCGCTCGGCCACCGCGCCGGAAACGATGGTGGCGGCCGTCGCGGCGAACATCGCCTGGAAAATAAAGTCGGTCCAGTAGGTATACCCGGTGTTGTAGGCGCTCGTTACGCCTTCCGGACCCGCGTCGATGCCGAAGCCGGCGAATCCGACGTAGCCGTTGAAGTCACCGGGATACATCAGGTTGAAACCGACGAAGGCGTAGGTGATCAGGCCTATGGAGATGACACCCGTGTTCTTGAACAGGATGTTGACGGCGTTCTTCGCTTGCGTCAGCCCCGATTCCAGGCAGGCGAAGCCGAGATGCATGATGAAGACGAGGAACGTCGCCACCAGCATCCAGGTGTTGTTGACGGCGAACATCTCTTCCGACACGTCCTGGGCGAGCGCGGCGTGCGGCAACAGCGCGACACCGAACAGCGCGAGCAGGAACAGGCGGGCGAATGAGCGACGAGGTGTATCTTTCATTGACGTTGTCCTTGCTGGTCGTGCGTGGTCGTGCGTTGTTGCCTACAGAGCCGCCGAGTCCGACTCGCCCGTACGGATTCGGATCGCCTGTCCGATGTCGCTGACGAAGATCTTTCCGTCGCCGATCTCGCCGGTGCGTGCCGACTCCGTGATCGATGCGATGGCGGAGGCGACGTGCTCGTCGTCGGTGACGATCTCGATCTTCACCTTGGGTACGAAGTCGACGGAGTACTCGACGCCGCGGTAGACCTCGGTGTGACCCTTCTGGCGCCCGAAGCCCTTGACTTCGGTGACGGTCAGTCCCTTGATCCCCGACTTCGAGAGCGCATCGCGCACTCCGTCGAGCATGTGTGGCTTGATGATTGCCGTGATGAGTTTCATGAGCTGTCTCCAGGTCGGATTTCGTGCACGTAAGAAGGCGTTGCGGACACGAGAAGCAAGATGCAGGCCAGATCGCAAGGATGCACGACATTTTCGTAAAACCCCAACAAGATCGTGCCGCGAGGACCACGTCGCAGCAGGAGTCCGTGGAGTTAAGATATTCGAAAATGTAGTATATGAGGCACAACACAACATTTTTGTTGCACGGGTTGGATCCGACGAATTGGTCGATTCGCGGAGCGCGGGCGCGGCAGGCCCGGCGCGGCGGCCTTTTGGCGGTATTCCGCGGCTTGGGGAGGTAGAGCGCGCGGCTCTGGGAGGCAGCGTGCGGAGGACGTTGGCAGGGTATGAATCTACAAATATGTACTACGCAGAACCCGTAAATAACATTTTTGTTTCCCGGCGGTGCTACCGAAATCGTCGGCAATCGATCTCGTACTTCTTGACCTTGTAGCTGATGATCCGCTCGGTCGAATCGAGGAGCCTCGCCGCCTTGACCCGGTTCCCACGCGTGGTCTTCAGCGCGTCCTGGATCAGGTCCTTCTCGTAGGCGCCGACCGCATCCGACAGCGAGACGCGCGTGATCGTGCCCGAGGCCTCGCTGGTCTGCAGGCTCGGCGGCAGGTGGTGGGCGTGGATGACGCTGCCGTCGCAGACCAGCAGGGCGCGCTCGATGCTGTTTTCGAGCTCGCGCACGTTTCCCGGCCAGTGATAGGCCATCAGCATGTCGATGGCCGGTGTCGAGATCCGCTTGACGCTCTTGCCGTGCTCGACGGAGTACTTCTCCAGGAAGCTGTCCGCGAGCAGGAGGATGTCGGTCTTCCGCTCCCGCAACGGCGGCACGAAGATGGTGAAGACGTTGAGCCGATAGTGCAGGTCCTCTCGGAAGGTGCCGGCCGCGATGGCTTTCTCGAGGTCGGCGTTGGTAGCGGCGATCAGGCGCACGTTGGCCTTGACGGGCGTCACGCCGCCAAGCCGCTCGAATTCCTTCTCCTGCAGCACGCGCAGCAGCTTGACCTGCGTGGACAGGTTGATGTCGCCAATCTCGTCGAGGAACAGCGTGCCTCCGTCGGCCAGCTCGAAGCGGCCCTTCTTGCGGGCCGCGGCGCCGGTAAAGGCGCCCTTCTCGTGGCCGAACAGCTCCGCCTCGATGAGTGAATCGGGAAGCGCGGCGCAGCTCACCTTGATGAACGGTTTCTTCGAGCGCGGGGAGTTGTAGTGGATGGCGTGCGCGATGAGCTCCTTGCCGGTACCCGACTCTCCGCGGACCAGGACCGTCGTGTTGGTGCCGGCGACCTGCGCAACCTGCTCGTACACCTGACGCATCGGCCCGCTCGTGCCGATGATCTGCGAGAAGTCGTAGCGTTCCTTCAATTCGGCCTTGAGGTGGGTGTTCTCGGCGAGGAGGCGCTGTCGCTCGATCTCGGCCGCCTCCTTCAGGCGGATCGCCTGTCCGAACATGCTCGCCACCACCCGGCAGACGTGAAGGTCGCGGTCGTAGTCGCGTGCACGCTGGAACGGGAGGTCGATATTGAGCGCGCCCAGTGGCTTGCGTGCTCCGGGAATCGGCACGCACATGAAGGTGATTTCGGAGCGGGCGCCCTGGGGACGGCGTCCCGTGCGGTGCAGAAACATCGGTTCCTGGCTGATCTGCGGGATCACTACCGGCTTGCCGCTGGCGACGACGCGGCCCGTAATGCCTTCGCCCATCTCCCACTCGGCGTGCCTGCCTTCGTCGGACACGCCGGCGGAGTTCTCTACCCGGAGACGTCCGCTGTTCGCGTCGGCGAGGACGACGGCGCTGCGGATGACGCCGTAGTCGTGGTCGAGGATCTCCAGCGCCTGCTGCAGGCCGGCGCGTGGCGTGCGTCCGACGGTGAGCGCCTGGTTGATCTCGGCGAGCATCGCGAGCGGCTTCACGTCGTTCGACAGCTCCTCGAGCTTCGCCTTCGACTGCGGGCGTGACTTGCCGGTGGCCGGCGGCGCCGGCCGTTCACGAGACGTTGCTGCGAGCCCTGTGCGCGTCCTGGTAGCCATCCCATTGTGACTATTCAAGGAACGTGCCAAAAAGCAGGTGTGACCGGCGACGGACGTCGCCCGAAGAATGTCTCGGCCAGGCACGTGACCGCGGCCGGAGGCCGACGGAGAAGAACTACACGGGAGCCGGCAGGTCGGATCTGCCCATCAGCCATGCGTCTATCCCGCGGGCGGCGCTGCGGCCCTCCGCGATGGCCCAGACGATCAGCGACTGGCCGCGCTGCATGTCGCCCGCGGTGAAGACGGACGGCACGCTGGTCATCCAGTCGTCGTCGCGCCAGACGTTGCCGCGGTCCGTCAAGCGGACGCCGAGTTCCGTCACGAGTCCTTCCCGCTCCGGACCCAGGAAACCCATTGCCAGGAGTACGAGATCGACCTCCATCTCGAAGGCGGTATCCGGCACCGGCTCGAACGTCATGCGTCCGTCCCGGCGCTTCATTTCGACCTTGGTGCCGTGCAGCCTCGCGACCTGGCCGTCTTCGGTCCCCGAGAAGCGCTCGGTCGACACGGAGTAGACGCGGTCTCCGCCCTCCTCGTGCGCCGCGGACACGCGAAAGATGTTCGGCCAGTTCGGCCAGGGGTTGTCGGCGCTCCGCTGATCCGGCGGCCGCGGCAGCAGTTCGAACTGGGCGACGGACGCCGCCCCCTGCCGATGCGCGGTGCCCAGGCAGTCGGCTCCGGTGTCGCCGCCGCCGATGATGACGACCCGCTTGTCCCTGGCGGTGATGGCCTCCGCGGCCGGCACCTCGTCGCCTTCGTTGCGACGGTTCTGCTGGGTCAGGTAGTCCATTGCGAAATGGATGCCGCGCAGCTCCCGGCCAGGGACCTTCAGATCGCGGGGCCAGCCGGCGCCGCCGGCCAGCAGCAGCGCGTCATGGTCGGCGCGGAGCCGTCCCGCGGAGACGTCGACCCCGACATTGACGCCCGTCCGAAACCGTACCCCCTCGGCTTCCATGATCGCCAGCCGCCGGTCGAGGAAGCGCTTCTCCATCTTGAACTCGGGAATGCCGTAGCGCAGCAGGCCGCCTATGCGGTCCGATTTCTCGAAGACCGTGACGGTGTGTCCGACCCGGTTGAGCTGGTCGGCCGCGGCCAGCCCCGCCGGTCCCGAACCGACGACGGCTACCGACTTGTCGGTGCGTACGCTCGGCGGCACAGGCGCGACCCATCCCTCTTCGAACGCGCGCTCCACGATGGAGAGCTCGACCGCCTTGATGGTCACGGCATCGCTGTCGATCGCCAGCACGCACGATCCCTCGCACGGAGCCGGACACAACCGGCCGGTCCATTCCGGGAAGTTGTTCGTCTTGTGCAGCCGGTCGATGGCGCTCTGCCACTTTCCGCGGTAGACGAGGTCGTTCCAGTCCGGGATCAGGTTGCCGAGCGGGCAACCCTGGTGACAGAACGGGATGCCGCAGTCCATGCAACGGGCGCCCTGCGCCTGCAGGTCGGGCGTCGCGTACGGCAGATAGACTTCGCTCCAGTCGGCCAGACGCTCTTCGGTCGGCCTTTTTGGCGCCGCCTGCCGTTCGATTTCGAGGAACCCTTTCAGCTTGCCCATCGGTCTCCGTATGTCACTGTGCGCCAATCAACTCGGCGAACTGCGGCGGCCGTGACTCGGCGCGTGCCCGGGCCTCGGCCCGCAGCACGCGCTTGTAGTCGCGCGGCATCACCCTCACGAACCGCCGCTGCGCCGAATCCCAGTCGCTCAGCAGCCGTCCCGCCACGGTACTCCGGGTCAGCTCGACATGCCGCGTCAGCAGGCCCTCGACGAGCTGGATGTCGTCGTCCTCCAGCGCTTCCAGGTCCACCATTCCGGGATTGCAGCGGTGTTCGAAGTCTCCGTCCATGTCGAGCACGTAGGCGATGCCGCCGCTCATGCCGGCGGCGAAGTTGCGTCCGGTCGATCCGATCACCACCACGCGGCCGCCGGTCATGTACTCGCACCCGTGGTCGCCGACCGCTTCGACGACGGCGTGCGCACCGCTGTTGCGGACCCCGAAGCGCTCCCCGGCGACGCCCCGCACGAAGGCCTGGCCGCCGGTCGCGCCGTACAGCGCGACGTTGCCGATGATGATGTTCCTCTCCGGGGCGAAGGTCGACTCCGCGGGCGGGTAGATGACGAGCTTGCCACCCGACAACCCCTTGCCGAAGTAGTCGTTCGCGTCCCCTTTGACCGTCATCGAGACTCCGCGGGGCACGAACGCGCCGAAGCTCTGCCCGGCCGAGCCTGTGAACGCGATCCGGATCGTGTCGTCGGGCAGCCCCGCGGCACCCCACCGACGGCTGATCCGCGAGCCGAGCATGGTGCCTACCGTCCGGTTCACGTTGCGGATCGGCAGTGCGAGCTGCACCGGACGGCGGTGCTCGACAGCGTCCGCGCAGCGTTCGATCAGCGTGTTGTCGAGGGCGCGGTCCAGCCCGTGGTCCTGCGGCTGCAGGCAGCGGCGGCCCACCGCGTCGGCCACGTCCGGCTGGTGAAGGATCGTCGACAGATCCACACCGTGAGCCTTCCAGTGATCGACCGCCTTGCGGACGTCCAGCCTATCCGCCCGGCCGATCATTTCGTCTATGGAGCGGAAGCCGAGCTGCGCCATCAACTCCCGGATCTCCTCGGCGACGAACCGGAAGTAGTTCTCCACGAACTCGGCCTTGCCGGAGTAGCGCTCGCGCAACTTCGGATTCTGGGTGGCGATGCCGACCGGACAGGTGTCGAGGTGGCAGACCCGCATCATGATGCATCCGGTCACCACCAGCGGGGCCGTCGAAAAACCGTACTCCTCGGCGCCGAGCAGCGCGGCGATGACGACGTCGCGGCCGGTCTTCATCTGTCCGTCGACCTGCACCACGATGCGGTCGCGCAGGTCGTTGAGGACCAGGACCTGTTGCGTCTCGGCGAGGCCGAGCTCCCACGGCACGCCGGCATGCTTGATGCTGGTCAGCGGCGAGGCGCCGGTGCCGCCGTCGTGTCCGGAGATGAGCACCACGTCCGAGTGGGCCTTCGACACTCCGGCCGCCACCGTGCCGACGCCCACCTCCGCGACCAGCTTTACGTGCACCCGCGCGTCCGGGTTCGAGTTCTTCAGGTCGTGGATGAGTTGCGCCAGGTCCTCGATCGAATAGATGTCGTGGTGCGGCGGCGGTGAGATCAGCCCGACGCCGGGAGTCGAGTAGCGCACCTTCGCTATCCAGGGATAGACCTTGAAGCCGGGCAGTTGACCGCCCTCGCCCGGCTTGGCCCCCTGGGCCATCTTGATCTGCAGGTCGTCGGCGTTGACGAGATACTCGCTGGTAACCCCGAAGCGGCCCGAGGCGACCTGCTTGACGGCGCTGCGCCGCAGGTCGCCGTTTTCGTCCGGGAGGAACCGGCCGGGATCCTCGCCCCCCTCGCCGGTGTTCGACTTGCCCCCGAGCCGGTTCATGGCGATGGCCAGTGTTTCGTGCGCCTCGGCGCTGATCGAGCCGTACGACATGGCGCCGGTGGAGAAGCGCTTGAAGATGGCCTCGGCCGGCTCTACCTCCTCGAGGGGGACCGGCTCGGCCGCCGGCTTCAGCTCCAGCAGGCCGCGCAGCGTCGCGCGCTGCCGGCTCTGGTCGTTGACGAGCTGGGCGTAATCGCGATACACGGCCACCTGGTTGCTGCGGCTGGCGTGCTGCAGCTTGAAGACGGTCTCGGGATTGAACAGGTGATACTCGCCGTCGCGGCGCCACTGGTACTCGCCGCCGGAGTCGAGCTCGTCGTCTTCCCGGCCGCGCTCGGCAAAGGCCCGCGCATGGCGGCGGCCGACCTCCTCGGCCACCGTGTCGATGCCGATCCCGCCGATGCGCGACGCCGTCCAGGTAAAGCAGCGGTCGACGAACGCCTTGTCGAGCCCGACCGCTTCGAAAATCTGCGCGCCCCGGTAGCTCTGCAGCGTCGAGATGCCCATCTTGGACATCACCTTCAGCACGCCCTTCGTGCAGGCCTTGATGTAGTTCCGAACCGCGTGGTCGAAATCGACGTCCTGCACCTCGCCGTCGGCCAGCAGCTCCCCGATGGTCTCGAACGCCAGGTACGGATTGATGACCGCCGCGCCGTACCCGACGAGCAGCGCCATGTGGTGGCACTCGCGGGCCTCCCCGGTCTCGACGATGAGCGAGCACCTCGTGCGCGAGCCCTCGCGGACGAGGTGGTGGTGCACGCCGGCCGTGGCGAGCAGGGCCGGCACTGGCGCGTGCTCGCGATCGACGCCGCGGTCCGAGAGCACGAGCAACGCCACTCCCTCGGCCACGGCCTCGCTCGCCGCGCGGCACAGATCGTCCATGGCCTTCTCGAGACCCGCCGCGCCGGCACCCGGGTCGAACAGCATCGGCAGCGTCGCAGAGCGGAATGCGGGGTCGTCGATGTGCCGCAGACGGGCCAGCTCGTCGTTCGTGATCACCGGGGCGTCCACCTTCACGTGGTGGCACGATCGCGCGTCGGGCGCCAGGAGGTTGGCCTCGGCGCCGAGCGTCGAGCCCATGTCGGTCACCAGCTCCTCCCGGATCGCATCGAGCGGCGGATTGGTCACCTGCGCGAAGAGCTGCTTGAAGTAGTCGTAGAGCAGCCGGGAGCGGTCGGAAAGCACCGCGAGCGCCGTGTCGGTACCCATCGACCCGATCGGCTCGGCGCCGTTCTGCGCCATCGGCGCGAGGATTATTCGCAGATCCTCCTCGCTGTAGCCGAAGGTGCGTTGCTGCGTGCGGATCGGTGCCCGCGGCGTGGACGGGGCTGCGGGTGCCGGCGGCAGTCTGTCGATGTGCACGAGTTCCCGCTCGAGCCATGCGGCGTAGGGCTGCTCGCGGGCGAGGTCGCGCTTGATCTCCTCGTCGTCGACGATCCGTCCCTGCGCCGTGTCGACCAGAAAGATGCGGCCCGGATGCAGCCGCTCCTTGACCAGCACGTTTTCCGGCGGGATGTCGAGGACGCCCACCTCGGACGCCATGATCACCATGTCGTCCTTGGTGACGTAGTAGCGCGAAGGCCGCAGCCCGTTGCGGTCGAGCACCGCGCCGATGACGGTGCCGTCGGTGAACGCGATCGAAGCCGGACCGTCCCACGGTTCCATGAGCGAGGCGTGATACTCGTAGAACGCCCGCCGCTCCGGGCTCATCGACTCGTGGTTGCTCCACGGCTCGGGAATCATCATCAGGACCGCGTGAGCGAGCGGGCGTCCGGTCAGGGCCAGGAACTCCAGCACGTTGTCGAACGTCGCGGTATCGCTCTGGCCCTCGCGAACGAGCGGGAACAGCTTCTGCAGGTCGTCTCCGAAGACCTCGGATCGGCACAGGGCCTCTCTCGCCCGCATCCAGTTGATGTTGCCCCGCAGCGTGTTGATCTCGCCGTTGTGGGCGCAGTAGCGGTACGGGTGGGCCAGCGGCCAGGATGGAAACGTGTTGGTGCTGAACCGCGAATGCACGAGCGCGAGAGCCGACTCGACGTCGGGATCTCCCAGGTCGGGGAACATGCGCTCGACCTGGTCGGCGATCAGCATCCCCTTGTAGACGATCGTGTTGGACGAGAGGCTGGCGACGTAGAACAGGTCGCGCTCGCGAAGCCGCAGGCGGTCGACCTCGTGCCCGGTCCGGTTGCGGATGACGTAGAGCTTGCGCTCGAACCGGGCGCGCGCATCCGGGGTGTCGTCGAGCGTCGGGTCGCGGCCGATGAAGATCTGGCGGATGACGGGCTCGCCGCTCCTGGCGGTAGCACCGAGGTGTCCGTTGTCGGTCGGCACGTCGCGCCAGCCGAGCAGCCGCTGGCCCTCCTCTTCGACGATGCGGCCGAAAATCTCCTCCGCCCGCCTCCGCTCGGCGGCGTCGCGGGGCAGAAACACCATCCCTACGCCGTAGGACCCCGGCTCGGGCAGATCGAAGCCGGCGGCCGGGGCCACCTTGCGGAAGAACCGGTGCGGAAGCTGCAGCAGCATGCCGGCCCCGTCGCCGGTGTTCACTTCGCAGCCGCACGCGCCGCGGTGCAGGAGATTCACGGAGACTTCGAACGCCTGTCGGACGAGCTTGTGCGATCGCTCGCCCTTGATGTTGACGACGAATCCGACGCCGCACGAGTCGTGCTCGAAGCGCGGGTCGTACAGTCCCTCGGCGCGCGGCAGCATGCCGGCGGGGCGGGGCGCGGGACGTGAATTCTGCTCCTTCATCGTTCGAAATCCACGGATGAGCGCCGGCTACGGCGTGGCCGTGGCCGGTGCGGTGTGTCCGGTGGTGTGCGCCGTGCCGGTGGTTCGAGTCGCGGCCCCGGCGGCCGGCCTCGCCGACACATCGCCGTCGGTCGGCCCGGCTCCGTCGAGACGCAGCAGCCGGATGAACTCGGTCACGGCCGGATTGAGCCGGCGCCGGCGCCGGTGGACGATGCTCAGAGGCCGCACGAACCGCGCCTCATCGTCGAGCCGGTCCAGCGGGACGGCCACCAGCGTCTGCCGCTCCACTTCGCGGCGCAGCGTCGACTCGGGCAGAATCGCGACGCCTGCGCCGTCTTCCACCGCCTGCTTGATGTTTTCGATGGTGTCGAACTCGGCAACCACGTCGACGTCGGCCCCGTGTCGCCGCAGGTAGCGGTCGAGCTCACGGCGGACCCGAAGGCCGCGTTCGAACGTCACGAACGCGGCGCCGGCCAGTTCCCACGGTCCGATCGCCGTTGTCCGGCTCGCGAACCGGTGCGTCGGCGGGCACGCCACGGCCATCGCCTGCTGCCGCCACGGGACCACGGTAAGGTCGCGGCCCGGCGTGGCAAAGGCCAGCAATCCCACATCCGATTGATCGTTCTGGATGCGCGTGGGGATCTCGTCCGGGTGCATGTACTCGATGTCGACGTGGGCGCCGGGTACCGCCTCGCGGAACCGATCGACATACTGGCTGAGGTCGTGCAGCCCGACCGAGTAGATCGACGCCAGCCGCACCGTATAGCCGGCCGGATCCTGCCTGCGCTGGACCGCCTCCTCGAGCTCGTGGTAGCGGTCGACGATCTCCTGGCAGCCCTGAAAGAAGAGCTTTCCCTCGGGGGTCAGTTGCCACGGCCGCCGGGACCGGTCGATCAACTGCGCGCCGAGCCGCCGCTCGATCTGCCGCACCGCCTGACTGGCCGCGGACTGGCTGACCGAGTTGGCGAGCGCCCCGCGCGAGAAGCTCTGGTGCCGGACCACGTCGCAGAAGATGTTGAGCGCCTCCAAATGCATGAACCGGCCACTGTACCTACCTCAGCGGCTTATGGCAAGCACTCTTTGTATTAGCACAACTGATTCATGGCCTGGTGCGCGCGGGTGGGTTTGCTCGCAACCGTCCACGACCGGTCCGCAACCGCGCAACCGGAGCTCGAAGACGTAGACCAGCTCGCGCTGTTCGCGGCTGAGTACGACCATCCGGGCGTCGGCCGGCGGATCGTGGTCTGTCTGGAGTCTCGCGCACGGCGTACTGAAGACGACATCGACATCCTGCCGGCGGAGGTCTTCGTGCACCGGCTGTGGGAGGGCGAGCTAACGTAGCGGGCCAGCTTCAGGGTAGCCTCGCGGTAGCTCTTGAAGTCCTTGATCGTGAAGCTGGACAGCATCGGTTTCCCCTGGGCCGCTCGCGGGGCTCCGACTTCACTCTACCCTGGACAGCAGCGTTTCGAGCGGAACGGGCTCGCGCGTCTTGATGGTGAAACCGAGACGGCTGGGGTCGTCCAGCGGCCCGACCTCCACGTCGGCGCCTCCGAGAAGCCGGCCGCCGAACCCTGCCAGCTCGTGTCGTAGAGCGCGCTCGGTGTCGGCGTTCTTCGGCGCGGCCAGGCGATCGTTGGCCACGAACTCGATTTCGTTCCCCGGGAACGTGATGCCGCCGCCGGTCATGCGGGAGGTGTCCTGCTCCAGGCGCCGGGCCGCGGTAATCAGAGCCGCCGCCGCGGCAGCCAGTCGCTGCTCGAACGTCCCTTCGAGCGGCTGCTTGCGGGTGTACGACAGGCCGGGACGCCCCCCCGTCTCGTCGATCGCGTAGTTGGCCTCGTGGGCCACGAGCAGCACGCTCGGGCCGTCGACGAGGTGCGTGTAGTCGGCCACGTCGATCAGGAGTCCGGGCACGGCGTGCTCCTGGATCCACTGGTGGAAGACCGGAATCATCGTGCTCGGAGCGCCCGCCGACGCGGGATCCGCGAACAGCTTCAGGCCGAAGCGCTGCAGCGCCGCTGCCTCGTATGCCATCTACTGTGCCCGCCCCTCGATTGCGGCCGGCATGCCGGCCGCCGGCCGCGCGGCGAGCCGCGCCTGGCACGCGTGGCACGCCTCCAGAAAGAGCTGCGCCTCCTCGACCAGGTGGTGCACCGCGTCTGGGTTCAGCTTCGCGCCCTCTTCATGCCGCCTGAAGAGGTACATGGCGAACTTCCCGCCCGCGTACTTGTCGAAGAAGACCTGCGTGTCGAAGAAGCGGGCACGGAACTCGCTCACGATCGCTCCCGGGTCGTCGCCGATGTCCACGAACTCGGTCTTGATCAGCCCCCGCGCGCCGAGCAGCATCGCACCGTAGGCGAACTCGTCGGCCTCCGCGAAGGCTTTTTCCTCGAGCTGCGACTGGGCCTCGAAGATCCGGGCCTCGGCGGCCGCGAGATCGAACTCCGTCAGCGACACCACCTCGCCTGCGCACTCGCCCACGCCCATGTCTCCGAGTGTGAACTCGCGGGGATCGCCCCAGTCGGAGTAGAAGGATGGATCGTCGTCGTGGGCCGGTACCGTGGCCAGGTCGGCGAACATTTCGCGCAGGGCGCGTTTCCCGATGCGGCGCGTGTAGTCCTGGAACGACTCGTTCTCGCGGCGTTCGGCGACGAAGCGCCCGGTGATGCGCTCGATGACCTCCGGAATGCGCTTGGACGGAACGGCCCCCGAGGCCAAGCCGTAGGCGCCGCCGTTGTCGAGCCACTTGCCCCCGAGCACCACCTGGAAGTGCGGCACCGCGTAGCCGCCGATGTTGCGGCTGACTCCGTAGAAGCCGAGATCGGCGACGTGGTGCTGGCCGCACGAGTTGAAGCAGCCGCTGGTCTTGATGCGCAGTCCCTCGACCGCAGGGTCGAACGCGCCGGCGGCCGCGCGCTCGGACAGGCGTGACGTGAGCTCCGCGGCGAGTCCGCGCGACGAGGCGATGCCCAGCTTGCAGGTGTCGGTTCCGGGGCAAGCGGTGATATCGGCCAGGGTTCCGGCGCCCGGCTGGCCGAGTCCGACGGCCGAGAGCTCGCCGTACAGGGCTGGCAGGTCCGCCTCGCGAACCCAACGCAGCACGATGTTCTGCTCGACCGTCGCGCGCACCGCGCCGCCGACGTACTGCCTGGCGAGCGCGGCCAGCCGCCGCATCTGGTGCGCCGTCAGGTCGCCGAGGGGCAGCGCGACGGTCACGGTGGCGTAACCGCTCTGACGCTGGCGGTAGACGTTGGTTCGTGCCCAGCCTGCGAAGCCGTTCGACCCGCCGCCGTTCGCCGGCGCGGCGGGCTTGGGCGGCTGTTCGGCCGTCGCCCCGGCGTCCGCCACGTGCGCGGTCCAGCGCGGATCGTCGGGCAGAGCCGCACGCTCCTCGAGGACCAGCCGCTTGAACTCCTCCAGGCCGAGGTGGGCCACCAGGAACTTGACGCGGGCCCGGGCGCGGTTGCGCTTCTCGCCGAGCCGGGCGAACACGCGCGCGATCGCCTGCGCGGTCGGCAGCACCTCCTCGACCGGCAGGAACTCGTCGAACAGCTTCGCCTGGTGCGGCACCGCGCCGAGGCCGCCGCCCACGTAGGTTTCGAACCCGTGCCGCTCGATGCCGTTCTCCGTCCGGGTGACCGCGATCAGGCCGAGGTCGTGCATCGCAACGAGCCCGCAGGCGTGCTCGCGGCAGCCGGAGAAGGCCACCTTGAACTTGCGCCCGAAGTCCTGCGCATCGGGATGGCCGAGCAGAAACCGCATGCACGCCTCGGCGTGCGGCGTGACATCGAAGGTCTCGTCGCGGCAGACACCCGCCAGCGGGCAGGCGGTAACGTTGCGGACGGTGTTGCCGCACGCTTCGCGCGTCGTGATGCCGACGGCGGCCAGGCGCCGCATCAGATCCGGGGTGTCGTCGAGATGGACAAAGTGGAGCTGGATGTCCTGGCGAGTCGTCACGTGGCAGATGCCGTCGCTGTACTCCTCGGCAAGGTCCGCCAGGGTATCCATCTGATCGGGCGTGAGCCGGCCCATCGGGATCTTGATCCGCTGCATGCCGGGGGCGTCCCAGACCGTTTCCGGACCCTTGGTCAGCCCGCGGGACGGATACGGCAGCGCCTTGGGTCCCGTGCCGTCGTTGCGCTGGCCGTTGTCGTAACGCTGCCCGTAGACGCCGCGGCGGAGCCGCGTCTCGGCGAACACCTTTTCGTCGATCTTGCCCTGGCGCCGCAGGGCGATCTGGCGCTCGAAGGTGTCGATCTCGTTGCCGAGATCGGCCGGAATTCGACCGGCGAGTGTTTCTTTCCAGGTCATGTCACACGTTTCCTTGTTTGCCCACGCGTTCGAGAGTCCGCTCCGGCTGCGCGACTGCGGCTGCGGTGAGCGTCCGTGCCGGCGTTCCGCCGACCAGCGTGCTCAGGTACGCCACCTCGCCGACGACTATCGTGCCAGGTGCGCCGGCCGAAGCATCCAAGGGAGCGATTCCCAGTTGGTCGAGTCGCCCCGTCCAGACCCGCATCTCGGGTGTCGACGCGGCCAGCACGATCGCCGCCGGCGTTTGCGGGCGCCAGCCTCGTCCCAGCAACGTCTCGGCGACGCGCCCGCGGTTCCGCAGGCCCATCAGCACGATGACGGTCATCGATCCGGGCGCCACCGCACCCAGAATCGGCTCGAACGCCGCCGGGGCATGCCCCGAGACCACCGTGAACCCGGCCGCGAGCCCGCGGTGAGTCACCGGAATACCCGCCAGCGCGGGGGCCGCGACCGCCGCCGTGATCCCCGGAATGACCTCGAACGGAATACCCGCGGCGCGCAGGGCCAGGGCCTCCTCACCGCCCCGCCCCAACAGGAACGGGTCGCCGTTCTTCAGCCGTACGACACGCTTGCCGCGCCGCGCGCCGCGGACCATCACCTGATGGATCGTCTCCTGGTCCACCGATGGGCGCCCCGCCCGCTTGCTGACACAGAAGTGCTGCGCCCGCGTCGCCCGCGCCGTGATCTCCGTCGGCACGAGCCCGTCGTACAGCAACAGATCCGCCTCGGCGAGGCGCCGGGCCGCCTTGAGCGTCAGCAGTTCCGGGTCGCCGGGACCGGCACCGACCAGCGATACGAACCCCGGTAACCCGCGGCGCAGGGTCTCGCCACGAACTCCGGGTTCCGCGGGTGGCGTTGGCCTCATGCTGGACGTCATGAACTCATGCTCCGCGGGTCGCGGTCTCCGCTCCCCGGTCCGCCTGGCTTCCGTCACGTGTGTACAGCTTCACCAGCGCCTCGAGCAGTTCGGGACGGCGTGCTGCCATCGGCACCTGCTCGGCCCGCCACCGCCGGCGCAGCCGCGCGGCCTCGGACAGCCAGCGTTCGAGCTCGTCGGGCGGCAGCAGTGCGTCGAGGGCCTCGCGCAGCAGCCCGGCCAGGGCCGGCGCCTGCCCGTCGGTGGAAACGGCGACGGTCACCCCGGAGCGGTGCAGGACGCCGCCCAAGTAAAGGCTGGCGTTGGACGGGTCGTCGACCGCGTTGACGAAAACGCAACGCGCCTCGGCCGCCTGCGCCACCTCTCGATTGACGGCCGGCGTCGCCGCCGCCACGACCAGCCACGCGCCGTCCAGATCGGACGGCCGGAACTCGCGTTCAACCCGCGTGACGTCCGCCGCGGCCGCTTCGTCGACCCACTTCGGCGCCACGACGGTGACGTTCGCCCCCGCGTCGAGCAGACCTCGCAGCTTCGAGGCGGCGACGGGTCCTGCGCCCACCACCACCACCTGCCGGCCGCGGAGCTTCAGAAAGGCGGGGTAGAGGTACATCTGGCTGCGGCCGTGCAGTCCGCATTCCGTCCTGGCGCTGCCCCGCCACCGGCCCGCGCGGTCGACCTCGTCCGGCGGCACCGCGCTCGTGCACGGGCCGCGGCCGGTGCTCGGATACCCGAGATCATGCAGCGGATTGTACGGCACGTCGTGTTCGATGATGCGCCGCCAGACGTCCTGCCTGGTCCGGTCGGCGAGCGGGTTGATCCTGGCGATCCCGGATTGGCGTCCCACTCGACGACCCGCGCATCGGCTCGTTGCGGCGTCTCGACGGTCACGAGTGGTCTCCTTCTCGCGGGGGATGCGACACGCAAGGGTCCACTAACCATGCAAGGGCACAAAAAAAGCCCGGAGGGCGTCCGCCCCCCGGGCCTTGGTGTCGCGCGTTGCTTGCTCTGTCTCGTCTAGGTAGCGGCGTGCAACGCGGTAAGACCGTCGGCGCGGGGGATCCCTCGGGACCCCGTACAACAGCAACAACAAGCGCAAACGGTCAACAATATCGTCATCACGGTGCTTACTCCTGGAATTCTAGCGTGTAAGCACGGCCGCGCGTCAAGCTGGAGGCCGATGTCCCCGCGCGCCGTTGCGGCACCGTCGGCGGGACGGCCGATCGTCCGGAATGGTTTCGAGGGGGCGCGGCTGACCCGCGTGCTACAGTACAAGGTTGTTTACGCGGTCATACCTGTCTGCGGGGAAGGAAGATCATCCTGCACCTTGAGAAGGCGGGTTACGTCGGAGCGCCGGACTGAGTCCGGCCGGAACATACCCGCCTGCGCGCCGGTCAACCAGGCGTTTACGCCGCGGGCTACGGAGCCACCGCGATGAGCCGGACATTCGAGCCGTCGGAGCGCTTCCGGGAAGCTGTCGCGCGTTTCGACCGTGCGAACGCCGAGGATCCCAACGTCGAGACGGCCGACTGTGCCTCCCATCCGAAGGAACTGCTCTACGCGCAACGGATGTCGGATGCGCTGGAGCGTTTCGCCCCGGAGGCTTCCGAGATCGTACGACTGGCCGTGCGCTGCCAGCACATCCGACGCTGGACCGTGCCGCGCGACAGCTATCCGGAGGGTCGCGACGGCTACCGCCGCTGGCGAACGGACCTGGGCCGCTTCCACGCGGAGACCGCGGGCGAGATTCTGCGGGGGATCGGCTACGACGACGACACTGTCGAGCGAATCCAGGCGCTGCTGCGGAAGGAGCGTCTGAAGGCGGATTCCGAGGTTCAGCTACTTGAGGACGTTGCCTGCCTGGTCTTCCTGAGCCACTACCTCGTACGGTTCGCGGCGCGGCACGACGACGAGAAGGTTGTGGGAATTCTGCGGAAGACGTGGCGGAAGATGTCCGACCAGGGCCGGGCGGCGGCGCTGGATCTCGACCTTGCACCGGAGTTGCGGGCGCTCGTGGCGCGCGCCATCGGTTGATCGGGAGAGACCGATCAGGCTGCCAACCGAGGTCGCACCTGCGTTGCGTGACGGTCGCGGTCTTCGGGAGTGTGGAAGGCACGGGTTGGAGAGAAGCGCATGCGTCCCCCGGCGGCGGGGGCCTACCAGCCGAACTTCCGCCGCACCGCCACCCGCTCCGGCGACACCTGCACGTCGAGATCTCTCGTCACGCGGTTGTCCGGCAGCGTAAGGAGCACGGCGCCGAGGCCGATGGCGCCGATGCCGGCCCAGGCGAGCTTGGGACGCGTGAAGTCCGCGTTGGTGGTCGCGTCGCGGAGGTCCGTGTCGAACGGCGGATCCAGACTGACGTAGAGGCACTGCGTCGGCTGGTACTGAGAGGTGTGCTTGCTGTAGCCGTCGGGGCAGATGTCGGTCTCGTAGTCGAACGCGGCGACAACGAGACCGGCGCCCGCGAGAATGGACACGATTCCCGTCGTCTTGCGCGACTGCGCGTCCGCGGACGCTGCAGCGGCAAGCAGGACAAGAACGCACGCCACGACCGTAAGCACTTTCTTCATTGCCGACACCCCTTGCGCGGAGCGCTTTTCGCCGCGTCGCTCCCTTACTGCCTCCATTGTGCAGCATCGTCGGGCGAACTGGCGCCTGGTTGGTCCGCCGCCGTCGCGATGCTGCCGCCATCACCCGCGGCGGGCTCCCCTTGCGGCGGCCGCGCCTTCGCCATCCGCCAGATCGCGGCGGCGACGCTGCCGACGATCGAGTGCATCACGGCGGACATCGCGCTCGGGATGGCGACCAGCGGATTCGCGAAGTTCTGCCGTGCCAGGACGACGCCGAGCCCCGAGTTCTGCATGCCCACTTCGATGGCAGCGGTTCGCGCCGCCTGCTCGCGGCCGATCCAGAGGCGGGCCACCGTGTAGCCGAGCACGAACCCGCCGGCATGCAGGAAGAGAACGGCGAGCAGCAAGCGGGCGCCCGCCTCGATCACCTGTTCCCGTCCGCCGCCGATGACCGAGGCGGCAATCAGCACGATGGTGGCCACCGCCACCAGCGGCGCCACCGGCAGGACGCGGCGGCAGGCGGCCGGGAAGCGCGCCTTGAGCACCGCGCCGGCCACCACGGGAAGCACGACGACTTGCAGGGTGTCGAGCAGTAGTCCCCCGGCCGGCACGTCGATCCGGCTTCCCGCGAGCAGCGCGGTCAGCGTCGGTGTCATCAGCACCGCAAGCAGCGTCGAGGCGGTGGTCATCGTTACGGAGAGAGCGACGTCGGCGCGGGCCAGGAACGCGATCACGTTCGAGGCGGTGCCGCCCGGGCAGCACGAGACGAGGATCAGCCCGACGGCGAACGGTGTCGGCAGATCCAGCAGCCACCCGATGCTCCACCCGAGCAGCGGCATCAGCGTGTATTGCAGCGCGACGCCGGGCAGGACGCTGGTCCGTTCGCGGGCGATGCGGCGGAAGTCCTCGAACCCGACCGTCATCCCCATGCTCAGCATGATGACGCCCAGCCCGACGGTGATGAACGGCCCGCTGAACCAGGTGAACAGCTCGGGGCGGACCAGAGCGATGCCGCTGGCAAGGAGCAGCCAGAGGGGAAAGGCGTTGGTCAGGACCGTCAGCACCGGCAACTCGCGCATTGTATGGCTGCGGCGCGCCGGGTTCCAGCCGGCAAGAACGGCATGGGACACGCGGCGGGACATTGGACATGCAGACTGCATGCAAATAGTCTGATCGCATGCCGAATCTCCAGGTCAGGAACGTCCCCGTGGAGTTGCATCGCGCGCTCAAGGCGAAGGCGGCGATGGAGGGAACTTCCCTGTCCGATTTCGTGCTGGCGGAGCTCGAGAGGGTAGCGTTTCGACCGACATCGCGCGAGCTTCGCGAGCGGCATCCGGACGGTAAGTAAGGAGACGAAGGAGAGGACACTCAATGGGGTTCGAACCTGATCTGCTGAAGGGCAATGCGGCGCTCGTAACCGGGGGCGGCACCGGCATCTGCCGGGGGCTGTCGCTCGCCCTGGCCGCGCACGGCTGCGACGTGGCCATTACCAGCCGCAAGGCGGAGCACCTGGAACCCACCCGCGGGGAAATCGAGGCGCTCGGTGTCCGGGCGTTGGCGGTGGCGGGAGACGTCCGTGACCCAGCCGCGGTGGACGCCGCCGTGGCGCAGACCGTCGATGCCTTCGGACGGCTCGACATCCTGGTGAACGGTGCGGCAGGGAATTTCCTCTGCCGCGCGGAGGATCTGTCGCCGAACGCGTTCGGGGCGGTGGTGGACATCGACCTGAAGGGGACGTTCCACATGTGCCGCGCCGCGTTGCCGCACCTGAAGAAGCAGGGCGGGGTCGTGTTGAACATCAGCGCCACGCTGCACTACTTCGGCACGGCAGCGCAGCTCCACGTCTCGGCGGCCAAGGCGGGTGTCGATGCGCTGACCCGGGTGCTTGCCGTCGAGTGGGGCGAGTACGGCATCCGCGTGAACGGTATCGCGCCGGGGCCGATCGCCGACACCGAGGGGGTACGCAGGCTGCTCGTCGGACCGGCGAAGGATCGCGTGGTGGAGATGACACCGCTGCGCCGTCTCGGCGCCATCGACGACGTTTCGAAGGCGGCGCTCTACCTCTGCTCGGATCTCGCCTCTTTCGTCAGCGGCGTCACCCTGGTGGTCGACGGCGGGCTCTGGCTGACGTCGAGTCGGATGGCCGAGGCGTGGGACGCCGCCGTCGCCGCGGCGAAGGAGCAGTCCTGACGTCGTGCCGCGCGGTCGCGACGCAAGGCGGGGTGCCCAGGCGACGATCGTCGGTCCTGACGCGGTGCCGGGCACCCGAGCGGGCGCCGCATCAGGGCCGAGCCGGGCTGCCGGTGCCGGCCGGCGCCACCGATCAGACGCGCTGGTAGTCCGGCCGCCAGTTCTTGATCGTCTGCTTGATCGTTTTCTGATCCGCCTGCTCGTCGAGCGCCCGGCGCACCAGGTCCGGCAGTTCCTCGTCACTGGCGAACCGCAGGGCGACGCACTGTGCGGTCGACACCTCGTCGATGCGCGGCCTCAGGTCGTCCGGCAGCAGCCGAGCCATCCGCAGGTGTTCCTCGAGGCGGATGACGCGATCCTGCGCCTTCAGCGCGAACACGCGGGCGAACAAGGCCGCCAGCACCATCGCGACGCCCGTGCCGATACGGTTCAGCGTCTGGAGGGTGATGCCGTCGAGCAGCCCGGCCAGACCCAGGATCAGGTTGATGAGCAGGAGCGGCAGCGCGACGTAGTGGAACAGCGGCACGAGCTTCGCGTGGTTGGCATAGGTCTGCGGACGTTTTTCGGACATGATTGATCTCCCGGTGATCGCGCGGGCCAAGGGTCGGATGACAGTCGGGCTGATGCCTGGAATCCACTATAGCCGGTTGGCCGCGGACCTGCGGACGCTGCCGGGGGAGCGGGAGTGCCCGGCAAAGGAGGAGCGATGAGCGAGCTCGCCAAGCAGCAGTGCGTGCCGTGCCGGGGCGGGGTTCCGCCGTTGACCGGTGCGGAGCTGGAGGATGTCCAGGCCAGGTTGGGGGGCGATTGGAACGTCGTCGAGCAGCACCACCTGGAGAAGGTCTACAAGTTCGACGACTTCCGGCAGGCGCTCGACTTCACGATCAAGGTGGGCGAGATGGCGGAGGAGCAGGACCACCACCCCGACATCTACCTCACGTGGGGACAAGTGAAGGTCACCATCTGGACCCACAAGATCGACGGCCTCACCGAGAGCGACTTCGTCTTCGCGGCGAAGGCGGACGCGTTGCGATGACGGTGTCCTTCGCGTTGCTGCTGGCCGGAAGCATGGTCGCGGCCGGAAGTGCCTCGGCCGCGACCGCGCTGGCCGGGACGGTGAGTCCCTCCGCCGTGGGTGTGCCCGGTCGACAGGCAGCCACTGTGCGACCGGCGGCAGGGGCGGCGTCGGTCGGGAGCCAGCAAGCGACGGTACGACGGGACCCGCCGCGGCCGCGGGCGCGCGACCTGGGCATCGAGGTCGGGATTTTCCCGCCGGGCGAGTTCAACGCGATCACCGACGTGGAGGGCGTCCTGGTCGGCCACGCCACCATCGTTCGGGGCGACAGCGTCCGCACCGGCGTCACCGCGATTCGTCCGCACGGCGGCAACGTCTACTTCGATCGCATACCCGCCGCGATCCACACCGGCAACGGGTTCGGCAAGCTGCTCGGCGTCACCCAGGTCCGCGAGCTGGGCGAGCTGGAGACGCCGGTTCTGCTGACCTGTACGTTGTGCGTCTGGAAGGCGGCCGACGCCCTGGTCGAATGGGCCCTCGACGCGTCCGATATGCAGGGCGTGCGGTCCATCAATCCCGTCGTCGGCGAGACCAACGATGGCGGTCTCAACGACATTCGTGCCCGGCCGGTAACGGTGGGCGACGTGCGGGCGGCGCTCGACGGAGCGTCGGCGGGGCCTGTGGAGGAGGGCGCGGTCGGGGCCGGGACCGGCACGACGGCGTTCGGCTGGAAGGGAGGGATCGGCACGAGCTCGCGCGTGCTCCCGGCGTCGCTCGGCGGCTATTCCGTCGGCGTACTGGTGCAGTCCAACTTCGGCGGCATCCTGCAGGTACTGGGCGCGCCGGTGGGACGCGAGCTGGGCCGGTACGCGTTCCGCGACCAGGTCGACGGGAACGGTGGCGGCGATGGCGGAGATCCGGGACGGGAAGAGAGCGATGACCAGTCGCAGGGATCGATCATGATGGTCGTAGCCACCGACGCGCCGCTTTCGGAGCGCAACCTGGAGCGGGTGGCGCGCCGCGCCGTGATGGGGCTGGCCCGGACCGGATCGTTCGCCGGCAACGGATCGGGCGACTACGTGATCAGCTTCTCTACCGCGCCGGGTGTTCGGAGGCGGCCGGGCGAGCGGGTCCGGACCGTGGAGGATCTGGCGAACCGCGATATGTCGGCCATCTTTCAGGCGACGGTGGAAGCGACCGAAGAGGCGATCTACAACTCCCTGTTCCGGGCCGTCACGGTCAGCAGCCGCTGGGGAACGCGGGAGGCGCTGCCCATCGAGACCGTGTTGGAAGTGCTCGAACGCCACGGTGTGGTCCGGCGCTAGCGCCCCGAAACGCCTCGCTGCTCGGCGTTTCGGCCCATCCCCCCCGCTCCATGAGTCTGCGCCGCATAAGCTCACTCCGTTGCGTTTCTGCGGCGCAGACTCCTAGCGCCCCGAAACGCCTCGCTGCTCGGCGTTTCGGCCCATCCCCCGCTCCCATGACCTTGCGCCGCAGCACTTCGCTTCGCTGCGTCCTGCGGCGCAAGGTTCTAGGAGCCCGGGGCGCAAGTTCCCGTTGCGTGCGTGCGGCGATGCGAACGGTCCGTGACCTGTGTTCAGGGCTGAGGCGCAGTGTTCGAATCGTCCCAGCCTACCGCGTCGCCTACCGCAATCTCGCCGTCGTCGAGGACCTCCGCGAACGCGCCGCCGGCCCACGCCGGATCCAGTGCCCCGCGCAGGCCCGGGCGTGCCGCGTCCATGTGCTCGCAGGGCCGGGTCTCACCGTGGATCAGCAGGCGGCACGAACCGACGCGCAGGGTCCGCCCCCGCGTATCGTCCAGGTCGATACCGGTGACGAGCAGGTTCGCGCGCCGCAGCGCCGGATCGATGTCGTCGGCCAGCGCTTCGTTGATTCCGTTCCAGCGTCGCCGGGAGATGATCGTCACCTGCCGCTTGCCGCCCTGGTCGGCGTTGCCGACCAGGCCGCGCCCCGCGCGCAGGCCGGCACGGTCCACCGCATCCATGGGACCGCGATGGAACCGCTTGATCCACAGCCGTTCGAGTCGTCCCGTCATCTCTTTAGTCCTCGTTGCGACTGCGTGGGTATCCGCTCCCGCGCGGCCGCGGAAGCGTGCCGGACCGGACCGGGTGCAATGCCGGTTCCGATGAACGCCCTAGTGTAAGATCATCGGTTGATGAGTACGCTGACGACCGATTTACAAGGCAGGGCCCAGGCGGCGCGCGCGTCGCTGGATGCCTGGGTGCGCGAGGTGGTCGAGTGGCACTTCGACCCGGCGACCGGCTGTCCTTTCTGGCTGGATTGGGCCGCCAAGGCGGGTTGGGACCCGCGCAAGGAGGTCAACGGCTTCGACGATCTCCGCAAGTTCGGCCACTTCGAAGACGAGTGGCTGCGCGGCGGTCCGGTTCGCCGCTGGGTGCCGCGGGCTTATGCCGACAAGCCGATCTTCGTCTTCGAGACCGGCGGGACCACGGGGATTCCGAAGAGCCGCGTCGCCATCGACGACTTCCGTACCGACTACGAGCTGTTCTCCGATACGCTTCCGGACGAGTGCTTCCCGAAGGGGGCCAACTGGCTGATGCTCGGGCCGAGCGGCCCGCGCCGCCTGCGCCTGGCGGTGGAGCACCTGGCGCAGCATCGGGGCGGCATCTGCTTCTGCGTCGACCTCGACCCGCGCTGGGTGATCAAGTTGATCAAGAAGGGCTGGATGGATCACCTGAAGGCCTACCAGGCCCACGTCATCGATCAGGCGATCTCCGTCCTGTCGGCCGGGCACGACATCAAGTGCCTGTTCTCGACGCCGAAGCTGATCGAGGCGCTGGCGAACCGGCTGGAAGAGGAAGGTTCCAGCATCCGCGAGACCGGTATTACCGGGATCTTCGCCGGCGGAACCGAGTTCACGCCGCAGTGGAACCGGTTCGCGAACGAGGAGCTGCTCGAAGGCGTCTACATGACGCCGACCTACGGCAACACGCTGATGGGGCTGGCGGGCAGTCCGCCGAGTGGTGCGGCCGAGGGCTATAAGATTACGTACCACGCGCCGCAGCCGCGCGCCGTGCTGCAGGTGGTCGATCCCGACGACGCCGACCGGGTCGTCGATTATGGCGGCACGGGGCGTGTGATGTTGACCACCCTGACGAGGGAGTTTTTCGTGCCGCGCTTCCTCGAGCGTGACGAGGGCGAGCGCGAGCCGCCGTGCGAGCAGTATCCGTGGGACGGGGTCAGCGGCGTGCGGCCGTTCGCCGCGCTGGCGTCCTCCACCACCGTCGGGGTTTACTGAGTCGCGATGAAGACCGCCGCGCGTTCATGCTGCTGAGGCCCGAGCGTGCGGCTTGTTTCCAATGAGCAGCCGGCGGGCGAGTGTCCCATGAAGGAGCGGATATAGAGATGCGAACCGAACTGCTACGCGTCAACTGGAAAGTCATGGCCGGCCTGGTCCTGGTGCCGGCGCTTGCGGTCTTCGGCTGCGGCGGCGGCTCCGGCGGCGGCATGGAAGCCGAGCCCGAGATGGCGGAAGAGCCGATGGAGGAAGCGGCGCCAGCGCCGAGCGGCCCGCCGCGGGTCTTCTTCGTCGCGCCGCTGGACGGGGACCAGATATCGAGTGATCACGACGTCGAGATCGAGTTCGGTGCCGAGAACTACCCGATTTCGGCTATCCCGGAGGGGTTCGATCCGGAGAGCGACGAGCCGCGGGCCGACATGGGCCACTACCATCTGGGCGTCGATACCGGCTGCCTGCCGGCCGGGGAGATCATCCCCGAGGGCCAGGGCTGGGTGCACTTCGGCGACGGCTCGAACGTTTTCACGCTGCAGGTCGAGCCTGCCGCGTACGAGCTCACCGTGCAGATCGGCGACGACCTGCACCGCACGCAGGAAGGGCTCTGCGAGACGATCAGCGTCGAGGTGGCCGACGGGATCTAGGCGGGACCCGGGAGGAGTCCGCACCGTGAGACGGACCAGCATCCCGGTTAGGGCTGGTTGGGGCGGCAAGCGGAGCCGCGAGGCTACAGTTTCCGGGCTGGTCGGATCCCGTCCGGAGAGATTCGGGATGTGTCCGGCGGGGCGGCCGGACGGCCGGCTCGCCCGGGCTTGGAAGGAGCGAGAGCGTGATGCGAATTGACGGCGTCGGAACGATCGTGGTGACGGGTCTGGCTATCGTGATGTTGGCGGTGGGCGCCGCCGGTGCGGAGGCCCAGGATGCGCGGGTCTTCTTCGTGTCCCCGGCCGACGGCTCGCAGCATTCGGAGGACGTGGTTAACATCGAGTTCGGCGCCGAGAACTACCCGATCTCCGCCATCCCGGAAGGGTTCGATCAGGAGACCGGCACCCCGCGCGAAGGCGTGGGGCACTACCACTTGGGCTACAACACCGGTTGCCTGCCGGTAGGCGAGATTATTCCGCAGGGCGAGGGCTGGCAGCACTTCGGCGACGGCTCGAGCACCACGACGCTGGAGAACGCACCGGCCGGCACGTACGAGCTGACGGTGCAGATCGGCGACGACCAGCACCGGACGCAGGAAGGTCTCTGCACGACGATCAGCATCGAGGTGACCGACTAGGAGCGGGCGCCGGAGAAGCCAGCGCCGAGTTCCGGCCAGGATTGGTCGGGCGGCAAGCGGAGCCGCCGGCGACGGGTTCCGGCTGGTCGACGGCGGCAGCCGCGTACTCAGGAGCGGAGAGCACCGTGATTCATTTCCCTGCGCTCCGGTGGGGCACGCCCTACCGGAGCCTCGATATCGACAAGGTCGTTCATTTCGACACCGGCGAGCCGGTGGCCGAGGTGAGTCAGGCCAATCCGGGCATCGTCGCGCGCGATCTGCGCAAGGCGGCCCGCGCCCGGCAGGTGCTCCGCGACGTGCACCCGACCGATCTCGTGCAGATGGTGAAGAAGGCGGGCGCACTCTTCTCCACCGCCGAGCTGCCGCTCGGCGACGGCACGCAGACGCCGGACGAGTTCGTGCGGCAACAGTCCGCCACCACCGGGCTGCCGGAGCACATGTGCCGGATGAACATGGAGAAGCTCCGGTACGTGCTCGACCACATCGACGAGATCCTCGCCTCGCTGACCCGCCACCTCGATCCCGGCATCCTCGCCCGAGGCTATGGGGAAGAGGCCGGCGTGATGCGCAGTTATCAGGCCACTACGTCGGTGCTCGGCATGGTCTTGCCGTCGAACTCGCCGGGCGTGCACAGCCTGTGGCTGCCGATCATCCCGCTGCAGATCGGCTTGGTGCTCAAGCCCGGACCGCAGGAGCCGTGGACGCCCTGGCGCATGACCCAGGCGTTCTTCGAGGCCGGTGTGCCTCGTGAGGCCGTGGCACTCTATCCGGGCCAGGGCGAGGTGGGCGCCGCGGTGCTCCACAACTGTCCGCGCAGCCTGATCTTCGGCGGCACCGCCACGGTGGATCAGTACGCCGGCAATCCGGCCGTGCAGGTGCACGGGCCCGGGTTCAGCAAGATCCTGCTCGGCGACGACGAGGCGGACAACTGGGAGCAATACCTCGATCTCATGGTCGACAGCGTGCTCATCAACAGCGGCCGGAGCTGCATCAACTGCTCAGGCATCTGGACCCCGCGCAACGGCCGGGCCATCGCCGAGGCGCTGGCCGAGCGGCTCGGGCCGGTCGGACCGCTGTCGCCCGAGGATCCGGACGCCGCCCTCGCCGCCTTCACGGTGCCGGGCCAGGCGCCCGCCATTTCGGCCGACATCGACGCCGCGCTCGGCGATGGCGGCGTGGACGAAGTGACGGCAGCGCACCACCCGGATGGGCGTCTCGTGTCACGCGAGCGGTGCGACTACCTGCGTCCGACGGTCGTCTATTGCCCGTCGCCGGACGTGGCGATGGCGAAGAAGGAGTACATGTTCCCGTTCGTCACCGTGGTCGAGTGCGAGCAGCGCAAGATGATCGGTGCGATCGGACAGACGCTGGTCGCGACGGGGCTGACGAAGGATCCGCGCTTCGAGCAGGAACTGCTCGACGCGCGCAACATCGACCGGTTGAACCTGGGGCCGATTCCGACCATCAAGCTCAACTGGCTGCAGCCTCACGAGGGGAACATCGTCGACTTCCTCTTCCGTCCGCGCGCATTCCAGCGCGCGTCGTAGGAGCGGAGGGAATCGGGGCTGCCTTGCTCGAAGTCAGTCAGCTCACCAAGACGTATCCGACGGTCCGCGGCCCGTTGCCCATCCTGACCGACGTCTCGTTCTCGCTCTCGCGCGGGGACGCGGCGTCGATCATGGGTCCTTCGGGCAGCGGCAAGAGCACTCTTCTCTACATCGTCGGCGGGCTTGAGCCGCCGACCAGCGGCAGGGTCACTCTCGACGGCACGAACCCGTTCGGGCTCGACGAGCGGAAGCAGGCCGCCTTCCGCAACTCGCAGGTCGGTTTCGTCTTCCAGGATCATCTGCTGCTGCCGCAATGTACCGTGCTGGAGAACGTACTGGTTCCGACGCTGGTCAGCACTGCCGATGCGACGGTGACCGAGCGGGCGAGGTCGCTGCTGGAGCAGGTGGGACTCCAGGATCGCATGGATCATCGGCCGGCGGAGCTCTCGGGCGGCGAGCGCCAGCGCGTGGCGCTTGCGCGGGCGCTCATCCGGCAGCCGCCGCTCGTTGTCTGCGACGAGCCGACCGGCAACCTCGATGGCCGGTCGGCGGAGGCAATCACGTCGCTCCTGTTCGAGCTGCACGCGCAGCAGAACAACGTGCTGCTGATCGTCACGCACAATCCGGGGCTGGCTGGTCACTGTCCCATCCGCTACCGGCTCGACAACCAGAAGCTCGCGCGCGCGTCGGACTAGCGGGAGCGCGACGAGGTGGAGGAGGCGCGCCCATGAGCCTGCTCGCTCTCATTCGGCGGAACGTCGTTCACTATTGGCGCACGAACCTCGCGGTCATTGCCGGCGTTGCGGTAGCGGTGGCGGTGTTGGCCGGCGCCCTGCTCGTCGGGGCTTCGGTGCGGTCGAGTCTGCGCGCCCTGGCGTTGGAGCGCCTGGGCGCCGTCGACCGCGTCGTGACGAGCGCCCGCTTCGTGCCCGAGTCGCTCGCGGGGGACCTGCTGGCCGCTGGAGCGTTGGCCGGGCGGTTCCGGACCGCGGCGCCGCTGGTGGCGGTCGAGGGTTTCGTAACGCACCAGGCGAGCGGGCGTCGGGCGTCGGGGGTACAGGTTTATGGCGTGGACGAGCGCTTCTGGGCCTTCCACGGCCTCGAGTCGGATGCGTTCGCGCTGGGGCGCAACGCGACGTTCATCAGCGGTGGGCTCGCCGGAGAGCTCGGGTCCGCACCGGGGGAGGCGCTCCTGGTCCGGGTCGAGAAACCGTCGGCGGTACCGCTCAGCTCGCTGCATGGCCGGCGAGACGATGTGGGCCGCACGCTGCGGCTTGGCATCGATCGCGTGCTGACCGCCGCGGAGTTGGGCGAGTTCTCGTTTCGGCCGCAGCAGGGGCTGGCGCGCTCGATCTTCGTTCCGCTGACCCGGCTGCAGGGTGAGCTCGAGCAGGACGGGCGCGTCAACACGCTGCTGCTTGGCCACGGCGGCGGCGCTGACGGTTTCGACGACGAGGTTGTGGCCGAGGTCGATACGGCGCGGCAGGCGGCAGCCGAGGCAGCGGTCCGTGCCGAGGCGACGCTTGGCGATCTGGGCCTCCGCGTGCGGGCCATTCCCGCGCACGACACGGTTGCCGTGGAGTCGGCGGCCGGCCTGCTGGCCGACGGGACGGTAACTGCAATTGAGCGGGTCGCATCTACGCTCGGGTTGCGCGCCGAGCCGGTGCTCTCCTACTTGGCCAATCAGCTACGCAGCGGGGATCGGATCACGCCGTACTCGGTCATCACCGCGCGGGACCTGTCTGTGGTGGGGGACACGGAGGTGAACGGCGATCCCGGAGGGCCTGCGCCGGTCATCCTGAACCAATGGACGGCGGACGACCTGGGAGTCGCTCCGGGCGCTCCGCTGACCATCGAGTACTACCTCTGGGAGGACGAGGGGCGTCTGACGACGTACGAGGCCGAGCTGCAGGTGGCCGGCGTCGTCCCGATTGCCGGCGCTGCGGATGATCCCGATCTCACCCCCGACTATCCCGGCATCACCGAGGCCACCAACGTCATCGACTGGGACCCGCCGTTCCCGGTCGACCTCGACCTTATCCGGCCGGTGGACGAGACCTACTGGGACGATCACCGCACGACCCCGAAGGCATTCATCCCGCTCGCGGCCGGGCAGCGGATGTGGGGGTCGCGCTGGGGGCAGGTGACGTCGGTTCGCCTGTCGCCGGCGCCGGGGGAGGACGTCGCCGGGACTCGTGACCGCTTCGCGGCGGCCCTCCGGGAGGCACTCGACCCGCTGGCCCTCGGATTCGTCGTCTATCCGGCCCGCTCCCTGGCACTGGAGGCGTCGGCCGGGGTGACCGATTTCGGGTTGTACTTCATCTACTTCAGCTTCTTCCTGGTCGTGTCGGCATTGCTGCTGGCAAGCCTCTTCTTCCGCCTGGGGGTCGAGCAGCGCCTGCGCGAGCTGGGCCTGCTGCGCGCCACCGGCTTTCCCGCGCCCGCCATCCGCCGCGTGTTCCTGACCGAGGCGGGCATCCTGTCGGTGCTCGGCAGCGCCCTCGGCGTGGCTGCCGCCGTGCTCTACGCGGAGCTCATCATGCTCGGCCTGCGCACCTGGTGGGTCGACGCGGTCGGGACCACGCGACTGGCCCTCGATGTGTCTCCGGCGATGCTCGCGGCCGGGGCGGCAGGCGGTGTGCTGGCCGCGCTCGGGTCGATCGGCTGGACGTTGCGCGCGTTGGCGCCGGCCTCGCCGCGCAGCCTGCTGACCGGCGCGGTGGCCGAAGTGACGGGCGTCGCACAGGTCGCCGCGCCCGCGCGGTCGGGCGGAATGCGCGCCCGGCGCATCGGCGTGGGGCTTGCCGCTGTCGGCGTCGTGCTGGTCGGGGTGGCGGCGGCCGGGCTCGTGGGAGCTACCGGCGGGTTCTTCGGCGGCGGGCTGACGCTGCTTGCGGCGCTGCTCGTCCTGGCCTGGGCGTGGCTGGACCAGCGGCCGACCGCGCACACGGACGGATCCTGGTCGGTGTCGCAGGTCGGTTTTCGCAACGCCTCGTACCGGCCAGGGCGCAGCGTACTTTGCATTGCCCTTATCGCGTTCGCAGCCTTCATCATCGTGGCGGTCGACGCTTTCCGCCGGGACGGCGGGGGTGACGTGCTCGACCGGTCTTCCGGCACCGGAGGCTATACCCTGCTCGCCGACACGCTGCTGCCGGTCGTGCACGATCCGACGAGCCCCGAGGGACAGGAGGAGCTGTTCATCGGGGACCTGTTCGCGGAGGGCGAAGCGCTGGCCGGCGTGACCCTGGCGCGCTTTCGCCTGCGTCCGGGAGAGGATGCCAGTTGCCTCAACCTGTACCAGGCGAAGGACCCGCGCGTGTTGGCGCCGTCCGCGGCGTTCGTGGCCGAGGGCCGTTTCGGTTTCGGCGCCACCGCCGCCGAGACCCCGGAGGAAGAGGCCAACCCGTGGCTGCTGCTCGATCGCGAGTTCGAGGACGGCGCCATTCCCGCCATAGCCGACGCGACTTCGCTGGCCTACGCGCTGCACCTGTCGATCGGCGATGACTTCGTGCTGAACCGCGACACCGACCGGCCGATAACCCTGCGCATCGTCGGGGCGCTATCGGACAGCATCTTCCAGCGCGAGCTGCTGATCGGCGAGCGCCACTTCGAGCGCGTCTTCCCCGACTACGACGGCTACCGTTTCTTCCTCATAGACGCGCCGCCCGAGCGGACGGCGGAGGTCAGCGCCGCTTTCGAGGACCGGCTCGTGGATTTCGGGTTCGATGTGGTTTCGGCCGCGGAACGCCTCGCGGCCTTTCACCGCGTCGAGAACACCTACCTCGCGACCTTCCAGACACTGGGCGGCCTCGGGCTCATTCTGGGCACGTTCGGACTCGGTGCCGTGCTGCTGCGCAACGTGCTGGAGCGTCGCCGCGAGCTCGCCCTGATGCGGGCCGTCGGCTACAACGCCAGCCACCTGTCGCTGATGGTGCTCGCGGAGAATGCGTTCCTCCTGTTCTCCGGACTCGCCATAGGGGCCGGCTGCGCTATCGTCGCCATCGCGCCCGCGTGGCTGGAGCGGGGCGGCGGCGTGCCGCTCTTGTCGCTCGGTGGCCTTCTGTTCGTCGTCGTCGCCACCGGCCTGGTCGCGTCCCTGGCGGCCACCGTCGCCGCCGTTCGGTCGCCGTTGCTCGGGGCGCTGCGCGCGGAATAGCGCGGCCGCACCGGATTGCGCCAGGGCCGTGGGGTTGCCCCCCGCCGGTCGGAAGTGCGATGTATATTGGGTGCTGTGCCGGACGGTCGCGGCCGGGAGCTTGCGCTGCAGGACGCAGTGAGGCGTTGTGCTGCGGCGCAAGGTCATGGGGGGGATGGGCCGCAACGCCGAGCCAACGAGGCGTTTCGGGGCGCCCGTGGCGAAATGCGCCATTGCGATGAGCGTCGGGGCGAGCATGCAGGACACGGAGTTCTCGAATGATCACCAGCGAATCTCGTGATCGCGTATCCGTCGTTCGACTCGAGCACGGCAAGGTCAACGCGTTCGACATCGAGTTGATGAGAGGCTGGATCTCGGAGCTTGCCCGGCTGGAGCAGGCGGACACGTCCGCCATCGTCCTGACCGGTACCGGCAAGGTGTTCTCGGCCGGTGTGGAGTTGCGCCGGTTGACGGACGGCGGCCGCGACTACGTCAAGGCGTTCCTGCCGTTGCTCGGCGACGCCTTCTTCAAGACTTTCACCTTCACGAAGCCCATCGTTGCCGCGGTCAACGGGCACGCTATCGCCGGTGGCTGTGTCCTCGCCTGCGCCTGCGACTACCGCGTGATGGCACAGGGCAACGGGCGCATCGGCACGCCCGAGCTGTCGGTAGGGGTGCCATTCCCGAGCATGGCGATGGAGATCCTGCGGCTCGTCGTGCCGGCGCACCGCTTGCAAGCGGTCGTCTATCAGGGGCTCACCTGCGCGCCGGACGATGCGCTGGCCAACGGCTTCGTCGACGAGCTGGCGGCTGCGGAGACTCTCCTCGACCGCGCGGTCGAAGTGGCCTCCCACTTGGGGTCGCTGCCCCACGCCTCGTTCTCGCTCACCAAGCGCATCATCCGCCAACCCAGCCGGGATCGCGTCGTGCGCTATATGCGGTCGGTGGACGAGGAAGTGCAGGAGGCGTGGATGTCGGTCCCGGTTCAGGACGCGGTCCGCGCGTACGTCGACCGAACCCTGCGGAAGTAACCCGCAGATCCGTTCCCGGACTCGATAGCCGCTGCGTTGGCGATGCAGCAAGGGTGCTTGGTTGTACATGCTCGGGCCGGGACCGCGGGCGCGTTCCCGGCCCGAGTGCCGCCGCTTCCCCGCCGGCGGGCGGCGAGCCACTGGTGAAGAATCATCGTCCTGAAACCGAAACGAAGTGCGATTGCGAATCGCCCGAGGCGGGGTGCGGATCGTCCGTGTCCGGCCGTTACCGAGGAGGCAAGATGCTCCGACGATTGCTCGTTCCGATGACGTGCCTCGCCGCCGCGCTCGCAGCGGCGGCGGCGCCGGCGTCCGCGCAGACGAAGCTGCTGCGGTTTCCGGACATCCACGGCGACCGGGTGGTCTTCAGCTATGCCGGAGACCTCTGGCTTGCTTCGACCGAAGGAGGCCTGGCGACCCGGCTGACCGCCCATCCCGGGCTGGAGCTGTTCCCGAGGTTCTCGCCCGACGGCTCGCGCATCGCGTTCACCGGACAGTACGACGGCGACGAGCAGGTCTACGTCATCCCGGCGTCCGGCGGCGTGCCGCGGCAGCTCACGTACTATCCGGCGCGCGGCCCGCTGGCCCCGCGCTGGGGTTATGACAACCAGGTCTACGACTGGTCGCCCGACGGGCGGGCGGTTCTGTTCCGGTCGCTGCGTTACAGCACGGACCTCTCCGACAGCCGGTTGTTCCTGGCATCGGCCGACGGAGGCCTGCCGGTGCCTCTGCCGATGCCCGAGTCCGGGGCGGGGGACCTGTCGCCGGACGGGACGCGGGTCGTCTACTCGCCGCTGTTCCGCGACTTCCGGACCTGGAAGCGCTACGAGGGCGGCTGGGCGCAGGAGCTCTACATCTTCGACCGCGAGACCCACGTGGTCGAACGGGTGACGACGCACCGGCGCGCCGACCGCGATCCGATGTGGATCGGCAACGCCATCTACTTCACCTCGGACCGGGACGGCACGCTCAACCTGTACAGCTACGACCTCGCCTCGCGCGAGACGGCGCAGCTCACCGACAGCGATACCTGGGACGTGCGCTGGCCGGGCGACGACGGCGGCAACCGCATCGTCTACGAGCTGAACGGCGAACTGCAGATCTACGCGATAGACGAAGGGGTGTCGCGGCCGATCTCGATCACCGTGCCGGACGACGGCCTGGCGATGCGGCCGGCGCGCGTGTCGGCGGCGAACCTGATCGAGGACGCGGAGCTCAGCCCCCAAGGGGAGCGTGCGCTCTTCGTGGCGCGCGGCGACGTCTTCACTGCTCCCATCGAGAACGGCCCGACCCGCAACCTGACCCGCAGCTCGTCCGCGCACGACAAGTGGGCCCGCTGGTCTCCGGACGGCGGCCGCATCGCCTACGTGTCGGATGCGACCGGGGAGGACGAGGTCTATCTGATCGCCCAGGACGGATCCGGCGAGCCGGAGCAGCTCACCACCGGCGGGCAGGCGATGCTGTACGCGCCGGAGTGGTCGCCGAACGGCAAGCACCTGGCCTACGGTGACAAGGACGGCAAGCTCCACGTGATCGACGTGGAGACGAAGGAGACCGTCGAGGTCGCGGACGAGGCGCGCGGTCCGCTGCGCGACTACGTCTGGTCGCCCAGGGGCGGCTACCTGGCGTTCTCGATGACCGATCCGACCGAGTTCAGCTCGATCTGGGTCTGGAGTCTGGCGGACCGTGCTCTGCACCGGATTACCGACGAGCTCTTCCACGAGTGGAACCCGGCGTGGGATCCGCACGGCGACTACCTCTACTACCTCTCGGACCGGCAGTTCGCGCCGCAGCTCGGCTCCTTCGAGTGGAACTACCTGGTCGATCGCGAGACGGGCATCTACGCGTTGGCGCTGCGGAAGGACGTGGAGCATCCGCTGCCTCCGGAGAGCGACGAGGTGGTAGTGACCGGGGGCGACGAAGCGGACGAGGACGCGGCCGACGACAGCGACTCGGATGCTGACGAGGACGGCGGCGGTGAGGGCGATGAGGAGGCTCCTGTCACCATCGAGTTCGACGGGCTGGCCCGGCGTGTCGTGCGCCTCCCGGTGACCTTCGACAATTACGTCGGGCTGAGCGGGGCGGACGGCGGCGTGTTCTTCATCCGGGGCGGCGCGCAGTACTACGGCCGGGGCGGCGACGTGCAGCCGGCGCTGCAGCGCTTTACGTTCGAGGATCGCGGGACCGAGACGCTCGCGACCGGGATCGGCGGCTATGCCGTGTCGCGCGACGGAGAAAAGGTGCTGGTGCGCGAAGGGGGCGGCTGGAACGTCTACCCGGCGGGCGGCGGCGACGCTACCGCGGTGTCGACGCGCGGGCTGATGGTCGACCGGGTGCCGGCCGAGGAATGGGCGCAGGTCTTCGACGAGGTCTGGCGCCGGTTCCGCGACTTCTTCTACGTCGAGAACATGCACGGTTACGACTGGAAGGCGCTGCGCGACCGGTACCGGCCCCTGCTGGAACACGTCGCCCACCGCTCGGACCTGAACTACGTCATCGGCGAGATGGTGGCCGAGCTCAACGTCAGCCACGCCTACATCGCGGGCGGGGACTGGGAGACCCCCGACCGTCCGCAGGTGGCCCTGCCGGGGGCGGTCTTCGAGATCGACGCCGCGGCCGGACATTACCGCATCGCCGAGATCTTTTCCGGCCACAACGAGGAGCCGCGCTACCGGGCGCCGCTCACCGAGATCGGCGTCGACGCGAGCGAGGGCGACTACGTGCTCGCCATCGATGGCGAGGAGTTGCTCGGGTCCGACAATCCCTATCGCGTGCTGCGCCACCGCGCCGATCGGCCGGTCCGGTTGACCCTCAACGACGAGCCGACCTTCGAGGGCGCGCGCGAGGTCGCGTTCATCCCCGTCACCGAGGAGCGCAGCCTGCGCTACCTGGCCGAGGTCGAGGCCAACCGGAGCAAGGTGTCCGAGATGACCGACGGGCACGTCGGCTATCTGCATATCCCGGACATGGGCGCGCAAGGCATCCAGGAGTTCGTCAAGTGGTTCTACGGGCAGGTGCGCAAGGAGGGCCTCGTCATCGACGTGCGCGGCAACGGCGGGGGCAACGTCTCGCAGATGCTGATCGAGCGTCTCGGTCGCCGCGTCCTCGGCACCAGCTTCGCGCGAACCTATGACACGCCGGGCACCTATCCGGCCGTCGCCTTCCACGGCCACCTCGTCTGCATCCTCGACGAGGATTCCGCCTCCGACGGCGACATCTTCCCCTACCGCTTCCGCGAAGCCGGCCTCGGCCCGCTGATCGGCAAGCGCTCGTGGGGCGGCGTCATCGGCATAACCAGCCACGGTCCGCTGCTCGACGGCGGCTCGGTCAATGTGCCGCAGTTCGGCACCAACGGCGCCGACGGGAGCTGGGTGGTCGAGAACGTGGGCGTGGAGCCGGACATCGAGGTGGAGAACGACCCGCGCTCGGTCATCGCCGGCCGCGACCCGCAGCTCGAGCGGGCGGTCGAGGAGGTGCTGCGGATGATGCGGGAGGATCCGAAGTCGCTGCCGGAGCGCCCGGCGCCGCCGGTGAAGACGCCGTAGCGTGTTGGGACGCAGCGATGCAGCCTCGGCAGGAGACCCGATGGCGTTGACGCGAGTCGAGCTGGAGAACTTCACGGCCTTCAGGAGCCTGAAGCTCGATCTTTGCCCAGGCATCAACGTCATCGGGACCTCGCGATGAGCGGCAAGCATGCCGGGACTACGTCTCAGGGGAGCGGTGGGTTCGACACCAGCGTCCTCGACCGGGCGATACAAGACCGACGCAGGCGGCTGGCGGCCGAGCAGGCCGAGTTGTTGCCGCGTGTCCGGCAATCCTTGCTCGATCTCCGTGATCGGCTTGGCGTCCCGAGGGCGTACATCGTTGGTTCGGTGCTGTCGCCGGAGTTTTGGACGGAATCCTCGGATATCGACGTGGCCGTGGGTGGCTGCTCGCACGCCGTGCTCGATGTCATGAAGGCGCTGGAAGACGCGACCGGCAGGTCGGTGGACGTCATCGACCTCGATCGGCATCCGTGCCCCGAGTCGTTCATCCGTGGCGGAGTCAAAGTGTATGGATGAGGGAGCGTTCTCGATCCTCGAGGCGGCCTTGCGAGCGCGCTGCCGCGACATCGATCGGATCGTGACCCGCATTGCGGAACGTCGGGAGACGCTCGATCCGAGAAGCGCCAGCGACGTGGACAGCATGGGCTATCAGCTCCACAACCTGTACGGGGCGTTCGAGCAGTTGTTCGAGGAGGTTGCAAGGTTCTTCGAGAACCGCATCGACGAGGGCGGGTACCACGCGAATCTGATCAGGCGAATGCAGCTCGACGTCAGCGGCGTGCGGCCGGCCCTTCTGGCGCAAGGCACGGCGCAGGAGCTGGACGAGTTGAGACGATTCCGCCATCTGTTCCGCCACGCGTACGCCACGGACCTGGATCCGGCCAGGGTGGCCGAGTTGGTGGCCAAGGTGTCCGGTATCAGCGACGCGTTCGATCAGGACTTCGAGCGCTTTCTGACCCGTTTGCGTCCGGGCTAGGAGCCAGCGCCGCAGAACGCAGCGAAGCGAAGTGCCGCGGCGCTGGCTCATGGAGCGGGGGGATAGGCCGAAACGCCAAGCCTGCGAGGCGTTTCGGGGCGCTAGCCCGTTACCCCTGACTGTGCACGACTCTTCCTACGAGGCTTCCGGTCTTCCGCGACATCGTGGAACAGCCCCGGATAGACGAACGCACTCCGGATGGCGTCGCAGTCCGTCGCACTGACCCCGGCACGTCGCATCGTCGAGTGCCACTCCACACGCACCGTCTCCACGATCCGCTCGAAGATGGCGGCGGCCTCGTCTTCACTCAGCAGGAACCGGCCGCAGCCGCTCAGCAGGTTGGCGCGGTTGGCGTAGCGGCCGAATCGGCCGCAGGTCATGGCGAGGTCGCGGCGGTCCTGCGCGACCACCGGGGACGGCGTCAGGTCGAACGCCGGGCTCAGCCGCCAGGCGCGGTCCGGGGCGACGATCGCGTGATTGCGCGGGTGGTCGTCCAGATTGGAGACGGCGGCGTTGAAGCACATCCGCCCGAACAGCTCCCGCCGGTCGGCCTGTGGATCGGCGCTGGCGCGACGGACCTCGTCGGCGAAAAGCAGGTAGGACCAGTTGGCGCGGTCGACGGGGCTGTCGCCGGCCCGCAGCAGCGTCAGGGCGCTGACCATGCGGTGGCGCTGGTAGCCGGTATCGGTCCGCGCGCGGTCGAAGCGGCGCACGAGCAGCACATCGCGATCGGCAATGGTCTCGATGCGGCTGTCGGCCACGCGCAAGCCGCAGGCCCGCGCGAGCGCGAGGATGCCGTGCTCCACGCGGGGATGATTCCAGCGGTCGTTCCGGCTGCCGAACTTGGCGATCCAGAGCCCGTCCGCGTCCTGTACGACGGCCTTCGGACGGGCGCCCCCGAGCGACGTGCCGGGCCACAGGAGTTCTTCGACCTGCGCATCGGCCGAGCCGGCACGCTCCGGGACGCCGGCGACCACCGCGTCAGCCGCGCTCTGCAGCTTGTCAAGCTCCAGCGCACCGGCGAACCGGGGCATGGCGGCGGGCGGCTCGACCGCGAGGCCGAAGCCGAGCGCCCCGGCGCGATCATCGGGCCCCTGCAGCAGGTAGTCGAATTCGTCGAGTCGAGTTGCACCGACCTGCCGTTCGATGACCCGCCGTCCCCAGGAATCGGGCATCGCGTCGCGGATGGCGCCGAAGAAGCCTCCCATGCGGCCCGTTTCGTAGACATGGCCTGCAAGACGCAGCTCCACGGGATCGAGCTCCACGGCGTCCGCCCGCTCGCGGTAGCGGCGGCCGTACACGAATGCGCCGACCGGATCGCCGGCCGACCCAGCGGATAGACGGAAGCGTCCCGCGGTGACGAACTCGGTGGCGCCGGGCAGCAAGATGTAGACGAAGCACTCCCGCTCAGAACTCATCGCCGAGCCTCCGGGCGCGCCGGGCGGTCTTCGGGCTCCGAGCCCGTTCGATGGCCTTGCCTTCCTCGTCGCGGTCGGGATCGGCTACCGCCTGCATGTGCGACAACAGGCCCAGAGCCCAGAGCACGCCCAGATGAGCGGCGATGCCGACGGTCGGCTTGCCCTTCTCCATGTCTGCGAGCAGGAAGCGCGATACGCCGACGCGCTCGGCAAGCACCGCCTGCGGCAGCCTGCGGCGCAGGCGGGCGGTGCGGAGGTTGCGGCCGAGTTGCTCCAACGCTTCCTCGACGGCGGCAGGCGGCACTTCGGCGATCCTGGACCTTGTCATGTTATGTATGACCTACTATAGACCTCTATTTGTTGAATAGATACAACAACAGAGGCCCGACGAGGGCAACCGGCGTGCAGCCATGAGCGATGGCGCGCACGTCGGACCCGGTAGAGTAGGGAAGACTCATGTCTGTCATTTCCCAGCTTCGTCTCTTCTGCCGCCGCGTGCGGACGAATCCGGGGTTCACGCTCCTCTCGCTGCTGACGCTGGCGATCGGCGTCGGCGCCAACGTCGCCATCTTCGCCGTCGTCAACGCGGTTCTGCTGCGCCCGCTGTCGATTCCGGAGTCCGAACGGCTGGTGATTCTGCGGCACGCCGCTCCGGCGCTCGCACAGTTGGACGAGTTGCCCATGTCCGACGCGCTCTACTTCCTGTACGCGGAGGAGAGCCGGACACTGGAGAGCGTGGCTGTGTATCGGGAGGAGCTGGCGAGCTTCACCGGCCCCGAGAATCCGCAACGCGTACCGGCGGCCAGCGTTACCGCGTCGTTCTTCGACGTGATGCGGATGCCGCCCCGCCTCGGGCGCGGCTTCGGGGCCGAGGACGACCGGCCGGGTGCCGCGCCGGTGATCGTGCTGAGCGATGACTTGTGGCGTACCCGCTTCGGCGGCGATCCGGGCGTGATCGGGAGGGTCGTCGACCTTGACGGGGCGCGTGTCGAGGTCATCGGGGTGATGCCGCCGGGGTTCGCGTTTTCGCAGCAGGAGGTGGAGCTGTGGCGGCCGCTCCGGCTCGACCCGCAGAACGTGCAGCTTGGCGCCTTCGGGATCAACGGCGTGGCCCGCATCGCGTCCGGGGAGGCGCTGGGGCGGGTCCGGGCGGAGCTCGAGGCCATGCTGTCCAACCTGGAGGAGGTCTTTCCGGACGAGGGCGCGGCCCCGATTCTGGCGAATGCCGGATTCCGGCCGCTGGTCGACCTTGCGCGCGAGGTGGTGGTCGGCGACATCGAGTCGACGCTGTGGATCCTGCTGGGGGCCGTCGGGTTCCTGCTGCTGATTGCCTGCGCCAACGTCGCCAACCTGTTCCTGGTGCGGTCCGAGACGCGGCACGGGGAGGTTGCGGTTCGGGCGGCCCTCGGCGAGAGCGGCGGGCGGCTGGCCGCATCCGTGCTCGTCGAGAGCCTCCTGCTCGGGGTGGCGGGCGGCCTGCTGGCGATACCGCTGGCGTCGCTGGCGGTGCGCCTGCTGGTGGCCTTCGGCCCCCGGGAGTTGCCGCGCCTGGACGAGATCTCCATCGACGCGGCGGTCCTGGTGTTCGGCCTCGCCGTGTCGGTCGTGGCGGGACTCCTCTTCGGTCTGCTGCCGGCGCTGCGTGCGAGCGCGGTGGCGGCGGCCGGCCACATGACGGCGGGGGCGCGCGGCGCCACGGTCGGCCGTGAGCGGCAGCTCGCCCGGCGGGGCCTCGTGGTGACCCAGATTGCGCTGGCGCTGACGCTGCTCGTCGGCTCCGGGCTGGCCGTGCGCTCGTTCCAGAGGCTGGCGAAGGTCGATCCGGGCTTCGATCCGGTCGACGTGCTGACCTTCGGACTGGCGCTTCCGGCGCGCGACTACGAGTCGCCCGAGGCGCGGCTCAACTTCCACCGGCAGGTGGTCGACCGCCTGCGCGGGCTTCCGGGCGTCGCGGATGCCTCGGCGTCGTCGACCATTCCCCTCGGCGGCGAGCTGTCCGGTTCCGGGCACACCATCGAGGGCCGCCCGCTGTCGGACGGTGAGGTGCCGCCGGTGTTCATGACCAAGCGCGTGGCGCCCGGCTACTTCGACGCGTTGCGGGTCGAGCTGGTCGAAGGGCGGGTGTTCGAGGACCTGGACGGCGCGCGACCGGCGCCGGTGGTCATCGTGTCGCGGTCGCTGGCGCGTACGCACTGGCCGGGCGAGAGCGCGCTGGGCAAGCGCATGCGCCTCGGTGGGCCGCCGGACGAGGAAGGCGAGCAGTGGTCCCGCATCGTGGGCGTCGTCGACGATGTCCACGAGATCGCACTGCACGAGGATCCGCCGCAGATGGCGTACTACCCGCTTCCGGGCATCACGGGCGGAGAGAGCGTGCCGGCTTCGATGAGCTTCATCGTGCGGGCCCCGAACGCGGCGGCGCTCGCCGGCGCGGTTCGGGAGACGGTGCGCGGGCTCGATCCCACCCTGCCGCTCGCCGAGGTCGAGACCCTGGAGACGCTGGTGGGGCGGGCGCGGGGCGAGCAGGGGTTCGTCATGGCTCTGCTCGCGGTTTCTGCGGGACTCGCGCTGCTGCTCGGCTCGGTCGGCCTCTACGGGGTAGTCTCCTGCATGGTCGCACAGCGCGGTCGCGAGATCGCCATCCGCATGGCCGTGGGGGCGCAGGTCGCCGACGTGCGCCGGCTGGTGCTGACCGAGGCGGGCGGACTTGCGCTGCTCGGCGCGGTGCTCGGTATCGCGGCCGCCGTCGCGCTGACCCGGCGGCTGGAGTCGCTCCTGTTCGAGACCAGTCCCCTCGACCCGCTGGTCTTCGTGGCCGTGTCGACGCTCCTGATCGGGGTCTGCCTCCTCGCGAGCTGGCTGCCGGCGCGGCGCGCGGCGCGCATCAATCCGCTGACGGCGTTGCGCGCGGAGTAGGATCCGCAAGCCGATGCCCGCTCCCATCGCCCCCAGGCGTCCGCATCGCCACGAGAAGCACGGCGACGTCCGCGTCGACGACTACTACTGGCTGCGCGAGCGCGACAACCCCGAGATCCGGAAGTACCTGGAGGCCGAGAACGCCTACGTTCAGGAGGTTATGGCCGACACCGCCGGGTTCGAGGATCGGCTGTTCGAGGAGATCAAGGCGCGCATCAAGCAGACCGACATGTCGGTGCCGTACCGCGAGAACGCGTATCGCTACTATCGCCGGTACGAGGAGGGCCAGGAGTACGAGATCCACTGCCGCCGGCCGATTTCCGACCGCGGTGAGCCGGACCATTCCGCGGCCGGCGAGCAGGTGATTCTGGACGTCAACCAGGTGGCCGCCGGACACGAGTTCTGCCAGGTGGCGTCCCGTCCGGTCAGCCCCAGCGGGCGTCTGCTCGCCTACGCCGTGGATACCGTCGGCCGGCGCCAGTACGCCATCCGCGTGCGCGATCTCGCCACGGGAGACGAGCTGCCCGACGTTATCGTCGACGTTACCTCCAACATCGCCTGGGCGGCCGACAGCAAGTCGTTCTTCTACGCGCGGCACGATCCGACCACGCTGCGTCCGTATCAGGTCCTCCGGCATCGGTTGGGAGACGACCCGGCCGCCGATCGACTGGTCTTCGAGGAGGCGGACGACACGTTTTCGTGCGGTGTCTGGCTCAGCCGGTCAAAGAGGTACATCCTGATCGGGTCGTACCAGACGCTCACCACCGAGTTCCGGTATCTCGACGCCGCTGACCCGGAGGCACCGCTCAGGACGTTCCTGCCGCGGCGGCGGGGCCATGAGTACGACATCGACCACTATCGGGGGCGGTTCACCATCCGGACGAACGACGGCGCGCACAACTTCCGGTTGATGGAAGCGGAAGGGGACCCGCCGGCGCTGGACGCGTGGCGAGAGCTGATCCCGCATAGAGAGGACGTGTTGATCACCGGCTTCGAACTGTTCCGCGACTACCTGGTGGTCTCCGAGCGGCAGGACGGGCTTACCCGGCTGCGTGTGCGTACGTGGGAGGGTTCCGAGCACCACGTCGCGTTCGAAGAGGCGGCGTTCGCCGTTTCCATCGGCACGAATCGCGAGCCGGAGACGACGACGCTGCGGTTCCATTACAGCTCGATGACCACGCCGCCGTCGGTCTACGACTACGACATGCAGACGCGCGCTCGCACGTTGCTGAAGCAGGAGGAGGTGCTGGGCGACTTCGATCCGGCGCGCTACGAGACCGAGCGGTTGCTGGCGACCGCGCCGGACGGCGTGCGTGTGCCGATATCGCTGGTCCGCCGGAAACGCGAGGCCACCGACAGTGGCCTGGCGCAGGAGGACGCAGTTTGCGGTGCGCCGCAAGGTGTCGGCGCCGCACCACTGCTCCTCTACGGCTACGGCGCCTACGGCATCAGCATGGAGCCGACGTTCCGATCCTCGCGCCTGAGCCTGCTCGACCGCGGGTTCACCTATGCCATCGCCCACGTCCGGGGCGGGGAGGAGCTCGGCCGGCGGTGGTACGACGACGGCAAGCTGGGGAAGAAGAAGAACACCTTCACGGACTTCATCGCCTGCGCGGAGCACCTCGTCGCCGAGGGCCACGCGGTTTCCGAGCGGCTCTTCGCCACGGGCGGCAGCGCCGGCGGCCTGCTGATGGGCGCGGTGATCAACCTGCGCCCCGAGCTCTTCCACGGGGTGGTCGCGCAGGTGCCGTTCGTCGACGTCGTGACCACGATGCTCGACGAGTCGCTTCCGCTGACCACCGGCGAGTACGACGAGTGGGGCGATCCGAACCAGCCGGGGGACTACGCCTACATCCGGTCCTACTCGCCCTACGACAACATGGAGCCTGTAGTCTGGCCGCACCTGCTGGTGATGACCGGCCTGCACGACTCGCAGGTGCAGTACTGGGAGCCGGCGAAGTGGGTGGCGCGGCGGCGCGCGTTGCGTTCGGAAGACGGTCGGCGTTTGTTGCTGAAGACCAACATGGACGCCGGGCACGGCGGTGCGTCCGGGCGCTTCCGGCAGTACCGGGAGACGGCTCTCCAGTACGCGTTCCTCCTGGGCCTGGCTGGCTTGACCGACGGCGAGCCGCAATCATCGTGAAGGAGCCGCAGCATGGGGATCGACCGCAGGGCGTTCGTGGGGAAGTTGAGTGCTACCGGCGCCGCTGTGGCAGGCGCCGCGACGGGCGTGCTGCCGACGGCCGGCGCCGGGCTGGCGACGGAGTCGGCTGCTTCGCGACAGCAGGCCGATGCCGTAGGCGTCGATGCTTTCGCGTTCGACGCCTACGGCACGTTGTTCGACGTCTTCTCGGTGACGGCGCTGTGTGAGGAGCTGTTTCCCGGGAACGGCGACGCCCTGGCCCAGCGCTGGCGCGCCAAGCAGCTCCAGTACAGCCTGTTGCGCAGCCTCATGGGCCGGCACCGGGATTTCTGGCTCGTCACCGAGGACGCGCTGGTGTACGCGGCTCGCAGCCTGGAGCTCGATCTCACCGATGCGCGGCGCACGCGGCTGATGGATGCGTACCTCTCGCTGGACGCGTTTCCCGACGTGCGGCCCGGCCTGGAGGCCCTCAGGGCGCGGGGAGTGCGTCTGGCGATCCTCTCGAACGGCGAGCCGCGGATGCTGGAGGCGGCGGCCCGCAGCGCCGGCATCGACACCCTCCTCGACACGATCATCAGCGTCGAGGAGGTCAAGATCTTCAAGGTCAGCCCGCGCGTCTACAACCTCGGATCCGAGCGGCTCGGCGTCGGCCGCTCCACGCTGGGGTTCGTCTCGTCCAACGCCTGGGACATCGCCGGCGCCGCCTCGGCCGGCCTGACCACGTTCTGGATCCAGCGCAGCGCCGCCGAGCCGCCCGAGGAATTGGGGTTCGCGGCGGATCGCGTGGTCTCGGCGATTGACGAGCTGCCCGGTCTGCTCGGAACTGCCGGCTGAGTCGCGTCGCGCCGGTTCGTGGCGAGCGGCCGGCTGCTTGGACCTGCCCGCATCCCGCCCCTCTGCCCTGCACCGTGGACGGGACGGCTGCCGCGTCGCGATATGCTGGGGTGATGGACATTCAAATCGGCAGGCGGTTTCGGACAGCGGCATGGTGCGGAGCGTCAATCGCAATCGCGGTTGCCGGAGCGGCATGTGCGGACGGTCCAACCACGGCTGACGACGAAGCCGCCGGTGCCGCGATTGCGCCGGCGGCAGCGGCGAACGACGAGATCACGGTGACGCAGATTGCAGTGGGCGACTTCACGTTCGACGTGCGTACGGCGGGTCCGGAGGACGGAGAGGCGGTAATCCTGCTGCACGGATTCCCGCAGACCTCCCACGAATGGCGGCACCAGATCCGTGCGCTCGCCGGGGCCGGGTTCCGCGTCGTGGCGCCGGATCAGCGCGGCTACTCGCCGGGTGCCCGTCCGGCGGACATCGCCGACTACGCACTGCCGCTCCTCGTGCGGGACGTCATCGACCTGGCCGACGCCGTCGGCGCCGAGCGCTTTCACATCGTCGGCCACGACTGGGGGGCGGTGGTGGCCTGGGGAGTGGCCGTGGCGGCGCGGGACCGGGTCATCACCGCCAACCCGGTGTCGGTTCCGCACCCGGATGCGTTCGCGCGCGTCCTGAACGACCCGGCGTCGTGCCAGCCGGAGGCGTCGTCCTACTTCGACGTGTTCGTCCAGCCGGATTCCGAGGATGCCTTTCTCGCCGACGATCAGGCCCTGCTGCGCGGCATCTATGCCGGCATCGACGGCGAGGCGGTGGACGAGTACGTGCGGGTCCTGGGGTCGAAGCAGGCCCTCGGCGCCGCCCTGAACTGGTACCGCGCGAACATCGGCGACCGCAATCTGCAGGGACCGGCTCTCGGTTCCGTGGAGGTGCCGACGATGTTCACGTGGAGCGACGGCGACACGGCGCTCTGCATCGACGGCGCGCTGCTCACCGAGGAGTACGTCACGGGCCCGTACCGCTTCGAGGTGCTGGAGGGCGTCAACCACTGGATTCCGGACCTGGCGGCCGAAGCGATGTCGACTCTTCTGTTGGAGCACTTGAACCGATATACGGATCGTTGAGGCGTACGGGCTCCGCCTGACGGTTGGCGGCCGGCCCGGCGAAGGTGCCATGGCTGTCGGCAGCGCATCGCCCCGAATCTCGGACGTGAATCGCTCGCGGTGGGGGTGGCCCGTGCGCCTCGCTCTCGGGTGTGCCGTCGCTGCGGTTGCCGTCGTTGGCCTCCTTGCGGAACCCCGCGACACGGTCGAGAGGCTACTGACCGAGCGGGTGGGCTTCTCGGCGGACGACGTGCGGGAGCTGGAGCGCGGCGAGGCCGTCGTGCGCAGCCTCCGCACGCGCGTCCGACAGGAAGTGGCCCACGTCGCGGCGGTGTACCTCGATGCGCCGCCGGACGAGTTCGTCGAGCGGTTTCGCGACATCGAGGCGTTCGAACGGGGCCCCGGCATTCCGCAGATCGGCCGGTTCGGCGTCCCGCCGCGCATCGAGGACCTGGAAGCACTGACGCTGGCTCCGGAAGATGTGGCGGAGTTGCCGCGGTGTCGTCCGGGCGATTGCGAGATCAAGCTCTCGGCGGACGCCATGGCCCGCTTTCGCGACGAGGTGGACTGGGCGTCCGTGGATGCCGGCCGGCAGGCCAACGCCGTCGCGCGCACGATGATCCTCGACCTGCTGCGCGCCTATCAGGAGCACGGCAACGCGGCCCTGGGGTCCTATGTCGATGGCAAGCGGCCACTGGCGGTGGCGGAGCATTTCCGCTCGCTGCTCGCCAGCCGCGATCCCCTGCCCGTACCGGTTCCCGCGCTGCTCGCCTACCTGGACGGTTATCCGCGGGGGCTGCCCGACGGCGCCGACGAGTTCTTCTACTGGACGGTGGTCGACTTCGGCCTCAAGCCGACGATCCGCCTGAACCACGTGACGATCTGCGCGCTGCCCGACAGATTGTCGACCGGCGTCGCCTACGCCATCGCCACCAAGCAGCTCTACGCGAGCCACTACTTCCACACGACCCTGGAGCTGCGCTTTCTCCTGGACCGTACCGACGCCGAGGGACGCGAAGGCTCCGCGCTGATCTCCGTTACCCGGTCCCGCAACGACGGGATGACCGGCTTCCGCGGGCTGTTCCTGCGGCCCATCATCCGGCGCCGCTCGCGCGGCGCGGTGCGCGGCTACCTGGAGCACGTCAAGCGGCAGGTCGAGCGGCCAGCCTCCGAGGCCCTCCCGGATGTGCCGGTCCGCCTACCCGCGGCCGAAGACGATCTTCTCCTGTTGCAGCAGCCGGGACGTGAGGAACAGCAACAGGACCGCTAGCAGCGTTGCGGCGACGGCCGAGGTCAGGAGGCTCAGGGCCGTGACCGGCTCGCCGCCCATGACGTCGACCAGCAACAGGTGGTGCGACAACGCGGGGACCAGCATCATCCAGCCGGTGGGCTGCAGCGGGTATATCTGCAGGGCGACGCTGGGGACTATCGGCACGAAGATCAGCAGGCTGACGTAGGTCTGCGCCTCCTTGAAGCTGCGCGCGAAGGTTGCCACGAACATCTGGACCGCGGAGGCGAACAGCGCCAGCGGGGCGACCGCGATCGACATCAGCAGGAGCTGACGAGTGCCCAGGCCGAGCTGCATGCCGAGCTCCTCCAACGGCACGAAGCGCATCATGAGCACGAACACCACCAGCGTCAGCAGCGTCGCCACGAGCCCGAACAGGCAGGTCGCGATCCACTTGCCGGTCGTCAGCGCGGCGCGCGACACGGGGTTGACGAGCAGCGGCTCCAGCGACTGGCGTTCCCGCTCCCCGGCCGTGGTGTCTATGGCCACGTGCATGCCGCCGACGAACGCCACCATGATCAGGAACATCGGCAGCATGGCGAAGATCCGCGCGGCCGACTGCGCCGGCGTCGCCAGATCGAGATCGTCCACCCGCACCGCCTGGATGACCCCCGGGCTGACGCCGCGGGCGATCAGCCGCAGCACGGCCACCTGGCTGCTGTAGCCGCGGAGCAGGTTGCGGACACGACGGACGCTCGTTTCCGACGCGGTCCTGGAGCTGTCATGCACGATGCGGACCACGGCCGGCTGCACGGACCGGAACTGCTCTCCGTACTCCTCGTCGATGATCAGCACGAGGTCGACGTCGCCGTCGCGCACGGCGGCCTCGGGATCGGCGGGTGGATCCTCCACGACGACACCGCGCTCCTCCAGCCAGGCGACCAGGTTGGGGGCATGTTCCCGGCCCGCTACCGGCGCCTCCAGCGGCCGGTCGGAGCTCAGTACCCGGCTCATCGCGCCGAACATGACCGCGACCATCAACGGCATGATCAGCGGGTAGAGCAGCGCCGACAGCAGCGAGCGCCGGTCGCGCAGGGCGTCGCTGAGCTCCTTGCGGCAGACCGCGCGCACCTGGGCGCCGAACTCGCGCCGGCGGCGGTTCATTGCAGCCCCTCGTCGGTACCGATGATCCGCACGAACGCCTCCTCGAGATCCTCCTCGCCGGCCCGCTGGCACAGCTCGGCCGGCGTGCCGTGCGCGATGGCTCGCCCGCGGGCGATGATGACGATGTCGTCACACAGCGCCGAAACCTCCTGCATCACGTGGCTGGAGAAGAGCACGCACTTGCCCTCGTCCTTCAACTCCCGTATCAGGGTGCGCATCGCGCGCGTGCTCATGACGTCGAGGCCGCTGGTGGGCTCGTCCAGCAGCAGGTTGGGCGGGTCGTGCACCAGCGCGCGCCCAACCGCGACCTTCATCCGCTCCCCGGTCGAGAAGCCTTCCACGCGGCGGTCGATGATCTCGCTCATGTCCAGCAGACTCACCAGCCGCTCGATGGACGACGCGATCGTCGCGGCGTCGAGGGCGTGCAGCTCGCCGACGTAGCGCAGGTGCTCGCGGGCGGTGAGGCGGACGTAGAGGCCGTGGGCGTCCGGGAGGACGCCGATGAGGCGCTGCACGGCGAGCGGGTCCGCCACGGCGTCCACCCCGTCGACCGCGACGGCGCCCGCGTCGGGGCGCAACAGGCCGTAGAGGGTGCGTAGCGTCGTGGTCTTGCCGGCGCCGTTGGGGCCGAGCAGCCCGGTGATGCGGCCGTCGCCCGCCGTGAAGCTCACGCCGTCGACCGCCACGACCTCGCCGAAGCGGCGCTCGAGGCCGCGCACCTCGATCATGGATCCGTCCCGGCCGCGGAGAGCAGGAACGGCGGCCGCCGGATCCGCTCCAGGCAGCTCACGTCGAGGTCCGTGTGGCTGCCGGCTTCGATGAACTCGGCGACGACGTCGTCGGCGCAGCCCCTGGCAATGACTCCGTGGCCGGCTCCCGGCGCGATGACGTGACGCGCGTTGCTCAGCCCGGCCAGCACCTCCTCGCCCCAGCGCGGCGGCGTCACCGGATCGAGCTCTCCCGACAGCAGCAGGGCGGGAGCGTCCGAGCGGACCGGCTCGAAGTAGGCGGCCGGCAGGTCGGCGGCCGGCCAGAGGGTGCAGGCACTGGCGGTTACCTCGATCAACAGCCGTCCGAGGATGCCATCCGCGGCCAGGCGATCGGCGTCTCCGTCGGCGAGCTGCGACACGTCCTCGGCACAGATGACCGAGAAGAACATGCCCAGGTTGAGAACCTCGCCGGAGTCCAGCAGCGGAGCGATCTGGGCCAGGTACGGCGCGAAGTCGCCCTCCGTGGCGCGGGCGATGGTCCACGGCATGAGGCTCGCCAGGGTCGGGCTGTAGAGCACGCCGCGCAGCCCGCCGGCGAAGCTCGCCCCGGTCAGCGTCAGCTTCAACGGCTCGCCGGTCCGCGGGTGTATCGTCTCGATCTCGCGCGGGCTCGTCTCCAGCTCCGCGATGAGGCGTGCGAAGGTCTGCGCCAGGTCGGGGAACGCCTCGTGGCAGTTGGCGTCGTTGGCGCAGTCGTCGAACAGAAGGTCGAGCGCCCGGTGGGCGTCGGCATTGACGTTCGAGGGCAGGCGCATGGAGACGGGAGCCAGGCCGTCGAGTACGGCCGTCCGGACGCGTTCCCGGTGGCGGCGCATGTACACCAGGCCGGCGCGCGTACCGTACGAGCCGCCGTAGAGGTTGATCGTCTCGTAGCCGAGCGCGGCGCGCACGTCGTCGAGGTCGTCCATCGCGACCGGCGTTGCGTACTGGCGCGGGTCGCTGACGGTTTCCATTTCCGCCAGGCATTTGCGCAGGTCGTCGAGCGGCAGCGCCTCGACTTGCAGCGACTCGCCGAGCTCCTGCTCGTCCACGTCGCTCTCGAGGAAGGCGCAGGTCATCCGGCCCGAGCCGCCGGTGCCCCGCTGGTCGACGAAGACGAGGTCGCGGGTTCGGCGCACGTCGGCGAGCAACGGCAGCATCGGTCCCGCCAGCTCGGTCGCGGCCTGGCCCGGTCCGCCGGCGAGAAAGAAGAGCGGATCCGGCTCCGGGTTGTCCGACACGGCCGGGATCACTACGATCTTCAGGTCGATCGTCCTGCCGTCACTCGCCGCGCGGTCCTCGTGGACGGTCAGCGAGCCGCAACGGGCCGGGACCGAGACGCCGTCCAGGCGGCAGTCTTCCAGATTCATCTCCGGTTGAGCGTCCGCGAACGGCGCAACCACTGTCCCGCCAAGCACGACCGTGGCGCCCAGCGCCAACAGGCGCAAGGCCGTCCAGCCGGGTCTTGCCAGTCGCTTCGCCGGGATCATGGTCGAGGGAGTATACGCACGGCCGCGGGTCGCGGTTCGGTCGCGTCTCATCGCCGGCAACGCGCCAGAGGATACCGTTGCCGCCGACATCGCTGCCTTGATGATGTTCTATCCTAACGACGCATCCGGTCCCTGCGTCGTGGGGAATATCGGGCCGATAGAGCGGGTCGGGACGGTATGCTCTCGCGCTGGATGCACCGTGAGACAGAAGGATACTCGCCGGAGGAGAAACATGCGTTCGCAACCCCTTGTCGTCACACTGGCCGTTGCGCTGCTGGCGGTCGTGATCGCGGCCCCCGGCGTCGCCGAGGCGGAGAACTGGCCGGCATGGCGCGGGCCGACCGGCGACGGGGTCAGCGCCGAGACCGGCCTGCCGGTCGAGTGGGACACCGAGCGGAACATCGCCTGGAAGCTGCCGATGCCCGCCTGGTCGGGATCCACGCCCATCGTCTGGGCGGATCTCATCTTTCTGAACGTGGCGATAGACGACGACAACATCGAGCTCTGGTGCCTCGACCGCGACACGGGGCAACCGATCTGGCAGCGGCATCTGAGCGACGGCAACCGCCGGCTCCGGAAGCAGAACATGTCCTCCCCGTCGCCGGTGACCGACGGGGAGCACGTCTGGGTGATGACCGGTACCGGCGTCCTCAAGGCGTTCGATCTCGACGGCAACGAGCTCTGGATGCGGGACGTACCCGCGTCGTATGGGCCCTTCGGGCTGAACTGGGGCTACGCCTCGTCGCCCTTGTTGCACGACGAGGCGCTCTTCGTGCAGGTGCTGCACGGCATGCGGACGGACGACCCGTCCTACGTGCTGCGGATCGACGCGCTCACCGGCGAGACCGTCTGGCGGGTCGAGCGGCCCACGCTGGCGGTCCGCGAGTCCCCGGACGCATACTCGACGCCCGCGCTGCTGGAGTACGACGGGGCGACCGAGGTCGTCATCACCGGCGGGGACGCGGTGACCGGGCACGATCCGGGGACCGGCGAGGAGTTGTGGCGCGCCGACGGACTGAACCCCACGCGGCAGCGCGACTACCGCATCGTGGCTTCGCCGTTGGTGCGGGACGGGGTGATCTACGCGCCGACGCGAGTGCGGCCGCTGCTGGCGCTTCGGCCCGGCGGGCGGGGAGACGTGCTCGACACGCACGTCGTCTGGTCGACCGACGACGGGCCCGACGTGCCGACGCCGGTGACCGACGGCGAGTACTTCTACGTCGTCAACGACCGCGGCATCGTCTACGTCACGGACGCCAAGACCGGCGAGCCGGTCTACGGCCCGGAGCGCATTCGCCGGGGCACCTACAGTGCGTCGCCGGTGCTCGCCGACGGCAGGATCTACGTCACCAACGAGAGCGGCATGACGACCGTCCTGCGCGCCGGACCCGAGTTCGAGGTGCTGGCGGAGAACGACTTCGACGATTACGTGCTCAGCTCGCCGGCGGTGTCCGATGGCCAGATCTTCATCCGCACCACCGGCTACCTCTACGCCATCGGGGAGCGCCGCGAGCAGCCGGCCGTGACGGAGAGCATCGCGGCGGACGTGGCCGCGACGGCGGAGGAACCGGCCGATTCAGCCGCTGCCGCAGGCGACCTGGCTCCCGCCGACGAAGAAGGGGAGGCGCCGCTCGCTCCGGAGCAGCACACCTGGCGCGTGCTGATCATCGCGGCCAGCGCTGCGATCGCCCTGGCGGCACTGGTGGTCGGACGCCGGAGGTGGGGTGTACGGCGACGGTAAGCGGCGGGCTGCACGTCGACGGCGTCTGACGGGACCGGGCAGTTGACGGTACGATAGGTGCGAAATCGGTGGTCAGGCATTAGCGGAAACGCACGTCAGGAGGTGCGCATCATGCGAGCGGTCAGGATAATGCGGACGGCCCGGATCGTCGTGGCGGCGGTCGTGTTCGGGCTCTGCGGCACGGCTGCCATCGAGACCTTCCAGCACGCGCGGGCGGTCGACGAGATGACCGAAGCGGCCCGGGCGCTCCTCGCGTCGCTCTCCGACGAGCAGGCGGACAAGGCGACCTTCGCCTTCGATTCCGAGGAGCGGTCGCGGCATCACTTCATTCCGCCGGAGGTGTTCGAGCGTCACGGCATGGTCTACGCCGACATGGACTTCGAGCAGCGGGTGCGCGCTCTCGATCTGCTCCGCTCCGGGCTGAGCTACAACGGCTACCTGACCGCGCAGCAGATCATGGAGGTCGAGGGGATCCTCGGCGTCCTGGTGGAGGGCGAGGGACGCCGGTTCGCGCGCAGTCAGGACGAGTACTGGGTCTCGGTGTTCGGGGCGCCCGAGGCGGGCGGCACCTGGGGCTGGCGCTGGGAAGGCCATCACCTCTCCCTGCACTACACGATCGTGGACGGCGAGATCACGGTGAGCACGCCCACCTTCCTGGGCGCGAATCCGGCGACCGTGCCGTCCGGGCCGCGCCGCGGGTTGCGGGCGATGAAGGAGCAGGAGGACACGGCCCGCGCGTTGCTCGCTGCGCTCAACACGGATCAGCGTGAGGTCGCGATCTTCGACGACGTCGCGCCCACCAACGTCGTGACGGGTGCCGACCTGGTCGTCGACCCGCTCGACCCGATCGGGATTCCCGGCTCGGCCCTCACCGCCGCGCAGCAGGACCTGCTGATGGCGGTCATCGAGTCCTACGTCGGCATCATGGCCGACGACATCGCCGCTCTGCGCCGCGCTTCGATACTGGCCGGCGGGATCGACGACATCCGGTTCGCGTGGGCCGGGCCGACCGAACGGGGCAAGGTGGCCTACTATCGCGTGCAGGGGCCGGAGTTCCTGATCGAGTTCGACAACACTCAGGAGGATCCGAACCACATCCACGCCGCGTACCGGGACTTCGACGGCGATCTCGGGCGGGACCTGCTGCGCGAGCACGTCGCACGGATGCACTGACGGGCACGCGCACCGGCGAGCCCGGGAACCGGGGCCGCACCAGGGGCCCGCGCATCGGAGCGCCGGCTTTGTCTTCGCCCCGCAGTGGGACAAGAGCGGTCCGGCTGTCGAGGGACGGCCGGCCGCTCGAACTGCGCCGAGGCCGGCGTTCAAACCACCCCGTCGGCCCGGAGAGCCTCGATCTCCGCGTTCGAATAGCCGGCCTCGCGCAACACGGCGTCCGTGTGCTCGCCGAGGAGCGGCGGCGCCGTGTCGATGCGGGCCGGCGTGTCGCCGAGCTCGATCGGCTGGCCGATCATCCGTACCGCGCCGGCCGTCGGATGGGGGCGTTCCACGACCTTGCCGCGCTCGACGAGCTGCGGATTGGTGCAGACCTCGGCCACGTTCCGGATGCGGCCGCAGGGAACGCCGGCCGCGCCGAGCAGGTCCATCCACACCTGGACCGTGCGCGCCGCCGTCAGCGCTTCAATGATCGGGATCAGCGTCTGCCGATGCTCGACGCGGGCCGGAGCGGTCGCGAAGCGCGGGTCGTTCCGCAGGTCGGGGCGCTCGACGGCATCGCAGTAGCGCAGCCAGAGCGAGTCGTTCGCGATGCCGAGGTTGATCCAGCCGTCCTTGGCCCGCAGCGTCTGGTACGGCGCCACCGAGGGATGGTCGTTGCCGCGCCGGGTCGGGCTCTCGCCCGAGGCGAAGTAGATGCCGGCGTTGTAGGTCAGCAGCGAGGCGACCGCGTCGAGCATCGCCACCCGCACGTGCTGCCCGCGGCCGGTCGTCCGCCGGGCGTACAGGGCGAGCAGGATGCCCTGCGCGGCCATCAGGCCGGACGCCAGGTCGGCGATGGAGGTGCCGACGCGCGTCGGCGGTCCGTCGGCCTCGCCGGTGACGTCCATCAGGCCCGCTTCTCCCTGCACGATCAGGTCGTAGCCCGGGCGCGTGGCGTCCGGGCCGCTGTCGCCGAAACCCGAGATCGAGCAGTACACGAGTCGCGGATGTTCGGCCGCGACCGCTTCGTAGCCGAAACCGAGCCGTGCCAGGGCGCCGGGCCGGAAGTTCTCGACCAGCACGTCGGCCCCGTCCAGCAATCGTCGCAGGATGGCCTTGCCCTGCTCGTGCTTGAGGTTGATCGTGCAGCTTCGCTTGTTGCGGTTGATGGAGAGGAAATAGGGCGACTCGCCGCCGAGGAACGGCGGCCCGAAGGCGCGCGACTCGTCGCCGCTCCCCGGCTCCTCGAGCTTGACGACGTCGGCTCCCATGTCGGCCAGGGTCATGGTGCAGAACGGGCCCGCCACGACCCGGCTGAGATCGACTACGCGAATACCGTCGAGCGGAGACATGGGCAGAGAGTATCGCCCATTTTCTTGCGCGACTGAGTCGCATTCTCACCCTTGCGCAGTTACGGGTAGTAACGTGAAGAAGTGCGGGCTTCCGCACGACGACTTCAAGGAGGAGAGCCATGAAGGGCCAATCCGAGATCCTCGCCGGACTCAACAGCGCACTCACGATAGAGCTCACGGCGATCAACCAGTACTTCTGCCAGTCGAAGATGTGCGCCGACTGGGGCTTCCACGACCTGGCGCACAAGCACCGCGAGGAGTCCATCGGCGAGATGAAGCACGCCGAGAAGCTCATCGAGCGCATTCTGTTCCTGGAGGGCACGCCCGAGATCGCGCGCTACGACGTCATCCGGGTCGGGACCGACGTGCAGGAGCAGTTCGAGAACGATCTCAAGCTCGAGATGAAGGGCGTTGCCTTCTACAACGAGCTCGTGGAGCTGAGCGTCAAGCTTGGCGACAATGGGACCCGCGAGCTGGTGGCGCCGATCCTGACCGAATCGGAGGAGCATGTCGACTGGCTGGAGACGCAGCTCCACCGGATCGAGAAGGTCGGGATTCAGAACTACCTGGCGGAGCAGATGGGCGGGCACGACGGCTGAGCGCCGCGATCCAGGCATCGACCGTCAGCGTCCAGGTACTGTTGCAGCACGTCGTGGCAGGCGGTGCAGCCGTCGCCGGCGCCCAGGGTGCGTCGCAGGTCGCGGAGCGAGCAGTCGGGTTTGCCGGACAGCGTGTCCAGCAACTGCCGCTCCGTGATCTGCAGGCACGCGCACACGAAGCCGCCCGGTCTGAGTGGGGGGCGTGACGTCGTGTCGGCAGTCGCCTGCAGCACGAGCGGATCCTACCCTTTCTGCAACTGAGACGCAATCTCATACGACGAGGTCCGGTACGCGAGAAGCGGGCCGTCGGGCAGGAGGTCGATGTGCTTTGGCGGTGGAGCGCTGGTCTACGTGCTAACGCGAAAATGCGTCCACGGCTGTGGAGATGAGTAATCCCTGCTGCTAGAATCGATCCGTTCGCGGTGAGAGCGAGAGACTTGGAGGGCGACGAGTGAGCCGACGCGTTGGCACGATAGTCCTGATGGTGCTTGTGGCAGGGTTGGGCGAGGCGATCGCGCAGTCCGGTCGCGTCAGCGGCGGTGTCCGCGACGAGACCGGCGCAGTCCTGCCAGGCGCCACGGTCACGTTGAGCGGTCCGGACGGTGTCCGTGTCGTGCAGTCGGACGCCAGTGGCGAGTACGCGTTCATCGGCGTTTCCGCGGGCGCCTACACCGTTACGGTGGCGCTGGCCGGCTTCTCGGACGCGACCGTGGAAGCGGTAGCCGTCGGGGATGCCCCGGTAGACCTGCCACCCACCACGCTTTCGCTGGCGAGCTTCGGTGACACCGTGGTGGTCACCGCGTCCCGAACCGAGGTCCGGGTCGTCGACGCGCCGGTGACCACGTCGGTCGTCACGAGCGAGTCGCTGGCGACGACGGCGAGCTCGAACGTCGGCGACGCGCTTCGCTCCGTGCCCGGCGTCAACGTGATTCAACTCTCGGCGCGCGATGTCCAGGTCACCAGCCGGCAGTCCACCGGGACGGTGACCAACTCGCAGCTCGTGCTGATGGACGGCCGCAGTGTCTATCTGGACTTCTTCGGCCTGGTCATGTGGGACCTGCTGCCGGCCAACCACGGCGACATCGAGCAGATCGAGGTGGTGCGCGGGCCGGCGTCAGCTACCTGGGGCGCGAACGCCATGACCGGCGCCGTCAACATCGTCACGCGGCCGCCGCGGCAATCGGTGGGGACGACGGTGACGATGAGCGGCGGGTGGATCGACCGTGATGCCGGCTCGACCGCCGGGCAGGGGGCCGGCACGCTCTTCGGCACGAATGCGACGGTCACGCGCGCGCCGACCGACCGGCTGGCGTACCGCATCAGCGCAGGATATTTCCGGTCCGACGCCTTCCCGCGGCCAACGGGCCGGATTCCGGTGATCGACGACCCGCGGTTGCCGGGGGCCACGGTGGGCGGCGCGCAGTATCCCGTGGACCGGGCCGGTGCGTTCGACGGAGCGTTCGCGAACCGGGGCACGAGCCAGCCGAAGTTCGACGTGCGGGTGGACCAGGAACTGTCGGATGGCCAGATCTCCTACTCCGGGGGAGTGGCCGGTACGGAGGGGCTCTCGCACACCGGGGTCGGCCCGTTCGACATCCAGCGCGGGTCGTACATGGGCTACGCCAGGATGGCCTATACGCGGGGCGACCTGCGGGCGCAGGTGTTCACGAACTTTCTCGACGGCGACGCGCCGAATCTTCTGCTGCCGGATCCGAGCACGGGGCAGCCGGTCCACCTCGGATTCAATTCGCAGACCTTCGACGCCGAGATCGGCCATTCCACTTTCGTCGGGGAGCGGAACTATCTGACCTATGGCGGCAACGTGCGCCGCAACAACTTCGACATCACCATCGCGCCGACGGCGGACGACCGTGTGGAGGTGGGCGCCTTCCTGCAGGACGAGATCTTCTTCGACCGCTTCCGCCTGGTCCTGGGCGGGCGGGTCGACAAGTTCGGCAACCTGGGCAAGCCGGTGTTCTCGCCCCGCGTGTCGTTCATGCTGAAGCCGGGCGTCGATCACTCCGTGACGCTCTCGTACAACCGCGCGTTCCGCTCCCCGTCGATGATCGACAACTTCCTGGACATGAACGTCGTTCAGCCGGTCGACCTGAGTGCGCTGGCCGCATTCCGGCCCCTCCTGCCGGTGCTGCTGCCGCCGGGTCTGCCCCCGACGGTGGCCCAGGGAGCGCTGCAGCAACTGGAGCAGCAGCTCGACCAAACGACCGCGCGGCCGTTTCCGCTGGTGGTCCGAGCCGCCGGAAGCGATCTGCCGGTCGGCGACACGCCCCGCGCCGGGATCACGGAGGAGTCGCTCACGGCGTACGAGGTGAACTACACGGGAACCTTCGGACGAACGACCGCCGGCGGCGCGTTCTATCTCAACCGCCGGGACGATCCCATCAGCTTCGTGCCGTTGCCGGCAGACGCCGACCCCTACACGGCGCAGACCCCCCCGCCGGGATGGGTGCTCCCGCCGCAGGCCCTGACGTTCATGGCGTTGGCGGGGGTCGTCCTGCCTCGGACGGCGTTCTCGTACGTCAACCTGGGGCCGACCCGGCAGGTCGGCGCCGAGCTGTGGGTGGACCGGCGGATCTCGCGATCGGCCTCCGCCTGGTTCAACTACTCGTGGCAGGACGAGCCGCAGATTCTGGAGTCGGACAACCCGTACCTGCCGACGGAGCTCAGCCTGCCTCCGACCCACAGGGTCAATGTCGGCGCTTCTCTGAACGGGTCGCGATACCTCGGCAACGCGTCCGTGAGCGTCGCCAGCGCCGCATTCTGGTCCGACGTGCTCACGCCGGAGTTCCACGGCTACTCGGACGGCTACACGATGGTGAACGGCAGCTTCGGCCTGAAGTGGAACGGCGGTGCCATCACGACGCTGGTCAAGGTGACGAACCTCTTCAACCAGAGCATCCAGCAGCATATTTTCGGCGACATCCTGCGGCGGACCGTCACCGGCGAGGTGCGGTTCAGCCTGTAGCCGGACGCTCGCGGCGCGGGCTCCCCTACCAGTCGTAGCCCAGAGATCCGATGACGCTCAGTCCGGGGCTGGAATAGCGATCGATGACCGGGTCGTTCTGCTGCCGGCCCCGCACGTTCCACCACTCGAAGTACTTCCCATCCGTCAGGTTGAGCAGGCCGAACCGGAGCGTGAGCGACTCGGCCGGCGAGACGAAGCCCACAAGGTCGACCACGGCGTAGCCGCCGGGCTCGAAGAAGTCCCCGTCGTGCCGTCCGGCGGCGGACTCGACCAGCCGCACGGAGAGCTCCTGGCCCCAGCGGCCGGACGGTCGCGCGTAGCGCAGGCCGACCACGCCCTCGTTCGGCGCGACGGAGCCGAGCGGCGTCGATTCGGCGAGTGCCGGTGTCGCGGCATCCTGGAGCACTTCGACGCCTTCGATCCGGGCGTAGCTGCCGCGCAGCGTGAAGCTGCCGCCCAGGTAGGCCTCGGCGCGTACCTCGAGGCCGCGGATTCGCGCTGCTTCGAGGTTCTCGCTCCGGAACTCGAGCAACCGGGTGCCCGGGTTCTCGCCGAGGGACTTGATCTCGATGAAGCCGTCGTACCAGTTCGAGAAGACGGTTGCGGCCAGACTTGCGCGCTCGAGAGAGGCCCGCAGGCCCAGCTCGAGATTGTCGCTCCGCTCGGCGCGCAGATCGGGGTTCGGCAGCGTCGTGTAGCCGCCGCGCAGGCTCGTGAAGCCGGTGTTGATGGCGCTGTACGGCGGCGCGCGGAATCCGGCGGCGTACTGCCCGTGGACGGTCAGGGTGTCGTTCAGCCGCACGGCGGCGCCCACCTTGGGCGAGAGCGCGGCGTCGGCGAAATCGGCCGCCTCCGGGTTCAGGCTGGCGACGTAGATCGGATCCTGCTGGTCCGCGTCGAGCGTGTAGCGGTCGTACCGCAGCCCCGGCACCAGGGTGATGCGTCCGAGCAGGAATTCGGCCTGGACGTAGCCGCCGGCCTCGGCGACGGCGCTTCGCGGAAAGTACTTGGTGGGGAAGATGAGGTCGGTCGGAACCGGCGCCCCGCTGCTCGCGAAGGTCTCGGTGCGGTCGCGCAGGATGTCGAAGCTGTCGATCGTGTAGCTGCCGCCGGTCGTCAGCAGCACACCCCCGCGCGGGCCGGGCAGGTGTTCGCGAAGCTGGGCGGAGGCGCCGTAGCCGGCCTGCTCGTAGTCGAGGGTCCCGTGGCGCAGGGTCGAAGCCAGCGCGTCGTCGACCAGCGTCAGGCGCTCGCGGTCGATGACCTGCGACGTGTCGTTGGCGTGGCCGTGCACGCGCCAGGAGAAGTAGTCGAGACGCCGGCCGGAAAGCGTGTGGTCCAGCGATATCCGCAGGCGGTCCTGCGTGTCGACCGCATCCGAGTCCAGGGTGTCGAAGCGCAGGCTGCCCAGCGCGATCCGCGCCCGGTCCGAGAACCACTCCGTCTCGACGCGCGTGTCGTAGACCTCGGCCGCTGCACGCAGCATGTTGCCCGGGGAAGGCGTCACGACCAGCTTGGCCAGGAGCTGCGAGCCGGCGACGTCCTGCGGGTTCGGCGCCGTGCGGGTGTCGTCGGTCGTGGTCACGACGCCCTGGTTGCGGATCTCGTGTCCGCGCTGGACGCTGGCGAAGAGCGATCCCTGTATTCGATCGGTTCCCGCGGCGAGCGAGAGCTGGCCGCTCGTCTCGTTGGCGCGGCCGTCCCAGGTGGTCTTGGCGCCGACGTGAAAGCGGCGCCCGCGCAGGTAGTCCGCCGGATCCTTGGTGAACAGCGACACTACGCCGCCGAGGGCGTCGCTGCCGTAGAGCGCCGAGTTGGCGCTGCGCACGATCTCCACCGACTTCAGGACATCGACGTCGAGCCCCGCCTGGTGGATGCTGAAGGGGCCGAAGGCGAACTGCTCGGCGGTCTGCACGCCGTCCACCTGCGTCAGGACCCGGTTGCCGCCGATGCCGCGGATATTGAAGCCGTTGAGGCCGAGCCGGGTCACGCTGTTCTCGACGTAGACTCCCGGCTCATATTTGACGAGGTCGGCGAAGTCCTGCACCAGGCGCTCCTGGATGGTCTCGTCGTCGATGACCGAGACCATGCCGGGGGTGTCCTGCACCGGCGCGGGTCTGAGGGTCGCCGTGACGGTGACCGCGTCGAGGAAGCTCAGCGGGTGGTCACCGGAAGCTTCCGTCTCCGGTTCCGGCCTGGTCGCCGGCCGGGTGGCTTCCTGCTGACCGGCGGAGTCGTCCTGTGCCGCGGCGACGCAGGGACCGAGCAGGAGCAGGATCGCGATCAGCACAGCGACGGCGTGGCTGGAGGTAGTGAGGCGCATCGGTCGCTCAGGGATCCATTGTTCCACGGTTTTGCCCGGCGGTGCGTCGTCAGCCTCCTGCGATCCGCCGTCGATCAACGCGCCGCTGCCTGCATCAGCACCCACTCGGACAGGCGTTCGTCCGGCAGCAACGCCTGATCGGCCATCCGGTACGGCAACCCCTCGAGCCGCCGGCGGATGCCAGCCTCGATGCCGCCGTAGGAGAGCAGCAGCGGCACGATCAACGCGGACTTCCCTTCCTCGACGGCGCCCTCCACGACGGCGCGCAGCTCCGTGGTGGCCTGCTCCCGAACCGGGTCCGCTGCATCGTCACGCACCGTCAGGCATTCGATGCGGCTGAAGCGCGTGCGGGGCCGCATCCGCTCGACCAGGACGTTCATGTTCTCCAGCCAGAGGTCGTTGTCCTCCTCCGAGCCGGGGCCGTGCGCCACGACCACGACGACCTCCTCTTCCGGCGTCCGGCTGACGTCCACGGCGCGGGAGAGCAGGATCTCGGCGACCAGCGTGTGGCTGTCCAGGGCCGTCGTCACCGAGATCGGCACCGTCGCCTCGAGCGGCGTGGTCCAGTCGAAGCCCGGGTCGTCGTCGGCGCCGCTGGCAGCGCGCCGACGGGCGCCCATGCGGGCGAAAGCCTCCAGTTGCGGCGGCGCATCGGCACGGCTTCCCAGCAGGAACTCGGTGGCGCGCATTACGCTGCTGTGCGACGAGACGAACAGCGGAACCGCGATGATCTCCGTGACGTCCCGTTCCGCCAGCCGATTCACCGCGTCCCGAATCGTGCGCTTGTTCGCCATGCCGAACGCCACCTCGACCGGCAGGGTCGAGTCGACTTGCGCGACCAACTCGAGAACTTCCCGGTTCCAGTCGTCGCGGCCGCCGTGCGCGAGCAACAGGATTCCCTGGGCCTCGACGAGGCCGGGCGCCAGCAGCGCGCACACCAGTGCAAACAGTAGTCCCGTCCGAGTTCGTTTCGACATTCCTTGCTCCTCCAACACCTTGTCTTGCGGCCTTGGTTCACGGGAGCCCGTGGCAAGTGGCGCCCTTCCACCACGGGGTCGCTAGTGCGTTGCGCACGAGCGCAGGGCTGCCCTGGCCCCCAGCCGGATGTGGGCCTCGCCGACGCGCGTCGCGAGCCGGCTGAACTCCTCCGGCTTGAGCGTCAGCGTCACGCGGTTGACACGCAAGTGGAGCAGGCCGTGTCCGCATTGATACACTGCCAACTCCGCTCCCCTGGCCAACGTCTCCGATCCGCCGCTGCTCTGCATGGTCGACTCCATTCGAGACACTCCCTTCCGTGGCGGGCGCAGGCGCTGCGTATCGCGCGCGCGCCGACGCCCCGTGGCCGGTGCTTCCTACCAGTCGTAGCCGAGCGACGCGACGACGCTGAGCCCGGGGCTCGTGTATCGGTCGATGACCGGGTCGTTCGCCGGGCGACCGCGTACGTTCCACCACTCGAAGTGCTTGTTGTCGGTCAGGTTCAACAGGCCGAGGCGGAACGTCAGCGATTCTGCGAGCGAGACGAAGCCGACCAGATCGACGACCTGGTAGGCCTCCGGCGCGAACTGATCTTCGCTGCCGTGCTGGTACCCCTCGACCATGCGGACGGACAGCTCGCCGCCCCAACGCCCCGAGGGACGGACGTAGCGGAGGCCGAGCACCCCTTCGTTCGGAGCGATTTCCCCCAGTTGCGTCTCCTCGGCGAGAGGCGGCACCACCGTGTCCTCGAAGATCTCCATTCCGTTGATGCGCGCGTAGCTCCAGCGCAGCATCACGCTGTCGCTCAGGTACGCCTCGCCCCGCAGCTCGATGCCTTCGATCACTCCACGGCCTTACCGACGCGGATCACCTCGGTTCCCGCGCGGATGACGATGGCGTCGTCCACTGCCGCGAATCCGGTTATCGGCGTGTCGACCGACAGGTGGTTCGTCGCGACCACCTCGGGCACCTCGTCCGAGGCGCGCAGCACCTGCGTGACGCCTTCGGTCGTGAAGAAGTAGACGTGGTCTTCGTGGCCGAGCGGCGTCGCCCAGATCGAATCCGGGAGCCGGTGGGTCCAGCGGACGGCGCCCGATTCCGGCGCCAGGCAGCGGGCGGCCCCGGCCGGGTTCACCCAGTAGACGCAATCGCGGTAGACGAAAGGTGATGCGAAGTTCGATCCCGATCCGGCCGTCCACGCGACGTCGCCGCGATCCAGCGCGCCGGTGCGTCCCCGGCGCAGGGCGAGGTTCGCCTGCACGGCCATGCCGCCGACGATGACCAGCTCGTCCGTGATCGTGGGGGAGGGAACGTGGTTGCCCCGCAGGTCCTCGAAGAACCAGCGCCGCTCGCCGGTGCCGGCGTCGAACCCTTCAATCCGACCCGAAGCGCTGACGACGATCTCGCTGCCGTCCGGAATGAGCATCGGAGTGCTCCAGGCGACGCCCGGCTCGCGGTCGGCCTTCCACAGCGTCTCGCCGGTGGCCGGATCGACGGCCAGCAGGTACGAATAGGTGCGGCGCGTCAGCAGCACCACCACGGCGTCGTCGGTCAGCAGGACGGAGTTGCCGACCCCGTGGTTGCCGCCCACCGTCCCGTACTCGGCGCCCAGCCTGCGGTGCCAGACGGTCTCCCCGTCGTGGGTCAGGGCCAGCAGGTCGCCGCTGTCGAAGTACGCGTAGAGCCGCTCGCCATCGACGGCCGGGGTCGGCGCGCCCTTCGACACGTAGTCGTTCCACTCGAACGCTTCCGCGGCGTCGAAGGTCCGCCGCCAGCGCTCGGCGCCGTCGTCGAGGTCGACGGCGGTGACGAAGAGGGTCTCCTTCCTCGCGCCTTCGAGGGACGTGAGGAAGACCGTGTCGTCCCAGATCACCGGGCTCGACTGGCCGAACCCGGGCGTCGTGATCCGCCACGCGACGCTGTCGTCGGACCAGGTCAGGGGCAGGCGCGCGGCTCGGCTGACGTTGGTGTCCCGTCCGCCGAGAAAGCCGGGCCAGCGGGTGGCGCCCCGCTCGGGCGCCCCGTCCCCGGTCGGCTCACCTGCCGGCTCGGCGCCAGTGGAGACGACTTCGATCGCGGCGTCCTGCGCGGGGATCTCGTTAGGCGAGAGCAGACTCACGGCCAGGGTGAAGCCGGCCAGGACGGGCGGCAGGGCAGAACGTGTCATGACGTCTCCGTTGCACGTCACGACGGCCGTCGCCTACACTCGCAACGGGCGAGCGCCGTCATGCGTGCTCAGTGTGATGGGTCCGCTCTGCGGACCTCGCGCTCATCCAGCTCGCCGGGTGCTGCACCACCCGGCGAGCAATTCTGCGCTGAACTGAGATTGAGTCTCAGTTGCAGTCTAGGCGCACTCTATATCCGACCAATTCGGTCGGTCAAGGGGGAATCGCGGATCCGATGCGAAACTGGCTGCTGGCCGCCGCGGTACTTGCCCTCTACCTGCTCCACCAGGACTTCTGGTTCTGGAACGCGGCAAGGCCCCTGGTCTTCGGCTTCCTGCCGGTCGGCCTCTTCTACCATGCTGCCTACTCGCTGGTGGTCGCGGGCTTGATGTGGGCGCTCGTGCGGTTCGCCTGGCCGGCACATCTCGAGGCTGACGCAGAATCGGCGGGCACGGTCCCCAACCCGACGGCCGGGACTGGAGAGCGCCCGTGATCCCCGCCGTCGTCGTCTTCCTCTACTTGGGCGTCGTCCTCTACATCGGCATCTTCGCCTTCCGGCGCGCCGGCGGGCGCGAGGAGGCGGAAGGCTACTTTCTCGCGAACCGCTCGCTCGGCCAGTACGTCTTCCTGCTGTCGCTCTTCGGCACCAACATGACGGCGTTCACCATCCTTGGCTCGGCGGGGCACGCGTTCGCCAACGGGGTGGTGACTTACGGCCTGATGGGCTCGTCCTCGGCGCTCGTCATTCCCCTGACGCTGTACCTGTTCGGCACCCGGGTGTGGGCGCTCGGCAAGCGGTTCGGCTTCATGACGCCGGTGCAGATGTACCGCGACCGCTGGGAGTGCGGGCATATCGGGACCGCCATCTTCGCGGTGCAGGCGACGCTGCTCGTGCCCTACATCGTCATCGCGGTGATGGGCGGCGGGACGACGCTGAGCGCCGTGAGTGGCGGGGTGGTGCCGTACTGGTTCGGAGGGCTGATCGTCGCCGCCGTCGTCATGAGCTACGTCTTCTTCGGTGGCATGCAGGGCACGGCGTGGGTCAACACGTTTCAGACGGTGCTGTTCCTGACCTTCGGGGCGGCCGCCGTCATCTTCATCAGCGTCAGCATCGGCGGCTTCCCGCAGGCGATGGAGCGGCTGGCCGACGCGCCGGAGACCGCGGCGCTGCTTACCCGCGAGCGGGTGCCCCCGAAGTTCTTCTTCAGCTACATGCTGATCCCGCTGTCGTCGATCATGTTCCCGCACATCTCCATCTTCTGCCTGACGGCGCGGCGGATGGGGCAGTTCAAGAAGACCGTCATCTTCTATCCCCTCTGCATCCTGGCGATCTGGTTGCCATGCACCTTCCTCGGCCTCGCCGCCAACGCGATGACGGACGTACCGGGCATCGAGTCCAAGCTCGAGGCACGGGCCACCCTTGCGGCCGAGCGCGAGATCCTGTCGCCTGCGGAGACGGCGGACCAACAGCGGGCCGCGGCCGGCGACGACGTCATCATCCTGATGCTGGAGCACTACGCGCCGCTCTGGCTGGCGGGGCTGCTCGGCGCGGGAATCATGGCCGCGGTGATGGCCAGCGACTCGCAGATCCTGGCGCTGTCCACGATGTTCACGGAGGACGTGTTCGCCTACTACGGCGGGAGGTCCCGGTTCGGCCCGGCCGTGCAGGTGCAGACGGGGAGGCTGTTCGTCGTTCTGATTGCCCTCGTCGCGTACGTCATCGCGCTGCAGGCGCCGCCCGGCATCTTCGGCATCGCGGTCCAGTACGCGTTCTCGGGGTTCACGACGCTACTGCCGCTGCTGGTGGCGGCGCTCTTCTGGCGCGGCAGCACCAAGTGGGGTGCGCTGGCGGTGGTGCTCTGGACCGCCGTGACGATGGCGGCGATAGCGGTCCTGCAGGCGGTCGTGCCGGCCCCGCCGCCGGGAACCGCCATACCGGTATGGACGGTGGCCGGGGTCGACGTCATCACGCGCACGCCCGGCGGGACCGATGTCCTCGGCTACATGCCGGTGCTGCCGATGCTGATTGGTTCGTCGCTGCTGATGATGGTGGTCTCGCGGCTGACGCCGAAACCGGCCGCCGCGACGTTGGCCCGCTACTTTCCGGTGGAGTCGCCGTTGCGGCAGAACTGACGCTGCAGGGAGACCGATGCGCCACGTGGATGGGGTTGGCCTGTGGTGCACGCTGGGGTACGTCGCCCTGGCCGTCCTCGCACGTCCGGCAGGCGAGCCCGACCTTCCGGCGTTCTTTGTTCTGGTCGCCTGGACGGGGCTGCCGGTTTTCGGTCTCTACCGGTACTTTCAACGTCGCGGCGACCCGTTTCCGGTGGGACGTCTCATCCTGTGGGCACTGGTCTTCCGGATGTGCGGGCTGGCCGGCGGTCCCTTCTACGAGGACGACTTTTACCGCTACCTGTGGGATGGCTACCGTTTCGCCACTACCGGCACGCCCTACGGCGCCGCGCCCGAGGAGTTCTTCGTCGATCCATCCGTGCCCTTGCTGTTCCAGGGCGTTCTGGACGGGATCAACTATCCGGAGCTGCCGACCATATACGGTCCGACCACGCAGCTCGTCTTCCTGCTCGGCTATTGGGTCCAACCGGCCAGCGTCACGGTGTTGCAGGCGATCCTGATTGCGGTCGACCTGGTCACCGTGGCACTGCTGCTGCGACTGACGTCACCCGTCAACGTGCTCCTCTACGCATGGTGCCCGCTCGTCGTCAAGGAGATTGCCTTCACGGCGCACCCGGACGGCGCCGGGGCCTGCCTGCTGGTCGCCGCCATCGTGTTGGCAAGAAATCGCCGCTGGCCGGGCGCCGCGGTCTGCCTGGGCCTGGCCGCCGGGGCCAAGACGTTCGGGCTGGTGCTGGCGCCGCTGGTGCTGGCCGGCGGGCGGGTCAGGTACTGGCTCGTGTTCGGAGTCACGCTGGCGGCGCTCTACGGCCCGTTCGCACTGCTCGGCGGGACCGACCTCGCGTCGTTGCAGGTCTTCGCGCGGGACTGGGAGTTCAACTCGGCGCTGTACGGACTGCTGGCGACCGTGGCGCCCCGGTTCGAGGCCAGGCTCGTGCTGGGGTTCGCGTTCGCCTCGTTTTGGTGCTACTATTTCTGGTACACACGAAGAAGCGCTCAAGGCATCCCGCGAGGGGATTGGGTGTTCGGCGCGCTGCTGGCGTCGTCACCGGTGATCAACCCATGGTACCTGCTGTGGCTGCTGCCCTTCGCAGCGGTCTTTCCCAGCGTTTGGGCTTGGACGGCATCGGGAGCGGTACTACTCGGCTACATCACCGGACTCAACATGCACGACTACGAGATGCACCCCTTTGCGCAGCCCTGGTGGGTGCGCGCGCTGGAGTTCGGTCTGATCGCGGCCGGGCTGGGTTGCGACCTGGTCAGGCGCCGGCGAGCCGAGTGCAGCAGCCGCTGCGGCGAGCGTCGCTGACGATCATGTACGAAGGCATGACCGTCGGTGTCGTGATTCCCGCCCGCGATGAAGAGGGCAACATCGGCGGCGTGGTCGGGGGGCTGCTGGGGCTGCAGGAACACACCGGGGCGCGGGTCGTCGATGACCTCGTCGTATGCGACAATGGATCCACCGACGCCACGGCGGACCGGGCGCGGGAGGCGGGTGCGCGTGTGGCCGTCGAGAAGACACCCGGCTACGGCCGCGCATGTCTGACCGCCATCGCCGCGCTCCGGGCGGTGGACGTGATTCTGTTCGTGGACGGCGACCGGTCATGCAAGGAAGGACAGGCCCGTGACCTGCTGCGCGCGATCGCGGATGGCGCCGATCTGGTGATCGGTTCCCGGGTTCTGGGGCGGATGGAGCCGGGCGCGTTGTCGCTACCGCAGATCGCCGGCAACCGCGTGGCCTCGGTGCTGATTCGATTGCTCTGGGGTCACAGGGTGAGCGACCTCGGCCCCTTTCGGGCCATTCGTTCCGTCGCGTTGCGCGCGCTCGACATGCGCGACACAGCCTACGGCTGGACGGTCGAGATGCAGATCAAGGCGATACAGCGGCGCCTGCCCGTCGTCGAGGTACCGGTCGATTCGCTGCGGCGGCGTTTCGGCCGCTCGAAGGTCGGAGGCACGGTAAGGGGCGTTCTCGGCGCCAGCGCTGGTATTCTCGGCACGATCGTCCGCTTTGGCGTCCTGCAGCGTCCAGACAGGTAGGAGCGTAGCTGTAGCTTCGAATGAGCACGAATCCCAACGGAGGGAGTGCGGAGATGGGTAGTGTAGAGCGCACAGGCGGTGCATTCGCGACACGAGGACCAGCGACCATGAAGCCCGCGGGAAACCACCGCCCTCGAGAACGTGAGCCGTACCGACGCCGCACCTTCGCGGCGCTGTTCGGCGCGCTTCTGTTTGCCGCCGCCTGCGGCGCGCCGGAGCCGGAAGAGATCGAGGGTTGGGACACCAGCGACGAATCCCGCGTCGAGCGTATCGATCACACCCCCTGGCAGGACATCCTGGACGCATATGTCGCAGCCGACGAGTCGGGCGTCAACCTGGTCGACTACGAGGCGCTCGAGGCCGATGCCGGGGACGCCGCGAAGCTGGCCGGCTATCTCGACTACCTGCAGGGGCTCGATCCCCGCGACTACAACCGCGCGGAGCAGATGGCGTACTGGATCAACTTCTACAACGCGCTGACCGTCAAGGTCGTGTTGGATGCCTATCCGGTGGACACGATTCGGGACATCCATGAGGGCGTGGTCCCCTACACGGGGCCGTGGGACGACGTGCACGCCAACGTCGCCGGCGAGGACCTGACCCTGAACCACATGGAGCACGGCATCCTGCGTCCGATCTGGCAGGACGAGCGGATTCACTACGCCGTCAACTGCGCGGCCTACGGCTGCCCGCACCTGCTCGATACGGCCTTCACCGCCGACAACACCGAGGCGTTGCTGGACGCCGGCGCGCGGGACTACGTGAACAACCCGCGGGGCGTCGACGTCGTCGACGAGGATTTCATCGTCATCTCGAGCATCTACGACTGGTACACCGAGGACTTCGGAAACACGGAAGAAACGGTGATGGAGCACCTGGTCGAGCACGCCGAGGACGAACTCGGGGAATTCCTGGAGGGCTTCGAAGGGGCGCTGGAGTACGACTACGACTGGAGCCTGAACCGGCAGCAACGCTGACGCGGGACCGCGTCCGCTGCTGCTGGCGCAACAGAGTTTTGCGGCCAACCACTGAATCAGGCTCCGACACTGGAGGAGAAAATGAAGCGATCTGTGTTTCTGGGCGTGTTGCTTGCTGTCGCTGTCCTGCTGGTCCACGGTTGGGCCGAGGCGTCCGGGTCCATCGGCGCCGGCGCCGGCAAGGTGAGCCCGCGCGCCGCGTACTCGCAGGGCAAGGCCCTCACGTTCGACGCGCTCGTCTGCAACGACTGTCCCGTGCAGCGGCTCGACCGCACCCGGGCCGAGACCCTGCGGGCCGACCTCGAAGCGGCGCATGCGGCCGGTGATGTCACCGCGGAAGTGACCGCGCTGTGTGGTGGAGCAGCGGTGCAGGGCGACGAGTGCACGCTCAAGCTGGAGTTGGTCTACTACTTCCTGACGCGCCGCTACAAGCTCGGCTAGGAGCTTGCGGCGCAGAACGCAGCGAAGCGAAGTGCTGCGGCGTGGTCGCCTGCGTAGAAACGGAACCGCCAGACGACGAGTTCCCGGCCAACCGGGCTCGGGGCGACCCGGGAATCGATCTGTAGTCAATAGAGGAACCGAGACGTGATGTTGCATAACCTTCGTGTGTTCAGGACCGGAGTCGCCGTCGCGGCGATGGCTGCCAGCCTGTATTCCCAGCCGGCGTTCGCCCAGGGCACGCCCTGGATCGCCGAGCCGGGGACCGGCACCATCAGCTTCACCTATGCCAACCAGAGCGCCAAGGAGTTCTGGCGGGGGGTCGACGGCATGAAGACGCCGGGGCCGCTCGGCGCGACCGACGCCAGTCTGGCGCAGAACACGATGTGGTTCGCGGCGAACTACGCGGTGAACGACTTCGTGGCGCTCGACATACAGTCCGCGTTTGCGTCGAGCTTCGTCACGGGAGGCGTCGGTCCTTCCGGCGGCCGGGAGAGCTACAGCGGCCTGTTCGACTCCAATGTCGCCCTGACCTTCCGGCTGGTCGACGAGTTGATCAGCGACGCGCCGAGCGTCGCCGTGCGGGTGGGCGGGATCCTGGCCGGCGCCTACGACACCGGCTACATCAATTCGCTGGGAGACGGCGGGCACGGCGTCGAGACTTCGCTCATCATCGGCAAGTTCGGCAACGCGGCCGGGTTCTCGGCCGAGCTCGGCTTCCGGATGCGCGGCAGCACGGAAGTCAACACCCAGGCCGTGGGCGGAGCCATGGCGTCGGGAGAGACGGTCGATGTCCCCAACGACGTGTTCGTGAACCTGGGCCTGTTCATTCCGGCCGGCAGCGCGGTCACGCTCGGCGTCGATTATCGAATGATCAACGCGTTGTCCGGCATCGACATCGGCGGGCCGGGCTTCTCGCCGAGCCGGTTTCCAGGGTTGCAGGAAGACGCGCACATCGTCGGCGGGCGGCTGCTGGCCAACGTCACCGATACCATCAATCTGAACGTGTTCTTCGGACAGGTGGTGGCGGGCAACAACACCGCCGCGTCGCGGATCTTCGGCGCCGGTATCGGCTTCGGATTCGGTGGCGGCGACTTCGACTTCTGACCCGCTGCCCGTGAGCCTCGTTCTCGAGGCGGGGGAGTCGTCTCGAAGCGCTCGAGACGACGCCCTTCGTTGGTTCCCGACCCCGGCGCCTCCCTGTCTATTCCCGTTTGGCCCTGACCTGTCGCACGAGACCGTACAGGTCTCCCAGGATCCAGATGTCGGCGATCCGACCGTTGCGGGTTTCGAAGCGGGCGGCTCCTTCGTACGCGATGCGCCGGCCGGTGGCGGGCAGGCCGAACAACGCGCCCCGATGCGTGCCGCGGCAACGTAGCCGCACGAACGCCGAGCCGCCGACGGCATCGACCTCCACGACTTCGATGGTCTGCTCGAAGTCCGGGAACGCGCTGCGCACCAGCTCCAGGTAGTCGGCGAACGCCGCGTGGCCGGCCGCGTGGCGACCGAGCGCTCCGCGGACGGTCACGTCTTCGGTGAGCAGCACCGGGATGAGAGTGGCGTCGAACTCGTTCCAGAGGTCGTGGTAGAAGCGCCGGACGAGCGTCTCGACCTTCACGGGAGGGCCTCCCGGCTCGTCAACCGGTCAGCACCGACTGCCGGAAGCCGCCGAGCCCGGCGAACCGCGCCCGGTCGCCCAGCTCGTGCTCGATGCGCAGCAGGCGGTTGAACTTCGCCGTCCGCTCGCCGCGGCAGCCGGAGCCGGTCTTGATGTGTCCGCAACCGGTGGCGACGGCGAGGTCCGCGATGAAGGTGTCCTCGGTTTCTCCGGAGCGGTGCGACATGTAGGCGCCGTAGCCGTGCCGCTGCGCCAGGCGAACCGTGTCGAGTGTTTCCGAGACCGTCCCGATCTGGTTCAGCTTGACGAGGATGGAGTTGGCGACGCCGCCGTCGATGCCCCGCTGCAGGATGGCGGGGTTCGTGCAGAACAGGTCATCGCCCACCAGCTCGATTCTCGATCCGAGCGCCGCGGTGATCCGCGCCCATCCGTTCCAGTCGTTCTCGGCCAGCGCGTCCTCGATCAGCACGATCGGATAACGGTCGATCCAGCCGCCCCAGAGCTCGATCATCGCGTCCGTGGTCCGTATGGACTGGTCCGACTTGAACGCGACGTAGGATCCGTCGCGCCACATCTCGCTGGTCGCCGGATCGAGGCAGATCGCGATGTCGGTCCCGGGACGGTAGCCGGCTTTCTCGATGGCCTCGAGAATGAGCTCGACCGCCTCCTCGTTGCTCGCCAGGTCAGGGGCGAACCCGCCTTCGTCGCCGATACCCGTCGACTTGCCGCGGCTCTGCAGGAGCCCCCGCAGCGCATGGAAGGCCTCGATGCCCATCCGGAGTGCTTCGGCGAAGGACGGCGCGTTGTGCGGGGCGATCTTGAACTCCTGGAAATCGACCGTGTTGTCGGCGTGCCGGCCGCCGTTGATGACGTTGAGGCAGGGCACCGGCAGGACCGCTGCGTCGTCGCCTCCGAGATGGCGGTACAGGGAAACGCCCGCCGAGGCCGCGGCGGCCCGCGCCGCCGCCATGGACACGCCGAGAATCGCGTTGGCGCCAAGCCGCGACTTGTTCGGGGTGCCGTCGAGATCGATCATCCGCTGGTCGAGTTCGCGCTGGTTCGCGGCGTCGTGGCCGGCAAGCGCGTGGTTGATCTCACCGTTGACGTTGGCCACGGCCCGTTGCACGCCCTTGCCGCCGTAGCGCGTGCCGCCGTCCCGCAGCTCCGTAGCCTCGCGCTCGCCGGTCGAAGCGCCGGACGGCACGCGGGCCTCCGCGACGGTGCCGTCGTCGAGATGGACGCGCGCCTCAACCGTCGGATTGCCGCGGGAATCAATCACTTCCAGTGCGTCGACCGTCCGAATCTGCATCGCGTCCGCTGCCTCCGTCGCCGCCCGCGAATCTCAGGCGTGTTCGCGCGCCAGGGTGTCGTTCAGGGTGATGCCGAATCCCGGTCCGTCCGGCACTTGCAGAATCCCGTTTGTGAAGCGCTCCGGCGCATCGATCAGGTCGCCGCGCCACGGCACCTCGTGCCACTGATACTCCAGGATGTCGAAGTTCGAGAGCCCCGCGCAGACGCTGGCCGAGACCATCGTGCTGACCGGCCCGCTCGGATTGTGCGGCGAGACGAGCACGTCGTGCAGTTCGGCGACGGTGGCGATGCGGCCCAGTTCGGCGACGCCGCCGCAGTGCTTGACGTCGGGCATGATGATGTCCACCGCGCGCTCCCGGCACAGCGGAGCGAAGCCCTCGACGCCGAACAGGAACTCGCCGCCGGCCATCGTCTGGTCGATGCCGTCCTTGATCGCCTTGGTGCTCTCCAGGTCGGTCGGGGGCACCGGCTCCTCGTACCAGGACAGCGCCTGCGGCTGGAGTCGCTCGGCGACCTCGATCGCCAGCGGCACGTCGAAGAAGCTGTGGACGTCGATCTTGAGGTCGACGTCCGGTCCGATGGCCGCCCGCATCGCCTCGATGCAGGCGATGCCCAGCTCGGCTGCCGCCTCGACCTCGGCGGCCGGGCTATCGAGCGACGGGAACCCGTCGAACGGCGCCGCCTTGATGGCGCGGAAGCCGTCCTCCACGGCCTGCAGCGCGTTGGCGGCGAAACCTTCCGGCGTGCGCTCCGACGTGGCACGGTTGATGTTCGCGTAGGCCGGAAGCTCGGTGCGCAACGCGCCGCCGGTCAGGTCGTAGGCCGGCGCCTGCAGCGCCTTGCCGACCAGGTCCCATTGGGCCTGCTCGATCGCGCTGAACGCGGTCGCCAACCGCCGGTCGCCCGCCGCCGCCCGGGCACGGCCCTGCTGCCGGTAGCGCTGGATCTCGAACGGCGAGCGGTCGCGGACGAGCTCGAAGAACTCGGTCAGCTCGGTCAGCTCGGTCAACCGTCCCATCGACGCTTCGCCCAGGCCGGTGGCGCCGTCGTTGGTCGACAGCCGCACGAAGATCCAGTTCGTGCGAGCCGTGGCGCGCACCACGATCTGCTCCATGCCCGTGATGCGGAGTCCGAGCTCGGCCTGTCCGAGCGGGAGGCGCGGCGCCGGCGCGGCGGAAGCCGAAAGGGATGGGAGCGCGGCGAGCGCCGGGACGCTGCCGAGAAAAGCGCGGCGCGAGAAGCGTGCAGTCATGGGGCAATCTCCATCGGGGTGAACTCCGCGAACGGGCCGATGACCGGCTGGTTCAGGGCCGTGCCGGTGGCGGCTCCGACCGCTGCACAGACGCCGGCGTTTTCCCGCGGACGGGATTCCCGCTGTGTCGTCATGGGCTGTTCCGGATCACGGGGATGCCGTCCGGCGACCGTCAGCGGCTCATCGAGTAGAGGACCACGTTGATGCCGAGGCCGTAGCCGTCGGGCGAGAACTGTTCGAAGAAGCGCGGATCGTCGCCTTCACGTTCCCAGGCATCCGCCACGTCGGTGTTGTGCGTCATCACGACCAGGAACCGGCCGTGCTCGTCGCTGATCGCCCGGAAATGGACCACGTCGCTGTCGCGTCCCCGTTCGGAGGTCGTGCGTCCCCGCGAGCGGTACCAGAACTGGATCGACGTGATCTGGGGCACCTTCTCGACGTGCGTCAGCGCGCGGAACACCGGATGGTCGAGCGGTACGTCCCTGATGGGATACTGCGACGGCGGCAGCACGCGGGAGATCTCGCTCACCCAGTGGTCCCAGGCGCGCGGCCCCCAGAAATCGTCCACCCAGAGGAAGCCGCCCTTGAGCAGGTACTCCCGGAGGCGCGCCGCTTCGGCGGCGCTCATCCCGATCGTGCCGACATCGGCGGCCATGACGAACGGGCAGTTGAACAACTGGTCGTCCGTGAGGCGTACGACCCAGTGGTTGGGATCGCCGCGGCGGTCCTTGCTGACGTGGGTCGTCGTCAAGTCTTCGACCCGGTGCATCAGGTTGATGCCGGCGTACGGATAGTCGGTCGACCAGCCCATGCCGAGCGCTTCGTAGCGCACCTGGTCGTACATCAGTTTGCAGAACGTGAAGCCGCGGTCCGGCATCGAGGCGGGCGGGAAGCGCACGGGCATGTTGCCCTCCCCGACCCCCCATCCCCACTGCGCCGCCGCGGCGGCCAGCAGGCCGGACAGGAGGAACGCGAGCACCGCGAGCACCGCGACCCGGCGCGTCATGGTTCCCACAGCATACCGCACCCGTCGCGACCGGTGGTATACCGGATCTTCGCGCTCCGGGCACCTCCGCCCCGGGCACCTCCGCCCCGGGCACCTCCGCCCCGGGCACCTCCGCCCCGGGCGGTATCATTGGAAGTTCAGTCAACCCCGATGAGAGGAACGAGAGTCCGATGACCAACCGCAAGTCCGACTTTATCGTGAACGTACTACTCCTGGCGGCGTGTGCGTTGGTCGCCGCGCCCGCGCTCGCGCAGCACGACCACGGCGGCGGCCCCGCCGACGCCTCGGCCGAGCTGCCGGAGAGCTTCTCCGAGTCGATGCCGCTCTACGAGACCGCCCTCGGCGACCACCACCATCGCATCTCGTCGGACAACGAGAAGGCGCAGGCCTACTTCGACCAGGGCTTCCGGCTGATGTACGCCTTCGGCAAGGAGGACGCGGTGCGCTCCTTCCGCGAGTCGTGGAAGCACGATCCGGACTGCGCCATCTGCTACTGGGGCGAGGCGTGGGCCTGGGGTTCGTACCTCAACGGCCCGATGCGCCCCTTCGAGGCCCCCCACGCCTACGCGGCGATGCAGGAGGCGGTTGCCCGCATCGACAGCGCGAGCGAGAAGGAGCGGGCCTACATCGAGGCGATCACCACCCGCTACGTCGAGGACTTCGATCCGGCGCAGCGGCGCGACCAGGACGAGGCCTACGCCGAGGCCATGCGGAAGCTGTCGGAGGCGTATCCGGACGACCTCGACGCGGTGACCCTCTACGGCGACGCCCTCTTCCTGCTGGAGCCCCGCCGCGGCACCCGCGATCTGAACGATCCCAACGTGCAGCGGCTGCACGGCGTCCTGGAGAGCGTCCTCGACCGCGACATCACGCACCCGGGCGCCTGCCACCTCTACATCCACGCGACCGAGTCGACCGTGAATCCCGGCCTCGCGTCCGGGTGCGCCGAGCACCTGGGCAGCGAGATCCCCGGGGCCAGCCACATCAACCACATGCCGTCGCACACCTGGAACGAGATTGGCCGCTGGGCAGACGGCGTGCGCGCCAACCTCGATGCGTGGCATTCGGATCTCAAGGCGGAAGTGGGCGAGGGGGTGGCCATCTACCCGACCCACAACCTCCACATGCTGCTCTTCGCGGCGTCCATGGACGGGCAGGGCGCCATCGCCATTCAGGCCGGCAAGGACTACGCCAAGCTGACCGGCGACAGCGTCTTCCACGTGCTGACGCTGATCCGGTTCGGGCGCTTCGACGAGGTGCTCGCGGTCACCGAGCGTCCCGAGCAGGACGGCTCCGGCGGTCTCTGGGACTTCGCGCAGGGCTATGCGCACCTGCGCACCGGCGACGCCGACTTCGCGCAGGTATACCTGGACCGCGTGCTGAAGCTGGCCGACGAGACCAATTCCCGCTTCCGGTTCGACTCGGCGGAGCTGCTGCTGAAGACCGTCGGCGGCATTCTGGAGGGCGAGATCCGGCGGGCCGAAGGCCACCTGCACGCGGCCATCGAGGCGTTCGAGCGGGCCGTCGAGGTGGAGGACCGGCTGGAGTACTCGGAGCCGGAGCCGCTGCCGTTCGCCGCCAGGCACTGGCTGGGCGCGGCGCTGATCGAGGCAGGGCGCTTCGCCGACGCCGAGCGGGTCTACCGCGAGGAATTGGAGGACCATCCGAACAACGGCTGGTCGCTGTTCGGGTTGCAGCAGGCGCTGGAGGCGCAGGGCAAGGGATCGCCGGACGTCGACGCGGAGTTCGAGAAGAGCTGGGCGCGGTCGGATACGTGGATGGCGGCGTCGCGGTTCTAGTCGGCTGCAATGGCGTACCCGCCGGATTTCTCGGACGCGCACAGCCGGCATTGGGAGGATGCCGAGCTGCTGTACGACGATGAACGGTGGGCGAACGCCGATCAGTTGTACGGGTTCAGCGCAGAGTGCGGCATGGCGGCATGAAGGCGGTGATGCTATCCCAAGGTATGCCTGTCGACGCGACCGGCACGCCCGCAGAGAAGGCGCACAAGCAGCTTGTGCACAAGCTCTGGGAGACCTGCAAGGCGTTCCTGCAGGGCCGTCTTGCGCCTCAATACCGTTCGACGCCGTCTGGGAAGTTGCCGCCGCGCCACATCGACCAAGGGCCAGACGGCGTGCGCAGGGATCTCGAAGCGTTGCGTGTGTTTTACCGCCTGTTCGACGGCCGGGTGAACATCCCCGACGTCTTCAGGGTGGGCTACGGCCTTGGTCGCAAGGGCGGCGTGAAGCCGGTCAAGTGACCGGAATCGCAGCCGCGGTGGGGTGAAGTCGTGGCTGACGGCAGACCAGCGCGAACGCGTGAGGGTAGTGCCGGGACGCGCCGCGCCCCGGCACTGTTCCCCGCCGATTCAGTCGCCGCTACTTGATCTTCGAGTAGTCGGTAGCCTCAAGCCACAGCACGTCGACACTCTCCACGATCCGGCCGTCGCGCTGCGATTCCTCGGCCACCTGTGCCCATTCGGGATCCGCCCGGAACGCGTCCCAGCTCGCCTGGCCCGCCTCGCGGCTGTCATGCGCCAGGATGTAGACCAGGGTGTTCTCGGCCAGCGGCGCTTCCTGCGGGGTCCAGTAGCCGACGTTGGTCATGCCGTGCTTCTCGAAGATCCGCGTCGTATGGTCACGGAACCGGGCGTTCAGGGCGTCGAGACGGCCCGGGTGCGCGGTGTAGGTGCGCATCTCGAAGATGCGCTCCCCCTGCGCCTGGGCGACGCTCTCGAACGCGGAGAACTGGCCGGCCGCGTAGCCGAGGCCGAAGACCACCAGACCGAGGATCGCGACGAGGTACCGCTTCTGCTTCAACATCGTGTCACTCCTCCATCCAACGAGTGGGACGAACGGATTGGTTGCTGCTCCGCTGGCGGCGCCGGCCCGCCGGCATGTGCTTCCGGGCGCGGCTCGCGCCGCCAATCATAGTCGGATCCCCGCCTGGCCTGGAAATCGCGGTCCGGCGGCTCCACTGTCCATCCAGCCAACCTTCTCCAGGCGTCCGCGCGTTCGACGGCTAGCGCTCCGGGCGGGAGCCGTAGCGCTCGATGAGCCGCCGGTGGTCGCGCTCGGTCAGGCGCATGTATTCCGGCCGGTCCACGGCGAGCTCGTGGGTGCGGCAGGGGCCGCACATCAGGGTCGTCGGATCGCGGCTGTGGCGCAGCCCGAGGGTGTGGCCGATCTCGTGCGCGATGATGTTCCGCGCGATGTTCGGGTTGACGGCCATCGCGGTGCGATCCTCCTCGATCGCGACGAAGTGGCCGGGGTAGCGTGGCAGGGGCCAGGCGAACGACATCAGGTCCTGGCGCGAGAGCAGCAGGACGGCCTGGACGCCGAAGTCGGTGATCTCGGCCGGCGCGTCCGGCTCCCCCGGCCCGCCGCGCAGGCGCCCGGCCCGCTGGGAGATCGACCGCGCGTAGTTCTCCAGCGCACGGGTGACGGGTGAGCCGATGTGGAGCTCCTCGACCAGTCGCACGTTCAGGCCAAGCTCTGCCATGACGTCGTTCCAGAACGCGATAGCGTCGAGCGCCATCGGCAGCCGCACGTCGTTGGTGTCGTAGGCGATGATGACCACGCGGTGCTCGACCGGCTCGGCGGACGCCGACGAGAGCGACGCCAGGAACCCGGCGAGGAGCAGCAGCGCTGGCGTGTGCCGTCGGGGCGTTCGTAATCCCGTGCGGCGTCTGATCATGGAGTGGAGTGCCGGTCGTCTGGCGACGGAGTCACGCCATGGAGGCGCGGATCCGGGACGGCATTGTCACCCTCGAGTTGATACAACGTTCCGATCATGCAGCCGAGCGCGCAGGCAGCCGCTCCGGTCAGCAGGAGCAGCACCTTGAGCGTCACGTCGCTTGCCGGCGTCAACTCGAGAAAGCTGGTGGCCACGAGCGCCGGCGTCAGAATGACGAGGTTGGCGAATATCTGCAGGCCGGGTCTCGATCGTCTCGCGGGCGTCATGCTTCCCAGCACGTTGAACCGCCCGTCGCGCGCAACCGCGAGGAGGATCAGGGTGCACGCACCGGCGGACAGCCCAGTCAAGACGGCCAGACCCCGGGGGGCGCCAACGAGCTGGCCGAACGCTGCCGCCGTCGCGGCGGCGATCGCGATTCCCCAGGCCACCGACCGCGGCGGAAACAAGGATGGCCTCATGGTTGCCTTGTGCCTCGCAGCCAAGCTATCACACTGCGCACGTCCATGCTGGACAGCGCCCCATGAGCACGCAGCGTCTCCTCGCGAGCCCTTTCGAGCGCACGGCCGGCGACCGACTCGCGCCGAGTGTCGCAGTGACGCCGATCACGGTATGAGCCCGATTTCACGGGTCCGCCTCAATCCCGCCTGTGTTCAACTCTCGACAGTCGCCGCGATTCCACCACGAGCAGGAGGAGCAGCGCGAGTCCGGTCAGCGCCACGACCTCTCCGATGACGAGCAGCCAGACGAGCGTGACGTTTATCTCGCCGCCCTGTTGCAGGGTCTCGATGCGGAGCGCCAAAGCCCGCCAGCCGTTGGCCGCGCTCCACGCGTATCCGGCGCAGAGCACGCCGGGGTCGACATCGGGGCGGGCGCGCAGCGACGCAAGCGCACCCCAGAGCAGCAGCGCGAAGCCGACCGCGTCCACGAGATAGAACGGGTTCGACAGGGCGGGCCAGGAGGTCCACGTCTCCAGCGGCACGTAGACGAGCAGCAGAGCGAGGGTGAACCGCGCGAGGAAACTCTCGACGCTGCGTGGAGTCATGAACGTGGGCTTCGAAGCTGTCGGACGCTGGCGCCGCTACCCCCGGCTCGACTTGGTCCACGGCGCCATCCACGTAGCCGGGATGGGCAAGCGGGGCCGCAGGGGCGACGGCTCCCGGCTACGCCTCCCTCAGGAACTCCAGCAGCAGCCGCGTCGTCTCCTCCGGCTGCTCCTGCTGCACCCAGTGTCCCGCGCCGTCGACGAAGTGCACGCCGCGCATGTCCGTGCAGGCGCTCTCCTGCATCCGCTCCAGCGAGCCGGGCCGCTGGTAGGCGCCCCAGTCGCTCGACCCGGCGATGAAGAGCGACGGGATGTCGATGGTGCGGCCCGCGAACGTGAGCGGCTCGTCCGTGATGACGCCGCCTGACCGGTACCACTGCAGGCCTCCCTGGAAGCCGTTGCGCTCGTACTCGACGGCGTAGACGTGCAACTGGCTGTCGGGCAGCCACCGGTTGGCGGCGATCTCGGCCGGCGTGGGCATGTGCTGCGCCACGGTCTCGGCCATGCCCATCTCCAGGTCCATGATGTAGTAGGTCGGCATCTTGGCGACCTCGGTCGCCGTCCATCCCGCCAGCCGGTAGGGCCGGTTCTCGGCCCAGTCGGCGCTCTTGTGGTGGTAGTAGGCGCGCATGAAGTCGTGGACGCCCTGCGTCGCGCGCCACATGTTCTCGTTCGCCTCCCGCGTGCGGTAGTAGCGCTGGTAGTGCTTGCGCGGGCGGGGCAGGCGCGCCATCTCCTCGTAGATGTCCGGGCCGGCAGCCGGATCGGACGGGGGACCGTCGTCCGCGGTGTCGAACGGGAACGTCGGGGTGCCGCCGAACGGGGCGCTCATCAGGGCGACGGCGCGGAAGACGTCCGGCCGGGCGACCGCCGACCAGGCGGCGACGGGGGAGCCGAAGTCGTGGCCGATCACCGCATCCATCGAGCGGTAGCCGAATGCCGAGACCAGCGCCAGCGCGTCGCGCACCGCGTTCAGCCGGCTGAACGGGCGCAGACTGCCGTCGTAGTCGGCGCTCCAGCCGGTGGTGCGGCCGTAGCCGCGCTGATCGGGAGCGATGACGTGGTAGCCGGCGTCGGCGAGCGCCGCCATGACGTGCCGCCAACTGTAGGCGAGCTCCGGGAAGCCGTGCAGGAGGAGCAGGGCCGGGCGGCCCCCGGTCTCGAAGCCGGCCTCCAGGACGTGCATCGTGAGGCCGTTGATGTTGTGCACGAAGCGCGAGCGGACGCCGTCCGGCAGCCAGCTCGGATCGTAGGGACCGATCGCTTCGGCCTGCTCGGCCGGCGTGAGGGTGCTCTGCGCGGGTGCGGGGCGCGTGGCCGCCGCGTGGCCGGGCAGCTCCCGCAGGACCGCCGCGGAACCGAGGACCGCGCCGACGCCCGCCAGCGCCTGACGACGTGTGACCTGACCCTGTGTCACCGATTCACCCGAGGTGCTTCCCGCTCTGGCCATTGTCTCCCGCCTCTCTAACCTGCCAAGTCCTTTGTTCGGCTCTCTCAGCGGCAGCCTTTCGCATTCGGTGCCGCCAAACCCGTCGCCACGCTCCGTGTCTGGCCCCAGCCCCTACCGCCCCAGGGGCTGGGGCCGCGGAACTCGCTCCGTTGCGTTCCACGTCGCAAGCTCCTGGCCGCGCCAGCGCCCTCGCTTCACCGCGAGAGCTCTCCCCGCTCGAGGAGGTCGATCAATGCATCCGCCCGCGCCAGCGGCCCTTCCTGCCGGAGCAGATCGAGTCGATCGAGCGCCGACATTCCCAGGAACTGGGCGAGTCCGTTGACCAGCATCTCGTCCGGCAGCTCGTCCGGCGTCGGCGTCTGACCCGGCGCGACGGACCCGAGCAACTCCATCAGCAGCGGGCGGTGCCCGCGGAGCGCATCCCGGTCGCTCTCGTCCAGCGGTTCCGGAATGGCGTCGATTTCGGCCACGCGGTAGGAGCGGCTCCGATCCTCGCTCGTGATCCGGAACTTCACCAGTCCGCTGAGCACGATGTTGTAGCGGCCATCCTCCAGGCGCTGCACGTTCGTGATCACGCCGGCACAGCCGATGTCGTAGATTGGCGGGTTGCCGGCGTACTCGTCCTCGTATCCCGCGTGCAGCATGACCATGCCGATGATGCGGTCGCCCTCGAGCGCGTCGGCCACCATCTCGCGGTAGCGCGGCTCGAAGATGTGGAGCGGCCGCGACGCGTCGGGGAACAGCATGATGTCCTGCAGCGGAAAGATCGGGATGGCTCGCGGGAGGTCCGCCGGGGGATCGAGCGCGGTCTGCGCCGCGGATCGACCCGCGGCGACGACCACCGAGCACAGGAGAATCCACAGGACGATTCCGGTCCGGAAGCGACGCCGCGAGATTGCTGCTGGCATGGATGCGCTCATCATACTGCCGCGTGGGCCGGCAAGACGCCGTGCCCGGCGTGCGGCCTGCCAACGCGATTCGTACATCGACGCGTCCGTAGCATGACGCATCAAGAGGTCAGGCCGGGGGTGGGGCGGCGAGTCGGCTCCGCGAGGCGATCGAGGTGGTCGAGAAGAGGGCGGCCGGCGTGCGACCGGTAGCCCTCAATCGGTTCGGTCGTAAGGTCGTCGAAGAAGCGGTCGTACACGGTGGCCCGCTCGTGCCGGAGCGGCGTATCGCAGTAGCAGACTTCGCTCCACTCGATATCGCCGGTCGCCGTGACGACGGCCCGCTCCATCGAGTCCGCGATCTCCTGCCCGTCGGGCTCTTGCCGCGCGATCGTGCCGTCGCGGAGCAGGCGCCCGAGCTCGACGGCCGTCTCCTGTCGAAGCCGTCCGCG